>NZ_JBALDA010000065.1:0-102497 GCF_036917535.1 Nostoc sp.
TACATGACTTGCTTAAGCCGTGTACTTGGAAACTTGTACGCACGGTTTTGAGGGGGGAAAGAGGTAGAAATATCTCTGACCTACCCGACAACTTCACTCCATCAAATATTTGAGGGATAAACCTTAGCTCGACTTTATCCAAAATTAAGAACTCGGTTTTCTTTACCCGGCAAAAATCCTAGTTTTTTGGCAAATACTTTTTCCACGTCACAGATTATCGATGAAGTTAAAAAAGTAAAACTACCTTCTCACAAAGGTTTCAGCGATAGCGTTGCCGTTGCGCCAAAAAGGGATAAAGTCGAGCTCAGAGGATGTCTGAAAAGTTTTGGCAAGGTATATTTTGTCATTCTAAGTGAAGCGAAGCGGAACGAAGAATCTCGATTTTTCGTTAATTTGTGAAATGCTTCACTTCGCTGGCGCTACGTTCAGCATGACATTTTTGACTTCTCAGACATCCTCTCAGCAAGCTCTATGTCGGTGCTAACTCACCTATCGGGACTTAAACAAAACGTATTATGGTTCGACGAATTACATAATTTTTGAGCAACTTCAAATTTTAAATATCCTCTTACAAATTAATTATATTACTGATGATAATTATGAGTTTTATATGAAGTTTTATATGAGTTTTTTAACAAATTTAAATCAATAATAATGTCATAATAATCAGGAAGATACTTAAACGATTACCCATTTTATAACTATGCCAGTAAAATTATTATCCGGATTTACTTATTTTACATAACTTAGTTTTTTATGTACTTAATTTTACATTTATGAATCTATAGTCATCAGAAATCTACCAAATTAATTATCATTACGACTTTATAAATGGATAAAAGAAAAGTCTACTTTTAAACGAATTGGTCTCTTAATTTAACTAATAATTGACATAAATGTAGAAATATTTAGGCTCTAATTTAATTCAGAGCATCTGAAATTCAAGTGGTTTAATACAATGAATGAGGTAATATGATGGACTCTAATTACTTATTAAATGACATTAGCTCTTATAACGTTAACATCGCTATTAATACGACGATACTGACAAATCTTGAAAACTTTTTATTTCAGTCCCAACCTTTGTTAAGCCATGTTTTTCGATTTATTGAGACAAATTATCATAATTCAATTAGCCTTAGAGAGGTGGCTAAGGCGGTCGGTCGATCCCCTGCTTACCTCACCGACCTTGTACGGCGAGAGACTGGAAAAACCGTGCTCTGTTGGATTGTTGAGCGTCGTATGGTAGAAGCACGCCGTCTACTTATCGAAACAGATCAGTCGGTAGAGCAGATTGCTGAAGCTGTTGGCTATCTAGATAGACGCCATTTCGGTCGCCAATTTCTCCGGCTCCACAATACAACCCCGCAAACATGGCGAAGGGAACATCGGAGCAAGAGCATCCCATGTTGGCAAAGAGTCCCACAAAAGGCAAGCTCAAGCGAATTAATTAACCAGGAACCCACAACTGTAACTTTTGCAGAAGCTCAACGGTTGCAAGCCTGTATCCAAGAGATTGCTGCAATTTTTAATAAGAGTACTGTTGCTAATGAAGTACTTATGTTAAAAAGTGAAAATGGTTCGGTTGCAAAAATAGACAATGGTTTGATACACATAACCTTAGTTTCAACTTGCGAATCGTATTGATTAGCGCTCTTTCATCACTCTCATGAAAGAATAATCTATAACTCTTGCAGTACAAAGCTTTTCCGAAAAATCTTGATTTCAGCCATTTAGTCAAAATAGCTTTTGTGAGCGTTACAGAATTAAGTATCGACCAGAACAGGAAGGTTTGTGGGCATTACCACAACAAGAATTTGGGTTATACCTCTTCTGTCACTTTCCGAGTAGCTAATCTCTGAAAGCTCTATCAATCAGTCAATACAGGCTTTCCTATTAGAAAAAAATAGGTTTTGTATTTGTTATTAGGAAATAATCGAGCGATGCCTGCGGCGGGCTACGCCTACGCCTGGTAGATAAAAGCTCTAGAATTCACAAATGGCAAATGTTTTCGGAGAGTGACAGAAGAGGATTATCCCTCTTCTGTCACTTTCCGGGTATTCTAAATAAAAAAAAGGAAGCTAAAAGCAGAGGATAAATATAAAACTCAAATAGAGTTAGCGTCAGAAATGATTACAGAGCTAATTGAATCAGGGTTTAATATTGAATTAGTATTGGCTGATAGCTTATATCGTGAAAGTAGCCAATTTATTAGAGGATGTTTTAAAAGTGGGGGGCTATTGTAAGAAAACGCTTAACTGGTGTCGACGTTTGAGTAAAGATTATGAACGCCTACCACAAACTTCCGAGACTTTTATTTATATTGCGATGATACGTATCATGGTTCGACGACTCGCATAAATTTTGACTTACTTGGACTTTTAAAACATCCTCTAAGTATTATTTACTTGGTTATCATTCGCTACAGCAACTAACCCAGCATTAAAGATGTTATTTCCTCTAGAGATATTAATATTTCTTACGCTAAGTATTTTTATATCTCCACTTTTATCTGTTGGTCTGCCAGTATTAATACCTTGATTAATTCGGACACTACCTCTATAATCCATCGTGACTGCATTACCTGGGGCATAAACTGAATATGGTTCTAGATTAGGTACTCTTTCTGCTTCTGTGATTTCAATTGAACCTTGAGCTAAACGGGTATTTTGCTTGTATTGATTAGTTAAAAAAATTTGACCATTAACTCGTCTGCTAACAATACTTCCTATTTTGATGTTCGCGCTTGTTGGCCCATTGTCACTTCTAGTAAGATTGGCAATTTCATTACTATTCGGTATTCCTGTAAGTTTAAGTACTTGAATGAGATTGCCTTCAATTGGAGTACCCACGATCGCATTTACATCTACACCTGCTCTAATATCCAAGCACCCGCACTGTATCCCCTGCTAACAGATTCAAATCTCCAGTCGTACCTATCTGACTCTCTACCAAAGTTAAATTGTGATGCGCTGTGAGTGTTGCAGTCTTAGCTATAACGTTCTTGGCTACGACATCACCATCTACTACAGATAAGCCTGAACCCACAAACTCTACCTGTTCGTTGCTGTTTACTGTCAGCCCTGGTAGATTACTGTTTTGTATTAACTCAGCTAAAGAGGATGATAAATTTTCAGGCACTCCTGATGATGGGGCAGCAATATTTAGTAGTTGTCCTGTTGAACTCAGGTTGAGAACACTACCATTTGGCACTGCTGCAACAGCAATCTGTCCTTCTGGTGCTGACAACTGCCCTGTGCTAGCTACTGTACCTCCTAACAGCGTTAGGTTTTGCCTTGTTGAGAGGTTCCCAAAATTAGCGATCGCACTTGGTTGTCCTTGGTTAAATTGCACTCCCAAAGGCACCGACACAGATAGTAATGGCGGGGTTGTAGGATTCGTTGCACTAAACTCTTTCCCATCTCCAAACTTTAAAGCATTCGCTGTACTACCTAAAAATGAACCATTTGGATCTAACGATGCATTGGGCCCAAAAAGAATTCCGTTGGGGTTGAGTAAGAATAAATTAGCATTACCCAGTACGCCGAGTTTCCCATTAATATTTGAGGCGTTGTTCCCCGTGACTCGGCTGAAAATACTCTCAATCCCAGCCGGATTGTTGAAATAAGCTCCTCGTCCATCTCTGACATTGAATTCCTGAAAACTATGGAAAAGGTTAGCACCGCGAATAGCACCGCCTTCTATGCGATCGCTCAGTGTACTCTGGAAGAATCAAGCAGCAAATATCAGCAATAGTACTTTTGTATAGTACATATACACTAAAATTAAATAGTAGATACAGGCTGAGAAGAAAGCGATGTCATTTTTTGGTCGCCTTGCCTTAAATTTTACTTTTGCGACTCAAAACGATTATTTTGGTGAGCTTTGAGTTGATGGTAGTACTCACGCAAGGAATATTAACCTGTTTGTTGTGTACGCTGTTCCAAGGCAAAGCGAGGGTAGCCCCAGTGTTGGGGAATGGATATTGTTGGTTGGATTGATTTAATGGAGATTGTTGAGAATCTGGTGAGAGGCGTAGGCGTAGCCCGCCGTAGGCATCACTTGACAACTGCGATCGCCTGTAATGAGAATAATTACGCCGTGATTAACTCCGCTCTGTCTAGCAGCCGTTACAATTTATGAGCAAATGCCACTGAGCTAAAAGCGTGGAATAATGGCTAAACCACCTTCTAAACCAGCTTCTAAACGCAAAAAAGCCACTTCTGTCGCATCTACCGATTCAACTTCAGCAACTAGCTTTGCAAACAAGGATATTTCCCAGCAAGTAGATCCCGCTTCAGCAACAATTACGGTTACTGCTGTTGAAATTCTAGAGTTGACAGAGGAAGAACAGCGCGATCGCCTTTACCTAGAGCGCCGTGTGGAAAAAGCGTTTTTTGAAGCAGGTAGAGCGTTGGCAGAATTGCGCGATCGCAGACTGTACCGTTCAACCCATCGCACATTTGAGGAATATTGTCGCGATCACTTTGGGCATAGCTGTCAAAAATCGAATTATTTGATTGCAGCAGCTGATGTCTATGAGAATTTGACAACAAATTGTTGTCAAAATTTGCCTCTTAAAGATTTGACAACAAATAGATCACAAATTTTGCCTACTATTAGGCATTCGGCTAGCCGACGACAGTATCTCTCGGAATCATTTATAAAAAACTAGTAACCTGACGCAGGTCGAGGATAATTTGAACAGCACCAACCGCAGCTATAAGCCCAATCAACTCCATAGCTGACAAACCACTGCCAACTACAGCAAGAATCAAAATAATAGCTGCTGCTACAAAGCGATACCCCGCCCGAACTTTGCAGCTTAGTCTGGTTTGGGTACTCACACCAGTAAGATAAATGATTCCAAGTGTAAAGAAGCACAGCGCCAAGCTAGCACAAATTAGCCAGCGCTCAACAGACGCCAGTACTAAACCTGTATTACTTGCCAAGGCGTGCTCTACCCCAACTCCGGTAGCGGCAATACCAATTACCAACGGTAAGTGCATATAGACCCAAGTCTGATAAGCTCCTATGTGGCGGCAGGCACGAGCAGCCTGGATTGCTGAGCCACCAAGGTTGTCAAAATACAGCCACCACAAACTAAAAGCAATACTCAACCCAAACACGGCAGTATATGCTGATGAGAAGTTCCACTGCTGCTGCGCGACACCATTAACTACTGCTAAGACTGTCTCGCCCAGCACAATCAAGGTAAATAAGCCAAAACGCTCAGGCAAGTGTGAAGCATGGGGAGCCAGTTCCACATGCACAGATTTTCCTGCTGTCGATATTATTCCAAATTCTACCGTCAGTGCTAAAATCCAAAACCCAAATCGTAGTGGCAATGGTACAAATACTGACACCAGCCAAATCAATGCCCCTAGTCCAGAACTGCTGGCGATTCGGGTCGTGAGTGGTCGTGCTGTAACTAGATGTCTTCCAGCACGTAAGAACTCGACGACGAGCAACACCCGAACAACAGCGTAGGAAAGGGCGAAACCAACTGAACTTTTACCTAACCCGTCGTGTACGTTCACTGCTAGTGCTGCCACTGCAAGCATTTGTAATGCAGTCAGAAGTCGGTGTCCCAAATCATCAGTATCAAATAGATTGGCGTAGAACGTAGCGCCAATCCAAGACCACCAAATCGGCACAAACAGCAGCAGAAAGCCAAGGAAGCCCGATAATGAGACATCCCGATTGAGATTGTGAGCAAGCTCCGAAATCGCAACCACAAAAAATAGATCGAAAAAGAGTTCTAACCATGTCGCATGCCGTTCTTCTTCGTTATCTTCACTAATACGTAACTCAGGAGATTTCAACCATTTGTTCATCCCATACACTCCTGGGAGCAACTGTTTATAAACTGCATACTTGTATTATTAAGTGTTACAAATGGGTATTCATGCATTCAGATGTTGTTTCGGCCAAAGATATGGGCAGAATAACCTGAAAACGCGTGTTTCCTGGTTCGGAGAACAAGCGGATCTCGCCTTTATGCTTTTCAACAATTCGGTAACTAATGACTAGACCTAAACCTGTTCCCTGACCCACCCCCTTAGTGGTAAAGAACGGCTCGAATATCCGCTCTTGGATCTCTGGCGGAATGACTGGACCGTTGTTGGCAATTTCTACTAGTACACACTTATTTTTTTGCACTGTGCGAATCCTGATTTGTCCTTGTCCACTCATTGCATCGATCGCATTATCAATCAGGTTCGTCCATACCTGGTTGAGTTCGCTACCATAGACCGAGATTAGAGGTAGGCTGCGGTCATAATTGCGCGTTACAGTAATGCCGCCTTTGAGCTTATGACCAAGAATAGTTAGCGTACTTTCAAGTCCCTGATGTATATCTACCTCCTGCATCGGAGCCTGATCCATATAAGAGTACTCTTTAATCGCTTTGACTAGTTCGGAGATGCACCCCGAGCTTTGGTCAATTTCGTCCAACAGCTCAATTCCTGTAAGTGTGGCTTCGAGCCAAGCTAGAACTTCAGCAAGTGATTCTATGGGTAAATGCTCCACGATCCTATCCAAGCGTTGAGTATCCAGTCCTCCCCGGACTAAGGAAGAAGCAATTTTCCAGCCATCAGGCACGTTGTGTAAATCCAGCCAGGCTGTCACCTCTTGCTCGCGATCGCTCTGGGCTAGTAAATCATCTAACTCACAGGGTGTTTCGGCATGTGCAATTACTGTGTGCAGCAAATTGTCAAGAAACAGCAGTTGTTCTTTTGTCATCTGCCTGTGATTGAGTTTGAGTCCAAGGTATGGCAATTGTTGAAAGATGAGGTGCAAATGCTTTGCACTTCGGACGACGGCTGTTGCTGGGTTGTTCAACTCGTGAGCCAGGCCAGCTGCTAAAGTACCAAGGGCAATTAGCTTTTGGTGGTGTTGTGACATAGACTCCAACATTTGCACCCGTTGCGCCGTGACGATTAAAAGGTCACGTGTAATTAACGGACAGGTTGTAAACATTTCCCAGAAAACATCTGTGTCCCATTTCAACATATAGCTTGCTTTCACAGCACGCACGTTGACCAGATGGTAAGGAGCATCTAATAGAATCAACTCATGACCTGTATATGTTTGAGCACCAAAACTTATTACCTGTCTTTCTGCATTACCGACCTTTTTGGTAAACTCGATTTCACCTTCTATCAGTGCGTAGAAATTGTCTAGTGGTTCTCCCTCAAAAGCTATGTATTCTCCTGGAACCAGCCATAGTTCACTGGCGCGTTCGGACAACCATTGGAATTGCTTGTCTGTCAATTGTGCAAAAAGCGACACTTGGCGCAAAGCATCAAACATAATCATACCTTACTTAGATATTGATGGATGAACTGAATAGCGATCGCACCTTCTCCAACACCAGAAGCAACTCGCTTCACAGACCCGTTACGTACATCTCCAGCTACAAAGATGCCTGGTACGCTGGATTCAAGCAGGAAGGGTTGGCGATCCAGTTTCCATGCCTTTGAACATCGTTTATTGGGTATCAGGCTCGACCCAGTTAAGATAAACCCTTGTTCGTCTCTCTCCACAATCTCAGCTAACCAATCAGTGTGCGGCTTTGCACCGATTAAAATGAACAGCATCTTTGTAGGAACAGTTTCCTGTTCGTGGGTTTTAGTGTTAGCGATCGTAATTGCCTCTAGGTTAGTCTGGCCGTGAACTTGAACGATGTGGGAGTGAAACCGTACTGTGATATTGTCTGTTGCTAAGATTCGGTCTATCAAGTACTTTGACATACTTGTAGCCAGTGAGTTGCCGCGTACCAACATAGTCACATGGCGAGCATACTTAGAAATGTACACCGCAGCTTGCCCAGCTGAGTTAGCTCCGCCAACTATATAAACATTTTCATTTTCACAGCAGAGTGCTTCGGTCATTGCCGCACCGTAGTAGACACCTGCTCCAGTCAGATTTTCAATTCCAGGCACATCAAGCTTGCGATATGAGACACCTGTGGCAATCAGCAATGCATGACAGCTTAATTGTGTCCCATCTTTGAGCTTGATGATCCGACAAGAATCTTGCAAGCGAATATCAATTACCTCTTGAGGCGAGAGTATTTCTACCCCGAATCGTCTAGCTTGAGTAACAGCGCGGCGAGCTAATTCCGATCCACGAATTCCTTGGGGAAAGCCTAAATAGTTCTCGATCCGGGAACTTGTCCCTGCTTGTCCCCCCGGAGCCTCTTTTTCAATCAACACTGTGCGTAGACCTTCAGACGCTCCATAGACTGCTGCTGCCAAACCAGACGGGCCAGCCCCGATGATCGCCAAATCGTAAAAGGGCATTTGAGCTTGCATCTTCAACCCGATTTTTTCTGCAATTTCAGCGTGGTTTGGCTGTGTCAGATACGAACCGTCAGGACATATTACTAGTGGCAAATCCCCAGTATTGCATTGAGTATAAGTAATCCATTGACGCGCTTCTTCCTCTATCTCAATGTCCAACCACTGATAAGGCACATAATTGCGGGCCAAAAAGTCCTTAATGTGATGACTCTTGGGCGACCAACGGGAGCCAATAACGCGGATACCTTCAAAGATTGGGCGGTATGAAGAAACCCAATCGTCTAGTAAATCGCTAAGAACTGGGTACAGAAGGTCTTGTGGCGGCTCCCAAGGTTTGAGAAGATAGTAATCAATCTTGGCTGTATTAATAGCTGAGACAGCAGCATCGGTGTCTGCATAAGCAGTTAATAAGACTCGTTTTGCAGACGGGAAAATTTGCATAGCCTGTTCAAGGAACTGCACGCCTGACATTTGTGGCATCCGCTGATCTACTAAACAGAGTGCAACTGTCTCGTTACGTAGTTTTACCTGTTGCAATACTCTTAAAGCATTTGCACCTGAATCGGCTCGTAGTACCCGAAAGCGATCGCCATACTCCTGTCGGAGATCTCGCTCTATTACTCGTAAAACTCCGGGGTCATCGTCAACAGTAAGTAGTACAGGATTAACCAAAATAGCTCCTTTCTAATAATGAGGTTTGTAATTATTTAGCTAAGTAGAAAAGCTTGAAAATTTAAAGTATATGTTAATACTTTAATTTTAGAAGGGAGACTAAGGTGTAGGAAAAGAAAAACTTTCCCACCACTCCCCACTCTCCCTGTTCCATTTAATCCTTTCAACAAATAACTTTCCTTGACCAAACTGTACGTAGTCCTAATAGCTTTAGATAAACCGCAGTTCCCTTGTTGGAATCATGTATCTTTTATCCAATTAGGACTACTAAAATGTCTTTCAAGGCAACTTACACACTCGCCATCTCAACAGTTTCATATTCATCCAACACAGTGACGCTATCACAAAATGCACTCGTAACGAGGAATTGTTTCACGTTCTCCGGTGCGCCGACTATATAGAGGTCAATATTAGAACCCAGTTTTTGCTTAGTAAAAATCAAGGCTCGCAGACCAGCAGTAGTAATACATTCTAGGTCTTGTAGTAATAAGACCAGACGATTGATTGGCTGTTGAGTTGCTTTAGTCATTGCTTCTTGAAAACGGATCACAGCACTAGCATCTAGTAATCCAGTTAAAGAAATTTTGGCAGTACCATTACTGACTTCCAACAGTGTTGCGTCGAAAGATACTTGAGTGGGAAGAAGCTTCACTTTAACTTTCAGTTCTTCTTGAGTAGCTGGTAATTTGACCGTTAGGCTTGCAGCATCAAAATCAGTATACTTTTGCCCATTGATCCATACATCGGCAATCCGCACACTGCCTGGTGGCAAAATATCTGGCGCAACTCGCAGAATGTTGTCTTTAAAACCACCTGGCTTTGGTTTGAAGTACAAATCCATTGGCTGTTTAGTAATCAGCAGATTGGTATAAACGCAAGCTAGGTAAGCTAGTTCAAAGGAGTGGTAACCGCTCATTGAGTGGCTCCCCTTGCCTCGCTCCGTTCCTAATAAGTAGGGAATTCCATTTGACAGAACATTGAAGTAGATACCCCCAGCCAGGTAATCAAGAAACCAAGCATTATAGAAAGCTGCCGCTTCACGTGCATGGCGTTGATATTCAGGTTTATCAAGTGAGCCAGTCAGAATCAGGTAGGCTAAGATAGCTTGTTCCTGCTGCCACCAAGCCTTCCGGTTATGCCAAACAAAGCGGTGTACCTCTTGTCCTGGTTTTAAGGTACGTTCAACCACATCGTACCACCCTCCACGCTGTTGGTCGCTACCGACTGCTGGCATGATTTGTGCAATCTTTTCTGCCAAAGTCACATAGTTTTCTTTTGGTTTGAGATGGTTCATCCGCATTAAGTTCCAAGCAATTTTCAGGTTATGACCTACAACTGCTCGATTCTGCTGCCATCCCCAAGTTGTATCGTGGCTCCAATCCTCATAAAAACGTTCTTGAACAAATGGGCTATGGTCATAATCCGGGAACCGCTTTTCAATGGTGTCGAAGGTGTACTCAAGGAAATTTGCATATTCTTCCTTGCCAGTCGCCAGCCAAAGATTGATCAAATAAGCTGGGGCATGGTCACCTACCGAGTTCCAGTTCTTCTTGCCGCGATTGTGGCCTAGAGTCGGAGAGTCGGAGCTAAGAGTAATTGGATCGATATGGGAGAAAAATCCTCCTTTCTCTGTCTTGTCCAAGAAATACTTGTTAAACAGATTAATCGTCAACTCAATATCTTTGATAATACTTGGATCGCCCGTTATCCGATAGGTTTGGGTGGGCCCAGCCAGCGCATAAATTTGCTCATAAGCTGGAATAGCGTCATAATCATCCCCAAATTCTGAGGAAAATATTTTCTGCTCGCTGCCATTTGGGTTCACATCAACAGCATGATACCAATAGCAAATTTCCTCGCCTTCATCTAGAAAACGCATGTGTTGGCGCAGGTATTCAGTACCTTTTTCGGCAGCCTCAAGATAGCGATCGTCCCCAGTCACCATGTAGGCTGTGGCAAAACCGTAAACTAGACGAGAAATGGTGTCAGTTTCCTGACGATTACTATCTTCCTTAGAACCAACTAAGCCAATACCAGTGCGATATTTTCGATAATCAATTTCGCCATCTTCAAACTGGGCGTTGAGGTAAAAATCACCAAGGCTTCGTATTTGCTTTATCCACCAATCTGGTCTTTCAAAAAGATACTCATTTTCGGTTCTACCCAGAAAAACTATGTGTTTAGCTTCAAACTTATGCTCACCTGCCTCAGGATAAAAAATGCCATACACGAAAAGATAGCAATTTGGAACGAGCATTGAACTTATTCGGCTAGTGCAATCAAAGAAAGGCTCATCTAAATTGCGTACTAATTCAGCATATGTCATTGAAGTCAATGCTACTTCAAATTTTCTCCCATCTGAGGTTTTGAGATCAAAACTACCAGAATCTCCCTTACTTGAATCAAAAGCGGTAACATACCCAGCAATTAAATCCGAAAACGAAAAGCCTAGATTACTCATTGAATTAACTCCGAATTGGAAATTGATTAACTGGAAACTATTTAGAAATCAGAACAACAACACTACGCTCTTTAACAGAATAGACATTATCCGAAACTACAGTTTCTTCCCCTGGTTCTACAATATCCATTGGAGAAGGAAACGCTGTATCTACTACTCTGCACCATTTTCTACCTTTAATAGAAGGAATTTCAAACTCCAGATCCTGCCAGTACATGTTGAGCATGACATGAATATCTGCTTCTCCTTCAAAGCCGCCGAGAGTAAATGCGAGAACTCTAGCATGAGAGTCGTGCCAACCTGGTTTAAATAACTTGCAACCATGCCAAGCAATATCTGTTAAACCCTGTTCGTTAACTTCACCAGTGAAAAAATTATTACGACGTAAGGCAGAGTGACAGTAGCACTTGCGGAAATTAATCATCAGTTTGAAGAACCTGAAAATATCAGCATTCTTCTGGGCAAGATTCCAGTCTAACCAACTAATTTCGTTATCTTGACAATAGGCGTTGTTGTTACCTTTTTGAGTACGTCTGACTTCATCACCAGCCACAAGCATGGGTACACCTTGAGAGAGCATGAGAATGGCTGCGAAATTCTTAATCTGTCGCCGACGTAATGCATCAATTTCTGGATTGTCAGTTTCTCCTTCAACCCCACAATTCCAACTTAAATTGTCATTGATGCCATCTTGATTGTTTTCACCATTTGCTTCATTATGCTTGTCGTTGTACGAAACTAAATCATTGAGGGTGAACCCATCATGACAGCTAATGAAGTTGATGCTGTTAATCGGTAAATGTCTACTCGATTCATAAAGGTCAGCACTTCCAGCAATTCGCCAAGCAACTGCCCCAACTATTCCAGGATCTCCTTTGACAAAGCGCCGGATGTCGTCTCGAAAACGTCCGTTCCATTCTGCCCAACGATATCCAGGAAAGTCGCCAATTTGATAAAGTCCACCGGCATCCCAAGCCTCGGCAATGATTTTGGTGTCAGCTAGTGTTTCGGATGTTTCAATGTGCCAAATCACTGGTGGATGGGTCATTGGTACTCCATCAGGGCTGCGAGATAGGATAGAGGCTTCATCAAAGCGAAAACCATCGACATGCATCTCTTTGACCCAAAATTCCAGGCAATCTACAATTAATTTTTCTACTATGGGGTGGTTGCAGTTGACGGTATTGCCACACCCGGAGTAATCCATGTAGTACTGTTTATCCCAAGGAACTTGGTGATAAAAGATGCTATTAAAAAGGCCTTTGAAGCTGATGGTTGGGCCTTCATGGTTACCTTCGTCGGTGTGGTTAAATACTACATCTAGAATGACTTCAATCCCTTCTTTGTGTAAAACCTTGACCAGATCTCGGAACTCTCTAATATGATTTCCGACATCAGGATAAGCACAATATGAAGCTTCAGGAGCAAAGTAGCTGTGCGGGTTGTATCCCCAATAGTCTTTTAGTTCCTTACCGTTGACTTCTCGGAGAATGTTCTTTTCATCAAAGTCAAATATTGGCAAGAGTTCAACAGCTGTGATTCCTAACTCTTTGAGGTAAGGAATTTTCTCGATAATTCCGGAAAAAGTACCGGGATATTTACAGCCAGAAGAGGCTGACCTAGTAAATCCGCCAACGTGTACCTCGTAAATAATGGTATCACTCATTGAACGATTGAGGGGGCGATCGCCTTCCCAATCATAATCTGATATATCTATAACTACACTACGCATAGAAGTAGTTAAGTTGTCTTTTGACCCTAAAGCATCGTTACGCTGCCAAAGAGTGTTAGTGTTTCCTTTAGCGTAGGGATCGAGCAGTACCTTATTTTTATTAAAGCGGTGTCCTCCCTGGTGTAAATCTGGATTACCATTAACTCGGTAAGCATAGTGAACACCCGGTTTTAACCCTCTGACATAGACATGCCAAAAGTGAAAGGTTTTATTCAGCTTTGGGTTTAACTGAATAATTTGTGTTGGTTGCAAAGCATCATCTTGATCGAACAATAAGAGTTCGACAGAAGTAGCATGTTCTGAAAAAATGGAAAAGTTTACTCCATCTTTGTCTGGCACTGCACCGAAAGGATGCGAACATCCTGATTCTACTTGGTACTCTAATTTTGTTGGTTCAAGCTGATGTCTATCTGTAGTTAAGGTCATTTTTGCTTCTTGTCCTTACAGCATTTTACTAGTGGGATATTTAGCACACCTTTAGCCATTCATAAAACTATTACTGGTGTTTAATGATGAGTTTTTTAGCAATTTATTAATGGCTAAAAGTCTTAAAAGCTCCATTGTTTTTGACTACAATTTTGCCCTTGATAAGGCTAATTGTTTGTATTAGCATCTCAAAACTTTATACTCATTAATCTTGAGTATTTGCTAAATTAAACTTTTTCAACTAAATCAGAAAAATTAAATCTACTTTTTTCGGTGATTTAATTTCCTACTAATAGCTTATATTAACTACTTTAATAAGTTTTTTATAAAGCTACAAGGGTTGAACTTTAGAGATATGTTTATATTTTTTTGATAATAAAAATTAGATAAATAAAAATATTTTTAACTATTCCTCTTTAAAAGATTAAACGTAAGGATTCAGGTGGTAGGGGATTGACAAAAGGGATCTAAAGGGTAGAGTATCGCAATAATGAACAAAAACCTGCCAGCAGAACAAGATAGAGACAAGCTAAACCAGTTGCTGAAGGATGAACTGGTAGAAATCATCATCAGGCAGGCGATCGTGATTGAGCAATTACACAAAACAGGGGCAAAAGCCGGAAACCTTTTACGCTCTTTGCGGGATAAAGCCTCTCAATGGTGGTATTTCCTCAATAACCCTGAAGTTCCTCCAGATAACAACTTAGCTGAACAATCGCTACGTTTGGCTGTGACAAAACGTAAGGTCAGTGGTGGTTCCCGTTCGATGGAGCGGTTTCAACATACTGCCAATTTGTTGACGGTGATGCAGACTTGTCGCCGTCAAGATAGGTCTGTAATTGTTTTTTTTGCACAAGCACTACTGGCTGACTCTATTAATTCTCAATCTCGCCCTTCTTTACTTCCGCAATTTTAGACCTGAATCCTTATATTAATCTGACAATACCTGTTCTGCACATTGCTGAATTAATTTGGCAATTAAACCTGTCCAACCAGTTTGATGACTAGCACCAATACCAGCGCCATTATCTCCATGAAAATATTCATTGAACAAAATCAGATCGTGCCAATTCGGGTCAGTTTGGAATTTTTCTATTCCACCATAAAAAGGTCGTCTACCAGAACTATCTGCCAGAAAAATTTGGATCAGCCTTTGAGCTAATTCAATTGATACTTCCTCGAGCGTCATCATTTGACCTGAACCTGTGGGACACTCAACTTTGAAATCATCGCCGAAGTAGTGATAAAACTTTTGCAGTGATTCTAGGAGTAGATAATTAATCGGAAACCAAATTGGTCCACGCCAGTTAGAATTACCGCCAAACATTCCTGTGGTAGACTCGGCAGGTTCATAATCGACTCGATACTCCTGATTATCTACCGTCAAAACGTAAGGAGCGGATGCATGAACTTTAGAAACAGAGCGAATACCATAAGCGCCAAAGAATTCTGTTGCGTCTAACATCTTTTCTAAGATGCGACGGAGTTTATCTGCATAAACTATCGCTAGCAGTCGGCGCTCACCAACACCTTGTTTCTGCATACAAGCGATATTTCGAGTCAGGTCGGGGCGATTTTTCAAAAACCATTGCGTCCTTTGCTTAAAGCCTGGGAGTCGCTCTAAGGTTTCTGGTTCTAAAATGCTCACGGCACACAATGGAATTAACCCCACCAGCGATCGCACTTTCATTGGGAATTGATTACCATTAGGTGAATGTAGGGCATCGTAGTAAAAGCCATCGCTTTCATCCCATAATGCTATTTCAGCATCACCAACGCCGTTCATGGCATCAGCAATGTACAAGAAATGCTCGAAAAACTTGCTGGCGATGTCTTCGTAGGTAGAATTTTCTTTTGCTAACTCTAAGGCGATCGTTAACATATTTAGAGAATACATCGCCATCCAACTTGTACCATCAGCTTGTTGCAGATATCCACCAGTTGGTAGTTGAACGCTACGGTCGAAGACACCAATATTATCCATACCTAGAAAGCCACCCTGAAAGATATTTTTACCCTCAAAATCTTTCCGGTTAACCCACCAAGTAAAGTTTAACAGTAATTTCTGGAAGATACTCTCCAGAAATTTTTTATCCGCACGACCATAGATTTTTTGCTCAATCTGATAAACCTGCCATGTTGCCCAAGCATGAACGGGCGGATTGACATCACCGAAAGCCCATTCATAAGCTGGTAGCTGACCGTTAGGATGCATATACCATTCTCGTGTCAAGCGACTCAGTTGCAATTTGGCGAAGTCGGGATCGATCATCGAGAGCGGAATTACATGAAAAGCTAAATCCCAAGCTGCAAACCAAGGATATTCCCATTTGTCCGGCATGGAAAGTATATCGTCGTTAAATACATGAAACCATTCATGGTTTCTGCCGCCCAGTCGCGATGCTGGCGGCGGCGGCCCAGCCGGATCGCCTTTTAGCCATTGTTCAGCTACATAATAGTAAAATTGTTTACTCCACAACATGCCAGCAAATGCCTGTCGCTGGACATTCTGCCTGTCCTCTAACATCGGCAACGGACAAATCCGCTGATAAAATTCATCTGCCTCGCGCTGGCGCTGTTGCCAAATAGTATCAAATTCACTCCCAAATGGGGCAATTAAATTTTGCGTGTCACTTAATCGCAGCTGCACTGTTTTAGTTTCGCCTGCACCGATTTCTAATTGGTAACGAGCTGCAAATTTAGTGCCAATCCGATTGGGATTAACAGCTGTTTTTTGCCCATTTACCACATAATTATTTATTCCATCTTTAACGTATGCTGAAGCATTATTAACCCCAAATAATCTTTGATTATTAGTCTCATTTTCTGTAAAAAGTAGTTCTGGAGTTCCATTACAGTACAGCCATCGGGTTTCTAAACAGGGGTGATAAGCTTCAATGGTACTGAGGTCAGAGTTAGATTGGC
This sequence comes from Nostoc sp., assembly GCF_036917535.1. Classification (GTDB taxonomy): domain Bacteria; phylum Cyanobacteriota; class Cyanobacteriia; order Cyanobacteriales; family Nostocaceae; genus Nostoc. Next base: position 16,523 of record NZ_JBALDA010000065.1, read on the forward strand.
TAATTTTCAGCCACGGCTTTTCTTGTTGATTATCAGTCCAAGACCAGGTATTGCGGAACCAAAGCGTTGGTAACAAATGCAGCGTTTTTGCTTCTGGACCTCGATTAATTGCAGTAATTTGAATCAAAATATCGTCGGGTGAGGCCTTGGCGTACTCAACGAATACATCAAAATAGCGGTCTTGGTCAAATATACCTGTGTTGATTAATTCAAACTCTGGGGCAAGGCGATCTCTGCGTCGATTTTCTTCTACCAGCTGGTTGTATGGGAAAGCAGCTTGGGGATATTTATAAAGATATTTCATGTAGGAGTGAGTAGGGGTGTTATCCAGGTAGAAGTAATATTCTTTAACATCTTCCCCGTGATTCCCTTGATTCCCTGTGAGACCGAAAAGCCTCTCTTTGAGAATTGCATCTTCACCATTCCACAGAGCGATCGCAAAACATAGTCGCTGATGATTATCAGAAATTCCTGCAATCCCATCCTCTCCCCAGCGATAGGCACGGGAGCGAGCATGGTCGTGGGGAAAAAATTCCCAGGCGTTACCATCAGCGCTATAGTCTTCCCGTACTGTTCCCCATTGTCGTTCACTCAGGTACGAACCCCATCGTTTCCAGTAGGCTGTGCGCTCGCGGTCTGCTGCTAATCTTGCTTCTTCTTGAGTCATAGGAATTTTGGATTTGGAATTAAAAATCTTTAGCACAAGGCTGTTCTAGAAGAATCTCAAACTTTTGTTTTTACGTTTTTTTGCAACAAGGCAATTTCAATCAAAAAATGGAGATGCGATCGCTCAATTCTTGATGATGTCTAAATCTGAAGATAAGGGTAATATTTTCTCCCCAGAGTGACAAAACAGGGGTCATACAGAGCCGTTTGATCTCACTTAGGTAGTAATAGAGTTCTGATCGGCGGCTTCAGTACAGTTTCCCCTACTTGCCTCAACAAATGAACTAAACAAGCCTGCTATTCAACTCTATAACGGTAGAGTAGAGCCAACACAAACTACCTACTGCTCATGATAGTTTCGGCTGAGTCCTCCATCTACATAAAAGGTTGCCCCTGTAATGTAGTCAGCATCGGCTGAGGCTAAGAAGCCGACTATAGGTGCGATATCCTCTGGCTTACCTAAACGACCTAAAGGAATATTTTTCAACAACGCTCCCAATTTTTCGGGGTCATTTAACAGCTTACTATTGATTGGTGTCTCAATTGCTCCTGGGGCTACGTTGTTAATTGTTATTCCCAGAGGGCCAAGTTCAACTGCTAAGTTACGCATCATCATCTTTACACCACCCTTGCTAACACAGTAGCCAGTGAAATGGGGGAATGCTATTTCCTCATGGGTGGAGCTAATATTGATGATTTTACCAGTTCGCTTGGTTTCGATGAAGTACTGTACTATGGCTTGAGTGGCGAAAAATGTGCCTTTGAGGTTGAGATCGATTACTGCGTCATAGTCGGCTTCGCTGATGTCCCAGAAGTCAGCATTTCGACCGTCGATTCCAGCATTATTCACGAGAATATCTAGCTTGCCAAAGTATTGAATACCTTGGTCTATAAGTTGGCGGATATCGCTAATTACACTCAAGTCAGCTTTAATAGTTAAGCCTTTGCTACCAGCTGCTTCTACTTTAGACAGAGTTTCTTGAGCGCCTTCAGGATGAGAACGGTAGTCAATTACAACATTTGCACCTTGTTGAGCAAGATGTACAGCAATAGCTTGACCAATTCCGCCGCTGCTACCAGTTACTAAAGCTACCTTACCTTCTAGTTTCTTCATTGACTTTCTCCTTCTAAAGTATTTTGATGTTTTCTAGGGTTTATAAATGATTCTAAACTATAAGAATAGGAGTCAGAATTCAGAGAAAACTCTGTAGCAGAGCTTTTACTCCTCACAAATTCCAAGAATTAAACCAGTTCAACAATCAGAAAAATATTTGATAAATTAATATACAAATTAGAACTTCTGATTCCTGAGTGTTGATTTATTATCGCTCCTCTTATATCACTTTGGTAAGATGAAAATACTCTACCGTTGGTAAGACTCAGATGTAGTGAAAAATTGCGCGATCGCTTTTGGTAGATGCTTTGCATATCACATCATTTTAGCTTTGTTCTTGGCGATTTTGCTAAAAATAAAACTCATAGATTATTCTTTACTAAAAGTTAAATAATAAGTAAAGTGCCAAATTTTTTGCTGTTCAAATCCTGCAAGCTAACTTTGTTAGTTTCGGGTTAAATCTGCTCATGCCTTTTAAGATGTGGTACTTTAACATTTTTAAAAATACAACGGTAATTGGGAACATGAAAAAGTTTGCCTGTCAAAACTTCGCGTTCTCCCATAGATATAAGTTGAAAAACTTTTACGCCAACTAATGCTCCAAGTGGAGATGCAATATAATAAAGCCACTGGTTTTGCCAAGACCATGCTAATAAAGCAGGGCCAAAGCTGCGTGCTGTATTCAAACTGGTTCCAGAAATGGGCGCTCCCAACCAAACCATAGTTGCAACTAAAAGCCACACCATTACAGGTGTCCAGCGTAATAAATGATGATGACTCAAAAAGATAAAGATAGACAGCACTAACAAAAATGTCATAAAAATTCAGCTATAAATACATACCACAAAGGATAATTTATTCCTGGTGAAGTGATACAATAATTGACGCTGATCAGATAATTCCCCCACAAAGCTAATGCTAAAGATGTGCCAATAATTGCACCAATAAATTGACTAAAAATATATCCAATTAAATCCTGTTTATGCATTTTACCTTGCAACCAAAACGCAAATGATAAGCAAGGGTTGAGGTGCGAACCACTCAGTTTTCCTAAAGGAGAAATACTAAATAATGCACCGCTTCCAGCAAAAAAGAGACCATTAATTAATAAACGAGGACTCACTGCCGGGATGAGATGCTCCATAGGCAAGCCTTTGCCAAAATTGAAGGTAATGATACTAAATCCAACCAAGAGATTGAAAGCAGTTCCCACCAACTCTGCACCATATTCAGACCAGTTAAGGGTTTTCCAATTTATGAAAGTATTCATAAGTTTATTTCTGTCGCTCAACAATTAAACTTTATACAGCAATTCAATTTAGATTTTGAACAAAGTAAGACTTACGCAAAATTATCAAAAAACAAACTGCGAACGCAAGTGCAGACGCACCATAAGAACGCAAAGGACACGAAGTAATAAGAGTTTTAGAGAATATCTTGTGTAAGTCCTACAAAAATTAGCTAGTGGACAAGGCAGAGCGAACGCACTGTATTTCTGAAACCCTTGTTGGATAAGGATATTGACGAAAAAAGAGGCTAAATTTAAAAACGTCAAAACCCTTGCTATTAAAGGATTCTTATACTTTAGATGCGTTTGCCCTGGTGGACAAGGATTTTGATTGTGAACTTGTTCATCTCCTATTGAGGAATGCTGTATATAGTTAAGTTGAAATTATCCTCAATTTACCTGCAATGGTGGTGGATTATCCTGATCGACGTATCCCTGGCTGATCTCAACGATATTGCCATCTGGGTCGGATACCCAAACGGTGCGCCACCCAGGAATAAAGCTATCAAAGTTGAGTGGGCCAAGGGTTACTTTTGCATCCTTGCCGATTTCAGCCAGTTTAGCATCAACATCATCAACCTGGAAACCAAAATGACGCCAAGCCGGATAGGTGGGCCCATCTTGGGTAGCTAAAGCGACAGGGGTTTCTCCCTTGGCTTGGAAAAGTTCAAGGTACATATCACCCAACTTCAGAAAGACAATCTGTTCATTATTGCCAATTGGTGCAACCCTTGCTCGCTTAAAACCGAAATATTTCGTGTAGAACTTTTCAGTTGCAATCGGATCTTTGCAGCTGATTGCCATTTGAGAAACTTTTAGTAAAGCCATTACTTCAGTCCTTACTGACACAAAAAAAGTGAACTTAGTTACGCGTATGAGCCATCGGGGTACTGAATTACACCAGCAAAGTGAACGGCGATTTGGCGATTGCGCAGCACCCAGTTATCATAGAAACTCACCTCGCCAACATCGCCATTGACGCTTCTGGTTTTCAGGCTTTCGACTATCATCAGCGTGTTCTCAGTTTCAGCCCACTGGTCAAGCTTGACCTCAAAATCTTCTAGACTGAAGATGCGACTTTCAAAAAACTCTCTAAGCGCTTGACGACCGCGCACGTAAAGCGGCTTGCGATTTTCGGTTAAAGTGCTAATAAGCAGGACATCTTCAGTATATTGGTTGAGTAAACCATCAACATTCTTGGCTTTAATGAAGCCAATATGCTCTTTATAAAACTTGCCTAATGGAGATGTGGGTACTTCTGTTTTAACTGTTCCTGCATTTGCATAAGTTTTATCTGGATACTGGATTACACCAGCAAAGTGAATTGCGATTTTTCCATCTTGCAAAAACCAGTTATCGTAAAACTCTACACTACCGACTTCCCCAGTCTTACTTGTGGTTTTTAGCTCCTCCACCATCATCAGCGTGTTTTCGGTTTCAGCCCACTGGTTAAGACTGATTTCAAAATCTTCTAAACCGAAAATACGACCTTCAAAAAACTCTTTGAGTGCTTGACGACCTTGCACGTAGAGTGGCTGGCGATTTTCAGTTAAGGTACTAATAAGTAAAGCATCATCGCTATATTGGTTGAGTAAACCATCAACATTCTTCGCTTTAATGAAGCCGATATGCTCTTTGTAAAGCTTGCTGATGGGAGATACAAGCAATTGTTCTATTGGTGTACTCATACTAATCCTCTATGTATGGTATTCAGACTGAAAGAAGTTATCGTGAGGATGGGAAATAAAATCGAGTCGTACTTAGGCAACTCAAGAAATAAATTATCCCGTTTGAAGTTGCTGACTGATGAACGCCAGTTGCTTCAAGTCGGCAGAGCCGCCCAACACACTGGCTCCTGTTGATTGTGAACAGTGGGATATTTTTGAGAAACGAAGTCGCTTAAATTAACTCGTTTGTAGTTGGCGTTAGTTGTAAACTACAAACAAGCACGAGTCTCAGGAATTAGCCTTATTTTAAGAAACCCAAAAACCAAAGTGATAAGCAATTTGTCCATTACGGATAGTCCAGGCATCTCCAACTGATACTTGACCAAGTTTACAGTTGAATTTTGCTTGGAAAAAAATAGCATTTTCTGCTTCTGTGAAGTCGAGGGATTCGATATCAATATATTCAATTGTTTTCAGGTAGTCGTGAAAGAATTTTTTAATATTTTCACGACCATTAACTGTAATGGGTGCAGGTGTATTATCAAAGCCATTAAAGAAGGTGATTAATACAGCATCTTCTGCATAATCCCTATCCACCATTTCATCGATTTTTCCGGCAGAAATAGTCTCAATATGTTTGTCAAAAAATTGGCGTCCGGGTGAAATTGTTGAAACCGTCATTTTTATATCTCCTGTAATTGTTATGGAATTATGAGTATGGAGCGCTATTAACTACACATAATTATTTTTGGTAGTTGTCATTTGCACCCCAAAACTTCATTTGTTCGTGGATATCTGCACTTTTAAAGACGTGCAGACCCTTCATAATAACTAAGTGAATCGACAATGTAGGTTGCAACTACTGGCTTACCCGTATTAGGCGATCGCTTGACGATCCAAGTTTGATAAGCGTCTAAAACAATGCGTTGACTTTTGGCTGCTGGTGGATTCCATACGCTAGCTTCCCATTTAACGATGACTTGAACATTCGCCTCTTCTCCTGAAAGCTGAACGCTGACTTGTTTTAAGGTATGCACTTCATCAAAGAAAATCCGGATAACGCGATCGTACCAATCTTTAAAGCCATCAAAACCATAAACTGTAGCTTCAGGAAAGCGCATTTCTAGATTTTCTTCAGCTAGAAAGGGAATATATTCTTCCAGGGGAGCGTGAACATCTAATTTTAAGTACCAATCTACTGCCAGTTGGTTAATTTCTGCAGCTGTTAGCGGTGCTACGTTAGTTAGTGTCATGATTTTTCTCCTTGTTAATAAGTAAAAAGTTCAGCTTACTATTGCCCACACTTGACGCCAATCTTTGTACCTACAATTTCATTTGTCAGTACCAAATCAATCAAAAATGGACCATTATGATTCAATGCTTTTTGGATAGCTGAGGCAATCCCATCTGGCTTCTCTACTCGAATAGCCTCAACTCCCAAAGACCTTGCTAACTCAGCGAAATCGATATTGGGGTTGCACAGGTTAAAAGAAGATGGGTAGTCGTGTTCTGGGATTTGCTGCTCACCCCAATAGTGTAAAATGTTGAGCTTCAGGATTTGATAGCTATGATTATTGCAGATCACAAATTTGGCATCTATATTGTGGTGCGCCGCAGTCCAGAGGGCTTGGATAGTATACATACTGCCGCCATCACCCGTGAACCCGACCACAGTTTTATCTGGATGAGCCAGCTTGACACCAATCGCTCCGGGAATACCCACACCTAGCGACCCGCCTCGTGTTTGGAAATAGTGTCCCAGTTTTGTCGGTGGTATATAGCGACAAAGTTCCGGAGAATTGGTAATGGCTTCATCAAAAATAATTGCATCTGCTGGCAAATGGTCAGCTAATTCCTCTGCAAAACGAGTCATATGCAGAGGTACTGAATCCCGAACCGCCTTGTCAGCTTCAAATCGAGCAGCCGATTCCTGCTTCTTGTCTTCAGCTATCCGAGTAGCCCTAAGAGAAGCTTCTTGCTTCTGTTCAGGTGTCATTGTTGACTCAAGAATGGTGCTTAGTTTGCTAAGGGTAGTTTTTGGATCGCCAAGTAGTCCAAGATCCACCGGAAAGTTCTTCGCTATTTCATAGGTATTCAAGTCAATGTGAATTACTTTGGCTGACGGAGCAAAAGCTCCAGACAGCGCCGGAAATACCTCTGGAAAAACGTAGGTTCCAGTAATCAATATCACGTCTGCTTGTGATGTAACGCGACGGCTATCATCGCCAAACATGTGACCCAGCAGCCCTCCGAACAGAGGATGTGTAGCACTCATGTTCGCTTCCGATGAATCTGCTCCCCAGACTTGTGCGCCGATGAGTTCGGCTACATCTGTCAATTCAGCCTGGGCATCGGAAAAAGCTACACCATCGCCCATAATAATCAGGGGATGTTTAGCGGCGGCCAATAAAGTTGCTGCTGTTGCCAGTTGGTCGGGTTCAGGGGCAACCCGTGTTACTGGAAAAGAAGTCTGAACAATCTCTTCATCATTAGGAGCATCAAGGATATCCATCGGTAGGGAGACGAATACCGGCCCCATAGGCGGCGTGGCAGCTATTTTGATGGCTCGGCGTAGCACACGTAATAAAGAAGAAGGATCTACGACCCTAGTTGCCCATTTTGTTACAGGCTTGGCGATGCTGACCAAATCTGCTGCCATTTGGGCATCCATAGCATCGTATCGGATACCAGCTTCGCCAGCTAGTACCACCAATGGTGCATGACCGCGCATGGCCTGGTAAATCATTCCTATGCCATTTCCTAAACCGACTCCGCTATGGAGTTGCACAATAGTAGGCTTTTTGGTGGCGCGGGCATAGCCATCGCCTGCACCTACTGCTATTGTCTCTTGCAATGCAAAGATATACTCAAATTCTGGATAATAGTCCTTTAACGCATCTAGGAACCCCTGCTCAACTGTGCCAGGGTTGCCAAACATATAGCGTATACCATCTGCCAGAAGTTGTTCGATGATTGCAAAGCGGCCATTTCTGTTAGCCATCAAAGGCTTTTTATTGCTCTGTTTAGTCAAGCTTACCATCCGTACCGCCTCAGTCCTTTATCTAAAACTTCCACCAACTTCTGACCAGTCGTATAAGAATCTGCGGTAGACCGACCTGTAACAAATGGATAATCGACAATCACAGAGATTTCTTTCCCAAAATTACCGTGATATGCTCCATCTGGGCCTGTGGCATCTTGGAGAATATACTCCAGAGGATAGGGAGGCGGTCCCATATTAATATCAGCCCCGACAAATCCTGTGCCATCTTTGTAATCATATTCTTTGCAATGACCTGTAACGTGCTTACCCCAAATAATGCTTTTGCGGTCTGCTAGGTCACGAGCAAAGGCCAGACAAGTTACACCGTAGCATTCTGCTGCGATCGCCTTACCCTTTTTGTAAAAGCTGAGGATCAGGTCGTGAACCCGATGGTTATTGACTAAATCAACGATTGGGCCACTACCACCCACTATTAAAAGAGCATCGTATTGTTCCAAATCCGGCTGTATTTTGTCGAGCGCATTGTTGTATACTTCCATTTCTCGAAGAAATTTTTCTGCACTCCAGTAAGGGCGATCGGGCAACCATTGTGACAGGATGATTGGGTTGTCCAATCGTGGATTACTAGGATCTTCCAACTGCTTGACTTTTTCAGCCATCTCTTCGGATACAACTGTCCGACCTAAAGGTGGGTCGATATAAGTAGGGTCCATGCTCGGAGGAAGGGCTACTGGTCTTTTCCCTGTTGGAGTTGCAAAGTCAACTTGATATCCCGCAGCATCAAAAGTTTCTAGGGGGCCTATTAGTTCTTCACCCCAATAACCATATTCAGATAAAATTATTAGAATCTTCTTCACAATGATTGTCTCCTAGTAATGAATTTATTTTCGATAGTTAGCTTACAGCTCTAAGTGTTGAAACAGAGGCGGTAGGCCTTCTGGTTGAGAAACGATTGGTACCAATAGATATTTGTTGGATTTGTTCGGTAATCGCATCAATGAATGGTTCAACCTCGTGTTTTGAGCGACCAGTAATCAGGTCGCCGTCCACCACAACACCTGTAGGTGATGTTGTGTAAACTGCGCCAGCATTGATAATATCTGCAAGAACTACTTCATGACAGATAACTTTTCGACCTTTGAGTAACTCAGGTATCGGTGTCAGTATCCACAGACCGTGGCAAAGTGCGCCTTTAATAATTCTAGGATTTGCCATTGCCTTAGCATAAAACTGTACAGCCGGTGAAGTGCGAACTTGTTCGGTATTGACTGGCTGACCTATTGGTGGCTCAAAGTAACGCAGACGCACGCTAGTATAATTAGCAGACATAATTACAGCTGCGTAGTCGTTAACATCTACGTTTTGAAAATCAATGTTTACATCTATTGTTCGAGTTGTATTGCCCGTATCTTCATTACTAAAGAAGCGAACGCTGGGATTGTCCCAGAGGCGGGACATCAGATGTACCGTTGCTTTAAGTTCTGAGAAGCGTTTTTGATATGCTTCAATTTCTTCAGGGATGAACTCACTTTCTACAAGAATTGCGATTTTTTTTCCACCAAGGGATCTAGGTATCATACTGGTTCAATATTTTTAGGATAGCTCAATTTTTAATTTGGAATATACGTAACTTTCTCTTAAGCCTTTAACGATAAAATTAAAATTGAAAAATATAACTACAAAGGTTAATTATTACAGATAATTTTTATTATATGTTTACTGACCTTTATAAAAAATAACAAATAAAAAACAAAGTCACAATGGTTAATTTTCCGCTCCAAGGTTGGATTTTTTGATAATGACGGCTCAACAAATAATTTGAGTTTAGACTAGTTTTCGGTGCGAAACTAAATTTCCAAAAAATAAGGATACGGATTTAAGATGTTTCCAGGAACTAAAACCAAGGTTTTTAGGCTTTATAGAATGAGCCTTCTGAGTTTCGCACCGGTAACTAGACTAAAGAGTTAAGGTAAAAAAAAGGAGTCTGATTGAATACAGTCTCCCAAGTGGCAGAAGCTACTCCCTTCCCGCGACAAGATTACCTATTTATTTGTCATCTCTTCCTTGACGGTTTGTAAAAAAAGTTTAGGTATTTTGATGGCGAGAAAGGAGTAACAGAAGAACAACCAATTGTTACCTGTCAGCATGAAACATTCCAAACTTGAAAAATTTTGCACGTATTAGGATCAATTCATAACCTTATACAATAGCCGCGAAACCGTACTTAAAGAAATGAACGCTAGTAGACCTAACGTATAAGAAGGTTCCGGAACGGGTTTGGGGGCGGCGATAGTGGATCGTATTTCGTCAACCAATAGTCCAGAGGGGTTTCCGTTGTCACTTACATTTACAACCCCTAATCCCAATGTAAATATTCCAGAGGTTGGTATTAAGGTAGAAAAAGTCTTATATCCAGTTTCTTGTCTGAAGAAAGAAGAAGGATTGAAACTTGAGAATGTGTCAGCCAGTTTGATTATAGATGGCTGATTGGTTGTGGATGGCTCAAGCACGGCGAAGGCAAAATCATTAAAATTAGGGCTTGCTTTATCCTCATCTGTCAAAAAATTATAACGAAAAGAAACAGTCTCGCCAGCTTGTGCTGTGAATGTTTGTTTGATGGCGGAAGCATTTATAGCATCGCCATTTCCAAGACTACTTAGGCTTCCAGATGCTAAACCTAAAAAGGGTTCTAAGTTTGAAATAGGAACTGAGTCAATTCCTGAGATATTAAAAAGAGCACCATCAACCGATGTAGTTGATAGGAGAGCATGATTATCTCCCTCTACTAAATCGGTTCCAAAATTAGCCTTTTGAATACTAGTGTCACCTATTGTGCTGTATCCACTAAAATCGCCGGTCTCAAAACTCCCGTTGATGACTGCAGCATGACATAGACGAGCGCCATAAAGACTTGATAAACTACTCAGGCTAACTATTACTACTCTCACAATTGAATGCTTCAGAATTTTAGAGATAAACATAGAGTATGAGAATCTTTTTAAATTGGTGATTAGGGAAAGGGCATTGTCATACCAAGTTACGTTCTGTTGTAGTAATTTATCGTAAAGGAGATTGCTTCGCTTCACTTTGTTTCGCTCGCAATCATAGGTACTACCTTTGATAGCAACTCGGTATCAGTTGATAATGCCGTTTTTGCAACGGAATACTAAAAGCTATTTCAGTCCTTGATTACCAACTGGCTAGTATGTCCTTTATCGCTACACCAGCCCTAGCCAAAGACTGAGTACGAGAGTCTTCGCCCAAGTTAATACCTTCAGCATTGATAAACCTAATATCTGTTATGCCAATAAACCCAAAAATGGCACGCAGGAAAGGCTCTTGAAAATCATAAGTAGCCCATTTTGAATCTTGTTGATAACTGAAACCTCGGGCAGTAATGATTAGCATCTTTTTGCCCTCAACTAATCCTTTACCATCCATTGTAAAGGTGCGCCTAACTCGAACTATTTGATCAATGTAAGCCTTGAATGTAGACGGCACATTAAAGTTGTGCATCGGGATGGCGAAGACATAACAATCAGCCGCTAACAACTCATCTACCAAACTGTCAGAGGTCTTGAGCACTTCATTGAGTTCAGGCGTGCGTGCTTCTGGTGGCGTATAGGCAGCGGCAATCCATGATTCATCTACATGAGGAACTGGGTGATGGCCTAAATCTCGATAGGTGACGGTATCCTGAGGATGAGCAGTTTTCCAAGCTGTGATGAACTCATACGAGAGCGTCCGTGAATGAGAGCGTTCAGCACGAGGGCTAGAGTCAATGTGGAGAATATGTACCATTAATCAATCTCTTTTGGTTGTAAATAATAATTAATTCAGATCTGCTATAAAACTCATATTTGATTTCTGAAAAACCAAATTGGTTATAGGCTTGCCATACAAAGGTTTATTTCTCAGTATACTTAGCAAGATTCAAGTACGATTCCTATATAACCTTTCCTAAGCAACTGAGGTGCACGTTTACGGGACATGAAAATTAGTAGGTTAAGAAATATCTGCAATAATTCGATCCATACAGCGTTCTGCTAAGGCTGCAATGGTAAAGGCAGGATTTGCACATGCTGAAGAGCCAGGAATGAGAGAACCATCGACGATATAAAGCCCTTGATAATTAATTACCCGTCCATAAAGATCACAAACTTTTCCTAGTACCGCTCCTCCCAATGGATGAGGAGTCGTAGCTGCACTCGCTTTGGATTTAGGCCGCTGCATACCTAAAATAGTTTCTGTCTGAGGATGGTGGGTAGAGTTGGCATTTTTCCGGTCAAGAATATTGTAGGTGAACGCTGCTGTATGTAGGATTTTTTTTACTGCTAAAGATTCACTAGGCCAATTTAGCTTAACTGAATCTGTAGCCCAATTATATTCAAAACTACCTGATGTTTCAGGTATCACCATACCAAGAGATGTTAAAGTTCCGTCAGGAGCATTCCATGTTGCATAAGATTCAAGGGAGATTGGTCCGAGAGGATTATCGAAGTGTTCAATAAGACCAGAACCAGTCCCACCTTGACCAGGATTTGTAGGTTTTGCTAAACCTGAACGACTACCAAGATTGTCTCCATTTCCTGCCCAACCTTGACCAACATAGTTGTTTAACCTAGACAGTGTACCTGTTGCTTTAGCCTTTACCAAAAGTTTAGAAGTTCCCATTGAACCAGCTGCAAGGAACAAATAGCGACAGGTAATAGATTTGCTATTAATAATTTGTCCAGACTCATTAATCTGATTGCAGAAAACACGATAACCATGACCAGTAACTTCTGTAATTTCTGTGACTATATGTAGAGGCATAATTTCTACATTTCCAGTCTGTTCTGCTTGAGGTAAGTAGTTCTTATCTAAACTATTTTTAGCTCCACTATTGAGACCAGTCCAGTCTTCACCAATGATAGCAGAAGGCACTTTTTCTCCATTTATTTCTTGACGAATTATATTCCAGTCAAGTGCCATGTCTATCAACCGATTAGGTAATCCTGCAACAGTTGCTTGCTCAAGAAATATTCGTGTTGATAGATAGTAACTAGTAGCTAAGATATCTTGAGGTAGCAGGGCTAACTTCACGATTGAACGAACACGAGGAAAGTAAATTTTATCTAACTCATCATAGTCAATTGAATGAGGAAAAACGCGATAAAATAGTTCACGAGAGGGCTGATACATCATACCATTGTAGACTAACGACCCGCCTCCAACTCCAGCGCCACACAAAACAGAAATTCCATTTTCATCTAGACGTTCTAAAATTCCTGTATATACATCTATGGGTACTGGGTCGTATACCACTGTTGTGGGATTGAGCCAAGCGGAACGACCATCAGGATTACGGTAAGTAGCAAAAGTATTTTGAGCAGATGTAATAGGCCAACGACGACCTCGCTCTAGCACTAACGTTTTGATACCGGCTTTCCCTAAACGCAGAGCTGCAACCGCCCCACCAAAACCACTACCGACAACTATAGCTTCTACAGACTCATCACTAGCACTAACAAAACGAGTACGAGCTATTGAGGCTGCTAAACTAGCAGAGAATAAAGCAGTAGTTTGAAGAAAGCGACGCCGTCCAGAAAACTTATAAACCATAGATATCATTCCTTATGATTAACTAATTCTTAAACCTCAATAGCGAATGGCGTTTTCTTAGAGAATGTTTGTAAGGTATCCATTCATAATATCGGCGTTACTGAATCATGGGATGATTTCGCCCAATTTAGAACAAATTTCAATAGTTTCAACCACCAATTCCTCATGCATTTATGCAGCACCATAATATCAAGTCCAGTCAAATAGTATTTAAAAATCTCAGTGTGCAATCGCAAATACCTAAACTTGTGACGATTTAACTTTTTCTGAGAGTAGAGAAAGCCGAACAACGTTATACAAACTGTTAAGATCGAGTTAAAAGGCGTGAGTACTAAATAAGTTACCTGTTATTACTGATGGTCTCAAGTAGCATTTTAATCAACACTAATTAACTAGACTTGTATTACTAGCTCATCAACAAATAATTAATTCTGATAATTTTGCTTTATTGAAATCTTCTTTGGCATTTTCAAAAAGGACTTTAGCTTTTCTAGTCACTTGGTTAAATTCTAGTTGTTCTCCATTAGGGCCTTTAAAATAAAGCAGCGTCCATCCATCAAAATCGCCAACAGAATTGTCGGAAGTATCTATAAATTTGCAAGAATTATACTTCAGATCACTGCTTTTTCTTTCATCTTCTGAAGGGACTCGAATTGTTCTATTAAAACGAACATTATTTAGCCCACGCTGTTGACACTCCTCTTCAAATTTTCGTGCAAAATCATTTACATCAATGTTATCTTGCAGATGAAAAGCTATGTGCATCGAATTAACAAAGGCAGGGCTAGAATTAGGATTTTTCGCTGTAAAGGTTTTACCAGATGAAGCATCAGTATAATGAAGGAGTTCAATTACAACGTTATCAAATTGAACAAAATAAACATTTAGATTATTCTCACCATTTCTTAGGTTAGGGATACCAATAGTTTTTGGATACTCAATACCTAATTGAAGTGCATCAAGCTCCTCTTTCTGAAGGAGAGTGTTGTGTATGGTATCACCCGAAAGACCAGTTCCTTTAACAATTAGTCTTCCTCCTAACACTTCAGTATAAAATTCGAGGGATTTTTCTATGTTCTCAACTGTTACCCCAATATGATTGACACCTTTCAACAAGTTACCGAAGCCAGATGTAACCTTTTGCTTACCTTGCATAATTACCTCTTTTTTTTCTAGATATTAACTGTACTCTGATACATATTATTTAATGATTACTTTCCCTCTCCTACTTTCTGCATTTTTTCCTGCTTTTCAATCTCCGCTATAAAAACTTCTAGAAATTTATCCACGACTCCAGGATGTTTGCCTGAAATCAGGTTACCATCTACAACTAATTCAACAGTCACATCCTGGTCATATATAACTTCACCACCAGCATTCTCAACATCACAAATAATGTTATGAGCACAAGTAACTTTGCGACCTTTAATTAAATCTGAATCAGCGCATAATAGCCACAAACTATGACAGATTGTTCCTATTTTCAAACCTGATGTTTGTAAAGCTTTTCTAAGAAATATAACTGCCGGAGCTTGATTTTTCTGTCCTTTATTTACAGAAACTTGATATCTTAGACGATCCATAGCATAAGCACCAATTAGAATGATGCCTTTATAGTCAGATGGGTCGATGTTGTTGACTTCTGTAGTTACAATGATATGTTCTTCGACTTCATCATTATCAGGATTTGAGCCGAATTTTAATTGTGGATTACCCCACAAATGAGAAATATAATCTACTTCATAACCTTGTTTAGGGAAGTACTCGTTAAACTTTCGATATTCTGTTTGATCAAAATGCTCTTCAATGAGTACACCAATTTTACCTTTATAATTAACCATCACGCTCTGCTACCTTCTTAATTACTCATCTCTCTCAAACTATTTTCGAGCTTCACAACCACATTCTGTGTGCTTTATACTCTTTTATATTATTAAGTTGTGGTTATCAAATTCAGCAGTTTCTCTGGGGCAAAAACATCACGGTAGAAAGTTAGTTGCTCAGTTTTGAGGTAACAAGCACCTCTATGACCACGTCGAACCCAGGTTACATTTCCCTTAGCAATAGTTTCGTTGGTTTCATCGTCTACACACTTCCATTCAAAGTAGGTAAATTCTCCATGAAATATAACGATTGGCCAGCACATAATTACTCCTGGTTGAGCAATTAATGCCCACCAATGTTGCTCTCGTAATTTTTGTTGTTCTAAGCCGTAATAAGGACCATCTTGGCATAAATAAACGAGGTCATTACGATATTCATGGGTTAATATATCACCTCTTCCTTGCCTTAATGCTTCGCAATGAGTAGGCCACCACTCCTTATTCTCTTGTTCAATTTGTTGCAATGTGTAATAAGAGTCTATTTGTGGTAATATCTTTTCTTTTTTTGCCACATAGTTTTCGGCATCATTGATGAGTTTTTTCGCTACATCAGAAGTAACGAGTTCTGGTTTTGAATAATCAGCTGACAAATCTTTGTAGTAATTAGTTCGGGTTTTCATATTAATCATTGTAGTATTTTGAAGCCAATTTCGAGAAACATTCATACTAGAATTCCCACTTGAATTACAGTATGAATGAAATGACGTGCTGTTTAAAGGGTTGAAATTTCGGATCAAGGTTGCATTTTTTTGATTTATTAAAGATGTAAGTTTTTAATTAGTAAACCAAAAAGTTTTTCTGAAAGTGCGATCACTTTTTGAAGAAAAACTTTTTGGTTCAGTGGTAATTGATAATGACGCTCCTTCTCTAAAAGATACTACGCGAACGTAATTCGTGAGAGGTTAAGACAAAATCATTCTTGTCAACTAGTAATCATACTGAAGCCTGGGCAAAATATTGAGTATAAAATTAATTTTTATACTGGAGTACTGGATTTTGAGGCAAGAAGGAATCTTTTAAATATGACGTGATCGTTAGCCCAAAAATTCTGTTGACTAACCCGATTTTCAGTATAATTTTAAGTAGTATTACTTATTGATAAAAGCTCTATACCCTTAACCTCTCACTGATGCTTGACGCTCAATTACGAATTATTCGCTTGCCCTTTCATCAGTTTCAGTCATTGTTCTGAGGCGATCGCCAACCTCTGGCGTTAAAGCTGCGGACTGATATCGCCAACGCCAACTACCTACAGTTTTGCCAGGAAAATTTATCCGAGCTTCGCTGGCCAATCCCAAAACGTCCTGTAGAGGAATAATCGCCTGATTAGCTACAGAACTCAGTGCCAATCGAATCAAATCCCAGTGGATTCTAGACTTACTATTACAACCCAAATAACGCAAGACTTGTTCTCTTTGTGTGGGTAATAATTGCTTGAACCAGCCAACTGTCGTGTCATTATCATGAGTACCCGTATTAGTGGTAGGATCGGCGAGGCAGTTGCCAAGGAGTTAGACGCAGCAGGTGCCAATCTAGTACTCACAGCGCGATCGCAAGATAAACTTGAACACCTAGCCTCTAAACTACAAAACGCCAAAGTCGTTTCTGGTGAGATTACAAACCCCGAATTGCCACAAAAATTGGTAGATTTTGCTATCCAAACTTTTGGTCAACTTGACGTGGTTTTCAACAATGCAGGCGTGATGACTGTAGGTCCGATTGAAGCTGTTGATATCGAAGCCATCTGCCAGATGGTTAGAGTCAATGTGGAATCTGCTTATAGAATAGCTTACACAGCATTGAAACACTTTAAGCAGTCCGGCAGGGGATTTTTAATCAATACTTCAAGTATGCTGGGCTAAAAACAACCCCCTAATTAGGCGCTTACTGCGGTACTAAATCTGCCATTGAGGCCTTTACGGATTCTCTGCGCGTAGAACTCGCAGGAACCGACATTCGTGTATCAAGTATCGCTCCAGGTACTGTGGATACAGGCTTATACGAGAAGTGGGGTGAGGAACAAAAGAATTTCGTCTATTCCGGAGGTGTACTGCAATCAGCAGACATCGCCCATTGCGTTCGTTTCATTTTAGAACAGCCAGGTAACGTCCTGATTCCCCGGCTTTTGCTAGTTCCAGCCGCTGAACCAGTATAAAGTTATGGCAAGTATGTCTTAATTTACACTCTTGTAAAAGGATACAAAGGATACGATCATGAGTACAGAAAAAAGAGTTGCAGTGATTACAGGAAGCTACAAAGGTCTTGGTTTTGAGATTGCTAAAAAATTAGCAAATCTTGACAATATTCAAGTGATTATAACTGGCCGCGATAAAGCAAAAGGATTGGAAGCTCGCGAAAAATTGGTCCTGCAAGGTCAGGAAATAGACTATTTACCTCTTGATGTCACTGATGACAGAAGTGTTGAAGACTTTGTAGCTGCATTACGCAAACAGTATGGGCGAGTAGACATCTTAGTTAATAATGCAGGAGTAAACCCTGCAAAAGAACCTGAAGAAAGCAGTCTTCTTACTGCTAAATTAGATACAGTTATCTCAACATTTACAGTTAATACTGTTGGTCCTTTGCGTGTGTCTCAAGCACTAATTCCTCTGATGAAAGAGCGTAATTATGGGTGCATTGTTAATGTATCCACTGAAATGGCATCCTTGAATTTTATCAGTAATGATTTTTATCCCCTTGCTCCCTCATATCGGCTGTCAAAAATTGGTTTAAATGGAGTGGCTTCTCTATTGGCAAAGGAGTTGCAGGGCACTAATATTTTAGTCAATAACTATTCTCCTGGATGGATGAAAACTGATATTGGAGGAGCAGATGCGCCCTTGACCGCAGAAGAAGGTGCAGAAACAGCTGTTTATTTAGCTACACTACCAGATGGAGGTTCTCAAGGGGGCTTTTTTGCAGAGATGAGAAAGTTTGGTGGACCCTTTCCTTTGCCTTGGTAACAGTTACTTCAGGATAATGTGAGTTAATAGGGAATAATATCAAGCCCGAATTAATACTTAATCTTGAAGTTTAGATGTATGTAAATAAAGCCTGCCGGAAGCAGGCTTTTAAGCATTAGTAATACTCCAAACAAAAACTTGATTCAAATGTGTTTTGTTCACAAAATATCAAATTCAGCTAACTGATAATATTAAAACCTTGTATAGCAGGAGGCAGAGGGCAGGAGGCAGGAGGTAAAACTATTGCTAACTCTAGCATTCACTCCATCCTTATGTTCTAACCTGTGTGACTACGGCTATATATAAAATATAGTTTGCTCAATCAAGTATAGAAATTCAAAAAAATTCGCGAACAACGAGATTCCCTACTTATTAGATAATTCACGTATCTAAACCTTGCGATTTTATAAAAATAAATAGGATTAGTAGATGATTATGTAAGTTAATAAAGTGAATTTTAAAATATTAATATAAAAAAATTATAAGTTTGAGAATAAGAATTATTAAAAAAATGAAAACTCAGTTATACAATGACTCAATATTCAATTTCTTCAAAAACTTCTGCACAAAATCTATATACTCTAACCTCGGATGAACCTCCACTAGAAGTAGACTCTTTAGATTGGGAATTACGAATGGTGAGGTTGGTTGGCTTTGGAGAAGAATTTCCTGCTGTTGAAGCCCTAGCTTTAAAAGATTTTACTACTTTAGAGCAGTCAGTTTCGGAAGCACAAGAAGTTCAAACTAAACAATCCCTCTCATCTAACCCTTTTGCTAAATTAGGCTTAGTGGGGGGAACTGCTACCTTAGCTATAGTTTTGTTGGTGAGCGGGTTTTTATCCCAGCTGATGAGCACTAGCAGTCAAAAGCCAAAAAATAATATTGTTGTCTCACAAGAGCGATCGCAACTAACTCCTGCATCCAGTCCTCAAGGGCTAGAAGGAGAAATAGAAGTTCTGAAAACTAAATTAGCCCTGACTGAACAAGCAGAATTGATCAAAGCCACACAACAAAACCTTGAAAGTAAAAAATTAAAACCTCATCAGCTTGTAGTCACTTTAAATGTAGAATCGTCAGGTGATAGAAATAAACAGCCAATTAAACTGCAAAGAACACCAACACCTATACAAAGAGTTTCTCGGTCTGGGATAGCCACAGTTAAACGAGTACCTCAACCTTTACAGCTGTCATCTGTAAAGCCAGACACTCAATCAGTGGTTAATTTTACTCCACCACCCACACCAAACCCAATCAAAGAATGGACAAGGTTAGCAAAGCTAGGTAGCTATGGTCAGGTAAATTTTACTGGTAAACCAAATAGTAGAATTACTAATTATGCAGATAAACAAAATACACAAGTGGCGCGACAGATACCGAATTTTCATGCTAACCGAATCCAATCACGGACAACTTATATGGCGAGCCAAGTACAATCACCAAATTCAAAATTGGTAGCAGTGGGAACTACCGCTAAAGCTATATTAGCAACAGCTATATTTGGGGAAACTACTAAAGCAAAGAGTAACAAAAATCAAGACGGAAACAAAAACGTATTTGTTGTGCGTTTAAAACAACCATTAAAATCTGTAGATGGTGCGACCGCTTTACCTGCTAACACAGAGTTATTAACTGAAGTTCGTTCTATTTACCAACAGGGTTTACTAAAGCTGGATGTAGTGAAAGTCATTGTGCAAAATAATCGCATCCTTACAGAAAAAAGCTTACCGCAAAATGCTATGATTATTCGCGCTCCCCAAGGTAAACCTTTAATAGCAAACCAATTTCCCAATCAAGGATCATCCATTGCTGGGATGGATGTAGGAGTATTTTTCTTAGGTGCTGCTGGTAAAGCAGGAGAGTTATACAATCGTACTGATTCCCAAATTACTATAACTAGCAACAGCACAGAATATACCACTAATAACTCTAGAGGCAACATCTTAGCAGGTTTGGTAGAAGGCGGGATAAACACTATAGTTCCCCAAATTTCCCAGCGAAATCAACAGGCTATCTCTCAAATAAGGATGCAACGTACTAATATTTGGTTTTTGCACGCAGGTAAAGATATTGAAATATATATCAATCAAGCCATGCAGTTTTAGATTTTAGATTTTCTTTACGAATCGGCTCTTACTTTATTATCAACAATAAACATCTCAAACTCCTATAATTACGACGTTAAACAAGCACTCCAATTTCATCATGCGATCGCGTCAAGAATTACTTAGTACCCTTACAATTGATGAAAGGTGGGGCGTAATGCTGGAGTTCGAGGACGTTTACCCAGGCAAATTTGCTCAACTGCTTGTCGATGCGCCCCAATGGGTGGAGTAGATGGGGTAATGTATCAAGCTTTTTGCTCGTGGTATTCAGAAATATGTTCATAAGTTTCCTCAGGGAACTGTAAGTCTTTGTAGACATTACAAGCATCTGGGTCATCGGCATTAGGGCAAATGATAAAATCTTGCTGTGATTGCCATTGAAGAACGCGTTCTCGTCGAGGGGGATTATAATCTTTACCCTGCACTTGTAGATACATTGAACGCGCTTGTTCAGAGCTGAAGTTTTTGTCTTTTTGAAGATAATCAATTAATTCAGATTCACTTAAAAAATGACGCGCCACCATTGCAAATACTAACCTTCCGTAATGACCAATATCTTGACCTGCGTCAAGAGAATCAAGCAGGTGTGCCATCATGTCGTTTTTTCGTAGTTCTTCAATTGCCATTTGCTGTCGGTTCCTTTATTTCAATTGTCGAGACAGATTTAAATACATTCCTCTTTATATAATATATATGTACTAATAAAATGAGTTATCTCTAATGACTGAATATAAATATGCATTTAGAGCGACTTCTCAACTCGACTTCATCGATATTTTTAGAATGTGATCGCTGACCATGTGATTGAGCAAGCGCGGTTGGTTGGAGTATATGAGTGCTAACATCTGTACAGTTTATTACATCATTCTAGAAATCCAAGTCAGGTGCAAGCATGGGGGAGATGAGAAACAATTACGACACCGCAAGAGCAGAAAAACATTGAGCTTGTAGCTGAAGGTTAAATTTTCCATAATCTACTTGCGCTTGGTGTATATCGCTTTCAATTAAATCTCTATAGTTAGCAATCTAACGTATTTTCCAGTTCCCAAGGAGTGATGCAGGTACTGTATTCATTCCATTGTTGGTGCTTCAATTTTAAATAAGCTGCTGTTAATCGTTCTCCAAGGCTTTGGGGTAGAACTGTGTCTGCTTTTAAGCAGCGTAATGCATCTAATAAGTTTGTCGGCAGCTGTTTTACCTGACCAAGGGGAAGCGGATCTGTATAGCTATTATTGTCATAACGTGGCTCAGAATTGCGCTTTTGGACAATTCCATCCAGTCCGGCGGCGATGAGTGCAGCAGGTAGTAGGTAGGGATTAGCCGCACCGTCAGCAAGACGAAACTCAAAGCGTCCAGCATCAGGAATGCGGATAGCATGAGTGCGGTTATTGCCACTGTAGGTAATGGTGCTAGGGGCCCAAGTTGCCCCAGAAGTAGTCACTGGTGCGTTAATTCGTTTGTAGGAATTGATTGTAGGATTGGAAAAAGCACACAGCGCCTCGGCAGAATGCAACACGCCTGCAATGAACTGGTAAGCTAAAGGCGAAAGTCCGAGTTCTCCTTGCTCTTGGTGAAAGAGATTTACTTTACCTGCTGCATCCCAAATAGACAAATGAGTGTGGCAACCGTTACCAGTCAAATGGGGGAAAGGCTTGGGCATGAAGGTAGCACGCAACCCGTGCTTTTCGGCAATTGTTTTGACCATATATTTAAAGAAGGCATGACGGTCTGCGGTGACAAGGGCATCGGCATACATCCAATTCATCTCAAACTGACCGTTTGCGTCTTCATGGTCGTTTTGGTAAGCACCCCAACCAAATGTCAACATGGCATCGCAGATTTCGCGAATTACTTCATAGCGGCGCATCAGGGCTTGTTGATCGTAGCAGGGTTTGCTTTGGCGACCGCGCAAATCAGATATACTGTTACCATCTGGTGAAAGCAGAAAAAACTCACATTCTACTCCTGTGCAAACGCTATAGCCTAACTCAAGGGCTTGTTTGAGGACGCGCTTTAATACAAGTCTGGGGGTTTGTTCTATGGGTTGTCCATTCATAGTGTAGAGATCCGCAGGCATCCAGGCAACTTCAGTCTCCCAAGGTAATTGAAATAGACTAATCGGGTCAGGTATCGCTAAAATATCTGGGTCTGCTGGAGTCATATCTAGCCAAGCCGCAAATCCGGCAAATCCTGCACCATTAGCTGCCATGCTATCAATGCTTGCAGCAGGCACAAGTTTTGCTCGTTGTACCCCAAACAAATCTGTGAATGAAATTAAAAAATAACGGATACTTTTTTGGCGGGCAATTTCAGAAAGTGAGTTAGTCAAGTTGCTTTGCTCCAATTAAAAATTCCAAATCGAACCATACCAAAACTATATTTCGTTATTCTTCCAGCAATTTCTGTATTGCAACTCGGATGAAGTCTTCATCAGTAGGATTTTGGTAGGGATTACCTGCTCTATGACCCCAAAAAGAAGGAATTGGTAAATATTTAGCTTCAGGAATCAGCGCTGCTTCCGCAGCACAATCTTCCGGAGTAAAGTATAAATCTGTTGTGGATGGCATTACCAGCGTTTTGGCTTTAATTGCACCCATAGCCTTTTTATAATCGCTTTGGTAGATGAAGTTATCGCTGACATCGCAGTGTAACCAAGTATCAATCATTGCCAGCAGATTATGCGGGTCACGCTTTCTGTAGTTAGACTCCCAAGCACGTAGTAAGTAGTCTTCTAAGGATGTATAGCCCAGCCTGTAGTAAATTCCCTGGCGATAAAATGCTTGAGAAGCAGCCCAACTAGCATAAATCCGTGCAAAAGCTCTATATCCCCGCTCTGGAATAGCTTCAAATCTGTTACCATTCCAAGTAGGGTCAGCTGTCAGCGCTGTTCGCAGACTTTGCAAAAAAATTCGATTATGGTCGGTGGTACGAGCTGTACCGCACAGCGCTGCAATTCGAGTAACGCGATCGCCATACAATACTCCCCAGTGATATGCTTGCTGTGCGCCCATTGACCAGCCGTAAATTAGTGCCAGATGTTCAATCCCAAATACTTCTCGTAACAATTGCTCTTGAGCGCGAACATTATCTACATG
Source organism: Nostoc sp. (assembly GCF_036917535.1). Classification (GTDB taxonomy): domain Bacteria; phylum Cyanobacteriota; class Cyanobacteriia; order Cyanobacteriales; family Nostocaceae; genus Nostoc. Next base: position 39,909 of record NZ_JBALDA010000065.1, read on the forward strand.
GCTAAACCAAAAGCCTTGTTCGCTAAGACCACAATCTTGGCAGTTGCTGGGCGAACTCGAAAGTCCATTACCAAACATATTGGGAATGATAATAAACCAACGGCTGGGGTCGAGAATACTATCGGCACGAATCAACCAGTCAATGTCGCAATGTTGCGCTCCGTAAGAAGTTGGGTAGAGAATGGCATTAGTGCGATCACTTGCGAGTTTGCCGTAAGTTTGATACACTAACCTCGCTTCGGATAGAGTTGCACCACACTCAAGCCTAAAGTTTTCTAGCGTTAGAAAACTTGGCGATTTTGTCATATTGCTGATTGTCCCGATTTAGTTACAATATCCCTGTTAACTTTTATATAACCTGGTTCAATGTGAGCAAAGTGCAAACTCAACTGCTTATGGGCATCAGCTAGGGCGTGGAACGGAATTGATGGGTATAAATGATGCTCGGCATGAAATGGCATATTCCACATGAAAATTCGCACAGGCCAGAGTGTTAATGTTGTCCGCGTATTCGTCAGCCGATTAGCGTCAAGAGTGCAACCTGTATGTTCCGCTAATAGAATAAAACGTAGAATCGGCTGACCGACAATCAACGGTAGTAGCCAATAAAGTATAAACCAAGGCTGACCGACTGCAATTGAAACAGCGATCGCAGCTGCATAAACAGCTAATTGCCATCTAATAGAGCGAATAACATTAGCTTGTGCTGATTCTGGGATAAATGGACAATCGTCAAGTTGACCGAATGCAATCCGAAAATGCCCACGAATTTTTCCTAACCACCAGGGTAAACCGCTAATTATTAATAAGTATTTACCTAAGTTGCTTGGTTTCGGGTCCGTTAATTCTGGATCTTTATCGGGAACGCGAGTGTAGAGGTGATGCCATTTGTGATAATAACGGAAGAAAGTGCTGTTATAAAATGAGAGCAAACCTGCACACCAAGCAACAGTATCATTTAAACGACGAAAAGCAAATGCAGTTCTATGAACGCATTCGTGCATAGGTGCAAACATCGAAGCAATACTAAAACCATAAATCGCTAGTGCTGGTATTGCCAGCGACCAAATGCCCAAATTTGTCGCCCACAGGTAACCACTGCATCCCATAATAGTTAGATGCAAAGCCAGTTGAACTAGCCCTTTAGAGTTGGAGCGATTGTTTAAAGCACTTAATTCCTGTACACTGAGAATCTGACGGGGGTTGTGCTGCTGACCAGCTTGACGATTTAATAATTTAGCCATAATTGATTTGCCTGACCAATAACCTATGTAGAGACCTTGCAATTGCTAGTCTCTACGTGGATAAAATTTCTACAAACAATCTTTAACTCAACTGTATTGCTGTGCAAACTATCCCTGATCATAGCTCTTGAAAGTTGAGGTCGTATCGTTGCCCCATAGAACTACCCACTAGTTGACGTTGCTTGTGTTGGCGAAAAGGATATGATTTGTCGAGTGGCAAAAAATAAAATGTTGTACTTAAGTAAAGGCACTTTTTGATAACTAGCAACTTAGGTTACTATACGGTTGTGACTTGCGTGCCATTCGCCTTTAGTTTTTGAAGTCGGCTCTGTTTCGCTAAGGCGATCGCTCCGTTTGAGCGATCGCCTTGCCAGGACTTTCACTTAAGTCGGTCAATTTTCGTTCTGATTATAGAGCAAATTGGGCTGACTACCGTACAACCGAAACAAAGGCTGGTGACTGGCTTTTACATTGTTATGCCGCAGATTGAAATCTGTTGGTTGCAGTCGATACTCGGCAAAAAGTTGCAGCAGTTTGGCTTCGTGTTCGACGGCAAACACCAAGAACAGATCCGGTCGCCGATCCCCAGTCAGAACATTGATCGCCTGATACACTGGCTCAGGGATGAAGAACGGGGGATCAACAATAATCACATCAAATTCCCGGTTAATCGGCTGCGGCTCCCGCAAATCATAAGGGAGAAACTCCGCAAATTCGGCAAACTTTGGGTCGATGTCTAGAAGCGTCACCCAGCGCCCTCGTCGATACCATTCGGCTGCAAGCCGAGGCGTACAAAGGCAACAGGGATTCGCATATACATCCAGCGCGCGCACCAGTGCAGAAGCGGTTTGTTGTGTAAAAAAAATCTGGCTGAATGTGAAGTCAGGAGGAACGAACCAGTCGATGGGGTCTACTAAGGACTCAAACCACGGCTGACCAGGACCGATTGCCATCCGCTCCGTCAAAACCCGCTTTAGTTGATCTTTGTCCATACATATACCTCTGGGAACATCTGCATAACGTCTCAAATCAGCGGGCGGCTGCCGAGGTCTTTGATGCAGACAAAAATCTCAAAGTAACTTTGCTGTCAATGAACTAGAGGATGTAGAAACTCTCTAGCTAGCTTCGCTTGAGCTAAAGGTAGTTCATACCAAGATAACTAAGCTTAATTTACCTGGTCGTCCTGTTTTCTGTTTTGTTCGCTCTTGTGAGCGCACTACCTCTACCATCTTGCTAAAAGTATTTGGACGTACACCACACAAGCGTTTAAAGTTTTCTGACTTCAGGCTCTTTACCTGTTCGTAGGTCATAGATGCTACCCAACTCTAACCTACTTGTCCCACGTATCTGGGATTTTTGCAAGATACTTCCATGAGCCTTCGGTTCAAAACCAAGCATGAAAGTAGACTAAAATATCGGCAACGGGATAAAACCAAGTTAACCCCATCAAAGTAATGTAGAGAACATTGAGGAGTAAACTTTGTTTGGGACTGATATCAATTATACCGTTGTAGCAACCACAATCATCTGTACGTTTGGTCAAGATACTCCAGTAAGTTAAACTCGATAGGATTAATAGCAAAACAATTGTACTGAGAAACAGCCACTGGGAAAACAGCCGCAAAATCAAGGCTATCCCAAGGACGCACTCTAGAATTGTAAAAGCGATCGCTGCACCTACATTCACTTTTTGCGAAAATAACCGCAATTAACTGATGTGGATAATAAATCTTGTGGGTGCGAGTGTTTTGACAATACCAGTCACCAGAAATACACTGCCAACCACTAAAGAACTTATAATAGAAATTGAATACATAATAATGGTTGCAATCACCATTTAATCGTAAGAGCGCAAATCATTACGCATTTACACAAGTATTCCCAAAAGCCGGGTTAAGTAGACCAATCACATTTACAAATCAGTATCACTTGTTATACCAAGTTTTTCGCCACTGTTGCATTTGTTTAATCTCTATCTCTTGGGCTTTAACAATTTCTTGGGCTAATTTCTTGATTTCAGGGCGCTTAGACTTATTTAAGGCATCTTGCCCCATTGTTACAGCCGCTTCGTGGTGAGGAATCATCGCATTGATAAAGCGTAGATCAAATTCAGCATCGGCTGCACCTAAGTCTTGACTCATCATCATAGTTTTCATTTGGTTAGATGACATTTCCATCGTATGACCCATTTGACTGTCATAAGCCATTGGTTTATCTCCCGCCTTGGGATACCAAGCTTGTCGCCACTGCTTCATCTGAGTGATTTCTTGTTTTTGCGATTTGATAATATTGTCTGCTAGTTTTTTGATTTCAGGACGTTTTGATTTCACCTCAGCTTCTTTAGCCATTTCCACAGCCCCTTGATGGTGCGGTATCATAGCGTCGATAAATCGTAAATCTAAATTAGCATCGGCTGGGCCTAAATCCATTCCCATGCTGTGATTCATCATCTGCTTGTCGTTAACATTGGTGGCGGTTTCCTTTGGCGCTTGGCTTTGGTTCTGGGAAACAGTATTAGCACAGCCTGTAATTAACCCACCGCCTGAAGCGATCGCAGTAAAAGTTAACGCCAAAAAGCCGTTCCTTAAAAATAGCAGTTGCATAAATCGTACCTAACAGTTTTCTAATTCTAACGATTTAACTAATAATCTAATAAAATTAAGATGAAATCTAAAGATCCCCAATAATTTTTACGAAGTCGGGATCTTGTTTCTCATTTCTATGTTGTCACCAATACCTACATTGTCAGAAGCTAGCAATAGTCATTTATTAACTTCTGCCAAAGCAGGCGATCGCATTCTTGCAGTTACAATTCGTAAAGCTGCCGAAAAACTGCACCATTTAATGAATTTGAGACAAATTATTCAATTTCACGCCTTGAGTTTCTTCCACCTTAGCGCCCCAGATTTATTGTTAGGAATGGATAAAGGTTAATTCAGAAAGTAAATTTAGTAATTGCCACAGGTCAAAATAATTTAGTGATAAATCGCACAGTAGCTCAAATTGCCCGACATTTTATTCACAGCTCAGAAATTCCTGAAGAGATTTTAAACCGAGTTGAGGGGTAATTCGAGCTTTTGACCCTTGTTTGAGTTGTTCAACTCATGCGGCAGGACAAATGCTTTTGTACATTCAATTAGTTGGGGAGATGGGAGTGTTGTTAATGAGGTTTGGCGAGAGTAATTTACTTAGAATTTAGAATTCTGGATTTGGAATTTGGAATTTTTTCTTAAAAACAACACAGCTATAAAAGTTATTTCGTAACATTTAATCTTCATTCTTCTGTAATTTGCATTCCAAAATGTAAATATATCAAGGGCGATAATGCCTAATGGCACGATAACAGAAGCATGAAAGCGTGAATACAAAACTCCTCATTTCTCCTCAAGAAGTCACGTCACTGTTAGCAGAAAACTCATCAAAAACTGTCATTATCGATACGCGAAGTCAAGAAGATTATGCTATTTCTCATATTTCTCAATCCATAAATATTAGAGATTTTTTCACCTATCTTTTAGAGAATTCCTCTCCAGCAGGATTGAAGGAATTGCAAGAGTATTTTGCAGAAATCATGAGCAGGGTAGGAATATCTGGTGCAGAACAGTTAATTGTTTATGAAGATGCTTTAAATAAAGGTTATGGTCAATCTTGTCGAGCAGCTTTTTTACTGAAATATTTGGGTTGCACTCAAGTATCTATTTTACACGGAGGATATAGAGCATGGCTTAAGGCAGGATTACTTACTACCGATGAAGTACCGCAGCGTGAAAGCAGCATATTTAGATTGCATCCCAACGCTGACATAATGGTGACTACCACTGAGATGTTGCAAGCAATTGAAAATCCAGCAATTATTAAATTAGATGTGCGCGATCGCCACGAATGGCTTGGATTGAGTTCTTCTCCTTACCATCCTGATTTTTGTCCTCGCAAAGGTAGAATCCCTAATGCAGTATGGTTAGAATGGCATCATCTCATGAATTCTGAATTGGAAATTCCCATGTTCCGATCGCCAGATGAAATCCGAAAAATTTGTCAGTCAGTAGGTATTACTTCCGAGTCTATTGTATATATTTACTGCTTTAAGGGATCAAGGGCTGCGAATACATTAATAGCCCTTGAAGAGGCGGGAATTTCTGCTAGAAATTATTTTGGATCTTGGAATGAATGGTCTCGTGATTTTGCACTACCAATTGATAGCATCATGCAATGAGCGGATAAAGCAATACGCTTGGGTTAAGAATAATAGTAGATTCAAACATCAACATTTATTTGTTCTATCTGTCTAGCAGCTTTATCCCAAAGCTTTGCTGAAGTCTCATCTTGCCAATGAGTTCTTAGATTTTCCGCTTTTTTGTGACATATTCGCTCTAACATTTCTAATATTGCGGATAATGTTAATTGATTAATTAATGATTCTAAAATTTCCATATATTCTTTTTGCATGATAGTTACCTCCTTAACATCATCTGATATATGTTGACAAAACCCACTTATTCATCGCAATTGGTTACGGTAATGAGTTGCGTAGTGATGATGGCATTGCAGCTATCAAACGTGAAATTCATTGCTGTCCACCAACTTTCCCCAAACTTGCTGAAGCGTTGGCAAATACTGATAAATCAGTATTTATTGATGCTTGTTTAGCGTCCGAAAATTTTCAGGTGCAAGTACAATTACTTTTACCTAACTCTTATAGTGTCATTGCTGGACATACAATCGAGCCGCGATCGCTAGCCGTGTAAGCCCTCTGTATCCCTTGATAAATCTGTTTCGATAAACACAAAACTATAATGTCTACTTCCAAGCTAGAGAAACTGTCAATCCTTACTCTCTAGCATGTGCAGACATCACCCAGAAAGTTATGGATGAATTTGCTGTGATTACTGGGCGACAATATCAACTATTTAAATACCACGACGATCCAGCAGCCGAACTGCAAATTTTCACATTACTCCAACGCTTGCGTATAGCTAATTTCTGGAGGCAAGAGGTGGAGAGGGGAAAGATTTACTGCAACTTCTCCCCTACTCCCCTCATCTCCCTATTTACTCGAATGCGACTTTTCCGACATGACTATATTAGTGTGGTTTGCCTTGCCATTTTTGCCGTTAGTATGTCCGTTACCATTGCGGGGATGGATAACACCATAACCGCCGTGGTTACGTTCGTAAATTACATTAATCTCTCCAGTTTCACAATTGTGGAACATATAAAAGTCGTGTCCCACGAGTTGCAGTTGTTCTAAAGCTTCTGTAACGGTCATCGGCGGCATAGAAAAATATTTGGTGCGGACGACTTCGTTGGGCAATTCGGCGGTGCGATCGCCAATTAAATCTGTTACTATCGACTCTGGAATAACTACTTCTGTTGGTTGAGGATGAGTTTTGTGGTCTTGACGCCGTTCTTTATATTTCCGCAGTTGACGGGCAATTTTATCTGCAACTAAGTCAATGCTGGCATATAGACTTTCGCTGCTTTCTTCAGCACGAATAACGCTACCATTAGCATAAATAGTTACTTCAGCCGCTTGTCTTGGATTAATTCGGGGATTCCGGGCGACACTAAGATGCACATCCACTTCATTTGTAATGCTTTGAAAGTGACTAACTGCTTTTTCAATTTTTTGATGTACATACTCACGAATCGCATCGGTGATTTCAATATTTTTGCCGTGGATGACAAGCTTCATGTAATACTCTCCCGCTGAATATTTTAGATCTGTGAATTTGCTTTGTATGAAAAGAAATTGCGGTAACGTTTATTACTCCCGCCAAAACAAATTATGAACTATATTGTATCTACTGCTGTTAAGCTGTCTTTCAGTTTGCTGCATCGGAGGAATTGTCAAGTATACCTTGATTTACCTCCTCATCTTTGCGCTGATGTCTAATTGTATATCCAATTAGCACTCAAGAGTTGAGAAAATCTGATTGTAGCTTCTATGACTACCTTTTCCTTTAAAGGAATGCTTACAGAACTGTTGATATTTGCTCCTTCTGTGTTCGATTGAGGTTTGCTTGCTGTTGTTAAAGAATACAAGGCTTTGTGGAAGTTTGATTTTGTTTGCATAGCAAACAATGATATTAAAGTCATCAGCCAGTACATTCAACATTTTCCTTATTGTCTTGGCATAATGCTTATTGCAAAGAATTCCTCCTAAAACCTATTGAGGTTATCTATTCAAGCTAGCACTTTGTTTTTTCTAATGCATCTTCCCTTGACTTTCCTTTAAAATCCTTTGCAAAGCTTGACAATTTTTGATTCTAATCTTCTAACTTGAAATATATTTAGTTCTTTATACAGTTGAATTTTGGCATGATCCATAGTAATAATAAATCACATAAAAACATTTGTTTGCTATATAACCAAGGATTAATGCCTTACTTGGAATCTCATGGATGGCAGCGATCGCTCCTCACTGAGCGCATCCACGACCCCAGTCTAGATGACGTATTAATTTTGCTAGAACATCCACCTGTCTACACTCTGGGACAAGGAAGCAACTCAGACTTTCTCAAATTTGAGATTGATAAAGGTCAATACGATGTGCATCGAGTTGAACGAGGCGGCGAGGTTACTTACCATTGTCCTGGTCAATTGGTGGGCTATGCAATTTTAAATCTGCAACGTTATCGTAAAGACCTCCATTGGTACTTGCGGCAACTCGAAGAAGTAATAATTCGCGTATTGGCAATTTATGGATTGCAAGGAGAAAGAATTCCGGCTTTTACTGGCGTTTGGTTGCAAGGGCGAAAAGTTGCAGCTATTGGTATTAAAGTCAGCCGTTGGATTACTATGCACGGCTTTGCGTTAAATGTTTGTCCAGACATGACAGGCTTTGAGCGCATTGTACCCTGTGGTATTTCTGATAAACCTGTAGGCAGTTTAGTTGAATGGATTCCAGATATCACTTGCCAAGAAGTGCGTTTTTACATAGCACAATCTTTTGCGGAAGTCTTTGGCGTGGAATTAGTAGAATCTCAGCCTCAAGGATTTTGATGGCTTGAGTAAATTCAGCTTGTAATATGTAATAAATACTATAGCAGTCCTATTTAAATTGTGAGACACTTATGAGAGTAGTCCATATTTAATAGTATAAAAACAACTATTTAATACCTATTTGAAAAAACAATGTGATAGATACAAACCTGAAAAGCCAGATTAAATCAGACTTTTTGAATTTTGAATTGGTATAACTGCGGTTGTCAAAACTAGAATTTGATTATTTTTAAATTTCTATACTAACTTTTTACGGCTGTCAACCACAACTTTGCGCGTGAATTACTCAAATAATCTCCAGGTATATGCCCCATCGATAACGTCTCTGAGAGAACGTGATTGGACAGCTTTGATAGAACTATTTGATAGAGACGACGGTGATGAAATTGAAGCCGACATCAGCGGTAGTTTGTTTTGGCTAATACCTGAACCATGTTGGGAGGATGATCCCTTTGATTTCTTGCGCGAGTACCTTTAAGTAGTGCTGAGTGATGTTAGCTCTCTTCGGGGCGTTTAGCCCGTGATGAGTGCAAAAGAAGCCTTTAATTTATAACTCCTAACTTTCTGGGGATTTTAACTATCTAACTTTGAGGCGACTTAGGAAAATACGTAGGCGATCGCTTTGAGGATTGGTCAGCACTTCATAGGCTAGGCCTTGTTCTGTGACAATACCTTTGTCTAAAAATATCACTTGATGGGCTACTTCCCGTGCAAATTGCATTTCATGGGTAACAACTACCATTGTCATCCCTTCTGTAGCTAATTGCTGCATTACTTGCAGAACTTCGCCAACGAGTTCGGGATCTAGGGCGCTGGTGGGTTCGTCAAATAGCATGATTTGGGGATTCATACATAAACTACGAGCGATCGCTACTCGTTGCTTTTCTCCACCAGAAAGTTGTTCGGGATAAGCAGAGGCTTTGTCAGATAAACCAACTTTTTCTAAATATAATCTCGCTACTTGGGCGCTTTCTTTTGGTGTTTTACCTAAAACTTTACGCGGTGCAAGTGTCATATTTTCTAAGACGCTGAGATGGGGAAACAGGTTGAACTGTTGAAAAACCATGCCTACTTGTGTTCTTAGTTGCCGCAGTTGGCTATAGTTGACAGTGGGTCGGGATAAGTTGATTCCGTTGATGATTAAACGCCCTTTGTCAATGGTTTCTAGGCGGTTGAAGCAGCGTAGTAGGGTACTTTTACCACACCCGGAGGAACCGATAACTGCAACAACTTCTCCCCGGTTGATTTCGCCGGTGATTCCTTTGAGAACTTTCAGGGAACCAAAGTTTTTTTCGATACTGTCAAAAATAATTGCGGGGATGGTATTGTTCATTACTTATGTCAAGCTGTTCTAAAGTTGATTGTAAGGTTTTTAACGAACCGCAGAGGCGCAGAGAGCGCAGAGGGGAAGAGAAAATAATATGGTTAAATTTGATTTTGGGCGCTGGCTGTATTTATGTGTCTTCGTAGGTTTTAGTTGTCTATTACTGATTAGCTGTGCTGTGAACTCTAGCGCGGGTAAAACTTTGCGGGTTGCTACGGAACCGGCGTTTCCACCTTTTGAGTTTCAAGGAAAAGGTGGCGAGTTGCAGGGTTTTTCCATTGATTTGATGAATGCGATCGCTTCTTCTGCTAACTTTAAAGTGAATTTTCAAAGTCTGCCTTTTGATGGTATTATCCCAGCTTTGCAAGCTAAAACGGTAGATGCGGCCATTAGTTCGATTACGATTACTGAGGAGAGGGCGAAAACGATTTCTTTTTCCCGTCCTTATTTTAAGGCTGGGTTAGCGATCGCCATTCGTGCAGACAATCAAGATATTACTGGTTTTGACAGTCTCAAAAATAAAAAAATTGCTGTACAAGTTGGTACAACTGGGGCTGCAAAGGCTAAAAGTATTCCTGGGGTACAAATTCGCAGTTTTGATTCTGCACCTTTAGCTTTGCAAGAATTACTCAACGGTAATGTAGACGCAGTAATTAATGATGCACCTGTGACTATATATGCTATTAATACAGGTAATCTTCAGGGAATTAAAGTAGTACAGAAATTGCTGACGGAGGAGTTTTATGGAATTGCTACGGCTAAAAAATCGCCGAATTTGACATTGATAAATGATGGCTTGGATCGGGTGCTGAAAAATCGCACTTATGCCCAAATTTATCAAAAATGGTTTAAAGCTGAACCACCATCACTACCAGCTAAATCTCCATTTGAGAATCAAACTAACGCTGGTACACCTAAAATATTAACTTCAATTAGCGTAATATTGCAGGCTTTTCCAAGTCTATTGCAAGGTGCATTGGTAACGTTGCAATTAACGATACTTTCTGTAGTATTTGGTTTAATTGGCGGTTCTTTAATTGGTATTGTTCGCCTGTCGCATATTGCACCTGTGCGTTGGTTGGCGAGGGCGTATGTAGATTTTTTTCGAGGAACGCCTTTGCTGGTGCAAATTTTTATGATTTACTTTGGTTTACCAGCAATTTTACAAGAATTTGGTTTGACATTTTCTTTTGATCGTCTAAGTGCTGGGGTAATTGCCTTAAGTTTGAATAGCGCTGCATACATTGCCGAAGTTGTACGTGCTGGAATTCAATCAATTGAACCAGGACAAGCAGAAGCAGCAAAATCATTAGGTTTGAGTTCTGTGCAAACTATGAGTTATGTAATTTTTCCCCAAGCTTTTCGGCGGATGATTCCACCTTTGGGTAATGAGTTTATCAGTTTATTGAAAGATACTAGCTTAGTTTCTGTGATTGGATTTGAAGAATTACTACGTAAAGGACAGTTAATTGTTGCCGATAACTATCGCGCTTTTGAAATTTACGCAGGTGTAGCGGTGGTTTATTTATGTTTGACGCTACTTTCTTCTCAAGCGTTTAGTCGCTTAGAAATGTGGATGAATCCGGTTAAAGGACAGAGGAAATATGATACCTAATAACTCATTAGGGTGTGTTATACGTAGGCTAATGCACCTGAACCGATGAGATGAAGTTGGTACTTTACTTTGTTAACTAATTTGGCATATCAAGTTCCATGACTTGAGAAGGTAGGTAATATGTATATAGAATGCTCAATAGAGCGAACAAATTATGTTATGTCAGCAAAAGATAAATTTCACGACATTGTAAAATTAGACTTACAAAAAGATAGCTGGACTATTACAGATGATCCTTTACGTATAGAGTGGGGTTTGATTGAGTTATATATTGATTTAGGAGCAGAAAAGATTATTGCAGCTGAGAGAGAAGGGCAAAAAATAGCTGTAGAGGTTAAGAGTTTTCTTGGACAATCAACTATTTCCGAATTTCATACTGCACTTGGACAATTTATTAACTATCGGTTTGCACTTTCCCAAGAACAACCAGAACGCATTTTATATTTAGCGGTTCTTCAGATACCTACGAAACTTTTTTTTAACTACCATTTCCTCAGATGATAATTCAACAAAATAAATTATATTTGCTAATTTATGACATCGAAAATGAGGTGATTATCAGATGGCTAACTTAGAGAAATATAGAAAGCACATTAAGCAGCTATTAACAGTATATAGTCAATATGAAAAATCAGATAGTCAAGTGGAAGCACAGACTATCTTTGATACCGAACATGACCACTATCAATTAGTATATGTGGGTTGGAAAAACAAGCGACGTGTATATGGTTGTGTATTACATTTAGATATTAAAAATGAGAAATTTTGGATTCAACATAATGGAACAGAAGCTAACATTGGTAATGAATTAGTTGCTTTAGGTGTTCCTAAACAAGACATTGTCTTAGGATTTCACTCACCTTATAAAAGACAGTTTACAGATTTTGCTGTGGGTTAATATCTGATTGATTGATTGACAAATTTTTTTCGCTTGAATCAAGCAAAAATGTATGACAATTCTCAACGCTTGTAATTTATCCTTAGAAGAAGTTAATCGTCTGTTTGGCTTTCAAGAACAATACAGTGACTCATTTTCTAACTACTTATCTCTGGAATCTCTCACGGAAGCAGAACAGCAGGAAATTCTGCAAATTAGAAATGACTTTCGACGCTACCTTACAGCAGGCAAAGTTTCTGAAGGTCAGGTAAAATTTCTTGCAGTTGCCCCTTTATTAAGATTAGCTGGTTTTTATCGCTATCCTATCGAGATTGTTTTAGAGGAGAATATTGTTGATATTGAAGTTGAAGATGAAGATATCAAAATTAAAGGAAGATTTGATATTTTAGCTGTTAGTAAGGCTAAACATACAAAACTTCAAACATATTTTTGGGTACTGTTAATTGAATCTAAAAATAGTCAGATTGATATATCAACAGGTTTACCTCAGCTACTCACATACGCTTATAAAAATTTAGATAATCAAAAATCAGTTTGGGGATTAACGACTAATGGTAGAAGTTATCAGTTTGTCTATATCGAGCAAGGAAATCCCCCTATTTATTATCTGTTACCAGAATTAAATTTAATGGAAAGAGAGCGTTCAACCCAGTTGTTACAAGTTTTAAAAGCAATTTGTCAGCTTTAAAAGCATTGATGATTAAAATAACATACAAGCCAAGGTAAAAATTTATGACTCAAGCCATACCCAAACTAGTAAGCTTTGAAGATTTTGCAGCTTGGCGTCCTCAAGGCGGAAGATACGAATTACATGATGGCGTAATTGTTGAAATGCCCCAACCAACTGGTGACCATGAAGATGTTGTTGGTTTTATCGCTAGAAAACTAACAGTGGAATTTGACCGATTAAATTTACCTTATATAATTCCCAAAACTGTGCTGATAAAACCTGTTAGTTCGGTATCTGCTTATTCCCCAGATGTGTTGATATTAAATCGTCTTAATTTAGTGAATGAGCCGTTATGGAAAAAAGAATCAACTGTATCATATCCGGCATCAATTCCCTTGGTAGTTGAGGTAGTTAGTACTAATTGGGATGATGACTATTACACAAAACAAGGTAAGTATGAGGGTATTGCAATTCCTGAATATTGGATTGTAGATTATCTTGGTTTAGGCGCTAAAAAGTTTACTGGCAACCCCAAACAGCCTACTATGTCTATTTATCAATTAATCGATGGTGAATACCAAGTTACTCAATTTAGAGATACCGATGCCATCATCTCGCCTACTTTTCCAGAATTAAATTTAATCGCCGAACAGATTTTTCAAGCTGGAGGTTTCCCAAGTAGTTAAAATTAGCAAAAGAACTTTTTACAACTTGTCTAAATTATGAATTACGAATTACAAATTAATATGAGACTACCTTGGGATGAATGGGAAGCAAGTAATCATGAAATAGAAAAAGTAGCAGGCAAATTTATCTTTGCTAATTGCTATGACACCCAAAAAGCTAGCATTGTACTACAAGCACAACTTGAAGACGTTTTTTTGCCACAGTGCCAGGTGACGAAAACGTAGAAACCGCAATACTTCGTGTGAAATGACTTGTTTGTTAATCTTCACAATTTCCTGTAAGCCTTATATGTTACAGTTTACAAGTCTCGACGCGAGAAAAGAGATTGATCGCGCTTCTCAAACATAAAATTAATATATCCCGTAATCGGTAAGAGGCGATCCCAGGCGGCGGGCAAATGTCCCTGCGGAGAATTTTTTGTGAAGGTCAGGTCTGAGTAAGATAGCCAGTATTTATTAAAAAACATTCCTTTTCGCCATCCAACGTGATCGCCAAACTTTTCATCGTTTTTTGCCACGCTTTCCCAAATTTGCTTTTGCACACTAAACCCAAAGTGTCCATTGCTGCATCTTACCCACAGTTGGTCAATGGTGCGTAAGTCAGTGCAAGGAAAGTTATCAATCGATTCAGAATTAAGGTAGCCTTCTTCTTCTCTACCAGTGGCTTTGAGCATAACAACCAGAGTTTCTCTATCCGCTTCCTTCCAATTCCCAGCTTTAAGTAAATCGCGTAACTGCGTATAGTCTACACCTTTGTCAGACGGAAGATCATTAGCAGTAAATTGCTGTTCTAGTTGCAGCTTATCAACTTCTTCTTTTTCCCGTTGTCTTTGCAGCCTATCTGCTTCTTCTTTTTCCCGTTGTCTTTGCAGCCTATCTGCTTCTTCTTGTTCTTGTTGTCTTCGCAGTCTTTCTGCTTCCTGTCTTCGTAACCTATCTGCTTCTTCTTGTTGTTCCCGTAGTAGTAGCCTTTCTGCTTCCTGTTTTTGCTGTTCCTCTTTTTCCTTCTTTAGCTTCTCAGCAGCCGCCCGAATTCCTCTAGCTACATCTGTGAAGGCTTCATCTTGATTGTGCCAATGCCTTGACACCACAGGTTCAGCATTCTTAGGCAAAGCTTGAAGTTTTCCAAATGGTGCGCCATTCCAATCAACATTTCGCAGAATAACCGGGATAACACAAGCCTGTCCAGCATGGTGACGTTCTATCGCCTTCTTAACTTCGACATCCCAGCAATATTTAGAAAAAAGAAAATCTGAACTGATGAGCAACAAAATGATGTCGGCGGTGTTTAGATTATCATTAATTTGGTGATCCCACTCCTCTCCAGGTAGTATCTTGCGATCGTGCCAGCTTGAAATCACGCTCTGCCATTCTAATATAGTCAGGTGTTTAGCTAGTTCATCCCGTAGAGCTTCGTCTTTATGAGAGTAGGAAAAGAAAAGCTTTAACGATACCTCTGGCATTTTTGTTCTAAGGAGTAGGATAAATCACGCTTTAAGCAAATTATAGTGTTTTTAACTGATTTGCTTGAGAACTAACGCCCTAAGTGCGATCGCAATACACTTGACCAAAACTATGATCGGGATTAATCTCAATCACTAAATCAACCGCTGTCGCATCTCTTACCAACGGCGTGATGAATAATTCCGGGTGAAGCGATCGCCAAAAATAGTTGACAAATTGCTCTATTTCTGCATCGCTCATTCCTGATTTCCCCGCAGCAATCATCTGCTGTTCCGCCTGTTTGCGCCACTCCAAAGAACAGCGGTAATCGGTGGGATAAAGCACAATTAAGCTGTCCAATCGCTCCCACAGTGGTAAATAATCGTGGAGGCGAAGATTCATATCACGGGCAAATGCTCTATCTTCATCTGTGACAATTGGCGATGGCGCAGTATCAAATACATCTGGGTCGATTGGTCGCACACCCACAAACCAACCTTCAAATAGTACAATATCTACATCCGTCACCATTTCGGAAGTAGTGCGATCGCCAGCACCTCCAAAAGCAGATTTATCAAAGCGAGGAAGCATCACTGGGCTTTGCAACTGGCGGATTTGATCTAGTATATTTAAGCCTAAGTTTACGTCGTGGGTTCCTGGTGGGCCGCGCCAAATTAAGCGGGGATCTTGCTGCGTTAGGAGTAAGCGATCGCTGTAAGTTTTATATAAGTCATCCAAAGATAAACTTATAGTCTTATATCCCAAATGGTCGAGAATCAAAATCAGAACCTTTGACATTGTGGTTTTACCAGTGCCTTGTACTCCCAATATTCCTTGAATCAGGGGGCGTCCCAACTGTTGGCGTTGCGATGCTAGTTTGATCCCCAAAGGCAGCCACAAATCCCACAATACCTGTAACATTTCCTGGGGTTGTACTTGGAGAGTAGCTTGACAGAATTCGCTAAAAGCTGGAAAAACAGATTTTAGTAAATGCGATCGTCTTTCGATCGTTTCATCAACATTTTCCGGTGTGATGCCAAAAGCTTTTGCCTTTAACCGATCTGCCAGCGCTGCTTCTCTTGCTTCCTGCTTCCAAGTTTCCCCCACCCCATTGGTTGCCAAAACACTCAGCCACAAATTCATAAATTCTCCATCTGATTACGATCCCAGCTTAAAAGCTTCAAGAAACAGGCTGTAGATGAAACCAACTTTGAGGAGATTTAGTGAGTCTACCAAGAGCGATCGCCGCTCCAAAAAGCTGCGACTATAAAATATTCTGCTAGTAATTTCTGTCAACAGTACCAAAAAACCAGCTACCAGAATATCCAATACACCTTGTTGTCCAGATGTAGTGGAAACTGCGTTTCCCAGAAAAAAACCTAACAAAAAACTAATTATCAGCAACGATAGTCGTCGCCAAGGATTTAAAAACCATTGCCCAAAGCGTGTAGCAATGGCATCGAACAAGTTATTGAGACGAGTGTTTTGCATTAAAGGGACTTTTGGGTAAAGTCAAGATATCTTGAAATATATTTATTATTAGGGTAAGGAGGATATTGGTTTTAGCATCAGCTTGTTTGTTAATATTATAGATATCTACTGGAATTTCAGTATTTATTCAAATTTGACTATTCTATCATCTTCTTCAGAAGCACAGTTTCTTAGAGGGTGTTTGGAAACAATAAATATTTAGTTTGATCCCCACGTTCAAGCCTTAAAAAATGGGAAAATGATTCAAAATTCCCCTTTTTAAAGGAGTTAGTTCGTTATACGGATTTGCTGACTTGTATTTATATACGGAAGTAAGCTACCCGTAGCATCTCCCAAGATTACCTTTTGGAATAATAGGCTACTATTTGGTCAAGCCTAGACAAAATATTTATTTCTAATAACTATCAATATGAAATCCTCAGTGTATCGTAACGTCGGTATTACAGCTTTGTGCTTGGGACTGCTTGTTGCTCTGATGGGATGTTTTGGAGTGAGTGTATCTTTTGAGTCCACCAATCCAGATACAAACCCAGATACATCTTCACAACTGCCAACAGAAACTCAAGAGTGGCAGACAACCTCAGTTGTACCTGAAAAAAGTATTTCTGCTAATCTATCTACTCCAGCACCTACCCCAACCAATCAAGTAGAACATAGCAGTAAAGAGAATACTTATCCTGTCTTGGCAGAGCGTGATAAATCAGCAAGCATTGCCAAAGATCAAGGGACTTTGCGAATGAGCAATCAAACAAATCAGCCTGTGCGGCTGGTTCTACTGGCACGACAGTCAGTAGCAAAAGGATCTAGTAAAAAACAAACTCACTACGATGTACCGGCACATTGGGATTTTGCTCCCGAAGAAGGTAGTGAGAAGGGACTGGTTCTATCCCTACCTCAGAATAATTTAAAGCTAGAGAAGGGAGATGTTTTAGTTGCTTTTGCACAAGATGGTTCCCGTCGTTACTGGGGCCCTTATATTATTGGCGAAACTCAATTACCTAAGTGGAATTCCCAAAATAGAGAATGGCAACTTGTGCTGAGTCAATAAATATTGCTAAGTGGTAAATATTGAGTACGGAAGCAAATGTAGTAGGTGGGCATTGTTTAGCGTTTGCTCAAAGCTTTATTTTTACATTCTTACCCGATAGTTGGTAAAGCGTTAAGTAATGGATAGAGGAAAATCGTTGAATTAAAAACTTTCAAGAACAAAAGATAGATAACCAACGACTATTGATTAGTGATTGTTGACTATTGACTAAATGAGAATGAAATTGAGTGTTAAGCACACTGTTGATCGGTGGTTCAACAAAATAGCAAAAAATCCAGCCCTGAGTGTAACTGTGTCGATTTTGTGGTTGATGGTAGTTGCCTGGGTGGCTTTTGGGTGGAATTTGGGTAACACAGGCTTGATTGATGAGACAGAGCCGCTCTTTGCCGAAGCTTCCCGCCAGATGTTCGTTACAGGTGATTGGATTACCCCATTTTTTAATGGTGACACTCGTTTCGATAAACCTGCTTTAATTTACTGGTGTCAGGCGATCGCATATCACATAATTGGCGTGAATGAGTGGGCAGTACGCCTTCCTTCGGCGATCGCAGCATTCGGCTTAGTTTGTTTAGCTTTTTACACCATCCAGTGGTATCTGGCTAAACAAGACAAATTAGAACAAGTTTCACGTCCGACTCGCCGCTACTTAATATCTTTTACAGCAGCAGCGCTCATGGCACTCAATCCCGAAACTATTATTTGGGCGAGAACAGGTGTCTCTGATATGCTGCTTACCGGATGCATGGCATCGGCTTTGTTATGTTTCTTTCTAGGGTATGCAGAGAAGGAAGGGAGCAGGGGAGAAATCAATTCAAAATTCAAAATTCAAAATTCAAAATTCAAAATTGAAGATTCAATGCCCATGCCGCATGACGCCACTTGCTCCACTTGGGGAGACCCCAAGACCGCAGTGGCTCCCCTATTCCATAACAAATGGTACTTAGCTTTTTATGTGCTGATTGCTGGCGCAATTTTGACCAAAGGGCCAGTGGGAATTGTTTTACCGGGGCTAATTGTTGCTGCTTTTTTGCTTTACGTGGGTAAAGTGCGAGAGGTGTCGCGAGAAATGCACCTTCTCGTAGGTATACTGATAATTATCGCTTTGTCAGTGCCCTGGTATGCTTTAGTAATTTGGCGCAATGGCTGGAATTACATTAACTCCTTTTTTGGTTATCACAACCTGGAACGCTTTACAGAAGTGGTTAATGGTCACTCAGCACCTTGGTATTTTTACTTTTTAGTCGTGCTGTTGGGTTTTGCACCATATTCAGTGTATTTACCAGCTTCTATAATTAGACTAAGGTTTTGGCAGCGATCGCATTGGCGATCCCTTGAACGTTTTCAGCAATTTGGTTTATTTGCCTGGTTCTGGTTTGCTTGCGTCTTTGCCTTTTTTACCATTGCCGTTACTAAACTCCCTAGCTACGTATTGCCTTTAATGCCAGCAGCAGCAATCCTGGTAGCCCTGTTGTGGAGCGACCTTTTTTCAGATACGGAGACACGGCAAACAATTCCTGTTTCCCCCTCTTCTACTCCGTCCATCTCTACGTCTTTGCTGCGAATGAGTGGTTGGGTGAATCTAGTATTTTTATCAGTTCTGGCAACAGCACTGCTCAATATAACCCACATATTAGGTACCGATCCAGCGATCAGTAACTTTCACGAACTAATTCAACAATCTGGTTTACCATTAATCGCGGGTATAATTTGGCTAGTTTGTGCTGTTTTGGTTGCGGGTTTATTATTGAGTCGCCGCTGGAACTACATTATCAGTATTAATTTAATCGGGTTTGTGGCGTTTATAATTTTTGTCTTAACGCCTGCTTCGTTCTTTATCGATCAAGAACGTCAATTACCCTTAAGGGAATTGTCTGCGGTCATTCTAGAAGCAAAACAACCAAATGAAGAATTGATCATGCTTGGCTTCAAAAAGCCTAGTGTGGTATTTTACAGCCACATCCACGTAAATTATTTAAAATTTCCCCAAGAGGCTGTAGAGCATATTAAAAACCAGGCTGCCAAAGGACTAAAACCTCCCTCAGTGCTACTGTTAGCCGAACAGAAAAAGTTTTTACAAATGGACTTACAGCCAGATGATTACAAGAATTTATCGACCAAGGGTGCTTATAACTTGGTTCGAGTTCCTTTTAAGAAAATGAAAAATCAAAAAATAGACATATCATAAATTGTCATTAGTCATTAGTCATTTGTCCTTTGAGAATAACTAATGACCAATGATCAATGACCGAAGAACAAAAGGATACAAGCCCCTAAATTTATTTATGGGGATTATTAATTTTGAATTTTGAATTTTGAATTTTGAATTCCCCGTTCGCGTAGCGTCTCGCAGAGAAGGGGTTGACCCCATTAACATTTGTCATTGTAACCATTGACAGCTAAAGCTTGATTGATCTGGTTTAAGAGGTCTTCCATTGATATTGATCGCGGTAATATTTGGGTAGCGATCGCACCAACAACAGTTTCTATCGATTCCAAACCATTCTTCTTCTGCTGGTTAATTTCCTGATCAGCTACTCCATCCGGGAAACTGGTTTCTGAGCGATTAAATCGCTGATTTAATACCAAAATTGGTGGCAACTTCAAAGGCGAATCTCCTAATTTTTTCAGTGCTTTGAGTACATCTTTGTGGATAGAGGTTTCTCCTAAACAAATTAGCAGTAAGTCAACGCTTTCGTGGCGAATTTGTTGCAACACTTCTGCCCAACAAGGACTCATCGCCGCTTTGAAGCCTGCTGTTTGGAGGTATTGAATTAAAGCTTGGAACCATTCAGATCCCCGTTCAGCAGTTTCACTACTAATTGAGCAATTTTTTTCTGTCTGATAACCCTTAGCTGGCTTACGTCTTACCTGGGGTAAATCCCGTAGCATTGTTAAATCCACTACTAAGATGTTAGGAGGGCAGCAAATACCAGAAGCAATTTCCAGTACTGATAGTAAAGCATCTGTTTTCTCAGTGCGACTGCTGTTATCTTTAGCAATTGGTGTTAAGTAAGGAAATACAGATAGCCCTGGTATTTTAGAAGCAACTAAGGTAGTTGCAACATCGCAAGTAACCAGTGGTATAGCTGCTAAACGCGGATGTCCAATTAATTGTTGCAAATAAATTTGGGCGATAGTACTTTCGACATCTAGCAAAATCACATCAAACTGCCATACCCGCGCCAAAAGTTCTGCCTGATCTAGGTCATCTACTTCAATCACTCGATGTTCTCGAAGTGAAGTGTGAGGATTGACCGATTCTAACTGGGGATTCACCAACCTGAGAATTCGCAGTGGGGTTTTAGTTGGGACAATTACACTATTATTTAACCCTATCTGCGGAACTACTTGTGCAGTACATAATTTTTCTAAAACTGGTGCTAATACCTGATGCTCTACTGGCAAACTCAAAAAACCATCGGCTCGGTTAGCAAATGCTTGCTCCTTTTCGGCTGCCGTCGCTGTCACAATTACAGATATATGACGGGTTGCAGTGTCAGATTTTAGTAAAGTCAGTACATCCCAGCCTGATAGCAGGGGTAGCAACGGATTTAAAAATATCGCTATTGGTTGCAAGCGCCGCGCTTTTTCGACTGCTTCTGTCCCCGATCGCGCAATCACTACCCGATATCCTAAACTTTTGAGTTGTTCGGTCAAGTCTTCAATATATCGAGCTACTGCCTCGACTACCAAAACCAACCGTTGCGAACTAGCAGGATGATGCTGTGTGGGCGTACTAGGATGCTGACGAGCGGCTGCGGAGTTTTCCCGTGTCGGTTGGTATCCTGTCTCCTCGTCTTCTCTGATTCCCATATCTGGTTCCGAGAAGTTTGTTTTCGGGGGACTGGGCGGCAGAAGTAGTGTAAACTGGCTACCTTTACCTTCACGCGATAAGAAGCTGACATCTCCTCCGTGGAGGCGAGCCAAGGCGCGAGTTAATACCAGCCCCAAACCAGTGCCTTCAAATTGGCGGGTGAGGGGATTTTCTAGTTGTTGGAATTTTTGAAAGATTAAGTGTTGCTGGTGTTCAGGAATGCCAATGCCTGTATCCCAAACTGTAAAGGCAATCCATCCTTCCCAACGACTTACCCGCAGCCCAATTTCACCAGATATTTCGGTGAATTTAAAGGCGTTGGAAAGTAGGTGTACTAGCATTTGGCGTAAGCGCAATTCGTCTGCCACCATCTGATCTAAACCTAGTTCAATGGAAAGACAGAATTGGGGAGCAGATGGACGAGTATTTGCAGGTGGCGGGGCAGATGTCGCTTTAGTGGTTTGAGTGTGGATAGCTTTGGCTTCCGATAGGGCGCGATCGCACACAGTACTGATTTTCACCTGAGTCAGCGTCAAATCCATTTGTCCCGTCTCCATCCGGGTCAAATCTAAAATGTCATTTACTACACTCATTAGGTGGCGTCCGCTTTGATGAATCAGTCCTGCATAACGGGCTTGACGCTCGTTAAGTTCTCCCAACTGCTGATCCACTAGCAAGCGCGATAATCCCAAAACGGCAGTTAGGGGAGTTTTGAGTTCATGACTAATACAAGCTAAAAACTCGTCTTTTAACCGATTTAGTTGAATTAAATCGGCATTCTTCGCTGCTAGTTCTTTACAAAGTTGCTGCTGTTCAGTGACATCAGTAGCTAAAATCAACCACAAATCAGTGCTGAGTGCAATCTCCTCTTCGGCACTGATAACTTTAAACTCAGGACTATCTAAGGGAATTTTGGCAAACTGCCAGATTTGCTCTTGACCATTTTGTACTTCGACAACGCAGGTACAAGTACCCACTTGACTATCTAAATAGCATCGGCTGTATACAGCATCACCTGGTACTTCTTGCTTAATCAGTTCTTCTTCACCACCATACTCATTCTCCCTACCATTGGGATGAACCTTGATTGCTGGTTGGGTGACATATTCTGCTATTTCGGAGCGTTTCGGGACAAGTATTGCTTCTACCTGTTGCCTAACTTTTTCTGGATCTTTTAAGGTTCCTAATTGCTGCCACCAGGCGGGATTTCGCGCTACCACCTCGCCAGTACCCGTTTGCAACATTAAAGCCCAAGGCAGTCTTTCTAGCAAGTGTACCAGTGGCTGGTGTCTTAACGACTTGGGTTCATTTGGCGCACCATCATACTCATGACGATACTCGCTAGACCTTTGTAAGCCAGCCATACGTTCTTGAGCTAGCGATCGCAACAGGCGTGAACTATCCAATAGCCCCAAATATCGACCATCCAAGTCAATCAGCGCCCAATCTAGATTTTGAGGTTTTTCGACTTGTGAATCGCACCAGCGCAAGCTTAATCGCTCTACACGCTCCGAAACTGATATTGTCTGTATTGGCTCAATTAGACCCTGACCCCAGGTAGAAAGCGATTGGTGTAAATTTAGATTTTTATCGTCACTTTGGGCTAATAATTTTGGGATTAAACGGGCAGAATACAGCAATCCGATGGGGCATTGCTGTTGATTCACTACTACCAAGCGATCGCACTGCTCTTGCTCAAAAATCTCCAACACCACTGCCAGAGAACTTGTTTGGGGGCAGCTAGGTACGGTTGCTTGAAAGTCATAAAGCGGGTAATCTAGCATTAACATAGGGATTTGGGGGTCATTCTTCCTGTGGAACCCTCTGGCATTTCCATCTGTTAGTTGATGGTCTTTTCGCCTGAAGTCATATCTCTAAGAAGACTCAATATAAACACAACTCTGGTTATTTCAACGCCATTAAAACAACAGGATTTCCTCTAACGGATACGGGAATTGCGAACGAGTGCATTTTTCCCAGAGGCGACGTTTCTAATTTCTAGTAACTAGCCAGCCTCCCCAGTGTCTTACTGGTATTTAAACTCCTCATCGATAGCGACGGCTAAAACAATTATGGCCCCAAAGATTCGCTTTAGAACCTTGAGGAATTATAATGATTTGGAATGCGACAATCCTTTAAGTTCGTTTAAGTATCTTATCAAGGAGCAAAATAAACAAATCTATCTATTTATATACATAGATATGTAAATCATGAGTTAATTATTGTGTCTTGCTATGCCGACGGATACCTGATCATCAAAGATCTACTAAGTTCTACCAGTTGGTTGCTCCACAACAGGGCTAAGTGCGTAGCACTATCTGCTCAAATAGAGCGTTATTTTGGGGTAAAATCACCAGTTTACTGCACACTCAGTATTTCCCTACAAGCCTTAATCAAACTTATCAACCCGCGTTTCTTGGTCAGGGCGATCAAGGAGATATATTCAAGAATAAATGTTATTACCGATATTGATTCTGCAATCTAATGTTAACAAATGCTTAAATAATCCAGTTGACTTAGCCAACCTAAAAGGTTTGAGTACGTGGGTGGGTAAATTGATGGACGCAATTATTACTCAATTTGGCTACCTACCTATTGCTGCAACCACATCTGCAAAAATCAACTATTTACCAAATTGGTCGCAACTAAATCCAAGTTGGGCATACACTAGCAAATACGTTTATGTATTTGCCAGTCAGATGCAAAAAAGTCAACAGCATTTTCAGGAGATGACTCCAGAAGAAAGACAAGAATTATTAAGACAGCTTAAATTAGATTATAGCTTGATTCTTATAAATTATTTTACTACAGAGAAAACACTCAAAGAGAAAATTGATAAATATATCAATACTATATTTTATGCTAATATTCCTGTGCCCCAAATAATCGAAATTCACATGGAGATAATTGAAGAATTTTCTAACCAGCTAAAATTAGAAGGAAGGAGCAATGAAACGTTACTTGATTACCGCCTAACATTGATAGATATCCTGGCTCACCTGTGCGAAGCCTATAGGAGTTCGATTTGTAAATAAATTAAGTTTATCGCTGTATATTCCACTTGGAACAAGCTGCTAGTTACTCCCAATGTACGATAGCGCACCAACACCTGCCGTAGGATGCCCGTTCGCGTAGCGTCTCCTTTAGGAGAAGGGCTGTAGGGCGAATGCATCTTGTTATTTTTATGCTCATGACAGTTATTAAGTATATGATTAAAGCCAGAAAAACCTACGTACTTAAGCTTTACGTAGCAGGAAATACTCCAAATTCAGTCCGGGCATTAAAAATACTCAAAGATATTTTAGAGCAAGAGTTTGAAGGTGTTTATGCTTTAAAAGTGATTGATGTATTGAAAAGTCCGCAACTGGCAGAAGAAGATAAAATATTGGCAACGCCAACATTATCTAAAATTTTACCTCCACCCGTTCGCAAAATTATTGGGGATCTTTCAGATAGAGAAAGAGTGTTGATTGGATTAGATTTGCTCTATGAAGAACTAAGTGAAGAAGATTTAGAAGAATAAAATTTTAATCAGAAAAAATTAAGTACAAGTTTTAGTAATAAAAAAATAGATTTCAATACCCTTTTGTTATCAAGCAATGAATGAAAACGAGCAACTAGAACCAAAACAACCACCAAAAATTGGGGGTATAAAAAAAATTCGGACGATGATCGAAGGGTTTGACGATATTAGTCATGGTGGTTTACCAATTGGTAGAACTACCTTGATCAGCGGCACATCCGGCACAGGCAAAACTTTATTTTCTCTTCAGTTTCTCTATAACGGTATTACTTATTTTGATGAAGCAGGAGTATTTGTAACCTTTGAAGAATCACCTAGTGATATTATTAAAAATGCTCATGTTTTTGGTTGGAACTTGCCCCGCTTAATTGAAGAAGGTAAGTTGTTTATTCTTGATGCATCTCCCGATCCAGAAGGTCAAGATATTGTGGGAAATTTTGACCTTTCTGCACTCATTGAGCGCTTGCAATATGCCATCCGCAAATACAAAGCTAAACGAGTTTCAATCGACTCAATAACAGCGGTATTTCAGCAGTATGAAGCGATGGGAATAGTGCGACGCGAGATTTTTCGTCTGGTAGCACGTCTCAAATTATTGAGTGTCACCACTCTAATTACCACTGAACGTAGTGAAGAATATGGGCCTGTTGCCTCTTTTGGAGTAGAAGAATTTGTTTCCGATAATGTAGTAATTGTCCGCAACGCTTTAGAAGGAGAACGCCGCCGTCGCACAATTGAAATTCTCAAGTTGCGCGGCACAACTCACATGAAAGGCGAATATCCTTTCACAATTACTAATGAAGGAGTTAACATCTTCCCACTGGGAGCAATGCGCTTGACTCAACGTTCTTCTAATATCAGGGTATCTTCTGGTGTTAAAACCTTAGATGAAATGTGCGGTGGTGGTTTCTTTAAAGATTCAATTATTTTGGCAACAGGAGCCACAGGTACTGGCAAAACCCTGTTAGTCAGTAAGTTTATTCAAGATGGCTGCCTTAATGGAGAAAAGGCAATATTATTTGCTTATGAAGAATCACGCGCCCAACTATCTCGTAATGCTTATTCTTGGGGAATTGATTTTGAAGAATTAGAGCATCAAGGTTTACTTAAAATAATCTGTACCTATCCGGAATCAACTGGTTTAGAAGACCACTTACAAATTATTAAATCAGAAATTGCTATTTTCAAACCCACTCGGATTGCTATTGATTCCCTATCAGCACTAGCTAGAGGAGTTACGAATAATGCATTTCGGCAGTTTGTAATTGGTGTGACAGGTTATGCTAAACAAGAAGAAATTACTGGTTTCTTCACCAACACAACCGACCAATTTTTAGGAGCGCATTCGATTACTGACTCTCATATTTCCACGATTACCGATACAATTCTGATGTTACAGTACGTAGAAATTCGCGGAGATATGTCGCGGGCAATTAACGTATTTAAAATGCGCGGCTCTTGGCATGATAAGGGCATTCGTGAGTATAATATTACTGCTGATGGACCCGAAATTAAAGATTCTTTCCGAAACTACGAACGGATTATCAGCGGTGCTCCTACTCGCGTTAGTATCGATGAAAAGGCGGAACTTTCTCGCATTGTTAGGCGTTTTGAAGACAAACAGAGTTCCGAACCCTAAATTTAGTATCGTAGTATATTCTTTCCTAAGTTTAGTATCGTGCTATATTCTGTGGTGAAGAAAGGTTTTCTGCCGCTAGATTGATTTTCGTGTGAGGGATGCGGTGAAAGGACAGCAATTATTTTATAGCTTCTTACCTGGTGTAACGGCAGCGGTCTTAACAACTCAGCCTGCTTGGGCTGGTACTGCGAAACTAACTGGGGTACAACTGGCGTCTTCTCCTAGTGTTTTGACTTCTACTGATGGTCAAGGCTTGGTTGTGGACACCATAAATAGGCAACTGCCTAAAAGTGCAAATGTTAGTGTTCCAACCCTAGTACCTGCTTTGGGTTTTTCTAAACTTAGTGTAAAGCCTTTAAGTAATAACAGTATTCCAGTGTTCACGACTGAAAATACTGTTGTGCCAATAAAACAACAACTTAAGAAAGATGAAGGTAGATTTTTCAGTTTGACACCTACCTCTAATCCTTCCCAAGAGCTTGATATCAGCCGTTCTGCTCAAAATAACCAAAAACAGAGTAATTCAAGCGCATATTGGCAGAAATTAAAGAAGATAGTAGTTCCCAACTACACTTCAAAACCCCCTTCTGTCCAAAAAGAAATTTTGTCCCTGTCTTCTGTACAGCAGCCAGTGGTTCAAAAGAAAAAGACTGTTACTCAGTTACAAACATTTTTACAAACTTCAGTCACAAGTGCAGGAGCAGCAAAACTGTTGTCAGCGCAGAGGTGTCCACAGGAGTTGAGCAAAAGCAAAACTGACTCCTTGGCTAATTTGCTATTAACCTCAAGCACCTGCTTACAACAAAATGCTATTGGTCGCTTGGCTCAGAGTAATACCCCGATTCCGACAGATTCAACGCCAATCACTGCACCAACAACCGTAACTCCTGTACCAGAGGGTTCGACGCCAACTTTTACTACGCCAACAACCGTAACTCCTGTACCAGAGGGTTCAACGCCAACTCTCACTACGCCAACAACCGTAACTCCTGCACCAGGGGGTTCGGTGCAACCTGCTACTGTACCAGCAACTGTAACTCCTGTACCGTCAGGGTCGGTGCAAATTCCAAACAACCTGATTCCTAACTCAAATCCTCTGCAATTTCCCACCAAACCGGAGGAAGTGCAACTTCAGAGAAATCAGCCGATTACTTTGACACAGGCTCTGGAGCTAGCAAAGCGTAACAATCACGATCTACAGGTGTCCTTATTGGAGCTAGAACGCAATCGAGCGGCTCTACACGAAGCGCAAGCTGCTTTATTGCCCACTCTGGGAGTTAGCACGGATTTGACTCGTAGTCAGTCTGCTGGTAGTCAGCTTCAGGACGAAATAAATGGGCGAAATGGCTTATTATCTAACCAAGATCAACCCAGCACATCTTTTTCTGGTCAAGCACAACTTTCATATAACCTTTATACTTCTGGGAGAGTGCAAGCTACCATCAGAGCGGCTGAAGAACAGGTACGTTACTATGAGTTTGCTGTAGAAACTCAGTCTGAGACAATCCGTTTGAATGTAGCTACTGACTACTACAATCTGCAACAAGCGGATGAACAAGTACGCATTAGTCAGTCGGCTGTAGTGAACTCTGAGGCTAGTTTGCGTGATGCAGAAGCGTTAGAGCGAGCTGGGGTTGGTACACGGTTTGATGTGTTGCGATCGCAGGTAAATTTAGCAAATTCCCAACAAAATTTAACTAATGCTAGATCCCAGCAGACAATTGCTCGTCGTCAATTAGCAACTCGGATAAGTTTGCCGCAGGCGATAAATATCAGTGCGGCTGACCCTGTACAATTAGCTGGTCTTTGGAACCCAACCTTAGAACAAAGTATTGTGTTGGCTTATCAAAATCGTCCGGAACTGCAACAGTTGTTGGCACAACGCAATACCAATGAGCAACAGCGTAGGCAGGCCCTTGCGGAGCTGGGTCCTCAAGTTAGTTTGGTCGCTAGCTACAACCTGCTAGACCAGTTCAATGATAATGTCAGCGCTACTGATGGTTATTCATTCGGAGTTCAGGCAACCCTAAATTTGTATGATGGGGGAGCAGCAAGAGCAAGAGCAGCTCAGCAAAGAGCTAATATTGCGATCGCAGAAACTCAATTTGCTGAACAGCGCAATCAAATTCGCTTCCAGGTAGAACAAGCCTACTCTACCCAACAATCTAGTTTGGAGAATGTTCAAACCGCTAATACCGCTTTAGAACAAGCTAGGGAAGCTCTACGTTTAGCACGTTTGCGATTCCAAGCTGGTGTAGGTACTCAAACTGATGTCATTAACTCTGAAAATGATCTTACACAAGCTGAAGGTAATCGAGTCACAGCAATTTTGGATTATAACCGCGCTTTAGCTCAGTTACAACGGTCTGTTACCCTCAGAGCATTCCGCTAATACTGCTGATTTATTTCTCAATTAAAAATTTTAAAAGCCTCATTTTTCAATAATTAAATTGAAGAATGAGGCTTTTAGCTTATTTTTTCATCTAATACTAATATACTAATACCAATTCGCTTTTTCGCCCATTCGCAATTAAGAAATTATACCCTAAAGCCATCTCGCAACACAGGGACACTACCTGAATACGCCTGCGCTCCAAACCCTCGCAAACTAAACCTAATACCTCGATTGTCATTATTTCCCGCAAATGTGACACCACTCACATTACGAAATTATTGCAAATAGTTATTAAAAGCTAAAGAAAAGTATTGTTGGTAAAATCTGTTACTGACTGTATAAAATTTTTGATTTTACGGAAAGTCTGTAGCAAGATATCGCCGGGTGCGTGGGCTTCTTTAAAACAGTCACCACTTGCTAAACGCTAAGAGCGAACAAACCGAAAGACCCGTGCAAGGCAGTAACTCAACCTTCCAAGACAGATTTTTGATTCTGAAAGCACCCCGAAAAACGTATTTGTAACAGCAATTTTGTGAAATGATGTAGCATAACTGAGTGTCCGTAGTTTACCGCCGTAGGCATCGCTGGCCTTGTCAAAGACTCATGACTAAAGTAACATCTCAAGAAATTGCACAGTTTCGCTCTCAATTGGCAGAAGATCCCAGCGATATGGAAGCGCTGGATTTGATTGAAGACTGTGATGGAGATTTGGAAGATGCGGCGATGACGCTAGCTATCCGAGCCGGACAAGAACCAGAAAGAGCAAATTCCGAGTGGTTAGATGCCTTGGCGAGAAAATGGCGTGTGGTGATTTGCGAACAAGAATATCGCGAAGATTTGCTTAATACTTCACTTCAAAAAATGATGGAACATCTAAAAGCAATGCCGACATTTCCGAAAATTTTGGCAACACCAGTTTTGATTTATGTCCTCAAGCAAGGCGTAAACAATTTTTGTGAGCCACTAGATTCGCTAAAGTGATCGGATGTACATTTAATTTGTGCTAAATTGTACGATGCCTGCGGCGGGCTACGCCTACGCAGTTTGCAGTTGAGTTTAACACAGACTTAACAAAAACAGCCCCTTAAGAGCTAGCGTTGGGGAGTAACTCCTGTACAGACGCGATTAATCGCGTCTGTACTCCTAACTCCTACCCAATGCAAGATGATTTGACCACGACTGATACGCTGTTAATTAAGGCAAAACTTCTATTAGACAAATTGTAAAATCAATGAATTACCTTGTTGCCGTATTACCAGACCGCATTCAAGCCGAAGCTGCTTACTTAGCTTTAGAAAAAGAAGGCGTTAACAGCACTATTTTGGGAAGGGGGTATAAAACAGCTGACGAGTTTGGCTTAATTGACCCCAAAGACCAAGCTAAAAAGCAAGCAAAACAGATGGCAACCTGGCTGATACCATTTGGCTTTTTTGCAGGTTTTACATTCAGCCTCATTACTGGTTTAGATACTTTTGCTTGGGCGGGTGAAGTTGGCAATCACATTGTTGGCGGACTGCTGGGTGCTGCTAGTGGTGCAATGGGTGGTGTGTTTGTCGGTGGCGGAGTCGGTTTACTTGTAGGTGGCGGTGATGCCTTACCTTATCGCAACCGCTTAGATGAGGGTAAATACTTGGTTGTCGTTCAAGGTTCTGAAACTCTTACTCGCCAAGCAACCAAAATATTACGTCAGTTTGATCCAGAAAATATCCAAGGTTATGCCGACACAAGTACCGTGTAATGAATGAATCATAGTTTACACATCACGACACAGCGACTTGAGTTACTTCCCTGTTCTTTGGAGGTGGCGCAAGCCGTTGTGACAAGAAATAAACCCCAAGTAGAAAAGCTTTTGGGGGTATGGGTTCCTGATGATTGGTATGCATCTGAAGTGCTAGATTTTTTTCCAATGTATGCTCAGATGCTAGTAGATGATCCTTCCCAGTTGGGTTGGGGTATCTGGCTAATGATTCACGTTGCTGATTCTACCCTGATTGGTGATTTGGGATTTGGTGGCAAACCCGATCGCACAGGAACTGTAGAAATGGGTTATGAAGTCCTATCAGCTTATCGCCAGCAGGGATTTGCTTTTGAAGCAGTGAAAGCACTGGTGGATTTTGCCTTTACTCAGCCAGAACTCAAGAGAATTATCGCTCATTCTCCAGAGGATCATGTTGCCTCGATTCGCATTTTAGAAAAACTGGGAATGCAACAAATTGCTAGGGATGAAAATCTGCTGAAATGGGAATTAAAGTTAGAATCAAGATAGTTTTAAAGAGGGGAATGGGGCATGGGGGAGCCACTGCGGTCTTGGGGTCTATCGCTACGGCGCTCTCATGCCATTCATGGATGATCGCGTCAATTATCTCCCATGCTCTAGTTGAGGAATCTATCAACCGAAAAGCCTGACTCAGTTCGTTTATAAAGTCTTGCAGATCATCTGAATCATTGCGTGACAATTAGCACATACTGGACGCAAATCTTGTATTGGATCAAGCTCATACTTTTTACCAATTTCTGATAATGGCTTTAAATGATGAACGTGGATATAACCTTCACCAATTACTCCATATACCTCCTCGAAACTAAATCCACAAACTTGGCATATTCCACCATAGTGTTTTATGCATTTTTGCCGTGCATCGGGGTTACGTTCATAAACATTAACTGCAATCTGCTCAATTGATCCTTCAAAGTATTTCTCTGTTTCTATTACTTCTTCAGGTAAGCTTATTGGATTAAATTCATTGTTGTCAATAAATTCCCAAATTATTTTAACAGGTGAAGTTTCCTCAAATGATTTTGCTTTTCCTAAACCTAAATATATAAAAGGTTCTTTATTACTTGACCTTTTAAATATATAAATTTTACCTTTGGGATGAATTAAATTTTGAATAGTAGGCTGCTGGATTTTTGAGCCATTTTTCCCAAACCAGACTAAATCATTTCCTAGAAAGTGATTGTTATAGTCGTGACCAGTTGTACCAGCTACACCTATATTACAAAAAATAAAATAATCTTGTTTGCGCCTGTTGTACCCTGTCTCCCAATTACCACCTTTTGTATCTTCTGGAAGGCTAATAATCCGATAAATATCTCTTCTTTTGTAACTTTGACCACGGATAAATTGATAATCCATTTTTCCTCATTTAGTAATAATTCTTGATTGAAGAAACTGCTTAAAAAATATACTATTCGGATTTTAAGTTAAAATTTTTACTTAAACAGCAGAGCTTATACTGAATAAAGTATCAATCCAAGTAAGACGTTAATCTATTGGCTAACCAGTCCTAATCAAAAGACTCAAACCTTTTGAGTTTTGAGCAGTGTAGCGGGCTGTATGTTGAATGTTTGTATGTCCGAAATACGCTTGAGTACCCCTGTCGTCCTTGGTCAGCCAGAAAATAGCCGCAACTGTGGTGCGTCATCATGTGGAGATGTACCTTAGAGGTTGTTTCCCTTTAGTGGTAGACTTGCGAAAAGTGATAGCACCAAATTTGATATGAGTCGTCTATAGTGCTAGTGCTTCTGATGCCTTACAGCCTTAACTTGTTACTAATGGCTGAAATGAGAATTAAAGCTAGAATCAATATAGTTTTAGCAGATTAATTCTCAATTCATAACTCATAATTTTTAAGAATGTTGCCACGAGAAGAACTTTTAAAAGGTGTTGAAAATCGAGATAGTGTAGCTCGTGTAATCGACCAAGCAGAGCAAGCGATCAAAACTTGGGAAGTGGTTTTGACAGATTTTCTATCTCCCCCAGAATTGGCAGAAATTCAACGGGTATTTAACCGATTAACAGAAGTGCAATTGGTGGCGTGGGGTGGATATCCGCAAGCTGAACGCCAAAGAATAGCGATCGCTCGTTCAGAACTTCCGTTAGATCGATCTCAAGTCAGCCTTGTAGCTGTGGAAATTGCTGGTAATTTCCTATTTGATACCGCCTCTTACCGCGACTTTTTAGGCGCAATGTTGGGGACAGGAATTGTTCGTGAAAAGACGGGAGATGTGATTGTCTTAGGAGAACGAGGAGCGCAAGCGATTGTTACACCAGAGTTGGTGGAATTTTTGTCAATGAGCCTCAAACAGGTGCGATCGGTTCCTGTAAAAACTCAGCAGATTGAGCTAACTGAATTAAAGGTTCGGGAACCCAAGAAAAAAGAATTAACTACTGTGGAGGCTTCTTTAAGATTAGATGCGATCGCATCTGCTGGTTTTGGTATGTCCCGCAGCAAAATGGTTGATTTCATCGATGCTGGTGATGTCCGCGTCAATTGGAAGGAAGTTACGCAAGCTAGTTCTCAAGTCAAATCAGGCGACTTAATTGCCATTCGCTCTAAAGGACGTTTAGAAGTTGGGGAAATAGCCGTTACAAAAAAAGAGCGTTACCGAGTTCAATTAACAAGGTATATGTAATAAGTGAAGAGTGAGGAGTTTTGAATACACCAGTTTATTTAACTCTTAACTCTAAACCCCTAAATTCAAACTCCGAACTTGTACAGACGCGATTAATTGCGTCTCTACTCCTAAATATATACTTAATACTTAAGCTTTAAAGTGTTTTGCTAACATATTCAGTAGAAGTTTGCGCGGTACAAGTCGAGATAATTTGCTTCTAATTTGAGTACTACTATCAGAGCTAATAACAGTTGGATAGCCTTTTTCTAAAGCCTCTAAAGATTCCAAAACCACTTTTTGGGAAGAATACACCTTATCTGTACTGCTTGCCAGTGCTGGAGGAAAATTAGCTTCTGCAAAAAAGTTTGTTTCTATGGGCCCTGGACAAGTGACTAAAATACGGACACCATACTGATAATTTTCTGCCCATAACGCTTCACTAAAGCTGAGAATAAAAGCTTTGCTAGCAGCATAAACAGAAAGGTATGGTATCGGTTGAAATGCGGTAATGGAGGATACGTTAATAATACTTCCATAACGACGTTGCCGCATCAATGGTAGAAATTTGTGGGTTAAATCTACCAATGCCAAAATGTTTAATTGTACAATTTTAACTTGTTTTTCTCCATCCCCTTCAGCAAAATCACCATAACAACCAAAACCAGCATTGTTGATTAATAAGTCAATAGTTAATCCCTTTGCTTTTGTAGTCTCAAATACACTAGCAGCTGCATTAGGTTCTGTGAGGTCTTTTACTATAACGTCTACTTGAATTTTGTGTTGTTCTTGTAGTTGTTTCGCTAATTGGCTTAGTTTGTCTTCAGAACGAGCAACGAGTACAAGATTTGTCTTGCGTGC
The DNA here is from genome assembly GCF_036917535.1 of Nostoc sp. Classification (GTDB taxonomy): domain Bacteria; phylum Cyanobacteriota; class Cyanobacteriia; order Cyanobacteriales; family Nostocaceae; genus Nostoc. The sequence continues at coordinate 73,957 of NZ_JBALDA010000065.1, forward strand.
AGCTAGTTCTTGAGCAAAGGCTTTACCAATACCACTAGAGGCACCAGTAATTAAAGCAGTTGGCATTCTACATATTCAGATAGTTTTTAATCACTTATAAATTTTAGCTATATTAGCCATCAGTTTTAACTACCCAAAGTGATATATTCAAAAGGATAAAAGCAACACTTAGGACAGTGAAATCTGAGTGGAGCAAGCCTTCACTTAGAATTTATCCTTGCTTAAAACTTAACTTTTGTCAACTATATGAATTCTCCAAATATACCAAGATGAGAGATTTTTAAATCTTCTTCATCTGTATATTGAATAGACGAGTCGATTTTTTCTGGTAATTCTGCGTCCTTATGCGACCACTCAAATACAAATTTAGAGTCCAAATGCTTAAGGCTAGAAAATATCTGCTTCCATTGGCTTCGCCGAATTCGATTTCCCCACCTTGATTGTAATTCTCTCGAGTAGGCTTCCTGTTGATAAATAAAGAATTCAAATGGTCTTTTTTTTCTATCTCTGTGATCTAGTAAATCAATGAGATGAAACATGAAGCCATCCTCTGAGAGGCTACTTACAAGATTTTCTAAAAGTGGCACAACATCATCAACTGGGACATGCTCCAACACAGATTTGGAGAATATAAAATCTATTTTGTCATAATTCAGCACTTGTTCAGACAAATTAATTGGAGCAATGTATTCTATACCCAAGTCTTGTAAGACTTCTACAGATAAGCTTTTTAATGAAAGTAGTTTTTTTAAACGTAAGTGGATAATATCTCGCTCTTCAAATGTAGATAGACTATCTAAGATACTCCAATCTACAGAATTACACACGGCTTTGAAAATGTTTTCGGGTTGTAATAATGGACAAACATCCGTTGCATAAACCTTTTTTGCTCCAAGAAGGTAAAATACTAACGAATGAGTAAGTAACCATCCACTTCCAATTTCAAGACAAACTTTATCACGTAATACATATTTTTTTTTACCACATTGAAGTAGATAGATAGCAACTTCATTGGCACAAATATCAAGTCTTTTGCCTGTAAGGGCTAGCTTTCTGGAATGCATTCTATTATATAAAACTTGATACAGGTCGGACGATCTAATCATCGATTTGATTCGTTCATCAAGGAGATTCTTGACTATACCTTTCATCTGGTACCCTTTATTACTTTATTACTTAATATAGTGTGAATAAAATACAACACTACTAACTGTACCAGTAAAATAAATTTCTGTGTGAGATATAAGTATTTTCTATTAGACTCTTGCACAAATGCAAAATTTGCCTACGGGATCTTGGTATATTCCCCAACCCCTTTTCGCAATTTAGGATGAGGGCTTTTAATTTATCCAAGAAGTCTATTAAGTAGAATGTTTTAAATAATGATTTTGCTCATGGCGATTCAAATTCACTTTGAATTGCTAATTACCATTTTTCAGACCAATAGATAATTTCTGAGGTGGAACTATTAATAGCAACGCCGTAGCTATCTCCATGATTCCACTTAAAGCCAGGTCTACCTTTGTCATCTGTATTTAATACCAATATTTCATAAGTAGCTGGAAAAGATTCTGTATGAGAGTCACTAGTGTAGAAGAAAGTTGTCGGCACACCGTTAGGTTGATTTATGTGGTCGTTTGTGTTACCACCTCTATATTTGTGCTTGGCAATATTTTTATATTGTGAAAGTAATTTTTCTATCTTCTTTGGTGGCTCTTTTAACCTAATTTGAAAAAAACTACTTCCTTGCAAAACTTGGGGAGAGTAAGCAATACGAACGTCTTTAGCATCAGGGGGAATCTCATTAGGAAAATGTTTTACTTGGTCATTATCAGACCATAGTTGATTACGAATTTCTTTATAGCGTGATGTATCAGTTATAATTTTAGGTTCACTAGTACTGCTAAAAGTTGTTCTCAGAAAAAAGCTTCCCCCGACAATACTAAGACTAGCAAGGGCTAATAGAAATTGCGATCGCTTCATCAAGTTGGGTGTGTCTAACTTTCATAGTCATATACCCAACTAATAAACTAAATTCGTACTATTACGGATATCAAATCAGAGATATTAACAGAAACTTTGTGTATTCAGAGTAAAATGGGGATAATTGTAAAATTAATGTGAAGTTAATCTATGATTACCTAGTCAAATACCGTAGGCGATCCTCATTGAGGCTAGTACCGCAAGGCGGAAGTCAAAAGGAGCCAGTGCGTTGGGGAGCCAGCGCGGTCTTGGGGGTTTCCCCATGAGCGACTGGCGTCCGGCTCTGCTGACAGCCAAGCAACTGGCGTTCAAAAGTCAAAAGTCAAAAGTCAAAAGTATTATGGAATAAGCTCTTTAAGGATTTTAAATGGTTGCTCTATTTACGCCGTAGCGTACTAGTACTACTGTTGTAGCTAACGAAATCAATTCCACAATCATCCATTTTTTTCAATTCTTCCTGATGCAGCAATAACTAAAGCGGATATATAAATAGTAGATGCACCTTAATTAAATCACAGTCTTCAGCTTTTAGTTGAAGGCTTTTTTTTATCGCTGATACTTTTTTATCCAGAAACAAAATAAATTTACTTAAAATTCTAATTTTCCCGGATATGGCAATAAATAAAGCGGATTAATAAATGGTAGATGCACCTTAAGAATTTACAGCCTTCAGCCAAAAGCTGGAGGCTTTTATTATTTCAATATCGATGGCAGCAAACTAGGAGCTAACCACACTGCATAACCAATAAATCCAAACAGCAAAGTAATCAGGGCAGTTATGCCGTAGCTGATGCAAATTAATAAACCGTCAGATTCGATGGTGGCAACAGTCAAAAGTAAAATACCGATAGTAGGGATAGGATTTGTAAACGGAATTGGTAATATTAGTAATACTGTTAATAAAGAGATACAAAATCCATTAATTCGCCAAACTAAAGGATTATAAGCTATTTTTGCTAATCGAGGACGGGCGATTTTCTGGAAAACTTTGGTAAGCCGTCCCAAATTTTGCAAAAGTAACTGGGCGAAGGAACGAGGAAATTTGTAGTTAGCGATTCTTTTTGGTAGCCAAGGCGATCGCTTTCCTAAAAGCATTTGCACTGACAGCAGTAAACAAGCACCACCAAATGGGCCAGTTAATCCCGGTGGCATAGGAAATAAAAAAGGCAAAACTAATAATGTAATTACTAGACTAAAGCCCCGTTCTGAGGTTTCTGTCAGAATATCACCTAGAGTTAGAGGTTGTTCAGCTAGGCGTTGCAACAGGGACTTTATATCTTGAGAAAATCTCAGATGCATTTGGTGTGAGTTGATGCGAGTTCCCACTTTGTAGTAAAGAGAGATGAGGGAGAATAACTTCTAACACTGCCAGTTTTAGATTTTGAATTGAAGGAAAATCTAAAATTGATGACTCCTAACTCCTGCTTTCTAGGGGTACAAAAACAGCTATAGCTTTAGGTATAACGCGAAAATGAGCAGGTGTGTAGGTAGTGATTTCACCATCTGTATTAATAGGGTGAGGTTTGCGAGTATGTACCTCTATTGCTTGACCTTGATGGGAGCGTACAGTCTGCCAATGTATATGTCGCCCTCGTCGCATTGCGGGTAGTAATAATATAACCTGCCACCAGTGTTCAATCTCCAAGCTATAAAGGTCTAGTCTTTGATCGTCTATTGTGGCATCGTGAGCCACTGCCATACCACCACCGTAATAGCGACCGTTACCAACAGCAATTTGCACTGTTTTGACGCGAATTAATTCACCGTTGATCGCAATCTCCGCTGTAAAAGGTCTAGCTTCCAAAATCACTTGCAATGCAGTGGCAGCATAAGCAAATATTCCCCAACGGCGCTTGACTTCTTTGGTAAGTCGTTCGGTAATTTTTACACTCAATCCCATACTGGCAACGTTAAAAAAGTGTTTGTCATTCACACAACCCAAGTCGATGTGGTGTAAATATCCATCTGCAATAATTTTGCAAGCTTCGTTGAGGGAATTTGGGATTCCCAAAGTTCTCGCTAAATCGTTAGCAGTTCCTAGAGGCAAGATTCCCAAAGGTAACTGAGTCTCAATTAAAGCATCTACTGCGGCATTTAGAGTACCATCTCCTCCGCCAATAATTACCAAGTCAACTTGATGCTTATAGCGAAGTATAACTTCAGCAAGATGTTTGGGATCTTCTGTAGACTCCTCAATTAAATCAAAGCCAAGTGTTTTTAGATATTGAATCGCTTCTGACAGACCCTTTTGCCCTTGGCGAGCATGACGATTTACTAACAGCAGTGCGCGGGAACTCATGGGTAGTACCTTTTGTAGTTGATATGTCCAATTATCCGCATCTATGTATTCTGCTTGAAGTTGACTATAAAAAATGTTTAGACTGTTATGAAAGTTATCAATAATTCGTTTTCCTAATATTTATTATATTGTGACTAATAATTTTTAATTTTTCTTTTTCTTTAGTTTAACCTACTATTCTTCAGTGTGTTTATCTTCAGCAAATATAATTATTACTCCCCACATAAATGAATTTTAGGTATTTTTATTTATAAAAAAGGAAATTATTTATTATATACAGCAGTTTGCAAGTAAATGAGGTACAAAATGCAAGACTCAACATCAAATAAAAATAGTTTCTACCTCCTGCCTTCTGTCTCCTGCCTCCTGCTTCAAAACCCGTAACTTTGTACTTCATGCAAAAGAAAACTGCTGTATATTAATTCCTGCTGTGACAGATAGAAAACTGTCTCTGCTAAAGCGATCGCACCTTAGAAGCCAATACTTCTCGCTTTGTGCATTTTTAATTCGGAATCGGGTTTTGGAAAAAGGATACTAGGTTTGGGTTAAAGGTTTTTTCTTTCCCCTTTCCCCCGTCCCTTATCCTTAGAGGGGCCCCCACCTTCCCCTTTTCCCCTTAACCAAGAAGTATTGCTTTGGAAGCGGCTTTTTCGTAGAAATCCCTATCTTTATTTTGAATTTTGCTTTTATGACTTTTTCGGGTCAGTGTCGCCACCAATAATTGCTTGAAACGTGTCCCCTATTAAAAATAAAAATGCCGCAACTAACACTACAAGCATTAAACTAGCAAGGGCGGCAAAGGGAGAGATGATAAACAAGATTAAAAGCGCAAACACCAATATATTTAGTAATGTTTTATTCATCTTTTTTGATATTGAATAATATGTGCATTTTCTACGAATAACAGATAAATCAACAATCTGTCACCTGCCTTCTGTTAGATTTAACCTGTGCGCGTTTACTTTTGTGGTCAAGGCGCTTTCTTTGAGAACTGCGAGTTGGTTTAGTGGGTTTGCGTTTGATTGTCACGACAACTGCGCTTTGAATGAGTTCTTGAAGTCGTTTCAAAGCTGACTCACGATTGTTCTCTTGGCTTCGGTGTTCCTGAGCTTTAATTACAACTACTCCTTCTTGATTAATGCGTCGATCGTTGAGCTTTAAAAGCTGTTGTTTATAATAATCGGGTAATGATGAAGCTGCAATATCAAAGCGCAAGTGGATCGCGGTAGATACCTTATTTACATTTTGACCTCCTGCTCCTTGGGAGCGAATCGCAGTAATTTCAATCTCAGTCTGTGGGATGATAACTTTGTTGGAAATTTGCAGCATTACTCACAAAGCAAAAGAGAAACTTGTAACTTTGGGATAAATTTTCTTTACTCGGTTTGTTCTGTTAAATCTATCATTACATTTGGGTCTTCATTGTTGTTCAAATTCACTTCTAAAGTCTGTCCTTGGATTGTTACTTTATCGCCTGGTACTAGTCGCCGTCCTCGTCGAGTTTCTAGCATACCGTTTACTTGGACATCGCCACCTTGAATCATCAGCTTGGCTTGACCTCCAGTTGGCACTATACCCATCAACTTTAAAAATTGATTTAACTTAATTGTGTTGTCTCTAATTTTCTTCATAGTAAATAAATATATACAATCTTAATTGTATCGTGGTCTTCTCAAGCCAAAGCGTAAATCTGTTACACCACATAATCAGTTAAGTACAGCATTTCATTAATTCGTAGCAAATTAAATTTGGTCATACCCTGCAATGCCAATGCGTCGGCAAACAATGCCATTGTGTCGGCTGACAATGCCATTGTGTCGGCTGACAATGCCAATGCGTCGGCAAACAATGCCATTGTGTCGCCCTGCGCTTAACAACGTTATGCTTTTACGCAAAAACTTTACTGATAAATGTAAATTTACACCAGTTTTCATTTAATTGAACCGTATATGTTGTAGAAGCACAGCAATGCTGTACCTCTACTGTGTGGTGTATTTACCTGAAAATTGCTAATTTTATCGTACATTCAGGGGTTTAAGACCCCTCTCTTACAAAGTTCTGAGCCGAGGAAACCTCGACTCAGACTTTGCGCTACGTCTTGTCGTAGCATATTTTGAGTCGGGGTTTAAATCCCCAACTCAAAATGTCTTGGATTTTGAATTTTGAATTTTGAATTTTAAATTGTTAATAGTTGGCTGTGGTGGAGCGAGGCTGAATAGCCAGTGGTAGATATCGCTCTCACAAAAACTGTAATACCAGTTTATTATCTATAATGTTGATCGACAAAACTGCCAGATATGGGCTAAAAACTAGTCTGGAAGGTTCTTTTAGTATGTTCAGGGGACTGGATCTATGATTAAGCTTGGTTTATTGGTACAGTCCCAGAATAACTCTTTGGGTATCGGAAAAGTTACGGAAATATCTGATACCAATGCAATCGTTGAGTATTTCTGCTCTATAGGGCAACGTCTCCAAAAAACTTTACCTTTAAATTCTCTTTCTCAAGTCAAGCTGGAACCCCAAGCTCGATGCTATATTAAGTCCCAAACTCAGGATAAATGGATAGTTGGCAGAGTTTTCATCTGGGATGATGATACAGAAATGTATCAAATTGATTTACCAGATAAGAAAACTGCGATCGCATTTGAAGAAGACATTTACGTTCGTTGTAATCTCCCAAACACAGACCCTATCCAAACTCTGGCGATGAAGGGTCACGAAACGCCCTATTTCCACGATAAAAGATTGGCTTTCGTGAAATCCTTGATTCAGCAACGCGCTGTGAGTCGCGGGATGACGGGACTGATTTCGGCAAATATTAATCTTTATCCTCACCAAGTTGAAGTAGTGCGGCGGGTACTGGAAGACCCAATTCAACGCTACTTGCTAGCAGACGAGGTGGGACTTGGAAAAACCATCGAAGCGGGTGCGATTCTGCGTCAATTTCTTCTCGATGAACCGAAAAAAGGTGCAGTGGTAATAGTTCCGCAATATTTGCTCAAACAATGGCAAACTGAGTTAGAAAACAAGTTTTACATCTCCCATTTTCCCAAACGGGTAGCAGTGCTGGCGGTTGAAAATATCCATAAAATCAACCTGAAAGCAAGGATAGGTTGCTTAATTTTAGATGAAGCCCATCATATTGCGGCAATGGCGACCTCTAAGGATGCAACAGTGCGCCAGCAGTTTCAGACTTGCAAAGAACTGGCTCATAAAAGCGATCGCTTACTTTTATTATCTGCCACTCCGGTTCTCAATCACGAGCAGGATTTTCTGGCCATGTTGCACTTACTCGACCCGACAACCTATAAACTGGGCGATTTAGCAAGTTTCCGCACCAAAGTTGAAAGCCGTCAACAAGTTGGTAAACTTCTGCTTTCTTTTAAAGAAGGTGCAGAATCAGAGGTTCTCAAAAGCAACTTGCAGCAACTACGAAACCTGTTTGTTGAGGATAAGTATTTATTGAAGCTGGCGGATGATTTAGAAAATTGTTTACAAGCAAATTCTACCAAGCAAGAGCAAATCATCCAAGCGATTCGCATCCATGTTAGCGATATCTATCGACTACATCGGCGAATGCTTCGCAACCGTCGCGCTGCGGTGGAAGATGTGATATTTGACCGCAACTTTACGCCAAAAGAAGAGTATGATTTAGACGAGCGATCGCTTGATATCCACGAACTCCTGAATCAATGGCAAAGTGTTGCTCCTAATGAAAAGCAATATCAGCGAATTTTTCTGCTGTTATTTCTCGCTGCTGGGACTTGGTTAGGCATTTTAGAGCAGGTAATTACGGCGCGTTTAACTGCGAAACCTCATGCTAAACTCATCCAAGAGTTTAAAGAAGATGATGTTCGCCTATTAACTACAACCCCCAAATTTTCAGGGGAAGAAGAAATTCTCCAATCTTTACTAAAAATTGTTCGTCAACCTCAAGAGGATGGACAACGGACGGAAAATTTGAAAACAGTACTGCTGAATCAGCTAGGTACATACTTCAAAATTCCCGCAAACGTTCGGAAGAATCAAAACGAATTCATCACGAGAATACAGCAGAGAATTAAGAGACCAATTACTGGCGACATTCTGCCCAAATTTGTTGTATTTACCAATTTTGTGCAAACTGGTGGCGAAATTGTCCGGTATTTATCTAATACCTTTGGTGCCCAGACAATAGCCAGCCATCAATTTGGAGAATCGCCAGACAAAGTTGAGGAAGGCTTAAATAGGTTTAAGAATAACCCAAACTGCTTTATTTTAGTATGCGATCGCTCTGGAGAAGAAGGACGGAACCTCCAGTTTGCCGATTGGTTAATCCATTTTGACCTTCCTTGGTCGCCTAATCAATTAGAACAGAGAATTGGCAGACTTGACCGCATTGGCAGCAAAATTGGCATCCAATCTAGTGCCTTGATTGGCCCTTACTTGGAAGATAGCCCTCACAATGCTTGGTATAAAATATTAAAAGATGGGTTTGGTATTTTCCAACAATCAATTGCCAGTCTCCAGTTTTATGTCGATGAGAAACTCGCAGAATTAGAAACAGTTTTGTTTCAATCAGGTGCAGCTGGATTGTTAGAGATGGTTTCACCAATTCAAGAGCAAATTGAAGCGGAAATAGCCAAAATTAGCGAACAAAATGCTCTAGATGAAATTGATGCCAACGATGAAATTGCTACCGAGTATTTTCAAGACCTAGATAATTACGATGCTTGTCATCTAGAAATGAAACGAGCAATTGAAGGCTGGATTTGTGACGCGCTGGGATTTAAAGGACTGAATAATCCAGATTCATCAGAGATGCGACGTTATCAACCAACAACGCGGACATTGGTTCCGATAAATGAGTTAAAAGACCGTTTTGCTGAGAGTTATCTAGACCAATTTGGTACTTATAATCGCAGAGTGGCAAACCAGAATACTGGGATTAAACTCTTTCGAGTTGGGGAAGGATTTGTCGAAACACTCTTGAACTATGTAAACTGGGATGACCGAGGTGAAGCCTTTGCGATGTGGCGCACTGATGCTTCTTGGGATGCGAAAGAAGGAAAGGAGTGGTTCGGTTTTCAATGTAATTATGTAGTCGAGGCAAATTTAAGAATTGCCAAACAAGTTTTACTAGATAACAAACTAGATAATTCTCAATTCAAAAACTTGCAGCGACGTGTTGATGCTCTATTTCCACCAATTATAGAAACTATCTATGTTGATGGTCGCAAAGAGCCAATACGGGTTGTTGAGGATAAAGCGCTCTTAAGTATTCTGCAACGTCCATATAAAGATAAAAACAATAATCAAGGACGAGATTACAACTTAGCAAAAGAGCGCTTAGGAATTATTGACGATTTTGTCGATCCTAGTAAATGGCAAAATTTTTGCTATCAAGTGCGTAACACTTCTTCAGAATTACTTTCCAATCGTCCCGATTTTATTGATTTATGTCAAAGTTGTGCTCAAGTCGCTAAAAAGAAATTAGCCAATAGAGTAGAACAATTACGTCTACGTTTAAATCAGCAAAGTTGGGATAATGCATTAGCTGAAGAGTTGAAGATAGAAACTGCTTTAAATGCAGCCATTCTAGAGGGAATTCGTCAGCCGCTTCTGAAGCTTGATTCTGTGGGTTTTATTGTTGTATCGGGGCGATCGCTTGTGCAATTTGAGTGATATTGTGTGCAATTAAATAGCTTTGGTAATCCTATTTAATTTCCAAAGATTGAGAGCTTGATATCCCCGACTTTTTTAAAAAGTCAGGGATATTTTTGTTCTGGTGTTATTGATGACATTGCTGTAACAAACATTGTCTAGCTAATTGCAGCAGAGGGAAAAATGCAAGCTATTGCCCTAAAATCATAAAATTCAGCGCGGGATTTCTTAGGTTGCTACAGCCGAGCGATTTCAATATTTTTGTGAGCCAATGCAGTTCATCTTTCTTTCACAAGAATGGCTCAAAGTTTTTTGAGCGTGTACAATTTTTTTAAATTGGTACAGTTTACTCAACAATAGGATGATAAATTATTAAATAAGCTATTTGTCAGGCTGTATGTGTAGAGAAATAAGTCCAACTGAACAAAATAAAGATATCGTTCTTAAGTTCTATAAAGCTTTCGACAGCCGAAATATTAACCAAGCCTTGGCACTTCTAAGCCCCAATTTTGTTGCTTACATGGCTGGCACATCTGCCCCTCTTGACAGTGAAGGTTTTAAACAGTTTGGTATGACTTTCTACTTAGCCTTTACAAACGGTCAACATACAGCACTTCCCGTTGTTATGAGGTACAGTTAGTAAGAAGAAAAATATTATCTTTTCATGAAAGCATATTCAATCGATCTCCGAGAAAAAATAGTTGCAGCACATATTCAGGAAAAAATATCAATTCGTCAAGTGGCAATCAGATTTGCTGTTAGCAAAAGTCTAGTCCAAAAGCTGGTAAAGCAACAAAAAGTTGATGGAAATCTAGAACCCATAAAGCGAGGTAAGCCGCATTTTAGTCATCTCACAAATGCTGAAGCAGAGTTAAGAGAACTGGTTGTAGAGAATTATGATGCAACAATAGTAGAGTTATGTGAATTATTTGCAGTTAAGACTGGAAATTGGGTGAGTCGGACTGGAATGTGCCGCTGCTTACAAAAATTGGGATTAAATCGTAAAAAAAAACATTGCGGAGTAGTCAAGCAGCAACTCCAAGAGTCCAAAAGTTAAGAGCAGAATATTGGGTAAAGGTAAGAGATATAGATCCAGATAACTTAATATTTTTAGATGAGACAGGAGTAATACTGGGTTTAGGAAGAACTCATGCACGTTCAGAACCGGGAACAAGAGTATATGAGCTAAAACCATTTTATCGCGGGTCGAAGGTAACAGTAATTGGAGCAGTTAGTATTAAAAAAGTTCTGGCATTAATGACCATGAATAACTCAATGGATAGTAAAGCCTTTGATGTATTTATTGAGAAGTTTTTAGTACCTCAATTATGGTCAGGAGCGGTAGTAGTTATGGATAATTTACCCGCTCATAAACTAGCATCAATTCAACCAATGATTGAAGCTGTAGGTGCAAAAGTTATTTGTTTGTCCCCATACTCTCCCGATTTTAATCCAATTGAATTATGGTGGTCACAACTCAAATCTTTTTTACGCAGTTTTGCTCCAACTACAACACAAATGGTTGATACAGTCATTTCTGTTGCACTCAACTTAATGAATCCTAAACATTTAAAAAACTGGTTTACTAATTGCTGTTACTGTACCTCATAACACCGGTAACTGCTGTAAATAGAAGTCATAAAAAATTGCTTCAAGTTCAGCAGGACGATTATAACCTGGCACGCAGCATTGATGCATATTTTTGTACAAATTGACCCCTGGACGAGTTGCTCAAGCTATAAGAGGAGTTTTAGCAGTGATTGGTACTCCTACCCGTCCACCCAAACCTTGCAGAAAGTCTCCGGGTTGGACACCAGGGAAAACTTGTCTACGTAAAAACCCATTTCCAATAGTTAAAAAGACAGCAAAACCACCGCGTAAAGAACCATCTGTAGCTGTTTAATGTCGGAGATTATTCATATTTTTGCTAAGTCTCTGACTAACTCAGCCCTGCTGGGTAGTTTTGCATTACTTAGTCTATACTCCAGTTGTTAAGTAAAGATATGACTAATGTATAGCTTTATTAGGGGGATTTAAGGGGATCTAAAACTTTTTATACTGACAATACGAATTTTCAAACATTGTCTAATAGTGTAACTGCGGCATAAAAACCATCATCACCCGCTTAAACACTTATACTGGAAATTTTTTGAATAATTAACTCTTATAGGTAAAAATCAATTTTTTAACCTTTTCATAACTTAAGATTAACCAAAATTTATTCGATATCAGCTCTAGAATTTTTGAAGTAAACATTGTACAAAAAAGCTAGGACGTACAGGATGTAAATTACATGAGTCGAAAAGCCAGTAAAGTGTTTATACAGTCTGGGGTAATTCCTTACAGAGTGAACAATGGTAAAGTCGAAATCTTGCTAATCACAACCCGTGACTTTCAACACTGGGTGATTCCGAAAGGAGATATTCCTAATGGCATGAGTCCGCCTGATTCAGCAGCTAAAGAGGCGTGGGAAGAAGCAGGGATAATTGGGCAAGTAGATGCAAATGAACTGGGAACTTACAAGTACCGCAAACAAGGCAAAATTTACTGTGTCAAGATGTATTTACTATCAGTTGATATGCTGAGTGAAGATTATCCAGAAGCAACTAAAAGAAAACGGCAGTGGGTAGAAGTGAATAAAGCTATCAGGCGGGTTAAGTTTAATTCACTTAAACGAATTCTTAAAGGTTTTTTCCAGGTAAAATCTCAATTTTGTGCATTACAATATAAGTAATTGCCACAGTAAATTAAACTATATTATACAATACAAAATTAATTAAAGGTTTGGAGCCATTGACTACAAACCTTTGTTTATTCACACCTACTTACTTAAATCCATAGTAAAGCTACCCAAGTTTTTATACCAACAATTCCATCAGCCTGCAATTTTTTAGATGTTTGGAAACTAATAATTGCATTCTTAACTGACTCAGAAAAACGCCCATCAATGGCATCAGTATATAATCCAATATCTTTTAATTGCTGTTGTAATTGTTTTACTCTTAGCCCAGAATCTCCAAGCTGCAATCCATTAAATCTATTCAAATCGGCTCGACCACTAACACCAGTTACACCAGATATATCACCTTCATATTGATGGATTAAATATTGTCCCTGCCAAGCATCAGGAATCGTTGGGTTCCTAGTTCCGTAGTGGGCAATCCATAACGGATAATTAGCAAAATCATATGGATCACCAAGTTCTGTCCAGAAACTAGGGAAGGTATAAATAATTGGTTTAATTGGTTTTTTTGTTTGTTGTAGAAGGGCTTTTTCTACCTCTGCCAACCACTGTTTGGCTGCACTAATTACAGTTTGACTATTTACTTTGTCAGTTACCTCTACATCTATGACTGGTGGTAAGTCTCCCGGTTCTAATTTTCCCAAAGTTTTTAAGAATTCCTTCGCTTGCTGAACCGGGTCAGATGTATGAGGGTGAAAAAAATGATAAGCACCCCGAATAATACCAACAGCTTTCATGGTTTGCCAGTGATAAGCAAAAGCAGAATCTTTTATACTAACTCCTTCTGTGGCTTTGACAAACGCAAAAGTTTTACCAGAGTTTTTTACTGCCGTCCAATCTACTCTGCCGTCTTGATCGGCAACATCAATTCCTTCCATAAAATTTTTTTAACCTTTTTGATTAGTACAATCCTGAACTTATCAGAGGCTTTGATTATATTTATGCTTTTTCTGGGTTTTTGAGTAAATTACAGAAAGTTACTAGGGTTGAGTGTTAGTGGCTCGTACTGGAGTCACTCTAACTTTGCCTGTACAAGGCTTGATTTGTTCTGTAAGGGTAAAGTGCTCGTAAGCATTAGGAGGTGTGATTTGAATTTTACTAGACATTGGGCAGTTTTTCTCTGGGGAACTAATGTGGTTGTATGCTATCTGAAATGAGGCTTGTTTTCCAGGAGCTAGAGTTACTTGTTGTCGAAGTTGCTTACTCGAAAAGTAAGTGTCCTGGGAACGAATAACTTTAATTTCCTGCAAAGGTTGATCTTTTGCATCCAGTAGTCCTAATCCTGGATAACCGTAGAGGTTGCAAGGGGATGAGCCGTTATTAGTAAAGGCGTAAGTAATTGCAACATTCCCAACGCCAGCATCTTCAGAGACTCGGCGCACTGACAATTGGCTAGTTTCACAGCGCGTCGGATTTGTGGTAGTAGTGGCTTCAGGGGTAGAATTCTCTGTAGTTTTTTCAGTCGGTGTAGGTGTTGAGGTCAACACAGCTTCTTTCGTCGGCTGTTCAGTGATTGTTGGCAAGGCTTGTGTCTGTTTGGTAACAGAGGAAGAACCGACACAGCCAGTTGTTATCGCAGTCAGGAGCAATAACAGACTGCTTTCCATAAATAGAATTCGCATATCTCTTTTTTTATAGTGAACTACTTATACTGATGCTTCATATACAGTATAAGTTTCCAATTTCACAAGGGTTATGTACGTCCGCTCCAATGACTTGTTTTGCTGCCTCATTACATAACGAATTCAACAGCTTATCCATCTTTTCGGGCAACGTGAACAGCAGAAAGAAACGAGAGGTGTACACTGTCTCCAAAGTTCCTCAGCTTTTCCCGCAATCCTGTAAATAGCAACTCCTTCACCTTTGGCTCCAGTCTGCTCATGGTACTTAATAGCTTAAAAAAGTCATCAATGCTGTACGTCACCTCACACGCGATTTGCTCAGTCACCAACTCCTTAAAATAACCAGAGTCTAGAATGTCTTGTTCAAACCCTCTCAAAATTTCCGCTTGAGTTTCTGCACCTTCATACCGGACAAGTGAAGGAGCATAAACTTGATACACTTCCTCGATCGCTTGGTAAACTTCATATTTCAGTTCAGGTCTCAGATTCCATAGCAGGATGAGAAACCCGTTGTCGTGTAATGCCTTCGCTGCCTTGGCATACCGAATTTCTGACGGTATCCAGTGAAAGGCATTAGCAGATAGAACAGCATTGAACTGTTTTGCTTCCAGTTCCCACTCCTCAAATGAGGTGTTGTGGATTGCAACGTTTGGATAGGTTGCACAGTTGCGTTGTGCCAAACGACAAAAATCCTGGTTTGGCTCAATACACGTCATTGAAAAACCAAATTGAGCAAAAGCTACCGTCGCATTTCCTGGGCCACAACCGACCTCAAGAATCGATGCATTTGAGTCAAGTTGGGCTAAAACGACAGACCGCTCGATTAATTCCTTTGGATATTGTGGTCTGGCGTTGTAATAAATATCAGCTACGGGAGAATACCAATTCTTTCGCTGTTCTAAATCTATAGAAGCTCTGGCATTTATTTCTTGTTTAGAGTCTTGCATAAGCTATTTTTATCAGCTTTTGAGTACTAACTTCATTTTATTTAGTCTCGTGGATCAAAGACCAATTCAATATCGATTGTCGCGATATTATTTGCAAGACCTTCAAAAAATTGGGATTGCCTTGTCGTGGGTTTAGTCTTACATCCGCTTCTTTGGCAAACTCCCTATCCCCCAAGCTAAGTATTCAACCGAATTAAATATTATCTGTTGCTTCAATCAAAGCACTGCAAATTCCTGGTTCACTCATTGAATGTCCGGCATCAGGAACCACTATAAATTCGGCTTCTGGCCAAGCACGATGTAATTCCCAAGCTGATATCATTGGGCAGACTACATCATAGCGTCCCTGAACAATTACAGCCGGAATATGGCGGATGCGGTCTACATTTAAGAGTAATTGATCTTCTGTTTCCAAAAATCCCTTATTCATAAAGTAATGGCATTCAATCCGAGCGAAAGCGGAAGCAAATTCACTCTCGCCAAACTTTTGCATGAGTTCTGGGTCTAAGAAAAGTCTACTGGTACTAGCTTCCCAAATTGACCAAGCACGCGCTGCTGTTAGTTGAATTTCTAAATCTGGATTGGTCAAACGTTTGTAATATGCTGCGATCAGATCGTTACGTTCATCTACAGGAATCGGCTTGAGATATTCTTCCCAAGCATCAGGGAAAATATAGCTAGCACCCTCTTGGTAGAACCAGCGCAACTCTTTTTGCCTCAGCATGAAGATCCCACGCAGAATTAATCCTGTGCATTGAGAGGGATGGGTTTGACTGTAGGCTAATGATAAAGTGCTACCCCAACTACCACCGAAAACCGCCCACTTTTCTATACCTAAATGTTGGCGCAGTTTTTCGATATCACTGACTAAATCCCAAGTGGTGTTTTCTCGTAATTCAGCATGGGGAGTACTTTGACCACAACCGCGCTGGTCAAACATGACTAACCGCCATTTTTCTGGGTGGAAATATTGCCGATAAAAAGCTGGACATCCACCACCAGGACCCCCATGCAGCAAAACGATGGGTTGACCTTGCGGGTTTCCTGACTCTTCAAAATGGATAGTATGAAGGTCGGAAACTTGTAAACTACCTTCTAAGTAAGGCTTGATCGCTGGGTAAAGTTCTCGCATTTTGCATATTTTATCAGTAATGTTGTCATAGCGATCGCTATATCTTGGTGAAACAACTTCAATCTCTTCATGTCAGGTGTATGAACAGAAAAACCCTCATCCCCCAGCCCCTTCTCCCAATATTGGGAGAAGGGGAGCCGGAAAGAAGTCCCTCTCCCAAGTAGGGCTACAACGCATTTGTTATTTTGGCGTATGCATTTGTTATTTCGGTGAACTCATTTGTTATTTTGGCGTATGCATTTGTTATTTCGGCGAACTCATTTGTTATTTCGGCGAACTCATTTGTTATTTTGGCGAACGCATTTGTTATTTCGGCGAACTCATTTGTTATTTTGGCGAACGCATTTGTTATTTTGGCGAACGCATTTGTTATTTCGGTGAACGCATTTGTTATTTCGGCGTCTCCATACAGCAGTTTTCATTCGCATCAAGTACAAAGTTACAGATTTTGAGGCAGGGGGCAGGAGGTAGAAACTCTTTATCTCTTAATGAATCAGTCCTGAATTTTGTACCTCACCCTGCGGGTTCAGCAGTCGCTCATGGGGGAAACCCCCAAGACTGCGCTGCTTCACTTACTTGCAATCTGCTGTAACGCACCCTACGAAACTACTAGAAAAGTTGAAACCTATGCTGGTCATACTTGTGTGTACACCGTAGCCCAAGTAAGGAGAGGGATTTAGGGTGAGGGCAAAAACTACGGTTCTCAACATAGACAAGGTTTAACTACCCTTTCATTTAAAAATTGCTTCACTGACATTCTCGACTGAGTACCAAGCGTCCATCAGCAAGTCGATAAAGTCCTTGTGGTTCAACTATTGCATCGCCTTTTTTCCAAGTCTGCGATATTGTTTCAACATTACGCACTTCACCTGTAGAATAGATTGAAATTAATCCATCCCCCGGACTATTACGTAAAGCACCAGAACCTGTGATGAAGAATGTACCTTTTTGTTTTGAACTGCGTGAAATGCAACTATTGGCGATGAGTGCATTGGTGTCAATGACATTTGGAAATGCACCAGTGAAGCTGTTTAGAATGTAACTGTTATCGGGTGCGTTAATATTTGTTATACCTGAAACACCTAATTCAGAACTTGCAGTAATATCGCTTTTTTTGGTTGGCTTTGGACGCGCTTCGATACCGAAGATCCCTTGCGAGTTAATTTGGACTTTTCCACCGGAACCAGTGTATGCATTCGCGCTGATGTCAGAGTTTTCTTCAGGGCTGGCGGCGATGAATTTTGAGTCTATATTGATGTTGCCGCCATTGCCACCAGCTTGTGCGTTGCCTGCGGTGGTGGAAATTTGGCTACCGTGACGCATCAGCAAAAAGTCCCTGAGATTGAGTTTAATATTACCACCATTGCCATCAGCGATCGATTCAGAAGTTATAGAGCCTCGATTATCAAGGGTAAGCCGGGATGCATTGATATTAATGTTCCCAGCAGCATCTTGAATTTCCGTGTTAGCTGATAGCTTTGCCCCGTCAGTTACAAGTAGGGAATTTGTGGTGATGTTAATATCTCCACCTTTACCTGAAGTCCCTGTCAGCCGTTCGTCTTGACTAGCGCCACTGCTAATGAAGACATCAGAACCTGCAAGAGAGATAGAGTTTGCGTTAATCAATATATTCCCCGCATCTCCTTGTCCCTGAGTTCTGGTGTTTATTTCTTGATCGCCAGAGAGAGATAGATTACCTGTATTGATGATGATATCGCCACCTCGGCCAACACCTTCAGGCTCGACTTGGCTAAAAGCACCACTAGTAAATTCTTCAGAACTACCACTAAATGTAATGCTATCTCGCGCATTGATGATGATATTACCTGCATTGCCTTTAGCTTCAGTATCCGCACGCAAGTTAGAACCAGCATTTAGCAGCAAGGAGCCTGTCGTAATCCTAATATCTCCTCCTCTGCCATCGCCTCCCTTGCCACTTTCGGTTTCGCAAGCACAAGTCACTTCAGTAAAAATCTCACTGCTTCGTAACAAAGCTACTTCATCTCGTGCCTCTATAATTACGTTACCGGAATTACCTTTACTCCGTGTGCTGGTAGTGATTTGAGAATTTGATGCACGTAAAGAGCCTGTTTTGATGTTAATGTCACCACTATTGCCTTCACCCCCATCATTAACTCGGCTAAGAATCAAAGTTCCAGGTTGTCCAGCGCGAGAAAGCTCACCTGCTTCATCTAAAGAAACTAAATTGCGGGCTATAATATTTACTCCTCCAGAATTCCCGCGTCCATCAACATTTGAGGTAATAACAGCTAAATCACTGAGAAATAATGAACCTGTGTTGATGCTAATACCTCCACTATTGCCTACTCCTCCAGAATCAACGTCATTTTGAATACTACTTCTGCCTTGTCCAAACAGAGAAACTGTGTCACGGGCTGTGATGGAAATTTTGCCTGCATCACCTTCACCAAAGGTGCTAGAAATTATTTGCCCATCATTTTTAATAAAAATATTTCCGGCTTCAACTTTGATATCTCCACCACGTCCTACAGCACCAGTACCCAAACTCCCAAAGATTCCGCCATTTGTTCCAGATATTGTGAATGCATCACGCACATTGATATCTACAGTACCACCTTTACCTTCACCAGCAGGAATTGTATCTAAAGCTTCGCCCACACCAACCCCTAATTGTCCATTATTAGTCAGGGATAATGAACCAGCAGTGATCTTAATCTTCCCACCATTGCCCACCCCGCCAGCTTGTACATTGCTAAGTGAACCACTGGAAAATCCATTGCTTCCGACTCCATCAAAAGTAACTGCATCTTTCGCTTGAATTGTGATATCTCCCGCATTACCTTGTCCGCGAGTAAAGGAATTAATTTGAGTGCCATTAGTTACGGAAAGCGAACCAGTAGTAATATCGATATTCCCAGCATTACCTACAGCATCACTACTCTGGACATTGTTGACAATATATGATGCAGTATCTAGAGAAATTGCGTCACGGGCTGTAATCGAAATATTACCTGAATCACCTTTACCAAAAGTATTAGAAACTATTTCCCCGCCATCTTTTACAAAAATATTTCCAGCTTCAACCTTGATATCTCCACCACGCCCGATTGCACCAGTACCCAAACTCCCAAAGATTCCGCTATTTGTTCCTATTGTGAATGCATCACGCACATTGATATCTACAGCACCACCTTTACCTTGACCAGCAGGAATTGTGCCAAAAGCTCCGTCTACACCAACGTCTAATTTCCCATTGTTAGTCAGGGACAATGAACTAGCAGTGATATTAATCTTCCCACCATTGCCTACTGCACCAGATCCTACACTACTAAATGAAGCACTAGGAAATCCATTACTATCTACTCCATCAAAAGTGGCTGCATCCCTAGCTTGAATCGTTATATTTCCTGCATTCCCTCGTCCGAGAGTAAGGCTTTGCAGTTGAGCGCCATTAGTTACGAAAAGCGAACCAGTAGTAATGTCGATATTTTCAGTATTACCTACACTTCCAGATTCCACATTATTGAAGATGTCACCACCTACAAGGGAAACAACATCTTTTGCAATCACCGTCACATTCCCTGCATTCCCTTGTCCAAAAGTTGAGGCATTAAGTCGAGCGCCGTCTCGTAATAAGAATGAGCCAGAATCTATGAAAATATTACCGCTATTGCCTTTTGAATCTCCACGCACAAGATTGCTAATCTTACTCCCGGAATCAGCAACTTTGATTTCCCCTGTTGCATTGAGGGTAATATCCCCCGCGATAGTTTCAGGAGTTCCCAGACCTCGCCCGATACCAGCAGAAAGCTCACTTCCTTCAAATAACTCGAAATTTCGGGCATTGATTGCAATATCTCCTCCACCAGCAGCTTCTACATACACAAACGCTTGATTGGTCAGTGATACATCTGCACGAGTCACGTTCTCAGGAAATCCCAACTTCAAATTATCTCCATCAAAGAGAAGATTTATATTTCCAGATTCCGCTAATCCTCCTAACTCAACTCTCCCACCGTAAGCATTTAATTGCCCGCCATCCATGCTGACATTACCGCCAACAAGCAGCAAACTCTTACCATCGGGAACGCGCAAACCAACTGCATTAAAGCCTGCTGGGTCTATATCTGCTGATGCTACAGAATTATTTTGAATCGATGCATTTTGATTAATTTGATTAAACAACAACGCCGAAGGATTAATCGTTAACAATGGCGGCGCTTCGGGATTCGTCGCACTAAAAACCCCCTGATTTCCAAACTGAATTCCGTTCGCTGTTGTGCCCACAAACGAACCTTGTACATCTAAACTGGCATTTTTACCAAATAAAATGCCATTGGGATTGAGCAAAAACAAATTCGCACCACCTAATACTCCCAATCTCCCGAAAATATTTGATGAGTTACCACCAGTAACGCGAGAAAAGATATTGGTTATTCCCTCTGGATTTGCGAAATAAACACCTTGACCCTCACCTACGTTAAAATCTTGAAAACTGTGAAATAGGTTAGCACCACGAGCCGCACCGCCCTCAATGCAGTCATTATTTGTATTAATAGGAATGACTTGCGATCGCTCCTTTCCCAGGCTATTATCGGGAGTTAACTGAGCAAAAGCAGGATGAGTATAAATTGCAATACCTCCCACGCATCCCAGCCATCTTGTGACAGCAAACCACAAAGTTTTCACTATTTCTATTCTCCGTGCTATTTCTATATTTTTTCGCTAGCAATTTTCTGGAGATATTCAATTCGTTGCTGAATATTTTTTTGATCTACACGATCACCGATAAGCATTTCGGACTGTGCAAGTTCTTTAACTAAAGTTGCCCCAGTTTGCCCCAGTTTACCATTACCAGTTGCTTTTAATGCTTCTTCTAGGGCTTCATACCACAAATCGTTTTCAGCATAATAATTTATGCTTTCTGGAATGCTAGTAAATCGATTTTTAGTAAGTGATTGAGGATTGATAACGGTAAATTCTGCACGTCTAATAATCGTGTCGTTTTCGCAGTCAATTGCAATTTGCCATAAATATGTTTTACCTACTGTGAGTTCGGGGTATTCGAGGGGAAGTTTTAGTTTGTTAATCCCGACTGTTGTGGGTATTTCTTTAACTTGTCCAATTTTTTTAACGGTGTTAGCTGAATCAAATTCATACAGTTGGAATCGCGCATTTTGGGAACTTGACATATACCAAGCTAACATTGGACGTTTAGAAGCAGTTTTACCGATAAATGTCTGAGGTGCAAGCTGTGTCAGTGGTATGCCGCTAGTTGAACATCCACGCGAACCACCCCCACGGGTATTTCCGCTGGCTGGTTTGCGATCGCGTGGTTTAAACTGAGCAAATGCTGGAACTGCGGTTATCAGGAAAACTGCTCCTACAACCAAGCTTGTAAGTCTATGCTTATTTTGCCAAAATACTAAATGTTGATGACTCATGGTAAATGCTGTTGATAGTATGCTTATTTAAAAGTTTTGAAAAATTCAGAATTATGGCGACTAACGCCTTATTCTTTCTGAAAATTACTTCATAGGTGTCCAACTAAGTTCGCATATAGTTCCACGTGGAGAAAGCGATTCACGGCGAAACTCTCCTCCTAATTGTTTAGCAAGCATTTTAAAATGTTTTGTGCCTTTATTTTCTAGTTTTGATTTAATGCCCGAACCGTTATCTTTCACAGATAAATTGTATTTATTTGTTGTACTATAAACACCCGATGCTTGAACGCGCTTAACTCCTTGAGCGTGTTTACCAACATTACATAGAGCTTCTTCCAAAAACAGACATATTCCCCGTTTGTGTTCTATAGTTAAATATTTATCATCAATTGGTTCAAAATTGCGAATTTTTACTTTTAATGTTTGAAAATGTTCAAAATCTTTACGTTCTAACGTACTTGAATACACTTCATATAATAAATCGTGCAAAGGTCGTTTCAATTCGAGTATTAATCCGCTACCTAAACGCAAACTCTCTTCTGTGGTTAATGCTTCGAGTTTGAGAAATTCGCCAAGGTCCCGAATTTCGCGATCAAGTTTTTCAAATTGCCCAACCAGTTGTTCGGAGGGAATGTCATTAGCACGCAGATGCTTTAATCCATAAGCAAGAGTTTGCAAAGGGCCATTATGAATTACGGTAAAAGTGTGTTGAATTGTATTTTGACGTTCGTTAATTTGCGATCGCAAGAATTTATCATGCTGGTAAAACGCAAAAGCACTCAAGCCAAGCCCATTCACACCTAAGATTAGCAAACTAGGTGCTACCGGAATCCATATACCCCAAACCCACAGCATCACATACCCGCAGCTAAACAGACTCACTCCCGCTACACCAACACTAAATAGATTTGTCCAAACAGATTGAGTAAGCCGTCCGAGAAAAATCGGCAGAAAACCCCAAATAAAGATCCATACGTACTCTTCTATATCTCCCCAACTATACAACATTGGACGATTGTCAATTACATTACTAAGAATTTGACTGATCGCATGAGCGTGATATTCAATGCCATAAATTTGACCGTTTAATTCTAAGTTTGACAATGCAGATGTATAAAAAATATCGCCAGTACTTGTGTTGCGGTTGCCAACTAATACAATGCGATCGCGCAGCAACTCTGCATCTACTTTTCCATTTAAAATCTGACGTAACGAGACAACATGAAAAGGCTTGGAAGTATTGCGGAAGTTCATCAAAATTGACAATCCGCCATCATTAACATGAACGTAACCGCCAAAATTATGGGTGATTCGGGGTAATTCAATTTCTCGAAATCTGATTGTATTCGGGTCATTTTTTCCTGTTTCCGATTCAATTCCTTTCGCTTGGAAGTACTTAATAACTAACCGCAGTGCTAAAGAATATTTATCTTCGTTGATATTGTCAGGATTATTAGGGTCTGTTGTAAATAACAAATAACGTCGATTTTTGCTATCTTCATCATTAGGTAAATCGACAAACCCAACTCGTTCGGATGGCAAATTCTGGGGTGGAGAAGTTTGTTCAGGTGGTAATATTTTTTGAATACCGATAATATTAGTATTCTGCTGTAACACCTGCGCGAGTTGTTTACCACCAGGTTCAACAGGAACGTTTTTGAATATATCTAGCCCAATAGCTAGCGGTTTATAAGTTTCTAGCTTGGTGAGTAACTCTGCAATCTTCTCATCTGGAATGGGATATTGCTTTATCCATTCAATATCCTTTTCATCAATACCCACAATTACTACACGTTCATCAAGTTTTTCTCCCGGACGCAGACATAACATTTTATCGAAAAGCATCCATTCCCAAGATTGCATTCCTCCAGTTATACGTATCAATATCACCATAAACAGTACGATGATTCCAGGAGGTGCAGCCTGTAACCACAATCCAAATTCTTGGCGAATGCGATTCCAAATTCTCCTGCTCATATAATGTCCGAATAATTATTTATAATGCTCACAGTCATTGCACCCCCACACGCCAGATGCTTCATTTGATAAGACAAAGCGTAGCTTTAATTCTTTGGGGTTTTTCGAGTTTAATAAGTAATCAAACAGACATAATATCATCTTGTTTTTTCCCGAATTAAATTTTCCCGGATTAATCAATTAAACCTTCATCACGGGAACGAATTTCGGTTTGGATTCGCATATTCTTACCACTTTGCTTGCAGTCTTCAGGATACACTCCCAACACATCCTGAATCTTCGTCCAGTAAGTACGTACTGCTCGTTCTGATTTATACATTCGATCAGCGATCGCTTTATCTGTCAAACTCTCTTCAAAAGCCAATCGCAACACCTCCAACCATTCTGGTTTGAGTTCGATTCCCGTTTTGATGTCTTTGGTGTGAGTTGCACCATGAAGGGCCAAATTAACCCGCATGAGCATTTCATCTTCAGGTAATCCTTTATCTGCGATCGCAAATCCAGCTTGATGATTATCAATCTCGTGTTTGATCCGAATTAACGCTTTCACATAACTAGTTTGCACCATGAAATTCTGATGGGGATATTCTTGGAGCAAAGTTTGCAACAGCTTAATTCCGGTATCAATTTCTGCTGTCTCCCCTTGGCCATCGGGAATTGATAAATCCATCACAATCAGATCAAAGTGATGATATTGAAGTTGAAAAAGTGTCTCTTTTGCCGTCTGAGCCTTAATAATAGCAGCTTCGGGATACTGTCTACTTAAGACATCGAGCGTGCCAGTTAAAATTAATTGGTGGTCATCTACAACAAGAATACCCAGTTTTTTTTCCACTGGTAAATATCCAAAAACTTGATGTTCTTTTAAATTTATTCCTACCATATTTTCATCCAAATTCAAAGTTTCCTTAAGCTTTATGAAAATTTCCTTCGTCTTTGACGTTTAGCTTGAGAGTCACGTCGCTTTGCTCCGAATTCAAAATTCAAAATTAATGATCCCCATAAATTCAGGGGCTTGTATACGAAAGCGTTTTCGGTCATATCTTGCATCTTTTAACCCCAACTCATTGAAGTATGCGCTTATTTTAATTGGAGATGAATTTTCAAGCTATGCAGAAAAGTGCAAATCTAGAGGTGCGATCTGATTTTGGATTCGGAATTATAACTAATTAGCCCTCACCCTAAATCCCTCTCCCAAACTTGGGAGAGAGACTTTGAAATTGGCTCCCCTTCTCTCAAAATTAGGAGAAGGGGTTGGGGGATGTAGCTCGCTTCCCGCAGGGTGGGCAAATTTTACATTCACGCAAGAGGTTCAATTTTTTCACCTCGGAACTGGTACTTGATTAATTACCGACGCAATTACCGCATCCATTTGTAAACCATCCAGCATCGCTTCTGGTTTCAATATGAGACGATGACGTAGCAACGGTGATGCAACTGCTTTTACATCATCTGGCGTTACAAAATCCCTTCCTGCTAACCACGCTAGGGCTTGAGATGTCTGCAACCAAGCACCGGTAGCGCGAGGTGATGCACCCAAAGTCAAATCAGGATATTGACGCGATATTGTCACCAACGCCAACAAATAATCAATGATCGCTTCTGATACTTTAACTTCTTTGACTGCTTGTCGTGCTTGCAAAATGTCGGCTACTGTTGCGATTGGTTTCAAACGGCTAATATCCAAACGTCGTGCTGCAAAACCCGCCTGACGATTGAGTAACATTTGCTTTTCAGCAGCTTGATCGGGGTAATCTACCACCAGCTTAAATAAAAATCTGTCTAACTGTGCCTCTGGTAAAGGATAAGTACCCTCAAATTCCAGGGGATTTTGTGTTGCAATTACCCAAAATAAATCTGGTAAAGGCAAACTTTCACCATCCAGTGTTACCTGCATCTCTTCCATCGCTTCTAGCAGCGCTGCTTGTGTCTTGGGCGGAGTACGGTTGATTTCGTCCGCTAGCAATACTTCAGTAAATATTGGCCCTTTCTTCAAAGTGAAATTGCGGCTATTCAAGTCAAAAATATTTGTACCAGTTATATCTGAAGGTAAAACATCTGGTGTTAATTGAATCCGGCGAAACTCCCCTTGAATTAACTGCGCTAACACTTTTACTAATAGGGTTTTACCAGTTCCGGGAACTCCTTCTAAAATTACGTGTCCACCCGCTAGCAGTGCTACTAAAAGTTGCTGTATTAAACTAGATTGTCCGACAATTACTTGATTAAGACCTTGACCAAGACGAATTAAGATAGGATGTGTTTCACTCATATTTTTTATTGATAAATAACCAACTCAGAAATACTATGAATAATTTCAAAAAATTAATTTTTAATTTTTAATTTTTAATTTTTAATTTCCCTAATGGTTCGCCATTTCCCCAACCAGCTTAACAGGTCTCGTTCACTGATGGGTTGTTTGCGAGATTGTAGCTTCAAAACTGCATCTAGTTCTGCTGCACTTGCGCCTGTTTTTTCCATCCAGAAATCGATCAAGGCTTGACGTTCTAAAAGTACTTGTCCTAATCCCAAGGCTTTTTGGAGTTGTAGTTGTTCTTGTTTACCCACCATTTCAACAACAAAGTCAGTGGTATCAGCTTTCTGCAACACTCCAGCTAAAGCTTGGATGTATGCCTCGCTATTATCTACAACTGATGTATCTAAAGCTACTGGCTTACCAAAGCGGCGATTCTGCGCCCAAACTAGCACTAATAGCAGGATACCTACCTGGATCAATATTGTAAATAAAGGAGTTTTAGCAATAAAACTAGATAAATCTCCTTCGCTTTCTTTCTT
Organism: Nostoc sp.; assembly: GCF_036917535.1. Taxonomy (GTDB): domain Bacteria; phylum Cyanobacteriota; class Cyanobacteriia; order Cyanobacteriales; family Nostocaceae; genus Nostoc. The sequence goes on from NZ_JBALDA010000065.1 coordinate 100,525, forward strand.
CCTGACATCGGCATCTTTATAGCCGTGGATGTATTCATCGACAAAGACTGTGTTACTTTTTTCAGGAACCAAACTAGCTAAATACTTGAAATTACTTAAATAATCTTGGTAGGCGTTGGCAGCTAAATAAGGAGTAGTAGAAAAAATCACCTTTCCTTTTTTGTAATTTTTTTCCCAGACAACAGCACCGAAGCGATCGCCTAAATTAACTTGCTGAAAGTTAGCTTTTTTATATCGTCTACGTGTATCAATTTTAATATCACCTTCAGGAGATTTTTGCATAGTACTAAACTCCGCTTTTGTAACCCGCGCCTTCGCACCCAAAATTACCAAAGTATTCCCTTTTTCTACCCATTCCTGCTCTTGACTATCCAGTGTCGCCTCTCTGGGATAGCCGTTTACCTGTAGCAAGGTAACTAGGCTGTTCTCTGGCTGAATATCACTAAAAGGCTTTTGCCAACGCTTAATAGAAATTCCTTGTTGTTGCATAAAAGCGTACCAAGCTCCATAGCCATCAGAGTTACGGTTATAAGTAGAGCCAGCATTAAGTTTAGTATTATTGGGAGCCGCGAACAGACTAAGTAAAACGACCGCAGCGAGTGCGATCGCTCCTATCCAAGCAAGGCGATTTGGACGTTTCATTTTCGACTTTCATTGCCTTTGAATATCACTGTTAATACTTACTTATTTTTTAGGTAAAGTCAAAATATACTTGCTTTAGTTTCTTGCAGCGATCACCTGTTTGATGAATGCTTCTAAATATTTGGGTAGCGGTGGGATTGTCAAACAGAACGTTGCTTGAGAGTTTTAGGGCTTCACGAACTGAATATCGCCAATCAATATCTACGGCTAATCGCACTGCAATCTAAATATATTGTGAGGTATTATCTGCAATTGTCTGTGTTATGGCGATCGCTTGCAAAAAACCATAAGAATGACGCACCCGCATAAACTCACCAAGACAAGTGACAATTGGTAAATGACAGGCGATCGCTTTAATCAAACAAAGAGGTCATTAAGAAAGAAGTTAAACAGCTAGTTGATACTAGCTTGAAACCCAAATATATCAATAAACGAGATTAAACAATATCAAAGTCTCTCTGTATATACACTTGAGCCTTTTTTAGGCTTACTTTTTGTCTAAGTCCCACTAATTGTATTTTTGAGAAAATTCAACTAAAGTGCAGCTCATACTGCTATTATTATTGAAATTCTTGAAGAAGACAAAAGGCTTTTTCTTTGGGGCACTACTAACATGAAGCAATTTAGAGATCCTCTCTAATTGAGGAACACTAGATTGCAGATTTGGTGTTCTTCAAATCAGTCCAATGTACAGTAAAAAAGCATAGATTAAAAATTTTTCCTTCCCTTGTCTAGGACACTTCTCTGTAAACTGCCCTTTGCCTTCTACCTGACTCGAAGATCGCATAATATTTAAAACAATTCAGAGTAACTTATGTTGATGTTGAATTTCGCCAAGATAAGTAGATTGCATCGATTAGCGACTTTTGCTGTTTGTGGCATTCTCTTGAGTACTGCTTCCATTAAGACGGAAGATTCTTCAGTTTTGGCTCAAGAAATTAAACCCACTACTACTCCTTTTCTGATATCACAAACACGGGAACTCAGAGCAGAGTCAGGGCCGGATGATCGAGATCGTTGGCGATTCTACAAGCCTGACAATGTCTCAGAGGATGCAATGCAAGCCGAAGGTTGCACTAACGTTGGTGCTGGTGGTGCGAGTTGGCGCTGTCCTCGTCAGAAAATTAAGGTAGATGTGGATAATGATTCCCGTAGTCGTGATTCTCGCTACGATGATTCTCGTTATGGAGCATATAGACGGGAACTCAGAGCAGAGTCAGGACCGGATAATCAAGGTCGTTGGCGATTCTACAAGCCTGACAATGTCTCAGAGGATGCAATGCAAGCCGAAGGTTGCACTAACGTTGGTGCTGGTGGTGCGAGTTGGCGCT
>NZ_JBALDA010000066.1:0-1684 GCF_036917535.1 Nostoc sp.
CCCTCTCCTAAGAAACCGTATTTACTTCGGGCTGAGGAACAAGCTCAAAACCTAAAGCTAGAGCCTTTTTTTGGAGGTTATTAATAACTCGTTGTTGGTAACGTTGCTCATAATAATCCATGCCAATATCTTGATAGTTACCTCCTGTTGTCCAAAGTCGGTAAAAAATTCGTGCTAGCTTATGAGCAGTAGCAGTGATAGCTTTGGGCGTACCAAGGCGAGAACGTAAGCGACGATAAAAAGCACCCAAAGCAGAATTGCTCTTGCCAGCTGTTTGTGCTGCCATTCGGAAGGCATTGGCAGCAGGATTAACCACCAAGCGAGTTTGAGAACTTTTCACTTTACCCCCAGTGATGCGATTGCAAGGGCAAAGACCAAGCCAAGAAGTAAACTGTTTAACAGTTGGGAATCGGGTAGGATCTAAACCGACCTCAGAAATAATGGTTTGCACGGTCAGAATACCAAGACCATCAATCGCCGTGAAATCCACGCCACTAATTCGGTAAAGATGGGTACGTAAATCAAAAGCGGGTTCATTGCCTTGTGGTTTATTGCGGGGGTGCTTTGGTTGCAAAAGAGGAGATTCATCGAGATTAACTTTGTCACTAAATTGAGCCAAGCACTCCTGTATTTGGCGATCACAAGCGGCTATCTGAGCTTGATAGACATCATAAAGTTGTAGTTCCTGTTGAAGTACAAAAATATGCTCATTCCGATAATCACCATTTAAAGCAGCAGCAATTTCAGCTTCAGAGCGTTTAGTACGGTGATGTCTTTTCGCTGCCAAAATTTGTGGGTCTATTTCTCCAGCAACAATTGCTCGAATGATTGCCATCCCAGTAGTGCCAGTGATATCGCTAACCACCTTATGCAGTTGCACGTTCATCTGGGTTAAAGTTTTTTGCATCCGTTGAATGTGAACACAAGCACTTTTGATAAGACTATCCCGGTGGCGGATATAACTCCGCAAAACACAAATCTGGTCTTCCGGGCGAAAAGAACCAGATAACAATCCGTAACTATGCAACTGTTGCAGCCATTGACAGTCTAAAATATCAGTTTTACGTCCAGGTAAAGTTTTGACGTGATGGGCATTGACAAGTTTAACTTCAAAACCCTTTGTCTCCAAGATTTGAAACAACGCAATCCAATACACCCCCGTTGATTCCATTGCTACAGTTTTTACTCCACAAACAGCCAACCAATCAGCAAGAGCATACAAGTCAGCAGTGTAACAGCCAAAACGTCTGACACACTCGGAGGCTCGGTCTTTTGGAACACTCACCCAGTGGAATTCTGAACCGATATCAATACCTGCTGCATTTGAGTTAATTGGTCTTAAATCAGAAGTTTCATTTGCACTTGGTTGATGGAAACGGGATTTGAACTTTGGTGTTTTCATCATCAAAGACTGCCTCAGGAATGCAGAGTAATACTAGCAATTGGAGTGTGCCCTAACCTGGGTTGACGGATGAATACAGTCTCCTAAACGGGATAACAGCAGCAGCTATTTCACCAATGTCACAACCGTCTCAACCCAGAACCAAGCTTCTGTACGGGCGACAAAGCACCACTGGGGGATCGGTCTTAACTGTTAGGACACAATAAAAGTGTAATTTTTTTCGGTGCGTCTTATTTTGTTTCTTCCATCCATAACGGAAGCGAGCGCGTCAGTAAACAGCTT
>NZ_JBALDA010000067.1:0-111918 GCF_036917535.1 Nostoc sp.
AAAACGTCCGAATGTTCCTATGTTTATTATCTAGTTGTTTGGCACTCGGTGCGGCACAGCCGCACCGTCGCTTGTGACAGTTGCGTAAGTCCTGATAACGTAAACATTCAGAACATTTACGCAGTATAGATTAAGAAATTCTTAAGAACTAATGTACTAGTTAGAATAGCTCCTGTATAATGCATGTTCGTAAAAACTAGCAACGACAAGAGTTGTTATGACCTATTTCACAAATGTAAAGATTTACAACGCGCAAAATATACAGAATCTTGACCGGGAAGAAGTACAATACTTATCCTGTTTTCAAACATTAGCAAATGTCTTTAATCAGCAAGATTATGATATTTTGATTAATAGAGAAGATTTTGACAGAATGCTATTTGTTGATGTGATAAATCGAATCTCTTTCGCAGCAGTAAAAATTTATTTTAAATATGCTTGTGTACCTATTGATGACCCCATAAATGTAAATGTACTTCAGGGTGCAATCAACCACTTTCAGTCAGGATCTAAGGAAAAGTTAATACTTAATCGTCGTATTAATTAAATGATGCGCTTCTGCCTCTGTTCATCAGGGAGGTCACGTCCTAAAGATAAGACATGGTCATAGGTTGGTGCTAAGTGTACCGTTTCTGCTGTAGTAGATACCGTTTTATTGTGGACAAAACTCCAGTTTTCATGATGGCGATCGCTGTTGCCAATCTAAGCATCTAACAGGAGGTAGCCAAACTTCCCCTTAATCGAGAAGTATTGGGTTTCAAGTTTACTTATTCTGACTTTTGAATTGTGAATTATGCTGCATCTCGTTTCCATGCAGAGCATGAAAACGAAATCACAAGATTATCTCACTTTGGCAGAGCTATTTCTAGCTAATAAATAACTATCTGAGGTTGCTCAATTGTACCATCAGGCATGATAGTATCTCGCAACTTCGCATAAATCAAATTTGTCTTCCAAAGGTTTGCCTTATTCAAGTTTGCTTTAGTTAAATTTGCCCATGTCAAGTCTGCACTAGTTAAGTTAGCCTCAGTCAAATTCGCTTCTAGTAATTTTGCTCCACATAGCTTTGCTTGTGTAAGATTTGCAAAACTTAAGTTAGCCTCAATCAGCGATGCTTCAATTAATTTGGCTTCACTTAAGTCTGCTTCTCTCAAATCCACATCACATAAAGAAGTACCCCAAAGGTTACTACTTATGAATTTCACTCGCCATAAGAATGTTCCGCACAAATTTGCTCGTGTTAAATCAGCATTAGTCAAATTGGCTTCACATAAAGACGCTTCATACAAATTAGCTTCACGTAAGCTAGCTTGCATCAAATTTGCGCCACTTAAATTAGCACGAGTCAGAACACAGCCAGACAAATTTGCTTCACGCAAATCTGCTCCAATTAAATTAATACCACTTAAATCAATTCCTTTCAGGTCGATTCCTCTCAAGTCACATCCACTGAAATCCCGACGCTGATAATATTTATTTGTGATTTGACTTAAAATAAATTCCTGTTGTTGAGTATAATTTTTCATGGTATTCACCTCTGGGTGTAATTGATCTCAAAGGTTGAGTGTGGTAGTTGCCGTATATTGAGAGTACACCGCAAACGGAGATTAGCTCAGTAAATAATCAAAAATAAATTAACAAAAAATCGGCAATCACTTGAAAATACGTTTTCTCAGTGGTTTTTAAAACAAAAAATGCTGACATAAGTCAGGAAATATTCATACAACAACAATCATGTTGCTTACTCCAAATTCCAAATTAGCATAAGTAATCTTAATAGCGTATCCTTTTGTTGCTTTCACTACTGCACTTTTTGATTTACTTGTAACCAAATTTCTAAACTAGCAAGTAACCACAGCTTGACTCCATAACGACTCCAAGTATCTCCTTGATAGTTTAACCAATTACGAATTGGTAATTGGTTCAAGTAAGGAGTAATACATGCATTTTGATTGAGCAATAAATCTTTGGCTTCTTGCTGCCAATATTTCCGAAATCCTAACTGCACCGGTACCATCATGCCACTTTTGGGACGATGAATAATTTTGTCTGGTAAAATATCTGCGATCGCCAAAGACGTACCGTAGGTAATTGCTTGCTTTAAAACTGCTTTTTCTTCTACTCCAGAAAGCTTATACTCTGGAGGTATCTCCATGCTTAAGTCTACTATTCGTTGGTCAAACAGAGGAGAACGACCTTGCAAAAGAGCAGCTTGAGTCAAGTTACTGACTTTGGTCAGAATTTGGTCAGCGCCTTTAAATTTGATATTCATTGCCATCAAACGATTCAGATAGCTGGCTTGAGAATATAAATCTTCTGCAAAAACCCAAGGCGCTGTTTGTACTGCTGTCCAAACTTCTGGTTTTAAAAGTTGCGGTAAGTCAACAGCACACTTTTGAAAGGAAGTTAAATAAGCTTGCAATGCATCCTGATTGGTGACGGAGCCATATAAACTATTAATTAGCATCGGCTGATTTTTTGGCCCGCCAAAACAAGGGTCGCCACCTTCACCATTCAAAACTACTTCTACGCTTTCTCTCGCCAGGCGTCCCAGCAACAAGTTAGGAACAGTCAATGGGTCGCCAATCGGGTCATCTAAATAAGCCATTGTTTCCGGCAGGCGTGACCACATATCCTGAAAAGTAATTTCTAAAATGTGGTGCTGTGTCTGACAATGGGATGCAACCAAACTGGAAAATTCTAACTCATTGGGACATTCCGAACCAAAATGAATCGAGAAGGTGTGGACTGGTGCTTTGTGAAATTTTGCTACTAAAGCAGTGATACTGCTAGAGTCCAAACCACCGGAAAGAAAAACGCCAACGGGTTCATTTGCTGGTGGTAAATATTCTTGAACAACTTGGTCTAGGAGTTCTCGCAAGCGATCGCCATGCCATGCTAAGGGTTGATCGATTGCTGTAATCTGTTCTTGAAGCTGCCAATATGCTGTAACTTTGCAATCGGGAAATTCTAAAACGGTTCCAGGTCGCAGTTCCCGCACCTGTTCCCAAAGGGTTCGTTTTCCAGGAACAAAGGCACAACAAAGATAATCTCGCAACGCCACTAAATCTAAATCGGATGAACGATGAGGTGCTAAAGTTCTCAGTTGAGGCGCAATCCAACGAACTGAACCAGTGGTAGTGTAATAGAGAGTACGAACACCGATGCGATCGCGAATCAATCTCAACACCTGTTTGTCTCTATCCCAAACCACTAGCGCAAACATCCCCACAAGTTGGCTAAGACTTTCATTACCCCATCGTTCCCAAAGATTGGCCACCAGTTGCAGAGAATTTGCTTGAAAGCTATCTGGTTCAATTCCCAATTTTTGCAGCAATTGCACTCGGTTAGTTAACCAAACATCACCAACAACAACAAATCGTCCTCTAGAACTGATTGCTAATTTCTCCGTTGGAAATTCCGAAGTTGTGCGTGGTAAAATTACAGAAATTTTTTCATCTCGCCAAGCTATATCTTCATAATTTGAACTAATGTTTCCCCACCCTACGCGCCAGGTTGGGTTAGTTTTAATGAATTCGATTTTAGGGGATTTACGATTTTTAAACGCATCAAATAGCATGGGAAATTTTCAACGCATAATTCAGTAAGAACCCCACCTCTAACGCACTCGCCGCAAGTGAGGAGCTTGCTCTGATGTAACTTTTTTATTTCTTATAATAAAGATCCAGCAATCATCCCAGCAAGTAAAATAAAACCAATCCACACGTTTTGCTGAAATATTTTACCATAAACAGAATTAGGTAAGTATCGCTTTCTTAATCGCAGAGACTGCCAAACCCATGCGATAGTAGCAATTGCAAGGCTAATCCAGAAGGCTAAGTGCAGATGTATAGCTATGCCTAACCAAGACAATAATAAGATTGTGCCAGCAAAGAAAATTCCAATGGCTATAGGGGCATAATTACCAAAAAATAGAGCGCTAGAATTAACACCAATGCGGCGATCATCTTCTTTGTCGCTCATGGCGTAAACTGTATCAAATCCCAATGTCCACAGTACAGTCGCGCCCCAAAGTAACCAAGTTGGTTGAGAAAGATTTTGCGTTACCGCACTCCAACTAATCAATACCCCAAAACCCCAAGCGATGGAAAGCACTAGTTGCGGTACAGGAAACACCCGCTTTGCACCTGGATAAAGCAAAATTACAGGCACTGCTGTCACGCATAACCAGAAACTCAGGGGGTTAAGATAAAAGGCCAAGATTGCTGCACACGCTAAAGATACGATCGCGACTACAATCCCAACTTTCACAGATAAGGCGCGAGAAGCGAGAGGGCGATCGCGTGTTCTCTCCACTTCTGGATCGATATTCCGATCCCACAAATCATTAACAACACACCCAGTCGCACTCGTGGCCAAAGTACCCAATATAATCACACCAACTAGAGGTAAAGGCGGTTTCCCTGAAGCTGCCAAAAATACAGCCCAAAGAGCAGGAATCATTAAAATTAACCGCCCTTCTGGTTTATGCCAGCGCAAAAGCCGGATAATTACAAGCCAAATTGGTTCCTGGGGGCGTTCTGGCGTCGTTAACATAGAAATCAACAAATAACTTTAGATAGATCAATTCACACTTCTTTACATCTATAGAATAACGTTATTTGTTATTTGTAAAAACATAACTGAAAGTGGCAACTTTAAATATTTTTAAATAGTCACTGAGGTTATAAGTAGTAGGGTAAATATACATAGCTCAGTTACCCTCGATTAAACTGAACTGCTCAGGCTGAGTATTTTTTAATTTACTCAATATGGGCTAAACCCTAGCTATCTACTAACAGCACTCAGCCTAAGCAAGTGTGTTGTCATAAATATCAGTGCTAGCTACCCTGACATATCACCGTTTGCCATCATTTCTTAATAAAGAGAGAAAACTAGATGCTGAATTTAGTTTCTAGCTGGGAGAGTATTCCTACTCAACCATCTAAGCAACATCGGATTATTGCTGCCATTGACTTGGGAACAAATTCTCTACACATGGTAGTAGTCAAGATTGACCCCACACTACCAGCTTTCAGCATTATTGCTAAAGAAAAAGAAACCGTGAGACTTGGCGATCGCAATCTTACTACTGGAGAACTCAAACCAGAGATCATTAAAAAGGCGATCGCGGCTTTAGGACGCTTCCAAGAAGTTGCCAAAACTATCAACGCTGAAACAACCATCGCTGTAGCAACTAGTGCTGTGCGAGAAGCCCCCAATGGAAAAGATTTTTTGCACACAATAGAAACGGAGTTGGGTTTAAGCGTTAACTTGATTTCTGGTCAAGAAGAAGCGCGGCGAATCTATCTTGGTGTGCTATCGGGCATGGAATTTAACAACCAGCCTCATACCATTATTGATATTGGCGGTGGTTCCACAGAATTGATTTTAGGCGATAGTCACCAAGCCCGCATTCTTACAAGTACAAAAGTTGGTGCAGTGCGACTCACTAGCGAATTAATCACTACTGACCCCATTAGCAACACTGAGTTCCAGTATTTGCAAGCTTTTGCACGCGGGATGTTAGAACGTTCTGTAGAAGAAATCTTAGCAAACCTAGAGTCAGGGGAATCTCCGCGTTTGGTGGGTACGGCAGGCACAATTGAAACCCTGGCGATGATTCATGCACGGGAAAAGTCGGGTGCTATTCCTTCCACTCTCAATGGCTACCAATTTAGTTTTAAAGATTTGCAAGAGTTGGTAAATCGCTTGCGGAAACTGAGTAATTCCGAAAGGGCTGAGATTCCTGGTATGCCAGAGAAGCGCCCTGAAGTTATCCTCGCTGGCGCAGTTATATTACAGGAAGCAATGACCCTTTTGGGTAGTGAATCGGTAACAGTTTGTGAGCGTTCTTTGAGGGAAGGCGTAATCGTAGACTGGATGTTAAGCCACGGTTTAATTGAAGATAAGCTACGCTACCAAAGTTCAATTCGGGAACGAAATGTTCTCAAACTGGCGGATAAATACCACATCAATTTAGAATATAGCGATCGCGTAGCAAAATTTGGCGAGAGTTTATTCGATCAAACTCAAGGTACGTTACATCACTGGGGAACTGACGAGCGACAAATGCTGTGGGCAGCGGCAATATTACACAATTGCGGTCATTATATCAGCCATTCGTCTCACCACAAGCACTCTTACTATTTAATTCGCAATGGAGAATTACTCGGTTATACAGAAACTGAGATTGAAATTATTGCCAATATAGCGCGTTATCATCGCAAATCGCCGCCCAAGAAAAAACATGAAAGCTACCAAAATTTGCTGACTAAACAACAGCGACAAATTGTTAGTCAATTAAGTGCGATTTTAAGATTAGCAGTGGCATTAGATAGACGACAAATTGGTGCAGTTGCTCAAGTGCAATGTGAGTATTATTCACAGCTTAGGCAGGTTAATCTGCTAATTTTTCCATCTCAATCAGATGATGATTGCGCTTTAGAACTTTGGAGTTTAGATTATAAAAAAGGAGTATTTGAAGAAGAATTTGGAGTGAAATTAGTAGCGAATTTAGAAAACTCTAGTGTTGCTAACTTGTCTTAGAAAGTATGGTGCGTTAACGCAATGTAACGCACCTATACATAGCTTATGCGTTTTGGTGCAATTGTTTGCGCGTAGCTTGCTTCCTTGTAAGGGTAGGCAGACTTGCTACCGCTGCGCTATCCACTAAAAGTACAAAATACCCAATTAAATTTTAACTCTTAACTCTTGAATTCTATTTGAATAAAAGTTTATCTAATAACTAATTGTTTAAGAAGGTATGATTAGCAAAGAGCATTCCATTATACAAAAATTTTAATTCAATATGCTTTGGAAATTGAACTAAAATATATATCTAATTTTGACATCCAACTTAAGGACGAATTTATAACTGTCCCAGGAACCATTTAAAAATAAAAACTAGTAATTATAATAGAGATAACAATCTATTAAATGTAGGTTATGTTGCTAGTGGATATCTAAGCCGGGAAAACTTAGATATCCTTATATAAAGTTTTAATAACTTAATAAGTAATTAAGCAGATATAATGTTAAAGCTGAAAAAACTTGTGCATACTTTTACTAATAGGTATAGCGATGTCTACGACGGGTTATGCCTACGCAGTTGCTGAAGACTTTAAGGTAATACCAATTCAAAATTAAAAATGACGCTCTCTACCAGACGCTAAAAGCGTGGTAAGCTTCAACTTGTAAGCATTCTTTCCGATACTCCTTAAGAAATTTGTTCTTTTTTATAATTTGAAGATAAGTATCATGTTTTACACAAAAAACGATTTTTTGCAAAATCACGATATTTATTAAAAATCTGGATTAATACATTTAAGATGTTCACAGCCAAAACCTTGAGTCATCATTGCAGATAGCTGGGGAAAAACTTGTTCATCAAAGTTGAGTTCTCGCATGATTTGGTCATGAGCTTGCCCCTGCGCTATCCGCTTTGCCATTTGCTCAAACTCTACCCAAGTTAAATCACTCTCAACAAATGCTTTACTAAGGGTAATGACCAGTTCCTCATAATCATTGTCTTCCAATTTTGTCATCATTCGATGTTCAATGTGAAGCGAATCATCGAAACAATAATACCAGGATTTTGGTTGCTGCCTAAGTACTCTTCGGAAAAAATCCTGCTGTTTCGAGCGACTAACAGCACGATCTGCCTCACTACATACCATTAAAATTGGGGCAGAAACAGAGCCTTGAGACTTGTCTAAAACCTGATATCCTAATTCCAGAAATATCCGTAAGGCTTTAAGACAAAAACCTTTATAACCAAAATTGCCGGGTGCATCTTTGTTGAACCATTCAAAGTAAATTGGCAGAATTTTGAGCAGTTGGTCGAATATTAAGTAGCGACTACCTAAAAAAGGCGTAAACAATAAGGTGCGGTGAATCTCTTGAGGATGCTCTAAAGCTAACCAAGCAGCTAAAGTTCCACCTGTTGATAATCCACCAATTACAACTTGTTGCCCTAGCCTTTTTGCAATCTGCAACCATTCGATTACAAATTTTTGATAAATCTTAATATCTGTTGGCAGGGGTGGAGGATTTTGAGACTTCCAATCACCTGAGCGTCCATGACCAGGTTGTAAAGGAATCAGAACGTTATATCCCGTGTTAAAGAAGGCTTTACCAAGCGGCTCGAACTGGTAAGGGCCTGCTGTAAAACCATGCAAGAACAAAAAAACTTTTGACGTAAAGTCAGGATGAATCAAAAATTTAGAACGGCAGGCTTCATTTTTAAGACCTAATGTGGACTCTAATTGGTGAACTTGCTCTAGAATTTCTACTGTATTTTGAATGCCAACTTTCATTTATGTAATTATTATGTTTACATATATATAGTAATACTACTTAAATACTGCTGAAGGTTTTGAAAAAAATCTTTGTCTAGCAAGCTTTTAAGCTGCTTAGTTATTCAAAACTTAAATATGAGTCTTATATATGTTACTTTATTAATTAAGTAATTGCTCCGAATCTAGCAGAAGACATATTGTTGAGTTGCCCTGTCAGAAGTGAGAAACCTTTTTAAAGTCGGATGAGTATTCACTCCAAACTAATTCTCCACAACCCATCTAGCGGATTAGACAGTTGGAATTGACTATCATTGCTACCGAGCCAATTATTGTCATACACCAACCCAACACTGAATATTCTATTTAAAGGATATTGTCCTAATTTTCCAAAACCTTCAATATTCTTTGGGTCAGCGATCGCTTGCTGGTTCAACTGTATAGTTGTTTGGTTGCCGTCGTCAAAGTAAATTGTGGCTCGTTTGTTGTGAAAGCGCACCTGAACTTTGTAGACTCCACCAGTTGCATAGTAATAAGCTCTAGCAGGCAGCTTTTGACCATCAATATTTTGTCCTTTAAGCTCAACTGCCATAGCAGGACTGCATAGCAGCAACAGGACTGGCAAGATTAACCCTAAAACTTTCATTGGTAGTAACAAACACTTTCAATCAACTATTTCCTACTTTAAAACATAAGTAGAGCGACTTAAAAGAAGCAAATTATGTGAAGATAACTAAATACGGGTCGCGATCGCGGTAAAAAACAAGAAGCATACATTTTCGATTTTGACATACAGCGATCGCTAAAAGATGAAATAAATTTCACAGCCAATGCCAGAAAGTCGTCTTTCCGTACTCTTGTAGAGAGATGCGGTATATCGCGTCTCTACTCTTACTCACTACTCATGAAATAAATCCAAGTCTGTGACAGCACCAACACTACTAGAGGAAACTAACTGGGCATATTTTGCTAAAATGCCTTTTGTATAACGGGGTGGACGGGGTTGCCATTTGGCGCGGCGATTAGTTAATTCTGCATCATAAATGTTGATTTGTAACAAGCGAGAATTAGCATCGATAGTGATGCTATCACCTTCTTCGACCAGAGCGATCGCCAGAAAATGTAATACAGGTTATAACTGCTCTTGTCCAATAGTGTATTTTCTGTGAATTTCACTGATGAGTAGATTGGCAATAAAGCCAATAATCAATACTCCTACCATGATATACATAGTCACTGTATAGGCTTGAGCTTTCGGTATCCCATGATTTATCTGAAACTCGCGGATGTAATTTACAAGAACTGGGCCGATAACCCCTGCTACAGACCATGCCGTAAGCAACCGTCCATGAATAGCGCCAACCTGCATTGTTCCAAATAAATCACGCACATAAGCAGGAATGGTGGCAAATCCACCACCATACATGGTCAAAATGATACAAAAACTGATGTAAAACAGTAGAATATTCCCAAGTTCGCCAATTGTCGGAATTGAAGCATACAAAAGTATGCCTAAACCAAAGAAAATCATATAGGTTTGTTTCCTGCCGATGTAGTCTGATAAAGATGACCAGAAAAACCGACCAACTAAATTAAACAAGCTTAACAGCACGACAAATCCAGCACCGACTGAGGAAGAAACCTTAAAGATTTCCTGAATCATGGGCGAAGCTTGGCTTAAAACACCAATTCCGGCGGTGACGTTTGTACACAATACAATCCATAACAACCAGAATTGCGGTGTTTTAATTGCGTTATCGGCAGTAATATTGGACGTTGTTACCAACTTTTGGGGTTGAGTAGGTGGTGTGTAGTGTGGGGGTTGCCAACTAGGGGGTGCAATACGTACAAAAAATACACCACACATCATCAGACAAAAGTAAATTACACCCATAACCACAAATGTTTGCCATACCCCGACAGAGGTCGAAGATTTAAAATGATCCATCAGTGCTACCGCCAGTGGCGAACCAATAATCGCTCCGCCACCAAATCCCATAATTGCCATCCCTGTTGCCATCCCTGGACGGTCGGGAAACCATTTAATCAACGTCGAGACCGGAGAAATATAGCCAATACCTAAGCCAATACCGCCTAATACACCGTAACCAAGATAAACAAGTACAATCTGATGTAGATACACTCCGAAAGCAGAAATAAAGAAGCCGCCGCTAAAGCAGAGTGTTGCAACAAACATTGCTTTGCGGGGACCTTGTTTTTCAACCCATTTCCCAAATAGAGCCGCAGAAATCCCTAGAAAGGCAATCGCACTAGAAAATATCCAGCCGAGAGTCGGCAAGTTCCAATCGGTCGGTGCTGATTGGGTAATGCCGATCAGTTTGGTCATTGGCAGGTTGAACACACTAAATGCATACACTTGTCCGATGCACAAGTGTATTGCTAATGCTGCTAGAGGAATTAGCCAACGATTAAATCTAGGCTGTGCAATGGTTCGTTCTTTGTCTAAAACAGAAGTTACTATATTTTTCAAGTTTTTCTCCTAGATCAAAAATTAGATTGAACTGGGAACCTCTAACTGGGAAATCCGCATTGATGGGTATTCGTCATTATCCGTTACCGTTAGTAATACCCAGTAGGCAGCGACGATACCCCACCACCGCAACGGTACAAAAAAACAGTTTGACAGAAGCACATAGCTTTCTTCATCATCTGCTCCAGGCTGGGGTCTGGGTTAGTGTCATCGTACCAGATAATATGGGATTTCCCGAAGTATCCAGCCGCCATTAAACTAGCAAACAACCATCCCATAACTGATTAAATTTGCTCTTGCTCTACGCTGCAGCTTTGTTGTCCGTAGCATAGAATAGTTGGTGCAGGTTTGGGTTTGAGGAAGTTTAAGAATGTAATGAAGGTGAGAAACGCAACTATTACTAGGGTTCCTATTTGATCAGGTGCATTGCTTCCTTATTTTCTTGGTTGTATTTTTATGAGGGCGATCGCGGAGCTTTTCTATCCGTCAAAAATTCTGTCACAAACACGCCCGCGACGGACGCAACACAGTTATCAGTATTAACTAGTTTCAAAGTGCGATTTAGCGATCGCTGCACCCCTTGTGTGACAACTTTACTTCTGAAATTCTCTGACGTTGTTTTTTCACTCATTGCTCTGGTCTCAATCAAATCTCTGTACGAGTACATTCGTGAGAGGTTAAAGTAGAGTGCATTTTGTCAATCAGCTAAAATACTCAAAGCAATCTGAATAAAAATGATAATCGTGCGGGGGTGGGGAAGTAGGCGAACTACGCTCGCCTACTTCCCCAGATATGATTATCATTATCAAACAATTTTTTAATAGCTAAAATGTCCAATGGAAAAGTATTGTAACGAGAGAATAACTTAACAAAAATTGGGCAACCTTTTTAGGTAAATTCAAGTTCGCAAACGAGGTAATGAAAAGTTTGGTTTACCACCATGCCCAAGCGACCAAAACAAAACTCTGACCATGCACAACGCCATAATACTCCTACTATAGATAATGTGAGTTTTCACCGGATAGGGAGGAGAATTTCAAATTCAGTTCCCTCAGTGGGGTGCGATCGCGCGCTCAAAGTGCCGTCATGTTTTTGGATAATTGAATAGCTGACAAATAACCCCAAACCTTTACCACGACCAACAGGTTTTGTTGTAAAGAAGGGTTCAAAAATCCGGTGTTGAAGACTTACAGGAATCGTACTATCTGTATTAGCGATTGTAATTCGTAACCGTTCAGCGTCGATGACTTGAGTACGAATCCGAATTTCCGGGTTTTCGCTGCTTTGGGGATTATCTCGAATCGCATCAATCGCATTGTTAATGATATTTAGAAAGACTTGATTTAACTGACTAGGATAGCAAGTCACTAGAGGTATATTGCCATACTCCTTGATGACTCTCACTTCGGACTGATTTTCACTCTTCAGCAAGCGATGTTGCAAAATTAACAGTGTACTTTCAATTCCACTGTGTAAATCCACAGCTTTGATTTCAGCTTCATCTAAGCGAGAAAAGTTCCGTAAACTCAAGACAATTTGGCTGATGCGTTCGCTGCCAACTTTCATAGATTCTAAAATTTGACTGGCATCCTCAAACAAAAAATCAAGGTCAATTTCTTCCTTTATAGCTTGAATAGCTACACTAGGTTGAGGATATTCCTGTTGATAAAGTGTCAGCAAACGCATCATGTCTTGGATATAACTTGCTGTATGCAAGAGATTACCTATAATAAAATTAACTGGATTGTTAATTTCGTGAGCAACACCCGCTACCATTTGACCTAGAGATGACATTTTCTCGTTATGAATTAATTGCGCTTGAGTTTGTTGTAATTTGTTCAAGGTTTGCTCTAAATCTTGAGCCTTTTGGTTAAGAGCTTGAGTTTTGCGTTCTACCTCTGCTTTTAAAGTGTGGGAATAGTTTTCGATTTGTTGATACAGACAGGCATTTTCTACAGAGATGGCGGCTTGGCTAGTCAACAATTGCAGAATCTCAATGCGATCGCCAGTAAAAGCGCCCACGGTTAAGTTGTTTTCTAGGTACAAAATACCAATAAGTTTTCCTTGCCGACTAATTGGAGTACACAAAACTGATTTAGGCTGATAGATGATGATGTAGCGATCGCCTGCAAATTGTCCTGAATTACTCAAGTTTGCAAACACAGCCGTCTGTTGATTCCGTGCTACTGCATAAATTAAACTTTGAGGAATTTCCTGGTATTGCTCAAGCGGAATTTCTAAAGTTTCTACCTGTTTGCAATCAGCTTTAGCAACTACTAAAAATTTTTCTGCTTGGAGAAGAACTAAATGACCGATTTGTGCGCCAGCGTTGGCGATCGCAATCTGCATTAAAGTTGCTATCAGTTTGTCTAATTCAATTTCTTGGGAGATGGCTTGTGCGGCTTTCATCACTGCTGGCAAATCTAACCACAAATTTTGGCCGTTACTAGCGATAGTGATGCTCTTGGTCATGGTTTGAGCAATGGTTGCTTCAGATGTGATGGCGAGGTTGGGAGGTTGGAGGATGGCTGCTAGTAGTTGCGGATATTGTTGTTCTAAATGAGTGACTTTCGCGTTTGCACCCCAATGGGTGTAGCAGTAGTATGCTTGTTGCATGTATTCTGCGGCTAACTTCTGTTTGCCCCAGTTGAGATAGAATTTGGCAGCGATTTCGTTACCTATGGCTTGTTCTTGGGTGTAACCGTTTTCCTTGGCAGCCGCTATGGCGCGATCATACAATTGTATCGCCTCATCTTTTTGTTCCGACACCCGACAATACTCTGCTTTGACTAACTCATATTTGTGCCGATAATTTGTGGGTGCGCTGACCGCACAATCCTGTAGAAGAGATAAATTTCTGACAATCTGCTGACGATATTGCTCTTGCTGAACAGAGTTAACATTCGAGTAATTGGCTAAAATAGCCAGTGAAGCATAAAAGAACGTAGTCGGAATAAAATAAGTTCCAAATACACCTGCTTTGTTTTGCAAAGCAATATTGCTATACTCAATTGCTCTGTCATAGTCAGCAAACAAATAACACAATAGTGCTTTGATAAAAAAGTTGACAAAGCCTAAAGTAAGTTGATTATCATTAACAATTTGTGGGAGATGATGCCGTTCGTTATAGCAATTTCCGACTAATTCGGTGGTTTCAGTAGTAGCATCTTTTTGCAGATTCAAAATTCCCTGCTGCCAGGGAGCAAGATATAACAGATGGAATTCCAATTGCAACTTTTGAATCAATTCTAAATACCAACGGCATTTTTCCTCTACAACAGCAAGAGGTTCACCTACTAAAAATAAATATTGGCAGTATTCTGCTGCCCCATAACCTGCATACTCCAGATTGCCAGTTGACAAACCATGTTGTATTCCTGCTAAATGGAACAGTAACGTAGTTCGAGTATGGTCTTTCCAATGACCGATATGAGTTGCAAAAAGAACATTTACACTTGCTTTCAATTCTTTTGCATTGAATTTATCTAGGAGTTTGAGAGCCAACTGGCCAAACTGATAACCAGAGTCGGTATCTCCTAGCGTTTCACACATTAGAGTTCCATACCAAGCATAGCCAAAGGCAGAAGCAGGACAATTTCCAAAGTCGAGCGAAAGATTCACTAAGGTAAAAATCGTCTGCTGGAATATTTCTGGGTTGAGAGTCCACGCTGGTGTAATTACATCGATGAGGATATCAGCAGCGGCTAATTTGTGAGGATCTTTCATCTCTGGCAGATGAATCAATTCTTCAATCTCCTCAACCTGCCTTGGGAGGTTCTGCTCTAAGGTCACACCCAACAATTGCAGTACAGATAGACCGATATCTAAACAATCTTGCTGTTGATTTTGAACGATTCGCGCCTGGATTTTAACTTTATAAACCTTGATTTGATCGAGTAATTCTTTTGTTTGGTTCAGCACTGCTGTAATCAGTGCGTCCATTTGTTGATAGTTACCATTGAGTAGGGCAACTTCTGCTCCCGCAGTGTAAAGCTGCAATGCCAAATCATATTGAGTTTGCCAACAATCAGGATCGAGTAGATCTATGCCAATAGTAAAATATCTGAGTGCAGCCTCGTAAGCTGCCGAGGTTTTTGCTTTTTGTCCTGCGATTAAATTCAGACTGGCCAATTGTTGCCGATCTAAGGGGGCAACAATTAAATCAATTGCCTGATTCCAATGGTTGACAATCTCAAAAATATTATTGCTATCTAGTTCAGCCTGCTTTGTTTGCAACAGCAATCGACCGATCGCCAGATGAGTTGCCTGTTGCCGATCGCTGGCAATTAAACTATAGGCAGCTTGTTGGACGCGATCGTGAAGAAATTTGTATGTCAGGACTGTCTTTTTAACGTCGAGTGCTAAGTTGTTATCCTGAGATGGCTGTCCTAGATAAAATTTGTAAATCTCACTTTGAGGTAAAACAAACCCTTCCTGCAACCCTTTCCAAAGAGCATCTGCCACATCAGATTCTGAACGCTCTGAAACGATCGCCAAAGTACTCAAATCAAATTGGTTGCCAATACAAGCCGCCAATTTCAAAATTGCCTGCGTCTGTGTTGGCAGTTTCTGCAACTGCAATGCCATAAACTTCACCACATCATCGGTCAAGGCTAACTGTCGCACCGCCGTCATGTCACATTGCCAAGAACCCAGTTCTGACTGGAACTGAATCCAACCATCCTCGTATAATGCTTTGAGAAACTGCGTTGTAAAAAAGGGATTTCCTTTGGTTTTCTGATACACCAACCGTGTCAGGGGTTGTGCTAATTCAGGAGAACAACTCAAAGTGTCTGCTACTAACTGATTTACTGTCATTTCCCCCAAAGGTAACAGGGTAATGGTATTGACGAGCACTCCTACTTTCTGAATTTGTTCCAGTGTCAGCATCAAGGGATGAGCCGGAAACACCTCATTGTCTCGATAGGCTCCCAGAATTAGTAAATATCCACAACCAGCTTCACTCATCAATAATTGCAGCAAGTTCAGGGAAGCTGAATCTGCCCACTGCAAATCATCTAGGAACATCACCAAGGGATGCTCTTTTGTGGTGAAGACTTGGATAAATTTTTGAAACAGTAAGTTGAAGCGATTCTGGGCTGCACTACCGGAGAGTTCCGGCACTGGCGGTTGTTTGCCAACGATCCTTTCTAGTTCCGGAATCACCTCCACAATCACCTGCCCGTTTTCGCCTACAGCAGCGAGAATTTTGGTTTGCCATGCTGCCAGTTGGGTATAGCTCTCACTCAGCAGTTGTGCTACTAAGTCACGAAAGGCTTGCACAAAGGCAGATAGGGGAATGTTGCGATTAAACTGGTCGAATTTGCCTTTGATGAAGTAGCCTTGCTGACGGGTAATTGGCTTGTGGACTTCATTGACTACTGCTGTTTTCCCAACCCCGGAAAATCCTGCTACTAGCATCATTTCTGAACTGCCATTGGCGACGCGCTCAAAAGCTTGAAGCAAGGTTGTGACTTCTATTTCTCGCCCATAAAGTTTTTCAGGAATTAGAAAGCGATCGCACACATCCCGCTGGCCAATTTCAAAACTCTTAATCCTACCTGTTTGTTTTAGTTGATATAAACAATTCTCTAAGTCATATCTCAATCCCAATGCGCTTTGATATCTATCTTCGGCATTTTTGTGCATCAATTTCATCACAATATCTGAAAGCACCTGTGGAATTTCTTTTCTCTTCTCTATTAATGCCATAGGCATTTTAGCAATATGACAATGCACCAATTCCATCGGTTCATCAAATATAAATGGTAATTCTCCCGTCAATAATTCATAAAATGTCACACCTAAAGAATAAAAATCGCTGCGGTAGTCTATCCCTCTGTTCATTCTTCCTGTTTGTTCGGGGGAAATATAAGCGAGGGTTCCTTCTAAAATATTAGGGCTTTTAATTTCTTGGGTTTCTTTAGGCAGTAATGAAGCAATACTAAAATCAATCAATTTAACTTGTTTAGTTTGGGGATGAATCAGGATGTTTGTGGGTTTGATGTCTTTGTGGATAACGCGGTTTTGCTGTAAATTATGGAGAATATTGGTTAATTGGATAGCAATCTTAAAAAAATCGCTAAATGAGAGGGTAGTAGTTTTAATGTATTCTCGTAAAGAAATTTCCCCTGCATCTTCCATCACTAAAATATAACCATTACCATAAGCTTCTAATGATAAAGGACGAATGATACCAGGAATGTTGAGATTTTTGCTAATGGTATATTGGTTACGAAATTGCAGTAATTCGTTGAAACTGGGATATTCAGATGTCAGAAGTTTAATGACGACTGCAAGTGTTTCTTGCTCTTGAATAGCTCGATATACTCTAGTTCTGGAGCCTGCATACAATTGAGAGCTAATTTGATATCCGGGGATAATAGGAGTAGAGCTTGCAGCTGTCATTTATACTTACCTGATTGTGGGAGTTTGTTTTTGTCTCATGAAGTTAGTATTCCCAAGGAGTATCCATTTGTGACAAATTTAGACAAAATTCGTTTTGTCAATAGTAGTTACGCTAGAAATTTAAACTATAGATGGGTATAAATTTTTATATTATACGGACTTTATCGGGTAAGAATGAGTGATGCTTTTTAAGATGGCGCGTAGGCGTAGCCCGCCGCAGGCATCACTAGCCCAAAAATTGTGTTTTTCTACCCTATTTTTGGCAAGATTTTAAGCATTATTACTCATTGACAAATCGTTAATAACCTTAACCTGTCACGAATGGTACGAGTATGATATGTAGCCTTTTTTGAGATGTACAATATATATATATTTAAAATTGAGACTTATAAAGTGTCAAAAAGAGAGGACTACGATACCTGCGCTACTTTATTGCTGTAGCTGAGGAATTACATTTCAGCAGGACTTACACAAACGTATAATTTTATTCAGCAATAACTTGAATGGCTCTCTGCGTTAATATTACTCATCCGCAGAAATTATCAACCCTCAACTCGCGCCACACATCAGACGGTTGCCAGCCAGAGTTTCCCACGGAGCGCAAAGGGCGATAATCTTCCCAGATGTAGTCCGATTCGGATGCTTCGATGTACACAGGTGGATTTGGTTCAACCACCGATTCAGGAATATCTTGACTCTCAAGCATCTCAAAGGGTTCAGTCGATGGTGGAGTTACTTCTGTTTTCTTGCGAATTGGGTTAGAGGTTTTTTTGATAAGTCGTTGCATATTCATAATCATCATTTGGCTTTTCACAAGGTAGGATATCCCAGAATACAGTAAGTTATCAGAAAATCCGAAATATTTTGTCGAAAAATTTCATCAAAAATTTTACACTAAAAGGTAATCGTTCACAGAATCTGACTAGAAAGTGCTGTTAGCGGTAGCGGGGCGTTTAGCCCGTGCTGTTAGCGGTAGCGCCCTTTTGGTTCTACCGCTCCCTTTATGTAAAAAAATAAATAAGACGAATAAAACGAGAGAAATATATAAGAAATAAACATCTGAAAGTATTGCTATGTAACCTTTTTTAGCATTGATAATTAAGTGCGATCGCTAACTAGTATCTAATAATAGCATAAATTAAATTCGAGGGTGCTCATAATGACATTAGCCATTAAAAAATTCTGAATATACCAGGAGTAAAGGTATTAAATCGTCAGGAATTTGAAGGTATAGGAATAATTATAAAAATCGAGGCAGAAACGAATTCTTGTAGTTGTCCTAAGTGTGGGACTAGAAGTTAAAGCATACACCAAAACCACTGGCGCATAGTTCAAGATTTACCGTGGAACGGCAAAATAGTATTACTCCGAATAAATCGCCGTCAGTTTCGATGTAAAAAGTGTCATAAAGCCGAAGCGTGAGAATTTAAATTTTGCAAAATTTAAATTGGTATTGCCCCCAATTGTGTAAAAAAGCACTAATTTCATAAGAGCACGAAATGAGAAATTTGTACAGTGCCTAAATCCTATTTATAACAAAGAGGTAGGAGGATAAGAGTAAAAATGATTATTTATGAGATTATTATACGTTGTTAAAATATTTAGTATTGATAAAAGTATCATACTTAAGAAAAAAACATGACGTATTTAATACTCATTCAGATAGATATTCAGGCAAAAATAAATTTTTTATTATTATTCTACAAAGTATTAATTGTACCAATTAACAACAAAAATACGTCAAGCTATGATAAAACTGATTGACTCTACCATTGCAGCCCGTGATAGTGAAGACAAAGTTAACTCAAAAAGTGCAGATGATAAACAAGCACCAAATATCATTACCAGAGAATTTGTCTTCGATTACTTAATTGTCGGCGCTGGTTTCTCTGGCAGCGTTATTGCGGAACGTTTGGCAACTCAGTCTGGTAAAAAAGTGCTGGTTGTAGACAAGCGCAACCATATCGGTGGCAACGCTTACGATCATTATGATCAGCATGGCATCCTTGTACACAAATATGGCCCCCACATCTTTCACACCAACTCCCGTGAAGTCTTTGAATATCTCTCACGCTTTACTCAATGGCGGTCTTACGAACATCGCGTCCTTGCAAGTGTAGACGGGCAACTTGTTCCTATTCCTATCAACCTCGACACCATCAACAAACTGTATGGTATGAATCTCAATTCATTTGAGGTAGAGGAGTTTTACAAATCGCTTGCTGAACCAATAGAACGCATTAGCACTAGTGAGGATGTGGTAGTAAGTAAAGTTGGTCGAGTACTGTATGAAAAGTTTTTCCAGGGTTATACCAAAAAGCAATGGGGACTCGACCCGTCGGAACTTGATAAATCAGTAATTGCCAGAATTCCTACACGTACTAATCGTGACGATCGCTATTTTACTGATACCTACCAAGCGATGCCCCTACACGGCTTTACCCGGATGTTTGAGAATATGCTTAATCACCCGAACATCAAGGTAATGCTCAACACAGATTATCAGGAAATTGAAAAAGCAATACCTTGCCGCGAGATGGTTTACACGGGGCCTGTTGACGAATTTTTTGATTATCGCCACGGCAAACTACCATATCGCTCGCTTGATTTCAAGCATGAGACGCACAACATCACTGTGTTTCAACCAGCGCCAGTAATTAACTATCCCAATCAACACCTTTATACTCGTGTTACAGAGTTTAAATATTTAACTGGTCAAGAACACTCTAAAACTAGTATTGTTTACGAGTTTCCGGAAGCTGAGGGAGACCCTTATTATCCTGTACCGCGTTCTGAGAATCAGGAAATTTATAAGAAATATAAGGCGCTGGCAGATGAAACTCCAGGGATCTATTTTGTTGGACGATTAGCAACCTACAAGTACTATAACATGGATCAATGTGTCGCTCAGGCTCTGTCTGTGTATAAACAAATCGCAGTCAAGGCTTAAATGATTTGTAATCTGAGGGGGAATCGTAGCTTTTGCGTCCCGTGAGGCGATCGCATTCCTGCCTCTGGTGCAAAGTGCGATGTCTACGACGGGCTACGCACTACGACAAAATTTAGAAAAGTAATACTTCTTGATTAAAAAATGTCCAATTATCCGAGTAATGCCATAGGTTTTATCTTACTAACTCATAATAAGCCTTTACAAACTTACAGGCTAATTAATAAGTTAAATAGTATGTTTAATTATCCTCTAATTGTGTGCCATCATGATTTTTCAAAATCTGATTTATCTGTAAACAGTTTGTCAAAAAATGTTTTATTAGTACGCCCTCACATAGAAACGAAGTGGGCAGATTTTTCTGTTGAAGAGGCTACAGTTAAGGCAATCAAAGTAATGTACGAAAATCCAGAAGCCCCGGATTGGTTTGTATATCTTAGTGGAGCAGACTATCCTATTAAAACTGCAAGACAAATATTAGATGAGCTAACCTCTAATTCGTATGATGCTTATGTTGAGCATGAGCAAATCACATACGAAAAGTATAAATCTGATGCAATACCACCAGATATGTCATGGCTAAAAAATTCCTATCAACGATACTGTACAAAGTCGTTTTCTTTTCATTCCTTAATAAAATACTTTGCTCAAATGAATATAGAAATACGTTTAGAACATCCTTTATTAACGAAACTTTTTCTTCCTTTTTCAAAAAAATTTGCTTGTTTCAGTGGAAGTCAATGGTTTAGTGCCAACCGCAAAGCAGCTGAGCACATTATCGATTTCCACGGACAGAGAAATGCCGTAACCTTACATTACAGTCAGGCCAGGTATACAGAAGAGGCGTATATTCAAACTATACTTGGTAATTCACCTCATCTTAAACTAAAAAATGACTGTCGGCGATATGTCGATTGGTCAACTGGAGGCCCTCATCCAAAAATATTACTTACGGAAGACCTGCCAAATCTACTTGCATCATCTGCTCATTTTGCTCGGAAGTTTGACATTGATATAGATAGCAATATTCTCGATGAACTTGATAGAATTACATCTGAATAGGCATCAATATTAATGCAGTTAGCAATTGCCTCAGAAAAGGCGATGGCAGAGCAAGCAAAGCAATTAATTCAGCGTAGTTTATAACCGAGCGATATAAGAACTCATCGAATATTTTAAACAGACACAAAAAAGGATAAGCTCAAAAGCCTATCCCTTCAAAAAATCAACTAATCAGTGTATCAAGTTCCACTTGTCCAAGAATTGATGTACTCAATTTGCTCAGGAGTTAGGCTATCAATCGTGATACCAATAGCCTGCAACTTCAACCGAGCAATTTCTTGATCAACTTCAACCGGAATTGAATGCAAACCAGGTTGCAACTTACCCTTATTTCTCACCAGGAATTCACAAGCCAAAGCTTGGTTCGCAAAACTCATATCCATAACTGCACTGGGGTGTCCTTCAGCCGCAGCTAGGTTAATCAAGCGTCCTTGTCCGAGAACAACAATTGATTTACCACTTTTCAACTTATACTCTTCAGTGAAAGGACGAACTTCTTTGATTTCCTTAGCTTGTGCAGCCAAGTATTTCAAATCAAGTTCCAAGTCGAAGTGACCAGAGTTACAAACGATCGCACCATCTTTCATGACATCGAAGTGTTCACCACGAACGACGTGCTTGTTACCAGTCACAGTGACAAAAATATCACCTTGGGGTGCAGCTTCAGCCATTGGCAGGACGCGGAAGCCATCCATTATGGCTTCAATTGCCTTGATCGGGTCGACTTCGGTGACGATGACGTTAGCACCCATTCCACGGGCGCGGAGGGCTGTACCTTTACCACACCAGCCATAACCGACGACAACAACGTTCTTCCCAGCCAACAAAATATTGGTGGCGCGGATAATACCATCTAGGGTTGATTGCCCAGTACCATAGCGATTATCAAAGAAGTGCTTGGTGTCAGCATCATTGACGTTGACTGCGGGGAAGGTGAGAACGCCTTCTCTAAACATGGCGCGTAAACGCACAATGCCGGTGGTGGTTTCTTCGGTGGTACCAATCAAATCAGCAATTTGGTGTTGGCGTTCTTGTACCAAAGTTGCAACTACATCGCTACCGTCATCAATAATGACATTGGGGCGATGATCTAAAGCTATTTGGACGTGGCGGTTATAAGTTGCGTTATCTTCGCCTTTTTGAGCAAAAACGGGAATTTCATGATCAGCGACGAGGCTAGCGGCTACATCATCTTGGGTTGATAGGGGATTGCTAGCAATTAAAAGCGCGTCTGCACCACCGGCTTTCAGAGCGATCGCCAAATGTGCTGTTTCTGTTGTAATGTGGGCACAAGCTACAAGGCGTAAACCAGCGAAGGGCTTTTCGTTAGCAAAGCGATCGCGAATTTGCCGCAAAACTGGCATTTCGCGTCCAGCCCATTCAATGCGCTGTCTTCCCAAGGCAGCTAGGCCGAGGTCTTTAACCTCGTGCTTTAATCGGGGAGAAGTTGCGGTCATCAAAAGTTACCTCAAAAAATTAAAAAAGCTACGTAAAGTTTCGCACTTTACTAGGTTATTCTACTACTGGCGATTTTTGCTTGTATGAAAGCAAATCACTAGCCAATAATCCTCAGGACTAGCTTGACGTTTGATCGGCAGAATGTCAACTTCCTCTCCAACTTCTTCCTTTTTGTTTTATCTTTGGTAAGAGTAAGATTCTTCTCAGCTTGGAATGCTAATTTTCAGTAAATTGTCACCTATCTAAAGATAGAAGACAAATAAAAAATATCAAATTTTCATCGTCTAAAGGCAAAACCTCAACTTTAGATAGGTACATCTACCAAAAGTTATTGCGGAGGATAGTTATAGAAGTAATCACCAGTAGATTTGATTCAAGGAGGTGTTTGAGTGCGCTTTCAATTTTTGGCGATCGCCAGTTCAATCGCCATAGGCGTTGTATCTGTGCCAAAAGCCACAGCCCAAATTCCTTTTTTACCGCAACTGCAAACTCCCAGCAGTGTGAGTAATGATTCGGATAACAGAGTTGTTTCGGGCTGGATTTATTTAGATGGTCGTCGGTTATTTCAAATAGCGGCAACAAAAACTAATTTTCCTGAGCGTTCAGAAGATATTCAAAAGAAATTGCGGAAAATTGGTCAAAATTACTTTCAATCACCAGCAGAAACACCAGTCAAGGTAGAAGTTCGCCAAGCCAATGGATTACCAGTAATTTATGTCAACGGTCAATATCTAATGACCGTTACTTCTGAGGATGCGGGACTGCGACAGGTAGATGTATCGACATCAGCAAATCAAGTCAAAGAATCGTTAGAAGAAGACTTGCAACAAGCAAAGCAAGAAAGACAAACTCCATCTCTAATCGACCAAGGTAAAATTGCTGCTGGTACCGGAGTGGCAATGGTAATTATCAGTTTGGGGCTATATGGCTGGCAGCGGCGTACCCAAAAAGATTTAAAAAACTCCATTACCTCCCAAACCGAAAAGGAACTCTTCAACTACCCAAAACCAGCAGATCAAGCAATTACAACACAACTCAATCAACGACAACAGCAACATCTCCAAGAAGCCAAGAGACAATTATTTCAGCTCGGTCAAGCTGGAATTTGGGGAGGTGGAAGCTTCTTTATTTTGGGTCTATTTCCCTATACACGAGGTTTTCAAGTAGCAATTCTCACAGCCGCCCAATTTCCTTTGCGATTAAGTGTTGTATGTATAGCAGCCTATGTAGCAATTCGTTTAACCTACGCCCTAATTGACCGCTTCGCCTCTACTCTGATTAGCAGTAGTGCCTTCCTCACCCCAGAAAGTTCTGCACGGCTGCAACTGCGAGTTTCCACATTTTCTGGCGTGACTAAAGGTATCACTACTGCTATCTGGTTAGGAGTAGCCTTCCTGCTAGCGCTGGTATCCTTGGGGATAGATATCGTTCCCTTGCTAGCTGGTGCCAGTTTAGTTGGTGTTGCATTGTCTTTGGCGTCGCAAAACTTAATTAAAGATGCGATTAACGGTTTTTTGATCATTTTAGAAGACCAGTATGCTTTAGGCGATGTGATTACTGTGGGAGATGTGGGAGGCTTAGTAGAAAATCTGAATCTGCGAATGACCCAAGTGCGGGATTCCGAAGGGCGCTTGATCACGATTCCCAATGGTGAAATTAAAGTTGTTGCTAATCTTTCTAGTCGTTGGTCACGAGCCGATTTAACAATTCCCATCGCCTACCAAGCCGATACAGAAGAGGCTTTGAAGTTGATTGCAACTATTGCCGATCAGATGAATCAAGAAATGCAATGGCAGAGTCAAATTTTGGAACCGCCGCAAGTTTTGGGAATAGATCAATTTGGCGATCGCGGTTTGATTATTCGTGTCTGGATTAAAACACAGCCCCTCAAACAATGGGATGTCGCACGAGAACTTCGCCGCCGCTTGAAAGTTGCCTTAGACGAAGCTGGAATTTCCATCTCTGTACCTCAACAAGCAATTTGGGTCAATGACGAGCAGTCGTTAAATTTTACAAGTAATGGCAAAGATAATTAGAAATTAAGATTCATTACCGCATTTTTGAGTTGATTAGAACAAATTCTGCCCTCTCTGATTGCAGGAGAGCAAAGAAATGAAGGGGACAAGGGAGAGGTTTTTTCCTTGTCCCTTCCCAATTGCTAATCCCTAATCTTTGATGATCGCCAACATGAAACCTTAATAAATCCTTATATTAATAAAAAGCTACTACGTTCCTAATCAGTCTAAAACTTTTCCTTTATTCCTTGATTTATGTTTGTCAATACCTTCATCAGACGTCCAGTCTTGACGACGGTCTGCACGTTCATCATCTTGCTGCTGGGAAGCATCTGTATTCCGATCCTGCCGATTTCTCAGCTACCAGAGCTTGCTCCGGTGCAAATCACTGTTAGCTCTAACAATATTGGTGCGGATGCTCAAACAACAGAAAGTACTGTCACCAACATTATTGAGCGACAAATTAATGGGGTTAGAGATGTATCCTATATATCTTCTAATACGGGTAATGATGGTTCCAGCAATATAACTGTCTCCTTCCCAACTAATGTCAATAGCGATATTGCTCAAGTAAACGTTCAAAATAAACAAGCACTTGCTGAACCTCAACTGCCAGATATTGTTCAACGAACAGGTGTCACTGTTGAAACGGCATCAAGCAGTCTGCTTCTGGTTTATGGGTTTTACTCAGAAAATAATGAGTATGACAACATTTTTATCAGTAACTATGTTGACCTGTATATTTTCGATCAGATCAAACGGCTTCCTGGTGTCGGAAAAGCCACGATTTTTGGGGAGCGCAAATATGCCATGCGTCTCTGGCTCGATCCTAACAAGCTTGCCCAACATCAACTAACTCCTCAAGATGTGACAACTGCCCTGCAAGAACAAAATATTCAGGTGGGTGCAGGGGCAATTGGTAAGGAACCAGCACCAGATAATCAAAGCTTTGAATTTGCTTTACGAGCAACCAGTCGATTTAAAGATGCGGCTGAATTTGAGGACATGGTGCTGAAGGTGAATCAAGGTGGCACTAATAGCACCACTAATAGCACCACTAATAGCACTACTAATGGCATTAATAATGACATTGCTAATGGCATTACTAATAGCGTTACTAATAGCACTCTAGTTAAAGTTAGAGATGTTGGTCGAGTTGAACTGGGAGCAGAGAACTATCTTGCTGATGCCAAATTCACCATCCCAGGAAATACTCCCAAGCCAGCCGTGGGTTTGGGTATATATCAACTTCCGGGTAGTAATGCGCTTCAAGTTGCTCATGCTGTTGAAGAGCAGATCAAAATATTAGAGAAGAGTTTTCCACCTGGACTAAAAGCACAGTTAGCATTTGATACCACTCCATTTGTAGAAATCTCTTTAGAAGAAGTTCTGCACACTCTGGTTGAAGCGATTGTCCTAGTGGTCTTGGTAATTTTTATCTTTTTGCAAGACTGGCGTACCACGATCATTCCCACTGTTGCGATCCCTGTTTCCCTGATTGGGACGTGTGCAGCTTTGTTGGTTTTAGGATTTCAGATTAATACACTGACCTTATTTGGTTTCGTCCTCGCGATCGGTATCGTCGTCGATGATGCAATTATTGTAGTGGAGGCAGTTGCGGTCAAACTAGAGGAGGGCATGAGGCCCTTTGAGGCTGCTGTTGAAGCCATGAAGGAGTTAACTGGGGCAATCATTGCCACTTCACTTGTACTCATGGCGGTATTCATTCCAGTTGCATTCATTCCGGGCACTACTGGGATTGTCTACAAACAATTTGCGTTAACCGTTGCTTGCTCCATTGGCATCTCGACCTTCAATGCCTTAACCTTCTCTCCGAGTATGGCAGCCATCCTCATGCGCCCGGCTCAGACTCCACGGGGCCCTTTGGGGTGGTTCTTTACGCAGTTTAATCGAGGATTTGGCTGGTTCACGCGCCGATATGTCAGGTTTGTTAGCTACCTTACCCATGTCAAGCCGATTGTAATTGGGGTTTTCATTACTGGTTTACTAGCAACAGTTTTGATGTACAGAGCAGTGCCTACCGGATTTATTCCAGAAGAAGACCAAGGTTACTTCTTTGTGATTGTCCAAGGGCCTGACGGGGTTTCTTTGAAATACACCGAATCTGTGATGAATCGGGTTGTCAAAGAAGTAACATCACTTCCCGAAGTTCAAGCTAGTTTTATGATCAGTGGTTTTGGTTTCGATGGCAATGCTTCTAATTTAGGCATCGCCTTTGCTAACCTGAAACCCTGGAAAGAGAGACCTAGCCAATCTGAGTCTGTCTATGGAATACTTCAGAGAATGAACAAAAAGCTCTCTGCAATTACAGATGCCAGAGCGATCGCTGTGAATGCTCCTCCAGTTAGAGGATTGAGTACTACGGGTGGTTTTGAGTTTATCATTCAAGACAAAACTGGAACTGCGCCGATTCAAACCCTGGTTGACACTACTAACAAATTCATTGCGGCGGCAAATAAAAAGCCTGTTTTACAACGAGTCTTCACTCAGTTCACCGCAGACACTCCCCAATTTGACATTCAGGTAAACCGCAACCAAGCCAAAGCTCTCAATGTCGAACTCAACGACATCTTTGGGGCGTTGCAAAATTATTTGGGGTCGCAATATGTAAATGACTTTGTGCAGGGACAGCGACAGTATCGAGTTTATGTGCAAGCAGATGGGGTTTTCCGCTCTAATCCAGAGGATATTGGCAAGTTGTATGTTCGCTCTGCAAATGGGGCAATGATTCCGTTGAGCAGCCTGGTGAAAGTTACTCCCTTTGTGGGGCCAAAAACCATCTCCCATTACAACTTGTACAGGTCAATCAAAGTCCAGGGCGCTCCTGCTCCTGGTGCTAGTTCTGGACAGGCGATTAAAGCAATGGAGGAAGTAGCAGCAGAGGTTTTACCTCAAGGCTTTGGTTATGAATGGACAGGCACTTATCTCCAAGAGAAGACATCTGGAGGAGCTACAGGCTTGATTTTTGCCTTAGCGATCGCGATTGTCTTTCTGGTGCTATCGGCTCAGTATGAAAGCTACATTGACCCAATTATTATTTTGCTGACTGTTCCTCTAGCAGTCTTAGGAGCGATGACAGCCCTTTGGCTACGCTCAAATATTTTCATGGCAACTAGTCTTTTCCCGAAAGTGGTGGATGATATCTATTGCCAGGTAGGTCTAGTAACTTTGATTGGTCTAGCTGCCAAGAACGCGATTCTAGTCGTGGAATTTGCCAATCAATTGCATGAGCAGGGCATGAGCTACACAAGGGCGGCAGTAAAAGCAGGGCAAGAACGTCTGCGACCGATCTTAATGACATCCTTTGCAGCGCTGTTAGGATTTTTGCCCTTAGTAATCTCTCAAGGGGCTGGAGCCAGCAGCCGTTGGTCTTTAGGAACGGCGCTGTTTGGGGGGTTGATGCTTTCAACATTCTTGAGTTTATTCTTAGTGCCAATTTTGTATATTTTGGTTAAGAGTTTGGCTCAGGCTATATTATCTCGGAAGCGATCGGGAGGCTCAAACCCTCCAAATTCTCAAAATGGAGCTTCGGGAACTAGACATAAAGCTCTACCTGCTGGTTCAAGTCAGCCAGAGACACAACTCAGGTCTCAGGAGGATGGGATAACCTAACTTTTGCCCTTCAGTCTCCTAGCAAAGTGCAGATAACCTAGAGAATGCTTGCCAGTGTTAGGGGACTTCTCTTAGTCCCCGCATTTTTTTAGCAATTTGAACTATACAGGTTAAAAGCGTATCAGCTTATCCACAACATTCTCTAACTCTGATACCATTTTCTGTAATTTCCTGCTTGCTAAAAAAATTAGTCGAATAAAAATTAAGTACTTAGATAAGGAAGAGTGAAATGGGACTTAACGACGGACTTTTGAACCCGACCAAAAAGGCTATGGTCATAGATGATTGTTGCAACATGATTGAAGGACAGCTTGCATCCAAGTCAGGCATGAGCGGCATCGCTTTGAAAACTGCCTTTGCTGCTTTAAAGGGGATTAAGCCAGGGTACATTCCCTATGTCGTTGAGCAGATATTACCGCAATGCTTTACAGCTCTCGATCCCATCTGGAGTCAAGGTCTAGAGAAAGGCGACCCAGTTGAATATCTGAGTGCGAATCGCTCTGATACAGCAGATGCACTACTGGGTGTTACTGATGCAAGAGTCAAGAACTCAAACCGCCAAATCGTGCGAGGAACTTATGAAAAACTTCGCGGTTCAGCCAAAAAACACGTAGAAGAAGCAGTGCCAGACTTAGCCAAAGTAATCAATAATTACACTAGGGTCTGAGCCAGAGAAGCTAAGACGCGATTAATTGCGTCTTTCAGATTAATTGATCGCGCAGCGTTTCTTCTGGAGAATCGCATTTTAGCTTTTGAGATATATTTGCAAGGTTATTTTTGAGATAAAAAATGGCGGAATTTTTACTGGTTATGCCAAAATACGATCGCACTGGTATCAGCATGAGTCACTTGGTGCGATCGCTTTTATTGGAGTGGTTGAGATAAGAGGATGTTAATTAAAAAATATTTCACAGAATAATACGAGTGCTGTTATTTTTAAGTCATGTTAATGTAATATGATGAATTTTATGATGTCTTTTTCGATGTCTACAGACCTTAATTCGCCCTTGGCGTTCTTGGAGGATGCGTTACGCAAAAAAAAAGCGATAATGCTATATTATTATGGGGAATCCAGCAAAATTTCCCTAAATTTATAGCATTTGAATGTAGAATAGATACTCAAATGTTTGAATAAATAGTTGGAGAGGTGTCCGAGCGGTTCATGGTGACGCACTCGAAATGCGTTTTGGGGAAACTCAACGGGGGTTCGAATCCCCCCCTCTCCGTTCAAAAGATTATTGAAAATTTACTACAATGTGGCTAAAATTTACCTGCCTTTAACGAGAATCCAGAGCAACTTGTCTGTTTATTGCAAGTGAGATAGGATTCTCGCTTAATATTTAAGTGGTCCAATAGTTACTAAAAAACACTAAAATATACACCGCCAACACAGATTTTTGGGATAAACTAATGCCATCGTGTGAGGACTGAACGATGGTAGATCGCAGCTTGGGGAGAGTATTCTCATTTAGTCTTATCAGCATTTGTTTATATCTAGGTATTAGTATAGGAGTTATTATCCGGCTTGGACAATCACAGCGATTAAACGCTGCTACTACACCTACTAAGCCTGTGCAATTTTCATTAGCTATTCCTACACTTACGTCATCAACAACAGAACAACAAACCTTTCCAGATACTATTACCATCAAAGCCGTTGGAGATATTATTCCCGGCACTAATTTCCCTAACTATAGATTACCCCGCTTTCGAGATCAATTATTACCAAAATCAGTGAGAACTCACTTGCAAGGAGCTGATATCTTGTTTGGTAATTTTGAAAGTAGTCTAACTAATTATCCCTATACTGCCAAAGATATTAGTCGAGGACAAGTCTTTGCCTTTCGCTCTCCACCTGCATATGCCCAGCTTTTTGCTGAAACTGGTTTTAATGTGTTCAATATGGCAAATAACCATGCAATGGACTTTGGGCCAGTAGGGTTCAAAGATACAATGAAAAATCTTCAGGCAGTGGGCATTGCAACATTAGGTCATAAAAATCAAATTCTTTATTTGGAAGCTAACAATATTCCCGTGGCAATGGTCGGGTTTTCTCCTTATGAAATGTATAATTCCATCCATAATTTAGGAGTAGCTCAAGCACTCGTAGCAGAAGCCAAAAATAAAGCCAACATTGTAGTAGTATCAATGCACGCTGGAGCGGAAGGAACGGGGGCACTACACGTTAAGAATCAAACAGAGTATTTTTATGGAGAAAACCGAGGCAATTCGATCGCCTTTGCTCGAAACATGATTGATGCAGGAGCAGACTTAGTACTAGGACATGGCCCTCACGTTCCCAGAGCGATGGAAATTTATAAGGGAAAAATCATTGCCTATTCTTTAGGAAACTTTTTGGGATATCGGACTTTATCTACAAATGCCCAAACAGGTGACTCAATGATTTTAGAAGTCAAACTCAACTCAGCAGGAGATTTGGTATCAAGTAAAATTATTCCTGTTCGGATAGATCGGCAAGGAATTCCTCATATTGATCAGAGTTTTCAAACTGTGAGACTTATGCGTTATTTGAACAATCAAGCTTTTCCCAAGAATCCGGTGAAGATTAATAAGAAGGGAGAAATTGTTGTACAAAATAGGCTTAATCCTTCCTAAAATAACTACTAATACTCGCCAAAGGCGAGAAGCAAGCTACGTAATTTGTAATTAGTTAATAGGAGTGAGCGCTGTGCTGGACTGACTACGCTGCTTCATTAAAATCCCAAATTGAAAATCTAGAATTGATTAGTTATTGTCATCTTGTGGCTTTTCCTCGAACTTCTGAATATTCTGGGGTTGACTATTAGTCGGTGAATTTTGCTTTTCTAGTGTTGGTACTACTACAGCAGAAGGATCTGATTGTTTGGATTCTGTTGGTGGTGCTGGTGGTATAAGTACAGGTTTTGATGGACTTACGGATTGAGGGGAGGCAGGATTTTGACTAGAAGCGGGTAAGTTCTTTTGTGGAAATGGCAATGGTGCGGGGGAAGCTTTTCGAGATGAGCGGATTGCCCGTAGTTTCTCCACTAAGGAGGGTGTGGGTAAAACGCTAGGTGAAGGTGTGGATTTTTCGGAATTATCGCGTTGCGATTCTCTTGTAGGGTTGCTAGGAGATTCTTGTTGGGAAGAACGACGATTGCGCCGACGCTGTTTGGAATTAGAGGCAGGTGCTGTTTCGGATCTTGAGGTAGTGTTAGTCTTTTCACCTCTAGGTGAAGATGTACTATCAAAATTAGGTGCTTTCGCTGCTGGTTCTTGAGTTGGCTGTTGAAAAAGCGGCTTTGCAGTCGGTTGCTGCTGAGATTTGGGTAATATACTCGTAATCCCAAAACCTGCTATAGCAGCAATTAGGGCTACACCTATACCAATAAATATCTGAGATGACCCCAGCTTTATTGCCAGTACGGTTTCTTTCGCGATGCCTGGGTTGGGTTGCGCCAACACAGATGGTCTATAAATACGATTTTGGGCAGTTTTTCCAATTAAAGTTGCTGCCTGTTGGGCAGATAAATTGATAGTTGGCACTGCATAAGTGGGTAAGACTTGCGATGTCCGATTCACTTCATTTCCAGGTAGTAATTGCAGCCACTCAGCAACTGTCGCTGGCCGAAAACGAGACTCTACTGCCATACCGCGCATTACCGCCTGGTTGACAGCAGCACTCAAGTGTGGTTGTAATTCGCGAGGTGAAGGCATTTGTTCGCGATCGCGCAATAATGCTGGCATGGGAACTTGGGCTGTCAGCAGTGCATACAAGGTTGCTGCTAAACCATAAACATCTGTGGCGGGTGTGCGCGCCGCTTGCGTCATATACTGCTCAATGGGAGAATAACCCTCAGAAACCAGACCTGTGTGGGTCTGCCTGACACCGCCATTAAATTCCCTGGCAATACCAAAATCAATTAGTACAACTTCCTGTGTTCCTTGGCGAAGGATGATATTATCTGGTTTGACATCACGGTGTAACAAACCGTTGTTGTGTACAACCTGCAACGCTGCCCCAATTTGCCGGATGTAATGAATTGCTGTAGCTTCAGGCAAAGTTATCCCCGGTAAAACAAATGCGTCTCCCAAGGTTTCGCCAGGAATGTATTCCATCACCATATAAGGCAGTCCAGCTTCTACAAAAAAGTCACTAACTCGGACTATATTTGGGTGAATACACGTAGCTAATCGTCTAGCTTCATCTTGAAATTGGCGCTCGAATTTGGCAAAATCAGGATGTTGTCGCAACCGTTCATTGATGGTTTTCATCACCACCTCTTGACCTAAGTAGTGATGCCTAGCTTTAAAGGTAATGCCAAAGCCGCCCCGCCCTATTTCTTGAATTAGGGTATATTTTCCATCCTGCAAAATTGTGCCTGCTAACATAAAGAGTCCTGAATCCTGAGCGAGCAGATAAGTAGCGAGTCCTGAGTTTTGAGGGATTTCCCCAAAATTTTCCCATATTTTTATCGGGCAGGGTTCTTGCCTGTCTATTTTACGGGATGATTTAGTTGTTGAAATTTCTGAAGTGAGAAAGACCTCCCTGCGATCGCAACAGTTTTATCTTTCTCAGATGATAGCGCGGGAGTGCGGCAAGCTTAAAGCGGAAGACGGGCTAAGGCTATTTTTTAGATTTTATAAAAGTCATTTTTAGAAAAGCTATTTAAAACCCAAATTCATCAATTGAATATCTGGCACGACCTTAAAAAAACTTGAGAAACCGCTTTTGTGGGCAAAAAATCTAGGTTTTTAGGATAAACCAGTATAAAAACTGATTTTTGATAACCAAGCTAGATGTGAGTTGGATAACCTAGTAAAATTACATACTTTTACTGCTTTACAAAAGTGCTAGATTGCTAGATGATAGCAACGAAAGGGAAAATAATTAGTAAACATACAGTTTTTTTAGCTCTCGGTAGTTGTGTGAAAACCCCGTAATTACAAGGCTTAAGTCGGTTTGAGTTTCCCTCATTACCTTAGCTGAAAGTAACAAAATGGCAACGCTACATACCTCAAACTTCCCAGAAAATCACGCAACTTTTACCTCATATACCCATAGTCTAGTCTTCATCGATATGGCGGTTGAAGACTATGGCGATTTAGTCAATGGTATGCTTCCCAATAGCCAAGTGTTCGTACTTGACTCGACACAGAACGGTATTGAACAAATTACAAAAATTCTGGCAAGTTGGGTAGACGCGCAACGACTGGTCGTTAGACATCGCTCAATTTTGACTGATATTCATATTGTGTGCCACGGTGCCCCAGGTTACTTGCAATTGGGCAACACACATTTAGGACTTGATACCCTCAATGAATACAGCCAGCAACTCCAACAATGGCAGAAGATATTTTCAACCTGTGGCAAAAGCGATAACCCCAGTAACTTACTCATCTATGGTTGCAATGTGGCTTTGGGTGATGCAGGGGCAGAATTTGTAGAAAAACTGCACCAACTCACAGGAGCGAATATTGCCGCTTCTCGTCAACGGATTGGCAATGCAGCATTAGGCGGTAACTGGGAGTTAGAAGTTCGCACTGCTGATATGGAAGTAAATCTTGCGTTTGCACAAATAACGCGAGAAGCTTACCCAGGAGTACTAGCAACTTTTACGGTGAATAATATCGGAGATACGGATGATGGGAATGCCAACAACGGCATCACCACACTCCGGGAGGCAATTAACTTAGCAAATGCTACTCCTGGGAATGATACTATTACCTTTGGGGGTGTATTCACTGATACTACCCCAGATGTTATCACCCTTACCTCTGGACAACTAACGATTACCGATGATCTGACTATCTTGGGGACTGGGGCATCTCAGCTGACTGTGAGTGGCAATAATGCCTCCAGAGTGTTTGAGACATCGGGCATAGGAACAGATGTCGTCATTGATGGTCTGACCGTTGCTAATGGTAATATCAATCCCAATTATTACAATGGCAGCGGTGTTTTAGTCGATAACAATACCATTCTCAGGCTCACTAACAGCACTGTCTCCCGCAATACGGGAGAGGGCATCTATAACTCTGGCATCCTCAACCTAACGGGAAGTAGTGTCTCTGGCAATACAGGAAACGGGATCACTAATAATCTTGACATTGCCTTCCTCAACCTAACGGGAACCAGTGTCTCTGGCAATACATATAACGGTATTTCCAACTTTGGTGGTACAGTCAGTCTAACTAATAGCAGTGTCTCTAGCAATACGCAAAGCGGCATATCTAATGAGGCTAGTGGCGGTTATAATTTAACTTCTTCTGGTTCCCTTAGCCTCACCAATAGCAGCATCTCTAACAATACAGCAGAAGGCATCTCTAACGTAGGCAGCTTTCTTAGGCTTACCAATAGCAGTGTCTCTGGCAATAGAGGAGGGGGCATTTCTAACTTACACCTCTCTGATATATATTTTGATGCCTCAAGTTCAGCAATCTTGATTAACAGTACTGTATCTGGTAATAAGGCTACCTCTGACGGCGGCGGCATCTATAATAACGACACCCTCTCTCTTATCAACACCACGATTACCAATAATACAGCTGACTCAAACGGCGATGGGACTGGAGACGGTGGTGGTGTTTTTAACGATGGTGGAGCTATCACTGTTGGCAACACTATCATAGCAGGCAACTTCGATAAGTCCACCTCCGCAAATATCTACCCCGACGTGGCTGGAAGCTTCAACGACTCAGGCAATAATCTGATTGGTAATAACACTGGTAGTACTAGTTTCACTACCAGTACCTTAGTAGGAACTAGCACCAGCCCCATCAACCCCAAACTCAGCCCTCTACAAAATAACGGTGGTACAACCTTTACTGATGCTTTACTTGCTGATAGTCCCGCTATTAACGCAGGCAATAATTCTCTAGTTCCTGGTAGTATTACTACTGACCAAAGGGGCGCTGGATTTAACCGAATATCCGGCGATAGAGTGGATATTGGTGCTTATGAAGTCCAGTCCACTAGCCCACCACCTGTTAATACTGACACAGTAGTGACTAATACTAACGATTCAGGAGCAGGATCGTTGCGGCAGGCTATTCTCAATGCCAATGCTAATGCTGGGGCAGATACCATTACATTTGCGGACGTGTTCACCGATGCCACCCCAGATATCATCACCCTCACCTCTGGGAAATTGACGATTACCGATGATCTAACTATTTTGGGAACTGGGGTATCTAACCTCACCATCAGCGGGAATAATGCCTCTGGCGTGTTCGAGATATCAGGTACAGGAACAGATACCAGCATTAATGACTTGAAAATTGCTAATGCTAGTGATGCCTTTGGTAGTATTCTGCTCAATAGCAATGCCAGCCTCAGCTTGACCAACAGCACTGTATCTGATAATAAGGGGTCGGTAGGCGGTATCTTTAGCAGAGGTAGCCTTAGCCTGACTAACACTACTGTCTCTGATAATATTGGGTTATCACTAGGAGGCGGCATATTTAACACTGGCAATCTTAGCCTAACTGGAAGCACTGTCTCTAGTAATTCCTCAAGTGGCTACTATGGTGGCGGCATCTTCAACAAAGGCAGTCTCAGCCTAACAAGAAGCACAGTCTCTGGTAATTACCTGCCCAGCGTATTAGATTATGAACGAGGAGGACCTGGCAGTTATTTAGTAGATAGCTACGGTGGTGGCATCTTTAACACAGGCAACCTCAGCATAACAGGAAGCACGGTCTCTAACAGTAGTGCAACCTACGGCGGCGGCATTTTTAACCAAGGCACCTTCAATCTTACCAACAGTACTGTCTCTAGCAATAAAGCGTTCAAAGAGGGCAACGCCATCTCTAACAAAGGCACCCTTACCCTCACCAACAGCACTATTACTAAGAATTACATCCAATCATATCAGAATTTTGATGGTAATGGCTTTTCTGATGCTTATGGTGGCGAAGGTAGAAGCGTTTTCAATGACTCTGATGGCACTGTCATTGTTGGCAACACTATCATTGCAGGCAACTTCGGCTTACAGGGCGACGTTTTCGGCAACTTCACCGACCTCGGCAGTAACTTGATTGGCAATAGCACTGGTAGTACTGGCTTTACTACCAGCACCCTCGTCGGCACCAGCGCCAACCCCATTGATCCCAAACTCAGTCCGCTGCAAAATAACGGCGGTGCAACCTTAACTCACGCCTTACTTGAGAATAGTCCTGCAATTAACGCAGGCAAGAATGCTTTAATTCCAGCAGGAATCACCACTGACCAACGTGGCGCTGGATTTGACAGAATATCTGAGGGTAAAGTTGATATTGGTGCCTTAGAGTTCAATGGGCTGAATGGAACCAATGGCGCTGATAATCTAGTGGGCAAAAACTACAGTGATATAATTAATGCTCAAGCTGGAAATGATACCATCACAGGTAATCAAGGCAACGATATCCTAACTGGTGGCGGTGGCAAGGATAGATTTGTTTACAACTTAGGTGACGGTGTTGATACAATCACCGATTTTGGTGGGTTAGGTAAAGGCTCAAATCCCTCGGCAGCCATCGCTAGTCAATTGGATACCCTGAAATTCCAAGGTGCTGGATTGACAGCCCGAAATCTGTTACTCACCCAGAATGCCAGCAATCTGGAAATCACTTTTGAAGGCGTAGCTGATGACAAAGTTATCCTGCAAAACTTTCCTCTGGAGAACTTAGACAACCTATCAACGCTAGGCAATATCTTGTTTGATGGGCAAAGCAGCATTCGTGACAGCTTTGATGTCTTCAATGCCAACTCTACTCAAAACACCATCTTCAACAAAAACACAGTCACCTTTCTCAATGACCTAAATAACAATGTCAATGGCTTTGAAAACTCAGATGATGTTATAAATGGTCAAGAGGGTGATGACTACATCAATGGCAAGAGTGGCAACGACCTGCTACGCGGTGGTACAGGTAACGACACTCTCATTGGTGGTGCTGGTGATGACATACTAATTGG
Source organism: Nostoc sp. (assembly GCF_036917535.1). Lineage (GTDB taxonomy): Bacteria > Cyanobacteriota > Cyanobacteriia > Cyanobacteriales > Nostocaceae > Nostoc. The sequence continues at coordinate 37,250 of NZ_JBALDA010000067.1, forward strand.
CGGTCAAGGTAGCAATAACCTCAGTGGCGGTGCTGGTAATGATATTCTATTTGCTGGTGATTATAAGGATACCCTGAGTGGCGGTAGCGGTAGTGACCAGTTCATCTACCAAGTCTCTAGCACTAATCATACGATTACTGACTTTAATCAGAGCGAGGATAAGTTAGTCCTTACTGATGTGCTTAAAGGTGACGGCTACAGTGGCAGTAATCCCATTGGTGATGGCTACCTAACGTTTGTGCAATCGGGTACTTCTACACAAGTTAATGATTACTACAATCAGACCTTGGCGACTTTGAATAATTTCACGGCTACAAATCTGGTAGTCGGTACTAACGTTATCGTCTAGTACTCAGTTCTAGCTTGGAGTGAAATAATAGCTATAGCACTGCTAACTAAGTCTCTATAAGGATTTTGAATAGCGCATAATTAATTTCTGGAGATATCTATTGCTAAATTTTGGATTTTAGAAACATCTAAAATCCAAAATCTAAAATTTTTACAGTTGCCGCACTAATGGCTGACCATCTTTAACTTCACCAATCAAAACTAAATCGACACAGTTAACGAAGATACCATTTTCCAGAACGCCGGGAATGTTATTCAATGTTTTTTCTAGTCCGGCTGGATCTTCAATAGAGTCAAATCTGACATCTAAGACAAAGTTCCCTTGGTCTGTGATTACTGGACCAGCTTTTTTTACACCCATGCGGAGTTCTGGTTTACCACTGAGTTTTTTGATGGCATTAGTTACAGGAGTAATTGCCATTGGAATCACTTCCACGGGTACAGCAAAACTAGAACCTAAGCGGTCTACTAATTTGCCACTGTCTACCACGACGATGAACTGTTCTGCTAGGTAGTCTACAACTTTTTCGCGGGTATGTGCTGCACCACCGCCTTTAATCAAATTCTTCTGCGGATCGACTTCATCAGCCCCATCAATGGCAATATCGATGCGATCAATAGCATCCAAGGTGGCGAGAGGGACACCATACTGCTTTGCCAGCACTTCTGACTGAAATGAGGTAGGTATACCAATGATATCTTTGAGTTCACCAGACTTGAGGCGATCGCCCAAAAACTGAATCGTATATGCTGTAGTTGACCCCGTACCCAACCCGACAATGGAACCCGAATTGACTAGGGCGGCGGCGGCTTTGCCAACTTCTTGCTTCATCAACTTTGCGGGATCTGCTGCTGTTGTCATTCCCAAAACTCCTGAAAAACTGACTATAGTCCATAGTAGTGGGCAGATAACGCCAAAACATCAAAGGGAAAAAACAAGTTTTTGCTAATTTCTACTTCCTTGATTAGGGACTTCCAAAATAAAAAATATCTTAGTGTCCGGAATAAAGGAGATGACTGATGTAGAAGTAATGTATATTAATATACGAATTTAATGAACAATCCCCAGTACATCGTTCCTACTTTTAAGCAACTTTTCGCTGAGATTGACCCGGAAATAGCAAATAGCTTCACGGTAGAGCAATTAGAATCGATAAAAAAGGGTTTGGCCTCTCGTGCTAGGACACGTCATTCTTTAGACATAAGAGTTTCAGTACCAATTCCCGGATTAAGGTTTTATCTGGTGTTGTTAGCAGGTTCAGAGCGTCGCTCTCAAGTGCGTTTACGCTCTGAAAAAGGTTTATATCCTTTTTGGACTCCTGCCAATATCTTGTTCCTCATAGGATTTCTAATCATTCTATCTACTTGTAGCTACACTATATTTTCTTTTGCATTGTCTTCACTTACTCCCACATCTAGCTCCTATTACCCTACTTCAATTCCTTGGATTGACGATAAATCAGAATGCGAACACACTGGTAGAATCTGGAATCATGGGAAGTGCTGGGATACTGAACACAGTCCTAATTTTTAAAATTTATAGCCACACCCTACGTAGCTAAAGCAACATTGCCCAGCCTAAATTCGTCACTAGCTGAGTTACAGGTTATTAGGAACACCAAATTTTACGTTAACCAGTAACGTAGTTTTTTAAATTCACCTTAGCAGTTAAAAGTGCTTATCATGATGCGTCAGCTTTCAATTTCTCTATCTTTAATGGCACTACTACAAAGCTTGCCAGCAATTGCTCAAGTACCAGAATCTACTTCTGGAATCCCAGCTGATTCCATTCAACAGGTAACTGCTGTCAAATGGATGACAAACTTTCCCGATGGCAAATTTTATCCCGAAAGGTTAGTGAGTCGGGCAGAATTAGCCTCGATTATGGTAAAAGCATTTCGCCTAGATAAAAGAGAAGCTGTTACCAAAGAAAATTTAACTATTCCAGATGTTCCTCGTTCTTATTGGGCATTTAATGATATACAAACAGTCTTAAAAACTGACATTATGAAAGGCTATCGGGGCAATGAATTCTTCCCTAACCAAAAGGTGACAAGGGCAGAAGCTCTGGCTATTTTCGCCCAGGCTTATGGTGTATTTCAATTTCCCGATAGCGCTGTAAATGAGATTCTGGCTTCACATCCAGATGAAAAATCTATCCCAACTTGGGCTAGAAAAGCGATCGCTACAGTAGCTAGTGAGGGATTTCTGAATACAGATGCTCAAGGCAATATTTCTCCATTAAAACCCGTAACTCGTGGGGATATGGCTTATGTATTGAGTAAATATTTGCAACGACAACAGCAACAACCCGAAACACCAGAAGTTCCGATAATTCCAAATAGCCCACAATCACCTTAACTAGATTTTATCAAGCCAACGTACTCAAAATTAGTTTTGACCTGGATTTCTATACTTGTCTCGAAGTTGACGAAGAAGATATAAGGAATTAGATTGCGTTGGTTGCTGCAAGACATTATTCCCATAATTAGTTTGTGGTAGTTGGGTCGGCTGCTGCAAGCCATAATTCCCATAATTAGATTGTGATGGTTGGGTTGGTTGCTGCAAGCCATAATTTCCATAATTAGATTGTGGTGGTTGCATTGGTTGCTGCAAGCCATAATTCCCATACCCTACAGGGTTTGTGGGTGTGACAACACTTTGACTTTGGCTAGAGTAAGGTACAATATTACTTGGTACTACATTAGGCACTACTTGACCATTATTTAAATTGTTGTAGGCATTTTGCGGTAAGTTCGTACCTGTAGTTAACCCATTATTAGGAACTACTTGACCGTTATTTAAATTGTTGTAGGCATTTTGCGGTAAATTCGTACCCGTAGTTAACCCATTATTAGGCACTACTTGACCATTATTTAAATTATTGTAGGAATTTTGTGGTAAGTTCGTATCCGTTGACGCGTTGCCTGTCCCAGTAGTTAACCCAGTACTTGGTAGAGAATTCTGACTGGTTAAGCTATTGATGGGTGGCGTTAGTGTTGTTCCTGGAGCGGAGACTTGACCCGAAGCATTTGTCTGAGTTCCAGTAGTACCATTGAAACTAGACAATTTCTGGTTTGTCGATTGGTTAAGCCCTGTTTGCAGAGGGCTGATAGAAAGAGAATTTTGATTATTGTTGGTTTGATTAGGCAATCCAATACCCAGGCTAGAGGATGTTTGGTTTCCTCCTATTGGTTCAGACGCTGCATTAAAGGTTTTAAGACCTAGAAACTGGTTACTACTATTAACCGTTCCAGTACGCAATAAATTGTCTGTTTGGACAACAAAAGGATTTTTAAAGGCTGGGGAGGTGTCGCCGTTAATGTCTAAACTAGGATCTAATTTGGTATTATTAGCAGACTTTTGTTTGTTACTTACATCATCTAATGAGTCTTTGCTCTTGTTCGCCTCAGTCTTTTGCTCAGACCCATTTGCTGTTGATGAGGGAGTTGCTTGGTCAAAGTCATTAAATAAAACTGGCAGGTTATCAATATCTGCTGCAATAGCTTTGTTTTCTTCTGACAGGGAGGAATCAGCAGATTTTTCTATAACGACAGGTTTTTTTTGCTTATAAACGAAAATATCTGGGTTTGACCAGTATTCCCAGGTTGCTAGCCCAACTACAGATAAAAAAATCGCAGTTCCCCAAAAACCAGGTCGCCCTAGATTCCATAACCTGGCTTTGAGATAGCGTAAGTAGGCGGGAGGATAATGACGATTTGGCATGGGATTTACTAAGTGAGATTTACTATGAATTCCTAAAATTCCACGGAAGAGGCATTGCTGTTTGATGCTTTTACTTGCCTGATAAGGAAATGTCTCAACTAAAATTCGATTGTGATTTTATCGTAACTTCTCAAGAAATTATTAGTCATTATTAAATCAAAAATTTATTAATAACTATTTTATACTAAACCGTTTAGTTTAAAAAATATTTTTGAATATATTAGCTGCGATCGCTCCAGCTTCCATTTTCGCTATCTTGATTTTCTACAGGATTAGCAACTTATCGATGGTGCTTACCGAAGAATGGATAAGCTAATTCTACCTCCTTCAATAAATCCTGAATATGTCAGAGATTGCTGATTTCTCGGCTTCTAAGCTTTTGTCGTTAGATCGCGATCGCTAATTGTCACCAATAGAAGCAACCAAAGCTGCCCTAAAGCGGATTAATGCTTACAATAGCCAGCTTTATCCGATGACAAACAGGACTACAGTTTGATTTAGATAAAGGTGTTGTGGAACTGCGGATTGCTTACAGTCCCAACTTTGGCTACGCCGATGTCGAGCTAGAAATAGCTGTCTTAGTTAAAGCCGCAGTTGATATTTTTACCAAACTTGATACTGTTGTTGAAGAAGTCGATCCTGGTTTTGCAAATCCCCACAGTATTTTCCAAACCTTGTCGCAAGCTGTTACAGCCAAGTTACTGCACGGCTTTATGCTTTATTTTAGACGATCTGCAACCCCAAAAATATCGTTGATAAGCCCTAGTCCTGTTACCAATGCGAGTGCGATCGCTGCATATTGAGCAAGGACGTTTTGTTGCTGCTGAATTAATACAAAAACCATCACTCCAAGAACAATAGAAATTACCAAAAGAAGCTTTATAAGCCTCCCTTGAGAACGCATAGTATTAAAGCTTTTTATAGTTGTTCCTGATTTAGAAAAGTCAATGTATTCATAGCAAACAATATCCCTACATATATCATGATAATCTCTGCTTAGACCTTGCGTTTTCCATTCTTGTGAATAGACTCTATCATCAAGCTCAAAGCAGCAAATATGCCTAATCCCATTCAAGATATAAGACGAGATAACATCACTAGAAACTTTTTTGTTACAGCCAGAAATATCCACAATAAGTTCATCCATATCGTGAAATTTTTTGTTCAAATCTTTAGTTGAAAATTCTGGATTTGTAAATAAAACTCTTATGATTCGTTCTTCTAATTGACTAGAGGAAGGCATTGTTTCGTAGCCAAGCTTATATATGTTAGGATAATTAATGGAAAGTTCTTCAAATTTGTTTTTAATTTTTTTGATCTTATCTCTTGCTTCTGAAAGCTTTCCTACTGCCCCTGAGTTGACTGCAAAATGTATGTTACGAACGCCTTCAACTTGAATACAATGAGTTATAATATTGACATAGAGTCCTGGATTATCACTTTGGATGAAAAGGAGTAATTCTTTTGTCACCTAGCACACTCCTGAAAGATTTCAATCCGATTTTTTCCACTAGCTTTAGCTAATTTAAGCGCAAAATATGCTTGACGCGGGCTGTCGCCGATACCAAATGATATTGTTGTATGTGATAGATTAGAGAACTCAATTCTTAACTTTTCTAGCTCATCAATTAAAAGTTCACTTACTATGAGGCTTGCTAGTAAACTATCTCCCCCGCTAAATATTATTTTTGCATTAAACTCCTTTAATAACTTCTCTGTAAACCAAATCATAGCTGCTTGAAAATCATTGAAAAAATCTGATAACGGATCCATTTGCTCCATAACAATAAAAAACTCAATTTTTCGACCTACATCGTCACCATCTGCTGCAATATATAAAGTTTTCATAGGAAATATTAAAGAATGATTATGTTTATTGTTAGCTTGACAAAGTAATGTTTTAACTATTGCATATATTACGATCAGCAGTCTACTTAACCTGTTTGAATAGCAAAGCTTTTGTCGGTCGTAAAGCTAAATATAAACTACTTAATACCCAATTGTTAGATAACTTTGAAACAATTACCTCTGCCAAGAATTGAAGCAGTCTAACTAGTTATTATACTAATGCCTTCTGCATACATAATTGCTGACTATTACAGTAACTGGAATGTATAATTCATAATTAAAATAATATATAGTTTTACTATAGTTATCAACTATATACCAGAATTTATCTGCGTATTTACCCAATTTGTCATAAATATATAGAAACTTTCTTCATAACATCTCTTTTTGGGCAAAATATAAACTTTTTCCGTATACAGACCCCGTATAAGTAAACAATATAAAAAATTTCCGTATAATTCACCCTGATATCCAGAATTTTTCCGAATATCATCCCGTATTAAGACACTATACAGACTTTATCTGGATATCAAACTACGGAAAAACGCTCAAATAAGTTGATGAAACAGGTTCAGAATGTAATTTACCTGAAACATTATTCGTACAGTACTGAGAAAACCTATATTCTGAGCCGTGATGGTTGAGGTGTTCGTAGTCGGCTTGACTAATAAAAAATCTATCATGATTAAGCGATTTGATGTTGTTCTCTGACGCTACTCGACTGAATCGATAACGATATTACAAAAAGAATAGACCTGATAAAGCTCAATTTATGAATTATAACTGTACAGACGGGCTATGACGCTCTTACCTCCTTCTTGAAATTATGATATACAAACTCCCTCAACAAAAGCTGTTGAGATGGATTGCATTGTTCCTAATTGGAACATTTCTGCAATTATTGTTTTACATCCCAACACCAGTCTTATCTCAAAATTCCAATAGCTGTAGCAATATTACAACCCCACTCACATCTGAAGAACAAACTTATGCTCGTGCGGCTTGGCAGTATTTTGTCAAAAATTATCAGCCAGCAACGGGATTTACCAATTCTACTGGGGGTTATCCTTCAGGTACACTCTGGGATATGGGTAACTACCTGATGGCATTGAATGCTGCACGATGGTTGAATCTTACCGATCAAGCAGATTTTGATTCCCGCCTCAATAAGTTTTTGACGACTCTCAACAGCTTGAAGTTATTTGAAGATGCTTTGCCCAATAAAGTCTATAACGCAGCTACGGCAAAGATGGTTGATTATGGCAACAATCCACTAGAACAAGGTATTGGTTGGTCTGCTTTGGATATTGGGCGAATACTGGCTGCGTTTGATGTCATCCGTACCTGTCATCCTCAATATAATGAGTGGCTCAAAGGAATTGTCGCAAAATGGCAGGTGGCGCGATCGCTCAAAGATGGACAACTTTTTGGCGCTACTGTTCTCCCTGACAAGAAAACCTTACTAGTGCAAGAAGGACGACTCGGCTACGAAGAATACGGCGCTAGAGGTTATCAACTTTGGGGTTTTTCAGCACCTAAAGCTATTGCTTTAGAACCGTTTAAGCTAGTTGAAATTAATGGTGTGCAAATTCCTGTTGATAGTCGTGACTTTCAAAGTACCAACGCTAATAATTACGTTGTGAGTGAGTCTTACATCCTTGATGGAATTGAATTTGGCTTACAAGGAGAATTAGCTGATTTTGCTGCCAGGGTTTTAGATGTGCAAAAACGGCGTTTTGATACCACAGGTCAGTTAACTGCGGTAACAGAAGATAATATCGACCAAGCACCTTATTTTCTCTATAACACCGTCTACGCCAACGGTGCAAATTGGGCAACTATTACCGATGCCAATCAACCTTATCCACAGTTTCGCAGCATCAGTACAAAAGCTGCTTTTGGCTGGCACTATCTGTTTCCCGACAATGCTTATGCCCAAAAAGTTTTTGATGCAGTCAAGGATCTCCACAGTCCTGATGATAGTGGTTACTATGCTGGAATCTATGAAGAATCAAAACAACCTAACAAAGCTTTGACGGGTAATACTAATGGGTTAATTTTAGAGATTTTATACTACAAAGCTAGGGGAAATCACCCGTTAATTGCTTCCACTTCTGCAAGTGTGTCTACTGGCAAGCCGAGTGAAAATGCTTCTCCAGCAACACCTGCAAATCAACCGAATTCTACTGACAAGCCGAGTGAAAATGCTTCTCCAGCAACACCCGCAAATCAAGCGAATTCTACTGTTACGACTGCGATCGCAACCCCTGCGGATACTTCTAAACCTACAGAAGTAACTGTTGCACCTATTCCAGCAGTGGATAGTCCCCAGCCATCATCTAATTTGAAACTAGATCGACCACTGACGCCTGTTGAACGGCGCTATGCAGAGGCGGCTTGGCGATACTTTCAAGCAAATTATCACTCCAAGAGTGGACTGATAGACGATCGCAGTGATTTCAAAGGTGCAACCCTCTGGGGATTAGGAGATTATCTTGCTGCACTCCACGCAGCGCGATCGCTTGATACAATTACCTCCAAAGAATTTGACCAGCGCACCCGTCATCTCTTAGGAGCTTTGACAAAGTTACCGTTATTTGGGGGGGAATTGCCAAGTCGGGGTTATGATACTAGAACTCTCCAACCAGTCGATTATGGTGGAAATCCAGTTGCAGAAGGAAACGGTTGGTCAGCTTTAGATTTGGGTAGAATGCTGGCGGCGCTGTACAACTTAAAAAGCTGTCATCCTGAATATACGGCTGCCGTAGATAAAATTGTGCTGGATTGGTCATACTTGCGTGTAGTGCGCGAAGGTATTCTTTCTAGTGCCACCGTTACTAAAGAGCAAGATGGGCGATATCTCACCCGCGTTAACCCCGAAACTCGCTTGGGTTATGAGGAATATGCTGCTCGTGCTTTTCAATTATGGGGGTTTAATCTCGATCATTCTGCGGTTGGGGGTGAATATCAAACTACCTCAGTGGAGGGATTGAAAGTCCCAATTCAACGCCATCGCACAGATACTAATTCCAAAGTTAACAAATACACAGTTAGCAATCCTTTTGTACTCTATGCATTGGAGTTTGGATTAGATCCACAAATGCGATCGCTCTTTGAACCAATTTTTCAAGCACAAGCTGAACGTTACCGTCACACTGGCACTCTTACAGCTTCAGCCACCACCTTGATTGATCGTAAACCTTACACTGTCCACAGTACAATTACTGGAAAAGGTGAGCCTTGGGTAGCTTTAGCAGATAATGGGCAAATTGTACCAAAGGGACGATTAGTGAGTACAGCAGTTGCTTTTGCCTATCATGCTCTGCTTCCAGAAAATAAGTATAGTCAAGAGTTACTACAAGGAACGACTGACTTATACAATCCATTAGCCGGATTTTATGAGGGCTTTTATGAAACTACGGGTAAAACAGCAGTTGGTTTTACCAATAGCACCAACAGTATGATTTTACAATCCTTGCTATACAAGGTGATGAATCAACAACCTTTAATTCGTCCCACCAATAACATGAAATCTCCTTGGTGGCAAGAAGTTAGTAAAGAAAATTCTGGGCGAGGTTTACCCAACATTGCTAAACAACAAACCAAGTTAATTTCTGATAGTTCTGGAAGTTACTGGGTTTCAGATAGTGAAAAAGCTCCACTAGTATCGCTGCGCGGAAGTCAAAAGTCAAAAGTCAAAAGTCAAAAGTAATGTATTCTCGGCTTTCGCGTCATGTTGAATGGTATGTTTATTTACGCCGTGTTGTACTAGTAACTGGTACAAAAGTCACAGAATAAGTTGAAACGCAATTTATAGCAAGTGCTAAGTTTGAGTGCTGAGTAAAAACCCAGTCAATTTAGGGCTTTGAATAATTAACACTGTCCTAACCTATGTGACTATGGCTATACTTTCAGCTCATCCCTGAAGGGGTGGGCTTTCACGCTGACTTTATGTAATTACCAAGTTGTGTTTGTTATTAATCAGTTGTATTTGGGAATACTTGTACATGATGCAGTAGCTTTCACGAGCAACAGACATCTGGATTCAAAATCCCTGTTTATTCGTTCAAATCTATGGACAAGGTACGACTGGCGCTGATGATGCTAACTTTACTAGGAAGCATCTTTGCGAATAAAAATCTCATGGCGGTTACTGATGCCTCAAGGCAACTCGAAAACCGGAAATTAAACCAAATTCGCAACCAAATACCTTCCAATACTCCTGTACTACTGGGACTGTATGCCGCAGATTATCTAGGAAATCAAAGTACAATTGACAGCCAATTACGTCAAGTCGATCAATGGGTTGGTAAGCGCCATACTATTGCTGGATTGTTCTTAGATATTGAGGACTCAAATCCTGCTTACAACATCCCAGTGTCCCTAGAACAACTGAAGCACAACGGATATACAGCTTTTATTAATCTCAAATCTACTCGTTCGGCAGCGCAGATTGCTAAGGGAGACGTAGATAGCTCTCTACAAAAAGTGGCAAAAGCCTATGCTGATTGGGCAAATAAAGGAGAGGGTCGTATGGCGTTCATCGCACCATTGCAAGAGATGAATATTCCTGGAGAAGCATACAGCAAAGACCCGCAGAACTTCAAATTAGCTTATCAACGTATCCAAAAGATATTTAAAGAGGCTGGTGTATCTTCACAAGTAATACGTTGGGTATTTGCACCTAATGGTTGGAGTGAAAACAATGAACATCGCTTTGAAAACTACTATCCTGGGGACACGTCGGTAGATATTGTTGCCTTTAGTTCTTACAACTGGGGGTTTTGTAGTAATTCTTCTTGGAAACACTGGAGTAGCCCAAAAGAAGTTTTTGAACCATATATCAAGCGGATGAAAGTTATGGCTGGCAGTAAGCCGATTTTTATCGCTCAAACAGCTAGTACGAGTAATACACAAAATGGTTTACCCAACACTGCCAAAGACCAATGGTTAAGAGACTCCTACACTCAGCTACCTGGGATGGGTGTAAAAGCCATCCTTTATTTCAATATTGATAAGGAATGTGATTGGGCAATTAACAATAATAGTGGCAAATCTGCTGGTTATAAAGACGCGGTAAATAATCCGGCTTTCGGCTATTTATCTCCTGCTGAGTTGGCAAACAAGATATAAATGGCAACAAGCGTCATTAAAAGTATGATTTTGCAATCAGTTTTGTACGCAACGACAAATCAACAACCACTGCTTTGTCCGAGTACTGCGACGTGGCAATGCTCTCCTATCCCATCTATGATCATTGCTGCCCCTGATAACTTTAGCCCTGATGTCGAAACACCATTGCCACAAACCGTTCCAGAACCTAATGTTCCCACAGTTACGCCACTACCGTTAAAACCAAAACTGATACCACTAAAACCAACAGCTACACCAGATAAACCTGTTACTCCTTCACCAACAACTTCTTTACCACGATTGACCCAAGAAGCGGATCAAATTGCTGCCAAGCGAGCTTGGAAATATTTTGAGCGTAACTGGAATCCCCAAACAGGTTTAGTAAATTCGGGAGACAACTTGCCGTGGACAACTTGGTGGGATCAGGGTAGCGCCTTATTAGGAATTCATGCGGCTTACCAATTAGGATTATTGCCGCAAGATGTTTTCCAAAATCGGATGAACACATTGCTACAGACGTTGGAAAAACTGCCGCTACCGCCAACTGGTTTACCCAACAAAGCTTATAGTACCCATACTGCCGAAATGCGCCATCTCAATGACACCCCTGATCCCAAGGGTACAAGTGGTTGGTCAGTTCTAGATATGGCCCGATTTTTATTAGGATTGCATGTTATGCGATCGCATTATCCAGAATATAGCGATCGCATAAATCACATCGTTGCTCGCTGGAATCTATCGAAACTTGTCAAAAATGGTTGGTTAAACGGTGCTATTCCTAGAGTCGGTCAACTTCTGGAAGTGCAGGAAGGGCGATTAGGCTACGAGCAATATGCTGCTCACAGTTTAATGCTATGGAATATTCAAGCCACTAATGCTCTCTCTAATCCACCAGTCAAGGTGATTCAAGTGGATGGTATTACTCTGCAAGTCGATCAACGGAATTTAAAAAACTCTGGAGCTACTAATTATCTAACAAATGATCCTTATTTACTTTGGGGTTTAGAAATGGGTTGGAATGATACTGTCAAGCCTCAAGTGCAAAATCTGTTCAAAGTGCAACAACAACGGTTTAAGCGCACTGGAATTTTAACTGCTATAAATGAAGATTCGTTGGATCGTCCCCCTTACTTTCTGTATTACAGCGTCTATGCCAATGGTCAATCTTGGCAAGCCGTTAACGTCAGCGGAAAAGCTTATCCCCAATTGCGGTTTGTTAGTACAAAAGCAGCATTTTCTTGGTTTGCGCTCATGCCAGATGACCCTTATACGAAAAGGCTGCGAGACTTTGTTCAAAATTTATCCGATAAAAATCACGGCTATCTTTCAGGACGATATGAAAATTCTCAACTAGGTGTTAATGCTTCAGTTGACGTTAATACGAATGCGATCGTTTTAGAAAGTTTGCTTTACCAAGCTAGAGGCAGACATCCACTGGTGCTTGAAGCCAAGAGCCAGGTGAGGCAGCAGAAATAAAGAAAATTTTTAACAACTTCTAACTCCTAATTTAGCATTTTTCACCATTACGCTATCCTTTTACATTAATTGCTGGTACTAAAATGACTTCAGTTTCTATTAGCGATCGTTCCTCAAACTTTTCTGGTAACAGTCGCTCATTACTCAAAAAAAGAACACTATTATTTCGCTACCTGGCAGAAATCAATTTAATTTTTGGGATTTGGTATTTGCAATGGCGCATTACCCATTCGATCAATTTTGATGCACTGTGGCTCTCTATTCCTTTGCTGATAGCCGAGATTTACAGCTATTTCGGCGGCGTAATGTTTGTAATTGGGTTGTGGCGACCTTTAGTCAGACAAATTAAGTCTCTCGACCAGATGACCCCACCCATACCTAAAGCCGACTGGCCAACAGTGGATGTATTTGTAACCTGCTACAATGAACCGCCGGAAATTGTTGAAGAAACTGCCAAAGCCGCCCTAGCAATGGATTATCCGCCTGTCAAGTTACGCGTTTATGTACTGGATGATGGTAACTCGGCTGATATGCGAGCGATGACAGAAAGATTGTGTATTGAAGATTTGCAGTCACCACAATTACACCTAGAAGCGGAACGGATTGATGCAGAACATTCTGGCTTGTTGGAGCGTTTGAAGCAACTGGAAAATCTCACACCTAATACTCAAGCTGCGGAACAATGGCTGCAAACATCATCAGAACTAGTGGTGAACCAGCCTGCGGCTGAATTTGTGCAAAGTTTGCGATCGCTGATTCTTTGGCTACCTCCGACTCATCAAAGTATTAGCGATCGTCTAATTACCGAACGGAAAGCTTTAAAAGAAGCTATTCACAAAAAAGAACTAGAACTAGTTGAACTTGCTCGTTTTCGTTACATTGCTCGTCCGAAGACGCCTGGTATAGCACATCATGCCAAAGCAGGCAATATCAATTATGCAATTTTTTCTGGAGAAACTTCAGGAAATTTTATTGTTACTCTAGATGCTGACCACATTCCCAAACGAAATTTTCTCAAGCGAGTTCTGCCTTATTTCTACACCTATAATCTTTCAACAGGAAAATACGACCAGAATCAAATTGCTTTTGTACAGACCCGTCAGGATTTTTATAATATTCCTCCAGGCGATCCTTTTGGACATCGAGCAAATTTATTTTATGGGCCGCTTCAACAAGGTAAAGATGGTATGAATGCTGCCTTTTATACGGGCACAAATGCGATCCTTAGACGTGAAGCATTAGTTAGTGTAGGACTGCAAAATTTTGCTGATGAATTTGCCAAAGATGAAAAACGTTTAGACGAATTTGATTTAGTTGGTGGGGTATCCAGTAATAGCATTACGGAAGATATGAATACAGCAATGCGTCTGCATAGTGCTGGTTGGAAATCTATTTATCACAATGAACTTTTAGCAGAAGGTTTAGCACCAGACGATCTAAGTTCTACTCTCAAACAGCGGCTACGCTGGGCACAAGGAACTATCCAAGTGCTAGTAAGAGAAAATCCATTGATAAAACCAGGGCTAACCTTTTGGCAAAGGTTGCAATATTTCAAGACGATGTATAGTTATTTCTCTGGTTTTGCGACTCTGGTTTTTATTTCTTGTCCAATTATTTATTTTTTTACGGACATTGTTCCAGTCAAAACCTACGGCCCTGACTTTGCCGTACACTTTTTCCCAGCTTTTATTATTAACCGTCTGACTTTCCTTGCAGCTACTTGGGGCATTCCAGCTAGAGAAGTATGGCGCTCGGAACAATATGCGATCGCTTTATTTCCCTTATTAATCCAAGCTGTATGGAGTGTGTTCACAGGACAAAAACTCAATTTCCAAGTAACACCTAAGCAACGCCAATCTGGAATTTATCTCCGGCTTGTTTGGCCACAGTTGGTTGTCTTCATCCTTACCATCTTAGGAATGTTATGGAGCCTTTATCAATTCGCAATTGGTCATTTAAATAATCCTGAAGTTCACCTGCTCAATGGTGCATGGGCTATCTATAATTTATTACTTTTGTGGGCGATCATCCGCGCATCTGTTTGGCAGCCCCCAAAAGAGATTTAAAAGGAAAGTAACAGAAGTGGCAGAGGCAATAAGGAGAATAACTACTGACTTATAAATCCAGTCTAGAAAGAAAACAGCTATGAACACTTATTCAGACTCAAACAACCTTGGTCAGCGAACTGTCTTAACAATCTATGCTCATGCTGATGATGAAGTTCTACCTGCTGCTGGTACTCTCAGTCTGATGTCTCAAGCAGGATGGAATGTTCGTTGCTTAATTTTGACTGATGGCGGTCTTTCTAGTTCGCCTGTTAAGGGTACACGTCATCAAGAAGCAGATGCAGCAGGTAAAATCATCGGTGCAACTTACGAGTTTCATGCACTTGAGGAGTGCAATTTCTCCACACAAGCAGTGATTAAAGTTACTGAAGAAGCTCTTAAACGTTGGCAACCGGATCTGATTATTACTCACGCACCACAACCTGAAAAATATGGACATAGAGATCATGAAGTGTGTGCGATCGCAGTTTCTAATGTTGCTACCCGCAAAAATATACCTTTATGGTATTCAGCACCACCTGTTTTTTTGCGCGGTTTTGAACCCAACTTTTTTGTGGATATCACCTCTGTAATTGAAGAAAAAGTTGCAGCTATCGGTTGTTATGAATCAGAATTAAATAAAGCATTTATGCAACTTGATGCCATACTTGTTCTGTCTCGCTTTTGGGCACGAGAGTTAGGTCAAAAAGATGGCTATTTTGAAGCTTTTGAAATTTCTCGGCAATGGGTTGATGCTAGCTTTTTTACGGCGATCGCAAATAATAGTAATCAGCAAGTATTAAAACAAAGCTAATTACAAACTTTATCTATTGCGGTTTGTATGAAGTCAATGCCAAAATATAACTACATCGTTTTCAAGCAAAATAATAGGGCAATATAACCATGACTTTGAATGTAAAAGTACTTGAATTATCTGGAATTTTAGATGGGATTAGAGGTAATGAACTACGTCGTGAAGTTAGCAGTATTCTGACAAACGGAGTCGAGATTTTGTTGATCGATATGAAAGAAGTAAAGTTTATTGATAGCTCTGGTTTAGGTGCTTTAGTATCAGCAATGCAAATGGTACGAGCTGCTAATGCCAAACTGTTTGTTTGTTCGATAAGCGATCAAGTTAGGATGTTATTTGAACTGACTAAAATGGATAGAATTTTCCAAACCTTTGCTGACCAAGATGAATTCAATCGCCAAGTTTTGGCAATACAGTAACCTGTGAGAAAATCCCAAACAAAATATGCAGATTTGATTATCCTAACCAAAATTAACTTTTACTAAAGACAAGTCATCCTCAAGATTTTTTTGAGTATTTAAAGTGAGAATTTTGGCTAAAAGTTGAGTTAGGTTACAGGTATCTTTCTGACTATATTTGGTTAGTAAGTCAATGAAAGCATCGATTCCCCAAATTTTGCCATCTGACTGATTAATTTCATAAGCACCATCACTAAAGATGTATAAAGTGCTATTTTTTTCCACTTCAAAAACTGCATCTTCAAATTGAACTTCAGGTAAAAAACCAATTGGTAAATCTAAGGAAGTTAGCTGTTTAACTTCGATGTTGTTTGTGGAGGTATTAGATAATAGTAAAGCTGGTGGATGTCCAGCGTTGGCATAGATGAGTTGACGTTTAAGGCGGTGATAAACTCCATACCAGATTGTGAAGTATTTATCACCGTGCTTACTCATTTGGAAAGCATGATTGAGAGCTTTTAGGACTTCACTTGGTTGACAAAAGTTAGTGTTTGGTAGAGATTGCGATCGCAAAACATTCAACACAGATACCGATAGGAGGGCTGAACCTACCCCATGACCTGATACATCCAACAAATAAATTGCTAAATGATCCTCGTCAATCCAATGATGATCGAAGCAATCACCTCCTAGTTGTGCTGAAGGAATAAACAGATTTTCTGTAGTTACTGCTCCGACAAGCGGTGAGGGTAAAAGCGATCGCACATAAGCAGCTGCCTCAGACAATTCGGTTTCCAAAATTTGCTTTTGGGTTTGCAAATCTTGATTGAGTGTCTCCAAAGCTTGCTTTTGACTTTGTAAATCCTGATTTAGCTGATGTAACCTTAGTCCTGCTCTTACCCGTGCTTTCAATTCATTCATCTCTATCGGTTTGGAGATAAACTCATCTGCTCCAGCATCAAGTCCTTTAACTCTATCTTCCTCCTCTCCTCGAGCTGCTCCCTTAGCCGTCAATAGAATAAAAAAAGTAGTTGCTAACTGTGGATCTGTTCTAATTTGACGACACACTTCTAGCCCATCTACCTGGGACATCATCCAGTCACAGATAATCAGGGCAGGATGTAGCAGTTGTGCTTGTATAATTCCTTCTTCGCCATTGCTAGCTACAGTAGTCTCATAACCCTGCCTTTGGAGTGTGCTTTTCAGTACTGCTCGCACTGTTGGGTCATCATCAATAACCAGAATTTTAAACATACATTACAGTTTACTAAGTAAAACGATCGGTAAATAGTTACTTTAATTTAAGTTATATGCAAATTAGTTTTTAATGTATAGTAAAAATACTCAAATTAAATAAACTAATTAACGAATATGATGATTTCAAAATATTTTCTTAGTTAAGAAGTGAATCATAAAATTTATCTCAAAGTCAACACAGACCTGACTGCTTCACCTCAAGTTTTGTCTTGGTTCGAGCAGATGAATCAACCACCTATTTCCAATAAACAAATTTGGTGGCAATGTCAAACGCTAATGATGGAAGGCTTTACTAATATTGTTGAACATGCACACAAACATTTACCTATTGAAACTCCGATTGAGATGGAAGCTGTGCGGTTAGATGAATATATAGAAATTCGCATCTGGTCTCAAGGTGAAGCCTTTGACTTAGAAGAGCAATTGCGCCAAACATCTGAATTTGAGGATAACGATCAAGAGCGCGGGCGGGGTTTAAAAATCATGTCTACTATTGCTGACAAATTGAGTTATCATCTGACAGAAGATAATCGTTACTGTTTATTTATTAGTAAATATTACAAAAAAGATTTATAACTGGAGCGGGAAGACACTGACTACTTACTACTGATTAAAAACTCTTGGATGCGTTTAACAAAGTCTTCTAACTCTACGATTAAGTTAGTAGTACCTCGACGCTCTTGGTTTATCGCTAGTTGTTCTAGTTTTTCTGCTGCTAGATGCATGGTTGTAACTCCCATATTGGCACTAGCACCTTTAATTTGATGGACTTGGAGTGCTATTTGCTCAAAGTTATGAGTTGCGATCGCTAATTTAATTAACTCTAAGCGAGGTTGAATATCCTCAACAAATATTTGCAATAGTTCCAATTCAAATTCTGGGTTATTTTCTGAAAGTTGATGCAAGTGTTCCCAATCAATTGGGAGGTCAACCGAATCTATATCTGTTGGAGAAACTTTCTGCTCTGTGGCAGCTGTTTCTTTTGCTCTCAATATCACATTTCCCCAATACTCTAGCGTCGCGGCCAAATTTTCTTTCATCACCGGTTTGCTCAAATAGTCGTCCATTCCGGCATCTAAACACATTTGTTTGTCTTGTTTCATCGCATTCGCTGTCATCGCAATTACCACGGGACGACGACCACTAGCAAAGCTGCTTTCTTGGCAACGATGAATTTGTTTTGTGGTTTCCAAACCATCAAGAACTGGCATTTGGCAATCCATTAGAATCAAATCATAGGGAATTTTTTCTAATAGCTGCAATGCTTCTTTGCCATTATTAGCGATATCAGCACTGTAGCCCAGGTTTTTAAGTTGTTTCAAGGCTATTTTCTGATTCACTAGATTATCTTCAGTTAAAAGAATTCTTAATTTATGTAAGTCAGGAAACGGGGAAGAAGATGCAGAGACGCTGAATATCTCCTGACTCTTGAACACCAGTTGCTCCACTTGCGGAGACTTGATCGCTTTTTGTATCTCCTGTTGGGAGAAGACCACACTGGCTGCTGACTCTTCTGGAATAACAGAAGCGGTAATCGTAAAGTAAAACGTGCTACCTGCATTAAGCTCACTTTCAACCCAAATTTTACCACCCATTAACTCACACAGTTGCTTGCAGATAGCAAGACCTAAGCCAGTACCGCCATATTGTCGAGTAATGGAGGAGTCAACCTGACTGAAGGCTTTAAATAAACGTTCAAGGCGATCGCGTGGAATTCCAATGCCTGTATCTTTAACACTAAACTGAATTTCTTCAGTATTGGCAGCAAAAGAATGATTAATATCGCTATTCTTGCGGGTTATGACTGAAATTTCTATGGTTCCAGTTTCGGTAAATTTAATCGCATTACAGAGTAAATTAATTAAGACTTGGCGCAGTCGGGTAATATCCCCCAGAATCGTAGTAGGAAGTTCAGGAGTATTAAAAAATGTGAGTTTTAAACCTTTTTCTCTAGCTGTAGGCGCAAGCATATAAAGAGCCTCATGAATACAATTTCGCAAAACAAAAGGTTCAGCTTCGAGTTCTAAGTTGCCAGATTGTATTTTAGAGAAGTCAAGGAAATCATTAATAATTTTTAGTAAAGAAGTTCCACTGGTATAGATGGTTTCAACAAAGTCTTGCTGTTCAGCAGTCAATTCAGTATATTGCAACAAATTGGCCATACCAATTACCGATGCGATCGGAGTCCGAACTTCATGGCTAATCATCGCCAAGAATTCTTGTTTAGCAAGTTCTGCCTGCTTTCGTTCAGTCATGTCTCGCAAAATGTAAACATAACCTTGAAAATGTTCAATTTCGGTTTTCACTATTGAGGATGAAAAAGCTACGGGAATTGTTTTACCACTTTTGGGATAACAAACGGTTTCTACTTCTTTTATTAAAGGATTTTTTTCTTGATCGTGGAATCTACCAATATTTTCAATATCACCAATAATCAGTGGATATTTGTTAACTTCTTTAATAAATTTAGTAATAGGTTGACCGATTAGTTCTAATTCATTATATTGTAATAAAATTTGTGCAGCATAATTTACTTTTTTTATCTCACCTGATAGCGTTGTTACTAACAACGCGTCTGCCATTGATGTCACAATTTGGTCAATATATTGTTTAGAAGCTTTTAAGTTACGTAACAAAAGATTTGCTTCATTTGCACCTTGAAATAAAGATTGCTCAAGTACCATCCGTTCTGTAGCATCTTCTACAACGATAGTTAGTTGATTGCTAGAATGGTCTTCTTGGATATTGTTAATAATCCGAATATCAATATATAAAGGAGAAGCAGTATCTGGCGATCGCATAACTCCTTTTAATTCAAAATTATCTTGTTCTCCCTGTAGAATTGCATCAAAGATATCTTCCAGTCCCTCTAATTCTGGAAACACAATCCGAACATCATGACCAAGCTTTGCTTCATTAAGAATATCGGTAAAATTATTTAATCCTAAAGACATCTCTATAATCTTGAAGTTTTCATCAATTATCAAATATTCAATACCACATACAGATAATAAATTTGTCAAAAATAAATTCATATTAATTAAACTAAACGAGTGGCTAAAGCTTGAAATATTTTATCAACATTATTGCCAGTTTTAGCTGAAGTTACATAAGTATCTAATATATTAACTTGATTGGTAAATTGATACATCTGACGAATTTTTTCTAAATATTCGGCTGCAATCATATCTGATTTATTCAGTGCAACAACAATATAACTGTTAGGATTAACAGCTAAAAAAGTTTGAATATGCTCCTGGATATGATTGAGTGTTTCTGCTTGTGTCACATCACCAACTATCACAGCACCTTTAGAACCTTGAAAATAATTGTTAGCAACTGCTTTAAACTTATTACTGCCTTCAATATCCCAAATTATCAATTGTAATTTTTGTTCATTAAGTAGATTTACTTCAGAAATACTAACCAATTTACGAGAGATTTTTACTCCTACAGTTGAAAGATATTCATCACTAAACTGAGACTCTACAAATTGGCGAATCAAACTAGTTTTACCAACACCAAAATCACCAAATAAGCATATTTTTTTAGATATTGTAGACATAGTTGAAGAAAAATAGAGAATGTTTTATCCGAATCATCGCTACTATAAACTTAAAATTGCTTGTTTATCGGTTCTAGAGCAACACAGCGGCTCAACCACAAGGGTTGAGTCTGATCAATTCCTGGTGGTAAATTTGTTCTCTCAATGACCTGTAGGCGAGATGGCTCTATGCCTAATTTAATCAGTGCTTGTTGTACAGCCTTTGCTCGCGCCAGTGCCAATTTTTGAGATTTGTTCTCGCTATTACGATTACTATAACCAATGATTTTTAAATGCTTATTTGGATGCTGATTAAGAAAAAACTTAATCTGTTGAATCTTGTATATTAAATCTGCTTTTGTTAAAGTTGCTGAGTTGTTTTGAAAGTAAAATCGAACTTCAATCTGTGGGGGTTCTACTCGCACAGCGCTAGACACAGATTTTACACCGGGAATTTGTTCAAATGCATTAGCAATAATCTGAGCATCTGTAATTCGGTTGACAGTTCCTTCAACAGCTACTTTACCAGCAATGTATTGAGCAGAAATTGCTATATCGTCAGTCTGATTTAAAACTGCTGTGACTCGTTTGACTTCAGCAGCAGCTAATACGGGGTCTGCTGGTACTTCTACTAATAAAATTTGATTGTCAATCAACCAATTAGGAAAGGTGATTTTGACAGTTTGCTCGGCTTTCTGGCGAAAAAGTTGATTAGGTAATCGTCCTGTTAATTTTAATTTGTTGTGTTCTACTTTTACAGTGAGCCGATATACGGCTAGTTCTGGAACAGAAGTTAGAGCCAACAAAGTTTGATTTTCGATGGAATGTATAACTCCACTACGGTATTGCCAAATACCCCAAGGAATTATAATGGTACTGATAACTGTTAATACTAATATCTGGAGTGGTGAGATTTTTGTTTTCTTTTTCTCCTGAATATCTGTATGTTTAAGTTCTTCTAAAAGTGTATTAACTTCAAGAGGAATTAAATCTGCATTGCCGTCAAACTTTTCAATTAAATCGCCATACTTTTTAATAATTTTGCTAAATACTTGCCGCATTTTCCAAATAAAGTTTTTGCTTGGTTCGCCTTGCACAACAATCGCTAAATAACAGTATCCTGCAACTTCTAAAATTATTTTGGATGTCCCGTATTCAATTGCATCTAATTCTGTTATGCTTCCAGATTGATTGATGCAATCATTGGCAAAGCTGCGAATTGCTGTCAGCATTCCTGCTACCATTTCAGCTTCTAGCTGCTCTACATCAGAATGCTGAATATCTGAGATAACTAAACCAGATGCTTTATGAATCAAGAAAATAGCTTGAATTGTAAATGGTAGAGCTTCTTTAAGAATTAATTCTGCTTCTGAAACTCCCTGTAGCTTGGCACGAATTTTACGTTTAATACCTTCAACGCTGAGGGTTTCTTCAACTTGTCGGTTAATGGCACGGATTGTCTCTGCCATATATTTGGCTATGGTACTACCAATAACTGGGTAGAGTGCATCCACCACAATATTCTGCTCAATTTCAATTTGCTTTTTTATAGCTCGTCCCATTGCCGGAGCGATCGCATCTGAAACTTCTTCTGGAGCTATAATAATCTGTTGGGAAATAGCTAGAGGAACTACAGGTGCGATCGCCTCACTCATGCTAATTTTATCTTGTTCAATGCGACTGCGGATAGTCTCATCGATAATAGGAGCAATTATCTGGACAATTTCCTCTCTCGACTCTGTAATCTTCAGCTTTAAAAGCTCAGAAATCCACGGCAGTAGTAGATTTATTAGCTCTTTCGGGTCGTAAATTTGATGCTCTATTTTTGTTAATTTTTGTTCGAGTTTAGCTGTAATATTATTTATTTCTGATAGTTCATATCCTACTAATATTTCCCGTAATTTTTGCAATGCATCCTCTGAGTTGTCTAATTTTTCTTCAAATTCTGTAACTATTTCAATAGATTCCTCTAATTCTTCTTGAGTAGTTTGTGAGTAATTAAATATATCTTGAGTCAAATTAAAATTTGACTCTAAATAAGCTTCACATACTTCTAATGTCACTGGAGGAAGTTGCAATAATTCAATTTCTTCTGGAATATCCTCATTTTTATCATCAGTTTCTAATGGTAATAAAGGAAAAGACTGCTCAGGGGATTCGATAATTTCGAGTTCGATTAGCAAATCTAGTAAATTGTCAAGCTGTACAGCTATTTCTGGTTTTAGCTCAACAGATTGATAAATCGAATTTTCCACCTGAGTCATCCTTTTTAAAGTGCTGTTAGCGGTAGCGGGGCGTTTAGCCCGTGCTGAGTAGGAGTTATTCTTGCCTTATGACTTAATTACAAATGCAATTCTGCCGTACGATTAAAATGAGTTAACTACTTTTGACAACTTTGTAGTTTCTAGAAGCGGTACAGCAGTATATTCGTCGCTGCGGTCATTAACTGCTTCTCGCAATTTAGGAATAAATTCAGTTTCTTTCAGACGCATTCCTAAGGCAAACAAAGTTTCAGCCATATCGTCTTTAGAAACTTTAGTGTCTGTCAACTGCGAAAAGCGTCGCTCTATTTCTTCTAAAATCAGATCGCGTAATGCCGTGACATCATCTTGTAATTGAACTTTAGTTTGAAAGATTTCATCTCGAATCGAGGTAGTTTGGCTATCTAAGGTTTCATCAAGCGCCTGAACGCTGCTAGAGAACTTTTTATTAAGTCTATCAACCTGTTGCCGTAAGTCAAGAGTTTCTTCTTGAGTTGCGAGACTCAATGACTTCAGCTTTTTATCCAGGGACTCAAACCCTGCTTTTAGTTCAGCAGAAAAGTTGGACTTGAGTTGTTCGACATGCAATCGCGTCTGTTGTTGCAAGAGAGATATATCTGACTCCAGCTTGCTAAATCGATTTTCGTACTCTCTTAGCTGTGTTCCAAGAATAATATCGCGGATCTGGTCAATATTGCCAAGTCTTTCTCGTACATCGTCTCTACTCATCTGACTCATTAGGAAAACCTCGCTTTTCAGGAATCAATTGGGAATAAGAAGTGATGCATTTAACTGACATTTAGGCTAAAAATTCTTAGCTTATGATGCAGCTAACTAACCGAATATACTTTGTTATTATTCCCAATCGGTTAGAATTTATATCTGTAAAATAGAAAATGAGTAGCAACAAATGGAAAATAAGTGTTTTTCATAACTTAATCAGAAAAAATACCTCAGTTAATTTATTAACAAATATTATTATTTTCGGTTGTAGCATTACTATCTTTACAGTTCAAAAAATCTTGGATGCGTTTAGTAAAGTCTTCTAACTCTACGATTAAGTTATTAGAACCTCGACGCTCTTGGTTTATCGCTAGTTGTTCTAGTTTTTCTGCTGCCAGATGCATAATTGTAACTCCCATATTGGCACTAGCACCTTTAATTTGATGCCCTTGGAGCACTATTTGCTCAAAGTCATGAACTGCGATCGCTATTTTAATTAACTCTAGACGAGGTTGAATATCTTCAACAAATATTTGCAGTAGTTCCAATTCAAATTCTGGGTTATTTTCCGAGAGTTGGTGCAAGCGTTCCCAATCAATTGGGAGGTTAACTGCACCTATATCTGTTGTAGAAACTGTTTGCTCTGTGGCAGCTGTTTTTTTAGCCTCAAATATTGCATTTCCCCAACGCTCTAGTGCTTCCGTCAATTTTTCTTTGATTACTGGCTTACTCAAATAGTCATCCATTCCGGCATCTAGACACATTTGTTGGTCTTCTTTCATGGCATTAGCTGTCATTGCAATTACCACAGGACGATAACCACTGGCAAAGTAGCTTTCTTGCCAACGATGAATTTCTTTTGTGGTTTCTAAACCGTCGAGAACTGGCATTTGGCAATCCATCAGAATTAAATCGTAGGGAATTTTTTCTAATAGCTGCAAAACTTCTTTCCCATTACCAGCGACATCAGCACTATAACCCAGGCTTTGGAGTTGCTTCAAAGCAACTTTTTGATTCACCAAATTATCTTCAGCTAAGAGAATTCTAAGTTTGGGGAAGTTAGGAGAATAATAGTTGCGGTTGTTTTCAGAATTTTTCTGTTTTAAATTCTGACTTTTGACTTCTAACTCCTGAATTCTGACTTCTGTCTCTTCTTCTAGCTGCGTTCCTAAAATAGTCATGATGGTATCGAGGAGTCGGGACGGCTTAACAGGTTTGACTAAATAAGCTGCAAATCCTATTTTTAGCGATCGCTGAATTTCATCGCGTTGATTAGTAGAAGTAAGCATAATCAAAGGTAGCCCAGCGATCGCTGAATTTGCTTTAATTTGTTCTCCTAAAGTCATGCCATCTATTTCTGGCATCTGCATATCAATCACAGCAACGTCATAGAAATTTTTTTGCTTGGCAGCCTCCTGAATAGCTTTGAGGGCAGTAGTAGCCGAAGCAGCCTGATCCACTAGCATCCCCCAACGGGTAGCTTGATGGTGGATGATTTTGCGATTAGTAGCATTATCATCCACTACTAACAAGCGCCGATTCACCAAAAGTTCGCCTTCGCCTTCTAAGGAAATAGGCTCAAGTTGCTTGGCGAGAGTTACTTCAAACCAAAACTTAGATCCTTTCCCCAAGCGACTTTCTACGCCCATTTCTCCTCCCATCAAGCTTACCAGTTGCTTGCAGATGGCTAATCCCAAACCTGTGCCGCCATATTTACGGGTGGTGGAAGCATCTACTTGGGTAAATGGCTTAAAGAGTTTGGATTGATCTTCTGGGGTAATGCCAAGACCGGTATCTGTAATGGCAAAATAGATAGTGGCTGTAGTCAAGGAAAGCGAACGCAATTCTGCTCGTAATACTACCTCTCCCTTGCTGGTGAACTTGATCGCATTGCTAATCAGGTTCATGAGAATTTGCCTGAGGCGGCCAGCATCGCCTTGGAGGCGGGTGGGGACGTTGCTATAAATTAATCCTGCAATTTCTAATCCCTTATGATGGGCTGAGGGAGCCAATAATTCCAATACCTCTTCTACACAGGTAGATAAGTCAAAATCTAGAGTTTCTAGTGCCATTTCCCCAGCCTCTAGTTTGGACAGATCCAAAATTTCGTTGATCAGGCTTAACAGAGCATCGCCACTAATGCGTATTGTTTCCATAAAATCCCGCTGCTCGGAGTTTAGGGGAGTTTCTAACATTAAGCTTGTCATCCCCAACACAGCATTCATGGGAGTCCGAATTTCATGGCTCATGTTGGCCAAAAAGGCACTTTTGGTTTGAGAAGCTAATTCAGCTTGGTGACGGGCAATTTCGAGTTCTCGTCGCTGTTGAGTTTCTGCATCTAACATTTGGGCTTGGGCTAAGGCAATACCTACTTGGTCAGCTATTTGCCGTAAAAGATGAGTTTCAAAGCTAGACCATTGGCGAGAACTGCCGCACTGATGGACAATCAGTAAACCGCAAAGTTCTTCTTTGACAAGAATGGGTATGACTAAATTACACTGGACTCCAAATTGTTGCAGTAATTCCAGATGGTTTTTTTGGACTTCAGCTATATCTAAGTCAACAAGCCCCAGATTCGGTTTTTGACGGTACTGCTGTAGATAGTACTGCTGGATGTATTCGGCTTGAAAGTAAGCATCAGTAAGCTTTTTATCTTTAATTGCCAGCCAGCCAGAAATTACTGCTTCAACCACGGTGGCTCCAGATCCATTTGCCAAAGGCTGATAAATCAAAACTCGATCGCTATGGAGAATTTTTTGAACTTCGCTGACAGTGATTTGGAAAATTTCTTTGATTTGCAAAGACTGACGAATTTTGAGGGTGATTTCAGTAAATAGTTGCGATCGCAAGTTTTGGCGTTGAAGTTGTTCTTCTGCCTGCTTGCGCTCAATAAACTGCCCTACTTGCTCGCCAATCGAATTCATGACTTTTGCCAAATCTGGGTCAGCTTGCTGGATCTCATGGCTAAAACAGGTAATGACACCGATGATTTTTTTACCACTACGGATCGGAAAACCGAAAGCTCCGTGCAGTTTTGCTTCGGCAGCCATTTGAGAGCGGATGAAACTCGGATCTTTAAGGACATCAGCGATCCAAACAGGTTCAAGACTAGCCCAAACACGACCAGGCAGCCCAATTCCTGGTGCAAATGTGGTCTGCCGACTGAGGATGTCAAATTCTTGCATCTCGAAAGATATTTTATACCATGAATTTAGCAAAGACAGTAGATTTGCTTGCCGATCTAGCATCCAAAATTCACTTAAATCCCATCCCAAACTTTCGCAGATTCCTTGCAGGATTTGGGGCATGGCTTCGTTGATTGTGGTTGACTCTGCCAAAACGCGGGTTGTAACATACTCAGCTTTCAAATGTTGTTCAACTCGTTTGCGTAAGCGCAGCTCCTCAAAGACATCGGTGATGTCGATACCTGTGGCAACAATGTATTCAACGTAGCCCTTATAGTCTTGCAAGGTAGTGTTAGTCCAGGCAATCAGCCGCCGAGTGCCATCCTTAGCTACCCAATAGTTTTCGTACTCCTTGGGCCCTTCACCAATTCGCAACTGCTCAAAAACTGCTTTAACTTGCTCTACCTGTTCAGGAAGTAAAAACAGGTTCCAGAAATACCTTCCTTTCACCTCATCAAATGAGTAACCAGTTATTTGTTCACAAGCTTGATTGAAGCGAACGATTTGTCCTTGTGTGTCAATAACTATTACCAAAGCGCTGGCTGTATCAAGAACTGCTGAGATAAAGTTGCGTTCTTGGTTCAGTGTTTCCTCTGTTAATTTACGCTCTTTTACCTCACGAGAAATTAAGTAGTAGACTATAGCCAGAATCAGAAAACTTAGAAAAATAGCGCTCGCCAGTGTCAAAAGCGTGTTGTTAGCACTGGCTTTTGCAGCTTGTGACTGCTGTTGGAGCAACCTTTTATCCTGATTCTCTATCTCATGTATGACCTTGCGGATATCATCCATGAGATGTTTTCCTTGATTTGTCTGGATTAACTGCAACGCTGCGTCGAATCCCTGATTTTGACGCAGGTCTATAGTCCGCTTAAGTATGTCAAGTTTTGCAGCTATCAGAGGTTCAAGGGTTGCGAACTGCTTTTGTTGGTTAGATTGATCTGTGATTAAATCCCTCAGTTCGACAATTTTTTGATCGATGTTTCCAACTACTGCTTGATAAGGTTCTAGATAACTTTTTTGTCCAGTGAGGATATAACCGCGTTGTCCAGTCTCAGCATCCTTCATCTCGGACAGTAATTCTTCTAGTTTATTGATTTTCTCTTGAGTTTTTTGTACTTGATTATTATTATCGATCAATATGCGTGTGTTCTGATAAGAAATCACGCCAATTAAAACTAAAATTCCCGATGCTAACCCAAACCCTCCAGCTACTTTTTGAAAAAATTGTTTACGTCGCTTCTGCGTCTGTTTGCGTGTATCACTTGCTAATACTAAACTTGCTAAAGTGCGCCGCATTTCTAGTTGTTTTATTACCTGGCGACCGAGAATTCGTAATGCTTCCAATTGTTCTGGGGAGAGGTTTCTTGGTACATAGTCAACTACACAAAGTGTTCCTAACGCATATCCTTCAGCGTTAGTCAGTGGCACACCAGCATAAAACCGAACATTCGGGTCAGAGGTGACAAACGGGTTTGTCGCAAACCTTTCATCTTGTGTAGCATCAGGCACAAGAAAAACTTCAGGTTGCATAATGGCATGGGCGCAAAATGCCAAATCGCGGGGTGTTTCTAGGGCATCCAAACCAACTTTTGATTTGAACCATTGGCGATTAGTATCAATTAAGCTAATTAAGCCAATGGGAGTTCCACAAATATATGAGGCTAAACGGGTAAGGTCGTCAAAGGCAGTTTCCGAAGGAGTATCGAGAATCTTATACTCCAAAAGAGATTCGATTCGCTGTGTTTCGTTATCAGGTAATGGTGCTTTCATTCTTCAGCCTTATACCATTTTGGATTTGAGATTATTTATAGGGTTTACTTTCTGCCTCCTGCCTGCTAAAACCTTATCCGCAACTGTCCTGTCAAAGAATTACTACTGTAGGCACTTCCCCCGGTTTCTTGATTGCGGACATTACTAAAGCTATAGCCCAAGTCTGCTTCTATACTGGGCGAAAGTTTTACCGTACAGCGTGTTTGATAGGTATTGGCGTTGTCAAATTCTCCTTTAAGTCGCTGCCGTCCTAAGTTGGCAGCGAGGCGACAGCGTAAGAAATTAGTAATATCTCCCTCCCAAGCTACCTCACCGTTGTAAACTAGGAAATCTGGTGGAGAAAAATAACCACTTGTGCGTTCTAAATCGCGATCGTAACTCCAAGTGAATAAGTTAGCTACCAAAGAAAATTGTCCGAACTTGCGCTCTAACCTACTAAAAGACTGCACCTCGGAATTACCATCGTTGTAACTACCCAAACGCAATGATGAAAACAAGCTGGTATCACGGTCAATCTGCCAGTATAAATCAGGCCCAAATCGCCAAGCAGTAATTTGATTGTCTAAAGTTCGAGCATTTGATTTATAAAGCCCTTGTTCTAGATTACCTGATAGTACTACTACCGATAGCAATCGACCTGATGACGAAACTCGCGGCGGCGAAATGGAAGCCTCCACCTTAGCATTGAGATTGATAGCTGTGGGTAAACGATTGAATACATCGACTCCGGCTGCTGTTTGTAAAGTCACTTGTCCAATTTTTCCTTGCCATCCAACTTGCAAGGGAAAATTGGTTACTGATTCAACACCGCGTTGCTCAAATAAGTTAAAACCTGTCTTGAAAAATATTTTATTGCCATTTCTCAATCGAAACTGAACTGTTGGTTCGAGGAAAAAATTAGTTTGCCCAAAGTTGTCTGTCTCATAGTGATAGTCTGTATAAATACTTTCCAAAACTGCATCAGGCGTTTTTGGTTTGGTGGAAGTTGTTGGTGGACTAGAATTCTGCGGTGGTGGTTCGGGTAGCGATGGTGGTAATCGCAAATCAGGATTGAAGTTTTCGGGTGCCGCCAGCAAAATAGGTATTGGTTTTAATCGATAGGGGAGTGGTTTTGAGTATTGCTCTGCTGACTCAGGATTTACTGTGGTGATTTGCTCAGTCAATCCTAAAGATGATTTCCAGGTCTGATGTGCTTGGGCTGCTTGTAATTTAGCTTCTGATAATATCCAAATACCTAAGCTACAGATTACTGCCGATTGAATCTGTAGGCATCCCAAAAGAAATACAGTGTACAAACTATATCGAGAAACAAAAAGATAAGGTCTAAAACTATATACCATCGGTTGATACTATATTTGTAAATGAAAAACTTGCTGCCAAATAGTTTTTTGGCTGCTAGCTGATGTATTCGGATTGGGATTATGATGCCCATAATCGATACTTGTTAAAACATAAAAAAGGCAAAAAATGTAAAGACGTTAATTTGGCGGGATATAAAAGTTACCAAGTGCATGAAGTACATATTAAAATCTCA
This sequence comes from Nostoc sp., assembly GCF_036917535.1. Lineage (GTDB taxonomy): Bacteria > Cyanobacteriota > Cyanobacteriia > Cyanobacteriales > Nostocaceae > Nostoc. The sequence goes on from NZ_JBALDA010000067.1 coordinate 67,309, forward strand.
CCCCAACCCCTTGAAAAAAAAGGGATTGGGGGTGAGGTTAAGTTGTACCTCATTTTGATTAGGAAACGCTATATTCGAGTAGATGGTTACTGTGATTTTGAGCAACTACCAACAGTGATTGTTGAGTTTGCTGTTACCATCCCAGAGTTTTCAGCATTGTCAAACTCAAGACTTCGGAGCAATTCTCGAATTACATCTGTTGCTGGTCTTCCTGTGAGAGTACAGTATTGTTCAAGTTTCTTCATTTCCTCGGTTGTGAGATTTACTGTCAGTCGTTTAACAGCCCATTTTTTCTTCATAATTTTCTTTTATCTTCAATATATTGCTTTTTATTGAAATCACCCACCAAGTCATTACGATTACTCCCGTAGTGCATAGCCTACACCATGGACTGTATGAATCAAACGTTTTTCATTTTTTTCTTCTAACTTGAGTCGCAAATAACAAATATAAACCTCAATAATATTAGAATCACCCATGAAGGCGAGAGAGAATCGGATTTGGATGTTGTTATGTTAAAGCGATCGCATTTTGATCCTTCTCTATTTTTGGTTCTCGATCCTGTGCTTCATGTGCTTCATATTCACCAAATTGCTGGATTAATTTCGCAACTAAACCTGTCCAGCCAGTTTGATGACTAGCGCCAATTCCGGCTCCATTATCACCATGAAAATACTCATAAAACAAAATCAGATTTTGCCAGTGTGGATCGTTTTGAAACTTTTGCATTCCACCATAAACAGGACGTTTACCAGAGGCATTTTGCAAGAAAATTCTGGTTAACCTTTGAGATAACTCTGATGCAACTTCCCAAAGTGTCATCATTTGACCAGAATCTGTCGGAGATTCCACTTTGAAATCGTCTCCTAAATAATAATGAAACTTTTGTAGAGATTCAATTAGGATGAAATTCACCGGAAACCAAACGGGGCCGCGCCAGTTAGAATTACCACCAAATAAACCACTACTAGATTCAGCCGGTTCATAATCGACTCGAAATTGCGAACCATTGACATCAAAAATATAAGGATTTTCAGCATGAAATCGAGAAAGTGCCCGAATGCCATAAGGGCCAAAAAACTCACTTTCATCCAGCATTTTTTGGAGAATACTTCTGAGTTTATCTCTGGAAACGATCGCTAGTAATCTCCTCGCACCTACTCCTTTTGTTTCCATACAAGCGACATTTTGCCGCAAGTCAGGACGGTTTTGGATGAACCATTCTAATCGCTTTTTAAAACCGGGAAGCATTTGTAAAGTTTCTGGTTCAATAGTTTCAATAGCAAATAGAGGAATTAATCCTACTATTGACCTGACTTTTAAAGTAATTTGTCGTTCTGATAAATGTAGCACATCGTAGTAAAATCCATCGGAATCATGCCACAAACTAGCCTCCATTTCACCCATTTTATTCATAGCATCTGCAATGTAAAGGAAATGCTCAAAGAACTTGCTAGCAATGTCTTCGTAAACAGGATTAGTCTTTGCTAATTCTAGAGCGATCGCTAACATATTCAAACAATACATTCCCATCCAACTCGTACCATCAGATTGGTCAATACGTCCACCTGTAGGTAAAGCCGCACTGCGGTCAAATACACCAATATTATCTAAACCAAGAAATCCCCCTTGAAAGACGTTGTTACCCTCAGTATCTTTGCGATTTACCCACCAGGTAAAATTGAGCATCAGCTTTTGAAATACCCGTTCTAAAAACTGTCTATCTGCTCGTCCATAAATCTTTTGCTCAATCTTATAAATTCGCCAAGTTGCCCAAGCATGAACAGGTGGATTAACATCACCAAAGGCCCATTCGTATGCAGGAATTTGCCCGTTAGGATGCATATACCATTCCCGTGTTAAAACATCCAACTGATACTTAGCAAAATCGGGATCAATCATTGCCAAAGGAATGGTATGAAATGCCAAATCCCAAGCCGCAAACCAAGGATATTCCCACTTATCGGGCATAGAAAGAATATCTTTATTGTAGAGATGAAACCATTCCCGATTTCTGCCTTGTTGGCGTTCTGGAGGTGGCGCTGGTGTATTGCGATCGCCTTTCAACCAATCTTCTATAACATAGTGATAATATTGTTTACTCCAGAGCATTCCAGCAAATGCTTGTCGTTGCACATTTCGCATATCTTCACTGAGTGGAAATGGTGTAACGCGCTGATAAAAATTATCTGCTTCCTGTTGTCGTTCCCAAAATACTCTATCGAATTCTTTCCCAAATGGCTCAACTAAATGAGGTACATCACTTAATCGCAATTTAACGATTTTAGTTTCACCAGCACCGATTGTTAAAAAATAATCAGCAGATGCCTTGGTGCCAACTTGATTTGGATTTACTGCCTCTTTTTTACCCTGAATGATATAGTCATTAATACCATCTTTTACATAGGCAGATGAATTAGAATAGCCAAACAATCGCTGATAATTTGTTTCGTTTTCTGTAAAGAGAATTTCGTTTGCTTCCTGACAATACAACCATCTTTTAGCTAAGGTTGGATGAAACGCCTCAACTAGATGAAAGCCATTACCAGATTCGACCTCTTTTAAAGTCGGTTTGCTGGTATCCCCATTCCAAGACCAAGTATTACGAAACCAGAGAGTGGGTAATAGGTGTAGTGTCTTTGCTTCTGACCCTCGGTTGATTACTTTAATTTGGATGAGAATATCTTCAGCAGAATTTTTGGCATATTCGATAAAGACATCAAAGTAACGATTTTCATCAAATATACCTATATCTATTAATTCAAATTCTGGCTCGTGGCGATTTCTGCGTTGATTTTCTGCAACTAATTGGGAGTAAGGAAAGGCTTTATGGGGATATTTGTAAAGCGCTTTCATGTAAGAATGGGTAGGAGTATTGTCTAGATAAAAGTAATATTCTTTAACATCTTCTCCATGATTTCCTTCGCTACCAGTTAGACCAAAAATTCTTTCTTTGAGAATAGAATCTTCACCATTCCAAAGTGCGATCGCAAAACAAAGTCGTTGATGATTATCAGAAATGCCAGCAATACCATCTTCACCCCAACGGTAGGCGCGAGAACGAGCTTGATCGTGGGTGAAATAGTCCCAGGCTGTACCATTAGGGCTATAGTCTTCGCGTACTGTTCCCCATTGGCGATCGCTCAAATATGGCCCCCATCTGCGCCAATGAGCTTTGTGACTCAAAGCTTCTGCTAATCTGATTTCTTCTTGAGTTAAATTTGTCATGATATCACCCTGTGCATATTTGTATTTTAGTTCAGTTAATTTGCTATCTAAAGTATCCCATTTCTACTTAAGATAGCCTGAAGTTATAATTAATAATTGATAGTAAAATTGGTATTATAAAATTTATAGGAGACTTAGTAAAAGATAATTTTAATTTTTATTAACAACCAAACTTAATTTAATTTCGCGTTGAGTTTGGAGTAAAAGTGATAACTAAAAACTATACCATAACATTCTTGCAATTGAAGCGGGTAAAAAAAGTAGTAAACCTTGCATTTGAGGAATGCGGATTGCTGTGTATGATATTTAAGAGAATGCTTAGTTGTCTAAGCTTTGCTCTTATAGAGCAAATTGAGCATAATATTTGATATAAAACTTAGGAGAATTGGCGAGGAAGCGCTTGAGATTAAGGATAAGTACATTAAGCTAATTACACCTTAGTGAAACGCTGGCGATCGTGCCGTTGGTCAAAATCAATAATCGGCCCCTTCGGCACAATTCGATTTGGATTAATATCAGTCATACTCATGTAATAGCCGCGCTTAGTATAGTCTAGATTGCAAGTCGCTTTGAACTCAGGACGCTGATATAGGTCTAGTAGATAATTCCAGAGATTTGGATAGTCGATAATTCGCCGCAAATTGCACTTAAAGTGACCGTAATACACTGAGTCGAAGCGATACAGAGTTGTAAACATACAAATATCGGCTTCGGTGAGTTGATTGCCACATAAATACCGCTGCTCGTTCAGAATAGTTTCCCATCGATCTAAACTCTCGAAGAGTTCTGTTACCGCATCTTCGTAAGCTGCTTGCGAAGTCGCAAAACCAGCGCGATATACACCAGCATTGATTGGCAGATAGATTGCATCGATCGTTTCATCAATCTTATGCTGTAGGTTGCTTGGGTATAAGTCTATTTTTTGTGTTGCCAATTCCCCAAACTCTACATCAAACATCCGCATGATTTCGCGAGATTCGTTATTGATGATTGTTAAAGTTTGCTTATCCCACAATACCGGAACAGTGACTCGTCCTGTGTATTTGGGATCGGCTTTCAGATAAATCTCTTGCAAATATTGAGTGTGATTCACCCAGTCAGGAATAGCTCCCGGTGCTTCAGTAAACATCCATCCCTTATCGCTCAGAATCGGATCGACGATAGAGACTGAAATGGCATCATTCAAACCTTTGATTTCTCGCATAATTAAAGTGCGATGCGCCCACGGACACGCCAAGGAAACATAGAGGTGATAGCGTCCTGCTTCTGCCTTAAACCCACTAGAACCATTGGCGGTTATGCGATCGCGAAACGTTGTTGGCGTTTCATTGAACTTACCATTGGGATCTGATTTATTCTCATCGGTTGTCCATTTGCCTTCGATCATCATTCCTGACGGCATAATTTCCTCCTAACACTAGTACAACACGGCGTAAATAAACACACCACTCAAAATGACGCGAAAGCGCAAAATACAATACTTTTGACTTTTGACTTCCGCGCAGCGGTACTAGCGCGTGTCTATAAACTTTTGAGGATTACTTCAGCATTACGTCTTTCCTTTTCTGAAAAATGTTAATTTCTTAAAAATTCTTGACAAAATCGACTTTGCAGACAAACCAGGGTTCGGATAAACAAGAAATTCTCCATATCAACTAGCTGTCGCCAACCAAGCACGCAAAACCTCTGCCACTGTCCACGCTTGGGCAATGCATCCCCGTGGAGTCATCGGGGCATCAGCATCAAAAATTTCGCTAAGATTACCAACACCGTGCGCGTTGAGGTGATTAGCCATTGGTTCCAAAAATTGCCGAGCCTGCTCAGGATTTTTGTAGACGCGCAGATGTGCTAAGACAAACGGCCCCAATAACCAACCCCAAACCGTCCCCTGGTGGTAAGCTCCATCACGTTGGTACTGATTACCACCGTATTTACCCTGATACTGAGGATGATCGGGGGCTAGCGATCGCAACCCATGAGAAGTCAGCAGCGTTCGCCCACAAGCTTCCATTACACCCTTTTGCTGAGAAGGTGTGAGCGGACTTTCTGGTAATGACACAGCGAATATTTGGTTAGGACGTAACGACGAATCATCACCATCAAGACTATCTAAAACGTCATAGCAATAACCTGTCTCTTCATTCCAGAAGCGAGAAAATCTATACTTAGCCCGGTCTGCCATTGCTTCATACTCTTGGTGTGGTTTACCAAGCTGACGGGCAAACTTTGCCATTGTCCGTAAAGCATTATACCAGAGAGCATTAACTTCAATCGGTTTGCCAATTCGGGGCGTAACTACCCAATCGTCAACTTTAGCATCCATCCAGGTCAGTTGTACACCAGCAACGCCTGCATAAAGTAAGCCATCGGCAGCATCGAGGTGGATGTTGTAGCGTGTACCGCGACAGTGCCAATTAATAATGTCTGCAAGTATGGGAAAGAGTTCACCAAGCAAAGTATCATCGTCTGTAGCGCTGTAGTAAGCGCGGACTGCTTCAAAGTACCAAAGTGTGGCATCGACTGTATTATACTCTGGTTGCTCACCCGCATCGGGAAAGCGATTAGGCAACATTCCCTGGTCTACATATCTGGCAAAGGTGCGAAGAATTGAGCGAGCTACCTCTGGACGACCAGTGGAAATTGTCAAGCCAGGTAGACTAATCATGGTGTCGCGTCCCCAGTCGCTAAACCAGTGATAACCAGCGATGATGGTTTTACCGTTGGGGTCTTCTGGCAATGAGCGATCAACAATAAACTGGTCAGCAGCTAGTACTAGATGGTTGATCCAACTAGGTGATTCTTTAGTGTTGAGGGGTTGATTATTTTTCCAAAATCCTGTTAACTTTTGCTCATGAGCGCGACGTAACTTAAGTGTGGCTTCACCATTGAGATTTGCTTGTTTTTCCGTGCTGGCTACAAACGCGATCGCTTCCCCAGGATTAAGTGTAACTTCAAAGGTGGCGGCGTGGAGGTGGTCTTCTTTATCTCTCAATCCTCGATAGCGTTCAACTGCCAATTCAAAGCCATAATACCAATTGTGAACAATAGATGCAGTAGCGCGTAGTTTACCGCCGTAGGCATCGCTCAACAGATATAGTGGTACAGCACCCGGATAAGCAGTTATACAAATTCCCTGTTCCATCGGCTCAACAGACATCTGCCAACCATTGCTTTGAGTGTCGCTGTGATAATCGCGGTAGTTGACTATTGCTTTGAGCGTCAACTTTAGTGGTTGGGTGGCACGACGCAAAGTATATTGGACATAAGTTGTGTTCTGGCCTTGCTGCATCCACACCCGTTTTTCTAATAAGGCATCGGCAACAGCAAAACGCCATACAGGAATTGTACCTTCCAGAAAAAAACGTTCAATATGTTGATAACCGTGCGGACTGACAATACCATCTGCCCAACGATTAGTGTTTAGAAAAAAAGAGCGGGTATCATACAATACAGTTTCATCTAGTTTTGCCAGCATTAAAGTACGACCGAGAGGTGGTTTCAATGCTGCTACCAATAGTCCGTGATAGCGGCGAGTCAATAAACCAGCCACAGTCCCAGAGGCATAACCACCAATACCGTTAGTAACTAACCACTCCCGCAATTCTCCAATGTCAAGATTGCCACAAATTTCCCGCCCAAATTCTATAGACATAAGTTACATCGCTTTGCTCTAAATTCAAAATCAACAATCGCCATCATGCTTTTCTCTCTGCGTTCTCTGTGCCTCTGCGGTTCAAAAGTAATTTGTTGGAACCACAGAGTCGCAGAGAACACGGAGAAAAGCGGAATTATCATCCAAAAATTTTACCCACTTTGAAAGGATTACTCCTAACTTTTGTTAGATTGGAGATTGCTCCTCAGTTATTTGAGATTCACTTACTAGAGGATTAAGGACGACTTCATTAGCAACACTATCAGGCTTACGGGCACGAATTGCCGGACGCGATCGCCTATAACCTGCTCTTTCTGCTTTTTGATGTTCGTAATCAATTAATCTGCCATAATATTCATGCTTGCTTAAATTCATCGACAAGAAAATATGCTGGCGGATATTACCAAAACCTTTGCGGTTAAAAAACTTCAATGCTGAAGTATTGGTGGGGTCAGTATCTACCAGCATAAACCGCGCCCCATCTTCAATCATCCGGGCGACGACTTTATCAACCAACTTGTCTGCAACTCCCCGACGCTGATACTTTGGGCTAACTCCCAGCCATAAAATATATCCATAAGTCCAGGATGCTTTGGTGATGATGGTTCCCAAAATGAATCCTGCTAATTCCCCATCTGTTTCAGCCACAAGACAGTATTCTGGATCGGTATTGTAAAGTCCAATTACTTCCCATTCGTCCCAGGTGCGGTATAAATAAGGATATAAATCGCTAGTAAATAACCCTTCTCCCAAGTGGTAAACGGGAGCAATGTCATCAATTCCTAATTCGCGTACATAAATTGCTTCAGTTTCATCAAAAGTTGACATAAATTTAGAAATTGTGATTTATTTACATAAGTATGTTGTTGAATGAAAAAAAAGAGCATTTACTAAATCTAGCTCTTTTAATCAATATGCTTTCAAATGCTTTAGAGTTAAAAAAGGGTCCTACATTACTTTTTTATTTTCCACAAGACTCTACAGATATAAGAAATCTGTTTTAGCAGCAAAATTCTGGCAATAAAATCAAAGTGAGACTTCTTGAATGCTGTCAAAATTTGGCAATGAGTCTTTTACTGCTTCTTCAGTTGCTTGTGTGCGATCGCAACGTTTGGCAAACTGACAATAATCACAGTTTTTACTACCCTCCACCACTTGAGGAAACTGCTGATTATTCTGGTAATTTTCCAGCCAAATAGTTAACTGACTTAATAGTTGATTAAGTTTTTTTCCTATTTGTGTGTGTTGAGCAGTATTGTAATTAAATTTAATATTTTGCGGTTTGCCTTCAGATTGGACAAACCAATAAGTCATGGAAATCTTTTCTGGCAAATAGTCGCTAGTTTCTGCCAATACATACAGATAAAGCCGTGTTTGCCAGTTAGATTCTAACTTGCGTTTATTGGGTGGTTTAGGATAAGTTTTCCAGTCGAGAATTTGTGCTTGTTGGTTATCTGCAATCAATAAATCATAGACAACCGTCAGCAAATAGTCCTGAACTTGCAGAGTTCGGTAGTGTTCGCTTTCACGGAAAGTTTGATTATCAGATGCAGTAGTTAAAATTTCTGGGGCTGCATCGGCAAAACCCAACATCCAGCTTTGCAGTTGAGCATCTGCTTCCAGGAAACTATCAATTGGCAAACCCATTTCTCGCTGCTGCATTAGCAAGTGAAAACGACTACCCAAAGTTAGCCGTTCTTCTTGTTCTGGATTTGAGGGGGAATTGAGTTTTTCGAGGTAAGTATGTTGAAATTTACGCGGACAAGCTTCTAGTAAGTTAAGTTGTCCTTGAGACAGTCGCAGTAGTTGAGTGGAAGTTGACAGCATTCTTTTATTTTAGAAGTAAATTAGAATCTGCAACTCCCCTTTGGTAGACTATCTGTAAAAACAGTTATTTTTTATTGCCTTCACAGATAGTTCTTACGTCTGCTATTTCAACTTGTCTCGATCTTGCTCGTTACGAAGCTTTCAGCTGACCTTCACTCAGCTAAAGGCTATTTATGGTCAGTATGAGTCTTAGTCTTAACCCCAAGACTCATAGATCATGGCGATCGCAAATAGACAAATTAGGAAAATTGCTATCCTCGCAACCCATAACCATAGGTTTGCAGATAAAAGCATCCCAACTATCGCATTTGCCCCAAAAGTGTGAAACACAACAAAGGCTATTCCCAGCCCCAGCAGTGCCAGCAGAAAATATTTGAGTCCTATAAAAAACCACCTGAACAACAGATTATCGTTATCTTTTAGACTGGGTTTCATAGTTTTTTTCCTGTTTTGAAAGTTGAATCTAGGTAGCAGTTTGCACTTCCCCGACCACAATAAAGAAACAGTGAATTTCCACAGCTTTGCTCCCACCAAGGCAAGGTACACAACAGTTCCACTCCATTCAGGAGTAGGAATACCAAAAAAGCTGGTCTTGATATTTGCAGATTATGAAAAATTAAGCTCTTTGATGAATTCCCAGAGCAATCTGGATATCAAAAATTAGGCGCTCAATGCGCGTAATCGCATAGAAGGCATACTACGCACATTGAACCCTTGAAATTCCTACAGGTAATTTGTATATAAATTGCCTTTTTCAGAATTTGCAGTTCCAGCCTTTGCTTTTATTTTTTGCTCATTAAGTTTTTTTTAATTCACCCGTAACCTTACTAAGTCACCGTGGTTTCTGCTGTTAAACTCACTATAAAGTAACTTGGTTACTGAGGTCAAGGTAAACTGTAGAGAAAATTATTTAAACAGGATAAGATACTACAAATCTCAATACGCTTGGTTGAGCGTAAGCGTTACCCAACATCTCAATAATGTTGGGTTACCCTCCGAGAAGCAAGCTACATTCCTCAAACGCCACTTGCTTCTCCTAAGGGGAGACGCTACGCAAACAACGGGGAACTCCCCTTTGGGTTCGGGAGTGACGCTCCTGCGTCGCTACCGCTTTGCACTAACGACGGGAACCGCCAAAACTGCGACTCCCTCACCGTAACGCAGTGGCTACCCAACCTACGTTAGTATAATTATTTAGGCTTAACTAAACTGTATTGCTACAAATCTAGCTGAAGTCTTCAAATGAATCCTCACTTTTGGTACTAAGGGACTTTCAAATAGAAAAATACTCAACTACTTATTGTGAGGTGGATGCCTCACTTATCCCTAACTAGCCACAGGTAATTTATACAGCTTCGCCTTTACGACATCACAGAGAATTCTGACAATTGAACTTTGGGTACTTGGCTAAAAAGGCTCAATTTGATATTGTTGATCGACATATCAAATTGATATATCAAAATGCTGAAGCTAGCAGTATTAGGTCTATTACAACGAGAGCCATTAAATGGTTATCGGCTTAAACAGCAACTAGAGATGTTTATGAGTTGCAGTATTTGTGTCAACTATGGCGCGATTTATCCTCTTCTCAAGCGCATGGAAGAACAAGGTGAAGCGATCCTATGTGCAGAACAAGGAGAAGAAAGTGGGCAGTGTGGAAAGGTATATGAGATTACACCCCTTGGCAAAACCATTTGGTATCAAGAGATGCTGGCATATCCTCATGAAAGCTGGGTTAATGCGCGATCGCGATTCTTTATCAAATTTTTTTTCTTTAGTCATTTATTACCCCAAGAACGAATTCAGTTAATCGAACATCGATTGATGTTATGTCAGTTACGCCTTGCGGAGAAAAAAGCACTTGAAGTTACTGATGATTTCTATCAAGCGAAAGTGCAAAAGCGAGCAGTTGAAGTGATCAAATCAGAAATTGAGTGGCTAGTTGAGCAACTCCAAACAGAACAACTTCAATTAGCTCAAACGCCAACCTCAATAAAACAGCTTTAACCCAAAAAACTTTTGAAGTATCCTAACTAACTATGTGGATCGTCAAAATTGCTTTACGTCTTCCGTATACATTCGCGATCGCTGCCTTGATGATTGTGATCATGGGTGTAGTAACGATATTTGGCACACCTGTTGACATTTTTCCATCAATCAACATTCCGGTTGTCAGTATAGTTTGGACTTATACTGGTACCACATCTGAGGAAATGGCACAGCGAATCGTTACCATTAGCGAACGCGCTATGACAACAACCGTTGGTGACATCGAACACATTGAATCTCAATCTTTAAGTGGTGTTAGTGTCGTCAAGGTTTTCTTCCAACCCAACGCCAATATCGCCTCGGCAGTTGCTCAAATCACCTCTGTTAGCCAAACAATTCTTCGCCCTTTGCCACCGGGTATCACGCCGCCATTCATTATTCAGTACAACGCTTCTAGCGTGCCGATTATCCAGATGAGTGTCAGCAGCAATAACTTGCCGGAACAAGCGCTCAACGACTATGCTACCAACTTTGTCCGCACCCAGTTAGCAACAGTCCAAGGGGCGAGTGTACCTTTGCCCTATGGTGGTAAAGCTCGGCAGATTATGGTTGATATCGATCCCCAAGCGATGTTGGCTAAAGGCGTTTCTGCCCAAGATGTAACAAATGCTGTCAGTGCCCAAAATTTAGTCTTGCCTGCCGGCGATATGAAGATAGGCACTCGTGACTTCGCCGTCCAAATTAACAATAGTCCAGATGTGGTGGCAGCTCTCAACGACTTGCCGATTAAGCAAGTCAATGGTAATGTGACTTACATTCGTGATGTCGCCCAGGTAAGAGATGGCTTTGCCGTACAAACGAACGTTGTCCGTCAAAATGGCAGGCGATCGAGCTTACTCAGCATCCTTAAGAGTGGCAGTGCCTCGACTATTGATGTCATTGATCGCGTCAAAAAAGCTTTGCCTCGCATCCAGTCCACCATGCCTCCAGGACTGAATTTATCGTTTTTGTTCGATCAATCTGTATTTGTGGAAGCTTCGATTCAAGGCGTTCTTAAAGAAGGATTGATTGCAGCCTGTCTCACCGCACTGATGATTCTGATTTTCCTGGGAAGTTGGCGCAGCACTGTAATTGTAGCCGTATCAATTCCCCTCTCGATGCTGGTTTCGATTATTGTGATGAGTCGTTTGGGACAAACTTTCAACATTATGACTTTGGGTGGTTTGTCCTTAGCTGTCGGTATTCTCGTAGATGATGCCACAGTAGAAATTGAAAATATCCATCGAAATCTCGGACAAGGTAAACCAATAAAGCGAGCAATCTTGGATGGAGCGCAGCAAATCGCAACTCCAGCACTTGTGGCAACATTATGTATTTGTATTGTCTTTGTGCCAGTCGTGTTTTTAAGTGGAGTGGCAAAGTACTTGTTTGTGCCGCTAGCAATGGCGGTGGTATTTGCTATGCTTGCTTCCTATCTGCTGTCTCGGACAGTAGTACCGACGATGGCAAATTATCTTCTACCACATGAAGCAGACTTGCATAGAGAAAGCGAGGGGCATAATGGTCATGGCGATCGCCATAATATAGATTCGCCAGTCCAAAACAATAACGGTCATGACGATCGCCATAGCCATTCGCCAGTCCAAAACAATAACGGTCATGACAATCGCCATAGCCATTCACCAGTGGAAATTCGCGATCGCCGCGATCGCCACGACCATTTGCCAGTGCAAAATAATAGTCGCGATCGCCATAATATAGATTCGCCAGTCCAAAACAATAATGGTCACGACAACCACCATCAAAAGCCAGAAGCAACAACGAAAACTGCTGAACCTGTCAAGAAAGATTGGATATGGCGAATACACGAAAAGTTTAATCGACAATTTGAGAAACTTCGCAGTTGGTACTACGATGTCCTGACCTCAGCATTGAATCACCGCCGCATAGTCTTTGTGCTGTTTGGCGCTTTTATAGTCAGTGCAGGAGTTTTGTTGCCGTTCGTCGGTCAAGACTTTTTCCCTGAAGTTGATGGCGGTCAGTTTAGCCTTCATGTTCGAGCTTTACCCGGTACTCGTTTGGAAGAGACAGAAAGAATTGTCAGCCAAGTCGAAGGCGTTATCCGCCAGACTGTACCTAAAGAAAATCTCTCAATGATTTTGGATAACATCGGCTTACCTAACAGTGGTATTAACCTTACCTATGGCTACAACGGTGCCACAATTGGGCCGGCTGATGCTGATATTCTTGTGTCGCTCAAAAAATCTGGTTCAACTTTTTCTTATATCGAGCAACTGCGCCCGAAATTGAAAGCGACATTTCCCAGCTACACTTTCTTTTTTGAACCGGCTGATATTGTTACTCAAATTCTGAATTTCGGTTTGCCTGCTGCTGTTGACGTGCAAATATCCGGGCCTCTGCAAAACTCAAAGGCCAACTTTAAAATTGCCAAACAAATCGAAGCAAGGATGACGCGCATTCCTGGTGCTGTAGATGTACACATGCAGCAAGTTGTCGATGCTCCCAAGTTACGTCTTGATGTAGACCGCACCGAAGCTCAACAACTGGGTATGACCCAGCGTGATGTTGCTAATAGCGTCCTCACTTCCTTAAGTTCAAGCGGTCAAGCCGCAATTAACCAATGGCTCGATCCCAAAAAAGGCGTGAGTTACACCCTTGCCGTACAAGTGCCACAGTACAAACTTGACTCTATTGATGGTCTCAAGAATACGCCAGTTAGCAACGGTCAAACTGCACCCCAACTTTTGGGTAATTTAGCTACTGTCAGACGCGACACAGTAATGCAAGTTGTGAATCACTACAACATTCAGCCAGTTTTTGATATCTACGCTAACTCCTCTAATCGCGATCTGGGGGGAGTTGCCCGCGATGTGAATCGAATCATAGCTGATTATAAGAAAAACCTGCCTAAGGGAAGTCAAATTAATGTCCGCGGGCAAGTGCAAACGATGAACTCTTCGTTTCTAGGACTTGGTTTCGGACTTGTGTTTGCAATTGTGCTGGTTTACTGCTTAATGGTGGTAAATTTCCAATCTTGGCTCGATCCCCTGATTATTATGATGGCACTGCCAAGTGCTTTAGCTGGTATTGTTTGGATATTGTTTGTCACCCGCACCACTTTTAGCGTTCCTTCGTTAATGGGTGCAATTATGAGTATAGGTGTGGCGACATCAAACAGTATTCTACTGATTACTTTTGCTAATGATCAGCGTCAAGAAGGGCAAAATGCTTATCAAGCAGCGCAAGCAGCAGGTCACACGCGGTTGCGTCCTGTGTTAATGACTGCTTTAGCTATGCTCATCGGTATGGTGCCAATGTCTCTCGGTCTTGGTGAAGGTGGTGAGCAGAATGCACCCTTGGGTCGCGCTGTAATTGGCGGCTTGTCAGCTGCAACAATTGCTACTCTCATCTTCGTACCTGTTGTTTACAGTATGTTACGGCGTAAACAACCTCGTCCTATTGATGAGGATGATAACGATTTAAATTTCTCAGATCCACAGACCGCATACTCATTGTCATCATCCCAAGGAAAGAAGTAAGCAATTTTTAAAGTTCAAAATTGCCAAAGCCAATGATGGTAATGACTCTAGCTGCTGAATTGATGCAAATTAGATAATACGGGACAGCTTACCTATGGATTCTCAGCCTCCTGCATCTCCTGATTCTCAACAACAAACGACTTCTAGAAAAAGGCACGGCATCGGTCGAATTGGTTGGGCTGTAATTGGTGCTGTTTTTTTTGGTAGCCTATTAGCTATAGGTATTCTGCCTCGGTTAAGCCAAAGGTCAGAATTACAAGCAGCAGTCAAGGAAGCAAGCACTGTACCCTCAGTCAACGTGATCACTCCCCGTCGCGCTGCTGCTACTACTAATTTGGAACTACCTGGCAGTGTTGTAGCCCTGAACCAAACAACTATCTACGCTCGCAGTACTGGGTATTTGCGGCGGTGGTATGCAGATATTGGCGATCGCGTGCAGGCTGGTCAGTTGTTGGCAGAAATTGATTCACCAGACATAGATCAGCAAGTTTTGCAAGCGAAGGCAGAGTCAGCACAAGCACAAGCTAACGTGCTTCAAACTCGTGCAAGTTTAGCTAAAGGCGTTTCTGATTTGAAGCAAGCCCAGGCTAATCTATTGATTGCACGTCAAAGTTGGCAGCGCTGGAGTGTTCTTGTCAAGCAAGGTGCAGTGCCTCAACAAGATGCAGATACAAGATATGCTACATATCAGGCTAATCTTGCCAACGTTGAGGCAGCAAAAAATACTGTCAATTCTGACTCTGCTAACGTCAAAGCAGCACAAGCTAACGCCTACGCCATTCAAGCAAACTTCCAGCGTAATATCGTATTGCAGTCTTACAAGAAAGTCACTGCTCCTTTCTCTGGAGTGATTACCGCACGTAACGTAAATACAGGTGTTTTAATTTCAGCAGGTAGTGGCAACAGCAATACTAATAGTAACACCAATACTAGCAACACCAACACTAGCAATACCAGCCTTTATACTATTGCTGCTTATGACAAGCTAGATGTGAATGTGAATGTTCCACAGAGTTTATCACCGTCACTTCAGACTGGTCAAACAGCAGAAATTACGGTCAAAGAGGTACCACAACGAGTGTTTAGGGGTAAAGTAGTGCGTACTAGCAACGCCATAGATCCAAATACTCGCACTTTGCTGACACAATTAGAAGTGCAGAATTCGGACGCTATACTGCGACCTGGGATGTATGCCACTGTTAAATTTGCCATTAACCGCACTAATACTCCCTTTGTTGTGCCAGATAGTGCCTTAGTCGCTAACGCCGGAGGTACGCAGGTAGCAACTGTAACCAAAGACCAAACAGTACATTATCAAAAAGTGGCTGTTGGGCGAGATTATGGTACCGAAATAGAAATTACATCTGGTCTGACAGGAAATGAATCGCTGATTGCCACTCCTACGGTTGATGAGACAGAGGGTTTGCGCGTGCAGCCAGTTGCACAAAGAAAGTAGACTCAATGTATCTAAGTCAGGTACACTAAACTCATCCGCGCGATCGCCCATCCCATCAGAGAAAAACGACAAAGCCCAAGAAAACATTCCCAGAGCAGCAAATGTTTACCCCGAAATATTGAGGGGATACTAGATTGGCAATAATGTTATCTCACATAGTGAGATAACATTTGTTTGTAATGTGTCTTTGTGTGAGTATGAGTGTCATTCCCGAAAATGTTCTTTTAGCTTTAGCCGAAAAACGGTGCTTGTCTAACAGCGAGATTGAAGTCTTTTTACATGCTGTTGAGGGACAATCGCCAAATGCGATCGCTAAAAAATTGGCAATCAGCGCCGAGGCAGTACGCAAAAGATTAAGCGAAGTTTACAAGAAATTTAATATTACTGGTAGCGGCCCAGGTAAGCTCACTAAGTTACAGCAAGTTATAGAATCTGAGTATCAAGCATCTTTGCTGAATATTACCCAAAACCGTCAAGATTGGGGTGAAGCGCCTGGTGTCTGCTTTTTTTGGGGAAGGATAGCAGAATTGTCTGGGCTAAGGCAGTGGCTGCTCGAGGATAAGTGCCAACTAGTGGCAATATTGGGAATGGGCGGAATCGGCAAAACTGCTTTATCTGTGAAACTGGCAAAGGAAGTTCAGGAGAATTTTGAGTATTTGATTTGGCGAAGTCTCCGGAATGCGCCACCTGTTGCAGAGATGTTAGCGAACCTGATCGGGTTTTTATCCAATCAGACACAAACAGATTTGCCAGAAACCGTAGATAATAGAGTAACGCTGCTGATTAATTATTTACGAGAGCGTCGTTGTCTTTTGATATTTGATAATACAGAGACAATTTTACAAGAAGGCGATCGCGCTGGACAATATAGACAAGAATATGAAGATTATGGTCAACTTCTTAGACGGGTAGGGGAAGAACCACATCAAAGCTGTTTGGTGTTGACATCTCGTGAAAAACCAAAAGAATTTGCGCCTTTAGAGGGAAAAGCATCACCAGTCAGAACATTCTCATTAGTTGGTTTAGGAGAAACAGAAGGGCAAGAAATTCTCCAAGATAAAGGGTTATTTGGCTCACAACCGGAATGGGTCAAACTTGTTGAAAAGTATTCAGGCAATCCTTTAGCATTAAAGCTCGTTTCTGAGCCAATTCGAGAGTTATTTGATGGTGATATCGCTGCTTTTCTGGCTGAAGGAGAGATAATTTTTGGTGACACCCGAAATTTACTAAACCAGCAATTTCAGCGGTTGTCAGAGATCGAAAAGGAAATAATTTATTGGCTAGCAATCAAGCGCAAGTTAGTTTCTCTCGACGAATTGCTAAATGATATTGTGCGAACCTTGCCCAAAAGGGAAATACTAGAAGCGCTAGAATCACTGCGACGGCGATCACTAATTGAACAAAGAACAGCACTTTTCACCCTCCAGTCTGTAGTGATGGAATACATGACTGACCAACTGATTGAACAGGTTTGTCACGAAATTACCACTCGTAATATTAGACTATTTATGAGCCATGCTTTAATGGAAGCTGCGGCCAAAGATTATATTAGAAATACTCAGATTACCCTAATTATTAAACCAATTATAGATAGGTTATCAACTATTTTTAGATATGCTAAAAATATTGAACATCATTTATATCAAATTTTATTGTCCCTACGACAGATTCCCCAAACAGCAGGATATGCAGGTGGAAATCTGTTAAATATTCTTTGTCAACTACAAATTGATTTTAGCGGCTATGACTTTTCTAATTTGAGTATTTGGCAAGCATATTTACAAAGTGTGAATTTGCATCGGGTAAATTTTGCCAATGCTGATTTAACTAAGTCTGTTTTTTGTGAAACATTAGTTAGTGTTTCGTCAGTAGCATTTAGCCCCAATGGAAAACTTTTGGCTACGGGTGATGCTGATGGCAAGACTTACTTGTGGCAAGTTGACGATGGAAAGCTACTTTTTAGCTGTATTGGACATAGCAGTTGGGTAAAATCAGTTGCCTTCAGTCCTGATGGTCAAACTTTAGCTAGTGGCAGTGACGATCAAACAGTGAAATTATGGGATGTTCGTGACGGTAAATGCCTGAAAACCTTGCAAGAACATAGCAATTGGGTAAGGTCAGTTGCCTTTAGTCCCGATGGTCAAACTTTAGCTAGTGGCAGTGAAGACCAAACAGTGAAGTTATGGAATGTCGACACCGGCAAATGTCTGATAACTTTGCAGGGGAATACCAATCGAATTATGTCAGTTGCCTTCAGTCCCGATGGTCAAACTTTAGCTAGTGGTAGTGAAAAGCAAACAGTGAAGTTATGGGATGTCCGCAATGGTAAATGCCTGAAAATCTTGCAGGGGCATAGCAGTTGGGTAAGGTCAGTTGCTTTTAGTCCCAATGGTCAAACTTTAGCTACTGGCAGTGATGACCAAACTGTGAAATTATGGGATGTTCGTGATGCTAAATGTCTGAAAACCTTGCAGGGACATATTAATCGGGTATGGTCGGTTGCTTTCAGTCCTGATGGTCAAACTTTAGCTAGCGGTGGTGATGACCAAACAGTGAAGTTATGGGAGATCAATAATGGTGAATGTTTGAAAACCTTCCAAGGGCATAGCAATCGGGTAAGGTCAGTTGCTTTCAGTCCCGATGGTCAAACTTTAGCTAGTGGTAGTGAAAACCAAACAGTTAAATTATGGAATGTCCAGGATGGTAAGTCCTTGACAAATTTGCAGGGGCATAGCAATCGGGTAAGGTCAGTTGCCTTCAGTCCCAATGGTCAAATTTTAGCTAGCGGCAGTGAAAAGCAAACAGTGAAATTATGGGATGTCCGTAACGATCAGTTTCTCAAAATTTTGGAGGGACATGTAAGTTGGGTACGTTCGATAGCCTTCAGTCCTGATGGTGAAATTTTAGCTAGCGGCAGTGAAAAGGGAAGAATTAAATTATGGGATGTTCACACGGGGCAATGTCTCAAAAAATTGCAGGAACATACCAATCGAATTAGGTCAGTTGCTTTTAGTCCTAATGGTGAAATTTTAGCTAGCGGCAGTGACGACCAAACCGTGAAATTATGGGATGTCTACACCGGAAAATGTCTCCAAACCTTGAAAGGGCATACCAGTTGGGTAAGATCGGTTACCCTTAGTCCCGATGGTCAAACTTTAGCTAGTGGCAGTGAAAACCAAAGAGTCAGGTTATGGAATATTTATACAGGAGAATGCATCCAAGTTTTGCAGGGACATAGCAATCGGCTCAGATCGGTTACTTTCAGTCCAGATGGTCAGACTTTAGCTAGTGGCAGTGATGACCAAACAGTAAAGTTATGGGATGTTTACATGGGCAAGTGCTTCACAACCTTGCAAGAACATACTAATCGAGTCTGGTCAGTTGCCTTTAGTCCCGATGGTCGAATTTTAGCTAGTGCCAGTGAAGACCAAACGATAAAATTATGGGATGTCTATAATGGCAAATGTCTTAAAACTTTGCAGGGGGCTAATTGGGTAAAGTCAGTTGCCTTTAGTCTTGATGGTCAAACCCTGATTAGTGGTAGCCAAGATGAGACAATTAAGCTTTGGGATGTATTCACAGGTGAGTGCTTAAGAACACTGCGATCGCCACGACCCTACGAAAAAATGAATATCACCGGGGTTACAGGATTAACCGCAGCGCAGTTAGTGACGCTAAAAGCTCTAGGGGCAGTGGAAGATTCAGAGCAAAGATAAAAGGTAAAAGAATGAATTTTGCCTTTTCCTTCATCCTTTTACCTTTTTTATGTACCTGATGCTTATTTCATGTTAGCCCTTGCGTCCTTCACTGCGGCAAAGAAAAATAATCCTGTGAGTGGAATGCTTAATACCAGGATAATTGCCGTAGCTGTGACACCAAAATCTGGTTGTCCGTAACCGAGTTCAAAAATTGAACCGACGGCGGCGATCGCACTTACACAAGAACCACCCAGAAATAAACTGCTTTTTGGAGTTAAATACACTACTGCCCCCCCTATGCTATTGGTTTCACCGTTTGATACGAGAAGCCATTCTTAGATAGCTCCTGGGCTAAAGTCAAGGAGTTTTCTACACGGTCTACAAATACCACGCCGTTAAGGTGATCCATCTCGTGCTGAATGCAGCGTCCCAAGAGGTCATTAGCCTTTAATGTCCGAGGACGACCGTATTCGTCTTTATAGGCAACTTCCACGACTTCGGGTCGCTTCACGTCTAGATATACGTTGGGAATGCTCAAGCATCCTTCTTGGGCAACAGAGATGTCGCGGCTGACTTGTTTAATAGTGGGGTTAATCAACACTAAAGGCTGATTAGCTGCGTTCTCTGGTTCCAGGTCGATGACAACTAATTGTTTGTGAATTCCCACTTGGGGTGCAGCCAAACCAATGCCATCTTTGCTGTACATAGTTTGCAGCATTTCGCGCACTATTTGGCGAAGTTCGTTATCAACTTTAGAAATCCGCTTTGCAGCTTGACGTAGCACGCGATCGCCTAAATAATGAAGCTCCAAAGGTGGATTTTTTAACTTTTTTTTCTCGACAGCAATTTCAGAAGGCATGAGTCTTGATGGCTAGATGGTGCAAATTCCTACTATTTCCATTGTATCAATCTCAGTTAGAGGATGTTTAAAAAGTCCTAGAGTATTACCAAAAACCCAGATGCCATTCCTCTGTTTGCTTGCCTAACAGCAGGCTGATGCCAAGGGAAAGAGGCTGTCAAACCCTTATTTTATCGTCAAGAAGCTTGCTACGGGGGGTTACGTCTTTGAGGTTGTATTGTTAGCAATAATACTTTTTAAACATTCTCTTAGACGTAGTATCAATCTTCAAAATAATTCTTGTGAAGTCATGTTGCAGCAGACTTGGAGTGATATTTATTAAGGCTGACATTATTAAACAGTACTTTTAAAGCTTCTGAGCCTCACCGAATGTGAAATCGATTATAAGTAGTTCGCCAGCCTATTTTGTATTCACATCTGATTGCAACTAGGATTTCTATACAATTTTTCTTGGTAAAAATATTTCTCCAATCTATTTTTATTAATAGAAACCTATGCTTAACAATATTTCCTGGCATCCTCACCACATTCATCGACTAAATATAATAAACACTTAAAACGAAGACTAACTAGCTGTTCGTAGAGAGGGTTCAATTTGCATAAAGGTGGAATCTGAAACAGAGTCCGACCGAGAACTGTAACAGTTCTTTCAAAAGGGCAATGGGAAGGAATTATTTTGCACAATAATCTGGCCAAATTAGAATTATGTATTTCTACGGACTCAAGCTGATAGCGAATCTGGTTTAATAAGGTATTGCCCAAATTGGCTTTATTTAAGAAACTCATAGTTCAACTTTCCTTTAATCAATCTGTTGCTCCTATAAAATTACTCCGAACTTAAAAGAAAAACATCGTATAAATACCAAACTATTTTCCCGCTTTTTTGAAGTCAAGTTTAAAGAACAGTAAAATTGCTGAGAAACTAGAAAAGCTAGGCAATTATTATCAATAACTGTTAAAAGCAATAGTGACTATATCTGTGGCAAACAGTACAAAAATCGGATAAATGGTCGAGACAGCAAGAGGACAAGGAAGGAAATAGCAATAGATAAAAGCTGATGTATTGGCAAACTTTGCACCATTGACTATAAATAGTGGTGTTATTGACGCAAAGACGCAAAAGTTGAACTTAGTGCCTTGGCGTTAAGTTCAAATTTTGAGGTGATGTGTGTTTAAATCTTTCACGAAACTTGACTATCTGCTAAAAGAAACTTTCCTCGGTTTATTGCGGGGAGGTTGGATGAATTGGGCAGCTGTAAGTACTGTAACAGTGTTATTGTTTTTATTTGGCTTGAGTTTGCAAACCTCTTGGCAAGTTGAAAAACTCCTTTATCAGTTTGGTAGCCAGCTAGAAGTATCAGTTTATCTCGAATCGGATACGCAAATTGAAAATATTGAGCCACTAATCGCTAAAATGCCAGAGGTGGCGGCGATAAAAACCATTACCAAAGAAGAAGCTTGGACTAAGTTAGTTAAGGAAATGAGAATTTCTGATATTGAGGGTGCTACCCAGCAGCTAGGTGAGAATCCTCTGGTTGATGAGATGAAGGTGAAAGCACGTAATTCTCAAGTTGTACCAACCTTAGCAACACAATTGGCTAAATTACGAGGAGTTGAGACGGTGCAGTATGTCGATGAAGCAGTTAAACGCATTGCCCAGTTGCATCGAGGTCTGAACTGGATTACTTTAACAATTACGATTATTTTGACTTTAACAGCGATCGCAGTGACTACTACCACAATTAGGCTGATTGTTATGGCGCGTCGCCAGGAAATTGAAATTATGCAGCTAGTGGGAGCAACTTCTGTTTGGATTTACCTGCCGTTTATTTTACAAGGAATTGCCTTTGGTTTGGTTGGTGGTGCGATCGCTTGGAGTTTCATTTCTGTGATTCAACAGTTTCTCGGTAAGTTGCTAGTCAATCAACCTGAGTTTATTCAAGTCATCACCAACAGAGTGCAACTCACCCCAGCAGAAATTTTATTATTGCCTCTGATTCTTTTGGGTTTCGGTGCAGCTGTAGGATTAATGGGGAGCTTATTTGCTGTCCGGCGTTTTGCTAAAGGATAGTCATTGGTCATTTGTCCTTTGAACTCGGAATTTCGACTTCTGAACTCGCAGTTTTGACCTCTGAACTTGGAATTTCGACCTCTGAACTTGGAATTTCGACCTCTGAACTTGGAATTTCGACTTCTGAACTCGGAATTTCGACTTCTGAACTCGGAATTTTGACCTCTGAACTCAGGACTTTCAAAATTTTCAAAGAATAACTGAAGTTTTACTTGAACGAATATGAAATGAAATCTATATATCAACTTAACAAGGCTAATTAAATGACCAATGACAAATGACAAAATCACTATGAAATCGCAATGGGAATGTTTTTTGCAGAATCTTGGTGTTTGGGAAGGTTCATTTACGAATTTTTCTCCCCAAGGAACACTTTTGAATGATACTCCTAGTCGTCTTTCCCTAGAAGGTTTGAACAATAGCCAGAAAGTGCGTCTAACTCTGAGCCGTTCGGGACAAGATATAATCAGAGAATTTAATTCTGTGGGAGGGGGTCTGCTGTTTTTTGAGAATGGTTCATTTTCTGAAGGTTTAATTCAGCTAGGGCCATTTTCCGAATTTGGTGGAGAACTCGCTTTAGTTCATGAAAATCGCCGCTTGCGTCTGGTACAACTGTTTGATAGTAGTGGTCAGCTAAAGGAATTAATTTTAATTCGAGAACATCTTGCTGGAACCCCAGCAGCAGAATGCCCAACTGTGCAAATAAATGATTTGTTGGGAGAATGGCAAGGTCAAGCAGTAACAATATATCCAGATTTGCGATCGCCTGATACTTACTCTACAATTTTCAAATTACAACTTGATGATGCTGGGCGATTAATTCAAAGTACCTCTTTTAGCGACCGCACAATTACCTCAACTGCTACTATCAAAGGTCCGATTGTTCTCTTTGACCAAGATCCCCAAAAGCAAGTGCAAGTATTATTTTTACCAAATGGCGCTTCTGCAACATCACCTCTTAAGGTGCAGTTACGCCAACCATTTTTTCTGGAAACGGGTTGGTTAATCCAGCCAAACCTGCGCCAACGGATGATTCGCAAATACAACGAGAAAGGCGAATGGGTTAGTTTGACATTAGTCACTGAGGAAAGAAAGCTTTGATATCATCTTTGCTTGATTACCTATCAAATATTTAACTGTTGCCAAAATGTGGATAATGACAAAGCTTTATTTATGTATATTCAAATAGCTGTAGTTGCGATCGCAGTCATCTTAATAGCTGGAGAAAATCTAGAGGCCGTTGCAGATGCACAATCTTCCACTGAAGATGGCCCTAGTAGTATTGTGGCAACATCGACATTAGAGATAGAGGGAGGGTATGCAAAATATGGTGATTATATCGGATTAACTCCAGTAGATAGCCAGTCTGTAGAGTTTTCCCAAATTTCCCAAAGAATTGTCAAAGATATCCAGATTCGTTTTGTTAATAATAAAGATCAATTACTCGATGAAAAAGGTCAGCCAATCAAAGGACGAACTAGAAAAGATTTCATTATTGGTCTGCTGAAACTTAAACCTGGTCAGGTATTCCGTGAAGATTTACTTGCAGCAGACTTGCAACGATTGCGGAGATTAGAATCATTTAACGAAGTCAATGTTTATCGACAAGAAGATGCCAATAGCGTTAATCTCATTTATCAAATTAAAGAGCGTAACTTTCCTTCTCTAATTTTTGGAGGCGGTAATAATGACGATGTTGGATTATACGGTCGAGTGGGTTATAAAGATGAAAATATCAGCGGTCTTAACGATAAATTAGATACGACTGTGCAAATCAGCGGTAAAGATGTCCAATTTAATGGTCAGTTCACTAGTCGTTATCGTCCTCAAGAACCAAACCGCTTAGGCTACAGCATCAGAGCTTTTCGTACTCGTAATACATCAGGAACTTTCAACGACGATATCAGATTGTCTGGCGGTGACAAAGTACGTGAAGGAAGGTTTGGCGGTTCTGTGGGAGTTTTAAAATCTTTTGATCAGTGGGATGCAGGTATAAGCTTGAATTATACCAGAATTAGCTTACGCGATCGCGAATATAACGTTGCACAGGTCGATAGATTAGGGAGTCCTTTATCTCTTAGCGGTACTGGCATTGATGACTTATATACAGTATTATTTTCTGTATCTAGAGATCAACGCGATCGCCGAGAAAATCCAACTCAAGGATCAATTTTCACTCTCAGCACAGAACAAGCAATTCCCATTGGACTAGGTAATATTTATAGCAACCGCCTACGGGGAAATTATATTCAGTATTTACCAGTCAGTTGGATAGGTAATGGTAGACCAACTGACAATCCAGAAATGTTGGCAATTAATTTACAAATTGGTACGATTCTGGGAGACTTTCCACCAGCTGATGCTTTTAATATTGGTGGAATAAATTCTGTCAGAGGTTACGGTTATGGAAAAGTCGCCAGTGGTCGAAGTTATGGTTTAGTTTCTGTGGAATATCGTTTCCCAATTTTTTACTCACTGGGAGGAGTTGTTTTTACTGACTTAGCCTCAGATTTCGGGTCTAGCGGAACCGTACTAGGAGAACCAGGAGTGCTACGAGATAAACCTGGAAGTGGCTTTGGTTACGGCTTAGGATTGCGCTTCAAGTCATCCTTTGGGCTGATTCGAGGTGACTTCGGAATTAGCGACCAAGGAGAACTTAGATTTGAAGTTACTACAGGTCAACGATTTTAACGGATGCCAAAAAAGCCTTAAAAAACTACTGAAGATTGCTTAAAAACACACTCAGGGCGATTTGATTCTCAAAAGCTGCTTGAGTGTGTCTAGTCCAAAAGGACATAATCAAGATATTGGAGATTACTTGCACATTTGTAACGTGCGGCGATCGCTAGCAGCGATCGAATTTAACCGATAAAAGTCTTGCAGAGCCAGGGAGTAAGCATAAGAATTTGACTCATCATCACTAACCTGGGGCAGTCTATTGCTCGTAGCTACCTGATTCGATTGTTCAGAACTGGCTTCATTTGACGAAGTATTAACCGTCATTGCCAACTCTCCTGATGGGTTGATTGTACCTTGAAAACAATTCAACTCTGATTGGGGCATATACAACGCACCCTTTACCTTATCCTGCTGTTTTTGAAATATGATATAACCTTGACCAAGCTGGTTTGGTTTTGGGGATTGACCATAGAGGTAAATCCCATCTTTTACAGGAAAATTTGCTTTTGGTAAAACTCTGGCGTTTTTTGTAGTTCCCTGATCGCCTGGAACCAATGCTGTAACTATAGGTGCTGTGTTTCCGCCTCCAGAAGCCGCATTAAGTTGACTTCTTTGCTCTCGAACTTTTCTAAGCTGCGACAAAAGAGAGTTTTCGGAGGTTTTGTGAATCTGAGCCGATGAGAATCGAGAATCTGTAAATGATGTTACTTGAGTCTGCTTGGATATAAGGCCCAAACCGAGAAGCAAGCCTAAGCCCGCGAAGCCGGCGAGGGGAATTCCCCACTTCCGGGGAGATAATAACTGATGAAGGTTGTTAAGCACCCTACTTCTCCTGTAAAAAACTAACTAATTTCTCTATAACTTACTTAAATCATAACCAAGTCTTAATTGTTAAAGACTTTATCCACGACTTATATTACTATTGTCCAAAAAAGAAAACTGTCAAAAACAAAAGTTTTTATCGAATTTGGTTCTACAATCTTAGATTACCATCAGTTAGAGTCTTTATGACCGAAGGCAGGAGACAGGGGGCAGGAGGCAGAAGGTAGAAGGCAGGAGTAACCCACGTTTAAAAGCGTGATATTAAAGTAAAAAGAATCTCCGTGCAAATTATTTTTGAGGTTGTGGCTGTGGCACTTGAGGTTGCTCACCAGTAACAGGCTATTGTAAAAAGTAACCAAGCGTTATTTGTTCGGTCGGGGGAGTGTTAAATTGACTGTTTGCGCCAACTGCGTTTTTTGAGCTTTGTTTGCCAAGACTCCATATAGATGTAGAAAACGGGTGTTAAATAAAGTGTGAGAAACTGCGAGAACACTAACCCCCCAACGACTGCTAAACCAAGGGGACGGCGTGTATCTGCTCCGGCTCCCAAACCAAGGGCAATGGGTAGCGTACCCATGAGTGCTGCCATTGTCGTCATTATAATTGGACGGAACCTCACCAAGCAGGCTTCATAGATAGCATCATAAGGGGTTTTGCCGTTTTGACGGGCAACGATCGCAAAATCAACCATCATGATCCCGTTTTTCTTTACAATACCAACCAGCAGGATAATGCCCACAAAGGCATAAATATTCAAGTCAACTTGAAACAGCAATAGGGTCAGTATTGCCCAAAATCCAGCAGAGGGTAAGCTAGAAAGGATTGTCAATGGATGAATGAAGTTCTCGTAGATCGCAGCAACAGCTTGTTGATGTTTTACCATCTCATCAAAAGATATATCTTATGATGCCTGAGTGGTTGCCGTAATTTGTCCGACATCTGCGTTGGGAACAAACCTTTAGGCACAATTATGAATAGATACACCGTTGCTACAAAAATCGCTCCTGAAATCACCATCGTTGTGCGGTGATACTTGAGTGATTTCTTCAAACTCCAATCGTATCCGCTCAATATCACATTAAAAATGTTTTCTGAAAAGTTGTAGAGACAACGGTTAAAGTTTTTGATTCAGGACTGGAGACTGGGAGTTAAGAATTTCTTCTACGCTCCCCTGCTCCCCTACTCCCCAGGTTACTGAGCGCAGTCGAAGTATGCTCCCCTGCTCTTTTAACTCTCCCTCTTTTGTTGCCGTTCTTTGAGTTTCAGCATAATTTCAGCGTGCATCTCGCGGGTAATTGGGTAAAAATACGTTAAAATTAAGCCAAAAATCAAACAAACTGTCGGTATGGGGCCAACAGCAACGCGAACAGCAAACAGTGCCGATTCCGGTTGCATCGGTAGTGGGCTTCCGGCTACAGATTCTTTGAAACCGGCTACTTGCAAAGCATTTCCTACCAAAAACAGCCCCAAAGCCAAACCAAATTTTTGCAGCAAAACCATGAACCCATAAAAAATGCCTTCTCTGCGTTGTCCAGTTTGGAGTTCATCTAATTCAATCACATCTGGAATCATCGACCAGGGAATTAGATAAGCTGTGGATACACCAATACCAGCCATGACAGCCATCACATACATCAAAACTATTTGACCAGGTTGTAAGAAAAATAGTCCGGCAGCTGCTATGAGCCACAAACTCATTCCCAGAAAATAAACAACTTTTTTCCCAATTTTTTTACTCAACGCTCCCCAGACAAATAGCATTAACAGAGCAGTTCCTTGGACTGCAATCATGACTGTGGGCACATCTGATTCTTTGAGTTTCATACAATCGACTACAAAATAAGGAATAATGCTGGCTGTTACTTGCACCCCTAGCCAAGAACAAAGATATATACCAATAACAAATAAAAAAGGTCGGTTACTAAAGACAATTTTTAGCTGTTCAAAGAAGGAAAGAGATGCAGGTTCTTCGGTTTGGCTGCGTTTAGCCTCAAAAGCTAAGATGCGATCGCGGACTCCAAAAACGCACCAATATAATCCTAAAATCGAAATTACAGTAGAAACTGCTGCTAAAACAAGATATTGTTGTTGGCGATCGGCAATCAGTGAAAAAACAATTTGCGTTAAAATCAACGATAAAATGCTGCCACCAATAGAAAATGTAAAGCGATAGCTGTTAAGGCTGGTGCGTTCGTCGTAATCTTGAGTCAGTTCTGGAGTCATAGCCGTATAAGGCAAATTTACAACCGTGTAAAACGCCTGAGATATCACCCCAATGACTACGTAATACCAAAATAATGGCCAAATATTATCACTTTGATTTGCACTAAATTGCGGTACAATCCACTGCAAGAAAAAGAAAATTCCAAAAGGGATTGCTCCATAAAACATCCAAGGAAGACGACGCCCCCAACGACGAGATTTCGTTTTATCAGTCAGGAACCCGACAAACGGATCGTTTATGCCATCCCAGATTTTGCCAATCATCAAAATACTGCCAGCTAAACCCGCAGGGATACCAGCAACATTCGTGAAGAAAACCAGCAGAAAAAAGACGGAGATATTTGCGGTGATTGCTGGCCCTAAATCTCCTGCACCGTAAGCCAGCTTTGTTTTTAAGTTGAGTTTTTCACTGAGAATATCTCGTTTGGCACCGCCATCAGCGGCAGAATCTTTCATAATAACTTGCGCTCATACTAAAATAAAAAGTTTGCGATCGCCTTCAATACTAGCCATCTACGACTCCCGTTAGACTTATGCCAGACCTTTATGTTTCTTGGTCAGATTATCACCAAAAAATTGAACAACTGGCTATTCAGATTTATGAATCCGGTTGGGAATTCAACCAGATTATCTGTCTTGCCAGAGGAGGACTACGAGTTGGAGATATTCTTTCCCGTATATACCAGCAGCCACTGGCAATTTTAGCAACTTCATCATACAGTGGCACTGGTAAGCAAGAAAGAAGTAATTTAATTTTCTCCCAGCACTTGACAATGACCACAGAAAAATTAGGTTCACGCATTCTCCTAGTGGATGACTTAGTAGACTCTGGGATAACACTGAAACAAACTATACCCTGGCTCAAGCAAAATAATGATTCCTCAATTGAGGAAATTCGCACCGCTGTTCTTTGGTATAAAGCCTGTTCAGTTCTAAAACCCGATTATTATGTCAATTATTTGGCTGATAACCCCTGGATTCACCAACCCTTTGAACACTACGAAAATCTAAACCCCGCAGAACTTGCTACTAAGTCCATTACGTGTTTATAAATACTTAGTACCGCTACGTAAAATTTTAAATTAAGAATTCAAAATGGTTATGGAGTATGCTTTTTCGGCTCACCTGCTTTGTTACTATATCTTGCAAAAATTGGCACATTTTATCATAAGTATGTATGGTGTTATTTACCTGACCCATTGTTCAAGAAAGAATGACAAACGATATTTCGCACAAACGAAACCTTCACCGATTTGATCCTGTTGCGTATCTAGTAATTGAAAAATTTCGTCTTTCTCCTCTAACTTTCGGGTTGTTGGCAGCAATTACTGCTACTGTAGTTTATTTGTTTACTGCATGGATAAGTAATACATTATGGTCTAAGCACGAGCAAATGGGGTTGCTTCAAGACTGGATTCCCTGGCTAGTAGGACTTTTCATCAATCCAATAACATTGGGATATTACTTGTGGAGTTTTCAAGCGATCAATAAAGTAATTCAAGAGCTTGAAAAATCTGACGTATTAGAAATTGACTTTTTTCAGATTGATCAATTTGTTCTTAACCTCTATTCTCAAAAATGGCGCAAACTCTCTGCACTTGCCAGCGCTCTCTTTTTCAGCACTATTGTCTTTATAACCCGACCTAGATTAGAAGAAAGTTGGACTAGCTCTAGTCTTCTGCCAAGATTGATTATTACGATTGCCGCATTTGCAGTCGTATATATGGGTAGTATACTTGTTCTCAATCTGATTACAAATATTTGGATTTTCTATCGAATTTTAGGAAACAGGGATCTCGATATTAATCCTCTTCATCCCGATCGCTGTGGCGGTCTTCGATGTCTTAGTGATTATTCGCTTAAAACTGCCTATCTAGTTGGTGTTTTGGGTATCTTGATTGGCGTGATTGAGTATCAGGCGATTACACAAGATGTCGGAAAAGGATTCTGGTTCGTTCATCTAGTAATTCCATTGTATATTTTTATATCAATGGGATGTTTTTTTGGGCCATTGCTAGCAGCAAATAACGGTATGAAAAGAGCTAAAGAAAAGTCTTTAGATAAAATTGCTCGGCAGTTCCGAGCAGATTATTCAGGGATTTATACTAGTCTGGCTGAAGACACAGAAGCTTTCAAGAAAAAATCTGAAAAAATTCAGCAGCTACGTACTTTATACACTTTGACCGATGAGTTGCCCGTTTGGCCCTTCGATGTCAAAACTTTCCGCCGATATCTCCTAACTGTTCCTACTCCTCTTATTGGTATCCTAAGTGGTGTGTTTAAAAAATTGTTGATAAATCTACTCAACCAACAGGGTATCAAACTTGGCTAGTTAAAGGCGTTATCAGGTAAAACTCCAATTTCTTTGTCTAGAGGTGAGATGAGCTAGGGTTGGATAACTTAGTTAAGTTTTTGATATTTCCCCAAACTTAGGACTCCACCACCCTTTTTGCGTACTAAAATAAGCCACATCTTTATGTTTAGTATCCTTACGCGATTGTAAGTCAGAACATCGCAACATGGTCTTACTCTGCCCCTCTTTGATATAACTGTACTCTTCCAAAGGTTTCTTACATACCGGGCAGGGATATTCCGTCATTTTCACGGGAGGCTTTTGTTGATTCTCAGCCTGGACTGCTTTAGTTTGTGGTGGCTGCCAACTTTTGTTAAAATCGCTCCAAAATAGCACTACATCACAGCCTTTTGTGCATTTGAGGAAATATTTCTTTTTGACCTTACTACTCGGAATTTTAGCGAGAAAATTTTTGCACTCAGGGCATCGTGTCTTGGAAGTTTCATATTTGCGCTCGCTGCTTATCGCATTAGCTTTACCTGTTGGAGTACTCGCAACTACAGTTTTAGCTTTGGAAAGTGCTGGTAGAAAGTAATTTTGATTCCAACTAGTTAAATAATGCTGCCAAGAGTTTTTTCCTTCGGAAATGGCATCAAGGGCATCTTCCATTTTCGCTGTGAATTCCGCCTCTAGTAAATCAGGCAGTGCTTTGAGCAAAAATGCATCAACTTCTAACCCTAACGCTGTCGGTTGCAGATGGTCTTTTTTCAACTCGACATAATTTCGTTTTTTTAAAGTAGCAACAGTAGGAGCATAAGTACTTGGGCGACCAATTCCTTTACGTTCCATCAGTTGCACTAATTTGGGTTCGCTATAACGCGGCGGTGGCTGGGTCTGCTTCTTTTCATGTCCAGCATTCTCCAGTTTCAATGCTTGTCCTTGTTGTAATGAAGGTAAAACACTATCCTTACTGAGATTGTTCCAGTAACGGGCATAACCGTAAAATTCAATTACTTGCCCTCTGGCTGACCATAGTAGAGAACCAGACTGAGTAATCACCAAAGTTTTACGCAATTGAGCAGCACGACACTGAGAAGCAATTGATCGTTTCCAGATCATCACATACAGATTAAACTGATCATCAGGAAGTTCAGAGCGCAATTGAACTGAAGGGCGAAACACATCCGTGGGACGAATCGCTTCATGTGCTTCTTGAGCCGATTTGCTACTGCGATGCTTGGCGACTTGCGGCGGTACATTCGGCGGATCATTTTGCTCTAACCATTTACGGGCGCTGGCACAAAATTCTGGACTCAGCATTACTGAGTCTGTTCGCATATATGTTATTAACCCTGCTTCATACAGTTTTTGGGCAACAACCATAGTTTTATCAGGAGCAAACCTCAACTTTGAACCAGCTGCTTGCTGGAGGCTGGAAGTTGTAAATGGTGGAGGTGGCTGGCGGTTAACGATTTTTCCTTCAAAATGAATCACCTGATGAGGATGTCGTTGTGCTTCTTCAACTAAACGTGTAGCCTCTGCTTCAGAAAGAACACGCTTAGATTCCGGTGTTTCTGGACTATTACCTACCTTCGCATCATCATGAGTTTCAGTTTCTTGTTCTGCTGTATCTTTTGCAGAATCGACCGTACCTTTGTAAAAAGCCCGGAATCCTTCTGCATAATCTACCCAGACACTCCAGTAATCTTGGGGGACAAAAGTCAGAATTTCGTTTTCTCGCTGACAAATCAGGTGCAAAGTCGCGCTTTGGACTCTGCCAACACTCTTAGCGCCGTTATTCAATGCCCAAACTAAAGGACTACCTTTATAACCTACCAACTTATCTAAGCAATCTCGGCACAACCCAGCACCGATTAAATTTTGGTTTAGCTTTCTGGGATTTGCGATCGCACTCTGTACCGCCGATGCTGTAATCTCAGTATAAATTACTCGTTTCGGTTCCCTTAAACCCAGCGTTTCTTTGAGATGCCAAGCGATTGTCTCGCCTTCCCGGTCTGGGTCAGTTGCTAAGACAACTTCATCAAC
The DNA here is from genome assembly GCF_036917535.1 of Nostoc sp. Taxonomy (GTDB): domain Bacteria; phylum Cyanobacteriota; class Cyanobacteriia; order Cyanobacteriales; family Nostocaceae; genus Nostoc. Next base: position 99,712 of record NZ_JBALDA010000067.1, read on the forward strand.
CTGCCTCACCGCAGACTTGAGCTTCTGGATTGTTTCTTTCGCTCGTTGGTCACGCGGGATGTAATTGCACCGAACATTACTACCATCCATGACAAAGCCCAAGGAATCGTCCCCTTCATTGCTGAGTTCTCGGATATGACCACAACTTGCGAGAACTTTCCAATCTGAACCCAGAATTTGACTGAGTTTTTTAACTTTTCCGGGAGACTCGACTACAAGCAGGCGTTTGATCATAGCAACTGCATTCTTGATTCTGAGCAATAAACTGGCAATTGCTTTTGAGCGATGGCTGCGCCAACGCCAAAGGCGATCGCTTATTCTCGTGATATGGATTTTCTAGAATACTGTACCAAAAAGCTTGGGAAATTGCTTAATTTAAAGGTAAATCATCTCAACACAATGACCACGCCATTAGATGGCGGCAATGAATTCATTAACTGTAAGTCCAGCAGTACGGATGAGACTACGTAATGTTCCTTTTGCCACCTCACGATGATCTGGTACAGATAAGGTTACTGTTTCGCCTTTCTTAACCAGGATAATGTGACTAGCACTTTGACGTGCAAACTCCCAACCGAACGATTCAAACACACGGACAACTTCACGCCCACTGAGAACCGGAAGGGCAGATGCCATGATTAAGCTGTAACCTCTACTTGATGAGTCTCCACAGTGAGCGGTAAACCAAGTTCAGCACGAACTTGAAGACAAGCTGCGATCGCGTCTTTGATATTTTCCAGGGCTTCTTCTCTTGACTGACCTTGACTAACACAACCAGGTATACTGGGGCACTCGACAATCCAAACCCCATCTTCATCACGATCAAGTATTACATTGAACTTCATACACTGTTTTTAGCAAAATAGTTGTAGTTATTTATTATTGTAACCTGCAAACATTTAACCAAAAAATTAGCCAACCCGTCATACCTTGTTGGCAAAATAGAAGGTGCTCGTACTATAACTTGTTCTAGCAATATAAAAAACTTTGGACAATCTTTTCGGCGGATTCTCCATTTAAGAAAGCTTAAGCTTTTATAGCAGCCTAATCAATAGTTGTGTGAAAGCAGTTGTCTTTTATCTTAAACAATACAATTTAAACTTAATTTTTCATTACAGTCTCTCTACATCTGTGTCAAATACTTATAACTTATGATTTACTATGTAGTAATATACTAATTAGTAATGAAAATAGAATAGTAATAATAGAACATATTAGATGCCATAAAGCTATTCTGAAAAGCATCAACTTTATTGATGTAATTTCTGAGTTAATAATTATTTGGTTTGCTATATCTAAATCTTCTTTTCTATATGGTGTTTGTACTTGATTATCAAAATATAACCTATTCATTGAGTTTAGCAAAGTATCAGGTTGATATTTCTTAAGATCGTTGAAAAAATAAAAATTATCAGTATCTTTTAGTATAAATTTAGATTTTTTAGATGGTTTTGATTTTAACCAAACAAAATGCTCAATATCAATTTTAGGAAGAAAAGATAAAAAACAAATTAATAAGCTAATAAATAATAGAGACACTACAATTATTAATCCTATGTAAATTGACATTGATATATTTGCAGTAGTTTTAATATATGTACTAACAATAGTAATTATAATACCAGATAAACTAAGAAGAATTACATTTTTAGCTTCTGCAAATTTTAGCCAATTATTTACTAGTTCAAAAATTTAAATAAGCTTTGATGTAAACATAAAGATTTATCCGAAAAAATAAGCCTAATTTTCAGTGTCTAGCTTTACTAAATTTGAGCAAAAAGACTTACCATGTCTTTCACACCAATTACTACCAAGACTGTAAGCATTATCAAAGTCAAATCTACTGTCTTTAGATACATCTTCCTTTTTCCAAAGCTCCACCTTAACACCATTTGGACATCCACAAGAATATATAGCCTGCTCATCTTTGAGATTATAGAAAAATCTATCTGATACCCAAAGCCTATTATTTGTAGATAAACTAGCTAGTTTTGCTGCCATATTTATGGGTTTTCCAGCCCAGACCTCATTCTGCCTATCTGTCCTATTTTGATAACTCTTCAAACCAAATCTACGAACTAAGACAGTTTTCTGATCAATTCCAAAATGACCGCCAACATTCTGTTCAGTTAGTTTTTGAACTTTAGGCGTAAAATGTTCATAAACAAATGTTTTAAATGATACAGTTGCAGCAAGTGCTGTATAAGATTGGCTCTTGTTGAATAGGCTAAAAACTCCGTCTCCTTTAATATCAATATATGCAGCTCCAAATTGATGAAAAATTCTGATAGCTGTTTCTGTGAAAAATCGATACGCTTTTGCTGTTGTTTTGTCATGTAGTCCGACACTAAGTTTTGTAGATCCTTCCATATCTACAAAGCAGCAGATGACATCTGGAATCTTTAACCAAGTTGTAGGATTCTGAATCGGTATTTGAGGTGTGTCTGGAATCTGATTTTGGTTAGTAATAGATACTGATTGATTAAAATATCCTAATTCTGTTTCAATTATTTGCTCAATAGCAAGCGGCAACTTCCCTTCTGTCCTAGAATCTTCTCTAAGAAAGAGAGCATTTTTTGGATTATCAAATACACTGTCAAATAAGCTCATAAAATACTCAAAAAGTCGCAATTGTCTGTCTCACAAGGTTGTCTACCTGTGAAATGCAAGTTAAAGTTCTGTATAAATTAGCATTGCTATGGAAGATTTGCCTTGGTGTAATAATACATCTGTAGTGTGGATTACCGAACTTAAAGAGATAGTTACACAAAATGTAGCGTTTGATTTGACTTTGCACTTCCTGTTTCTCTACCAGGTTGACTTACAGCAGTAATTAGCGAGAACTAATACTATCCGCGCCAAGCGATTTTCATGGAGATGGTTTGCGATGTCTACGACGGGCTACGCCTACGCATTATAAAGTTAAGTTAATCTGCTGGCTAGCATTGTTACTGGGCATGAAGAGTAAAAAACCCGGCTTCTCATCAAAACCGGGTTTTTAAGTAATTGTTAATTTATTTCTGAGCAGTACAACAGGGCAATAAAGGCTTGTTTACAATTTCTTTTATCCCTACTGAATTCAACAAATCTTCCCAATATTTCTCAACTTCAGGATCGTTAGGACGCTGGCGGCGTAAATTAGCTAAAGTTCTTAGAGAATCCTCCCAAAATCCGGCGGTTGCAAATAAAACTGCCCGATCTAAGTCTGTGTTTGGTTGATTTAACTCAAGAGACAAGTTTTCATCTTGCGATCGCACAATTGTACCTTCTACATAAGAGTCTTTATCGCGATTATTAGGATCGCAAATCATCGAAAAAGTCCAATTATATTCTTTACCGATTTGTAAAGATGGCTGACCGACAGGTACATTTACGCTAACAATACCATTTTGCCCAACAGGCTTGAAAGTTCCTTTATACAATGGGTCAATGCTATCACCATCCCGCAAAACAAATTCTAGTGCTTGCACTGTTGTAGAGGTTTGAGGAATGTAGAAAAAGAATGTGGGATACTCTGCTGTGGTTCGTTGAGCTTCCTTATCTGTTGGTGTCAGGGGAATAAGGTATTGTCCAGTTTGAAAACAACTTCCCCGCGTTCCTGCTGACTTCACTCTACCAGGTCTACCTGGGACAAAGGCGATACGATTTCTACTGCTACCGCGTTGAATATAACCAGTAACATTTCTAATTGCAACAGTAGCATACCTATCTCCAGGACGTAGCCGCTCTGCTTGCTGAAAATTCAATAAAGCTTTTCTATAGTTTCTCCGTTTGGTTTCATTATAACCAAATTGCATATATTGGGTGTAAGCAGATTTTGCTTGTGCCAGTTGGTAAACTGACTCTATTGCCAAAACCTGAGTAATGCTTACAGGCTCGAAGGGCAGAAATGCCAAAGCAGCAAGCAGATAACTTGCCCAAAATCTATATTTCATGATGTTTATGTTTACTTGTAGTACATTGTTTGGGTATATATAATACAATAGTTTAAGCTTTATAGTGACAAGACTTTATGTGTGCTACTTTCTGGAAAGGCTGAGGTAGTATTATAATTTTTTTACAATAAAATTCCCAACTTTTTTAATAAGTCGGAAATCTTAACCTTTGGATTTTCAGCAATCTAAAGTTAGTTGATAGCCAAGCGTAAATTTAGGGATATTCATAAAAATAAATCCCTATACAAGTCAACTTTGCTACATTGATGCATTGAAGTTACGCGCTGATGAAGCTCGGTTTGGCGGTATTGTGATTGAAACTTTACCACTTCTGGTCAGGTTGGTCAGTTTGGACAAACTACCGGAAGCAATCGGCTATCTCCTGCGAGACTGGATTTACAAGTTTACTCCTATCTGGCTAGCTGACTTGCAGTTTAAATAGTTATTTGATTCCCGACCTGATTAGAAAGAATAGTCTGAAGAAAATTATTGAAAGCAAATATAGGGTATTCTATCAGTATTCTATAGAGGGAGCAAAGATGAGAGTTAAGCAAGTCATATTTGGATTGTTTATCATGATTGTATTTGTAGTTGGAATCAGAGAAATTTCATTAGCGCAAACTCCTGCAAAGCAATTCACACCAGCGCCAACTGTTGCTCTCAATGTGAAAACTAATGACATACCCAAAGTTCCAGTCTTAGAAAGCGAGATTCTCACAGCAACTTTAGCACCAGGAGAGGTAAGTATTTGGCATACACATGCATCACCTGTATTTGCTTATACGATTAGTGGTTCCTATTCAGTAGACTTTCAATCTGGAGAGCCTTCGATTATAGTTCCTGCTGGCAAAGCAATCATGGAACCAATTAATCTTGTTGTTCGTGCTAGAAATACTAGTACCACGGAGCCGGCATCACTGGTTTTGTTTCAGGTTAGAAAACCAGGAACAGCCTTCTTAGACCCAGTTAATAAGTAGATTTATCCGCAAAGCCCTGCTAATAATATTGGTTTTTTTGGCAGATATAGCTTTTAGGGTACGGATTTTGATGCTGATATCAATTCTCCATGAAGATGCACTTAATCTTGAAAAACGAACCGCCAAGAACGCCAAGAACGCTAAGGAAGAGAGAGATAATCATTTAGTGCAAGCTTATAAAGAATTGGGATGAATCTGTTGAATCTTCATTAAACAGGTTGACCGTCGAACTAAGATTTCTAGAGCGCAATGGAAGCGCGAAAATGTACCTCAAGTGCTTGTCCATCGCTGCGCCTACCTTAATGGATTATTGTCGCTTTGAGCCACTCCAAAAACTGATACCAATTTGAAAAAAGAATGCGACAGATACATACAGACATACCTTTGTTCTGTCTGGCTTTCTTAATGCGTGAATTTTGTTAGTGCAGCGTAAAGCCTTCTCTTCTCTTTCAGAGACGCTAACGCGAACGAGAGGCTTCTCTTTCAGAGACGCTAACGCGAACGCCAACGGCATGGCAACTCTTAGAGACGCTACGCGAACGTTTAGAGCGAGTCCGCGTACTCTGTAAGAGTTGCAAGCTACGCTTTTAGCGTCTCGTAGAGAGCGTCATTTTGAATTTTGAATTGATATGAGATGCTCCCAATTAAATATGCATTATCCAAAACCCTTGTAGAGACGTAGCAGTGCTACGTCTTTACATTATTTCTCACTCATGTTTTTAATGAGGTACAGCCAATTGTTCATCAGCTACCTGAACATGATCGGTAACGATTTTGCGGAATACATCACCTTCAATTGTTTCCTGTTCTGCTAGCAAATCTACTAAACGCTCCAAAACTACACGGTTTTCTTCCAAGAGTTCTTTGGCTTTAATGTAAGAATTGCTAACAATTTCGCGCACTTGTGAATCAATTTTGGCAGCAATTTCCTCAGAATAGTCTGATTTATTCATCCAGTCGCGCCCTAAAAATACCTCTGCACTCTGATTTTCCAAGGACAATGGGCCTAATTCTGACATCCCGAAGCGTGTCACCATCTGCCGCGCCATCCCTGTGACGTGTTGCAAGTCATTGCTTGCACCTGTGGTCACTTCTGGCTTACCAAAAACGATTTCCTCAGCGGCGCGACCACCCAAAGTCGCAGTAATTCTCGATTTAAGTTGGGAACGCGAAATTAATCCCTGCTCTTCGTTGGGAGTAAACCAAGTTAATCCGAGTGCTTGTCCCCGTGGAATTAATGTAACTTTCTGCACAGGGTCATGGTCTTTAAGCAATGTACCTACTAAAGCGTGTCCAACTTCATGATAGGCAATCAAGCGCTTGCTCTTGCTGTCTACTAAAGCGGTACCTTCCATACCTGCAACAACTCGGTCTACAGCAGCATCAATTTCTAAAAGGGTGACAGCTTCTTTACGTCTTCTGGCGGTGAGAATAGCGGCTTCGTTGAGTAAATTAGCTAAGTCTGCGCCAGTAAAACCAGGAGTGCGGCGAGCGATCGCTTCTAATGATACGCTAGGATCAATTTTCTTATTGCGGGCGTGGACTTTCAAAATTTCCAGTCGCCCTTTGAGATCGGGTGGATCGACCATCACTTGTCTGTCAAAACGTCCCGGTCTGAGTAATGCTGTATCTAAAACATCTGGGCGGTTAGTGGCTGCAATAATAATTATGCCTGTGTTACCTTCAAAACCATCCATTTCGGTGAGCAGTTGGTTGAGGGTTTGTTCGCGCTCGTCGTTACCACCACCGATCCCAGCACCCCGTTGTCTACCTACTGCGTCAATTTCATCGATAAATATTAAACAAGGGGCATTATCTTTGGCTTTCTTGAAGAGGTCGCGCACGCGAGATGCACCCACGCCTACGAACATTTCCACAAATTCCGAACCGGAAATACTAAAGAATGGTACACCAGCTTCACCCGCGATCGCTTTTGCTAGTAAAGTTTTACCAGTACCAGGGGGGCCAATTAACAGCACACCTTTGGGAATACGTGCGCCTACAGCAGTAAATCTTTCCGGCTGTTTCAAGAAAGTCACAACTTCCTCGAGTTCTTCTTTAGCTTCTTCAACTCCGGCGACATCTTCAAATTTCACTCCAGTTTTTGCCTCCATTTGGAAGCGAGCTTTGGATTTGCCGAAATTCATCGCTTGGCTAGAAGCATTAGTAGAGCGCCGAAGGAACAAGAGCATTAAAGCCCCCAATGGCAAAATCCACATCAAATTAATCAACAGTCCAACAGCCGCTCGACTGTTAGCAGAGGAAACTTCGCCAAAATCAACATTCTTATCTTTGAGAATATTGACTAACTCTGTGTTTTGTGCTAAAAGTCTCACCTGTTGCGGTGGTGTATTATCTTTTTGCCCCTTGAGATAAACCTTTGCTAGCTGTTCGGTTTCGTCAAGCTCTACTTTCTGGACTTCTCCGGCCTTCACTTTCTCGATCAAGTCACCATAATTTAGCGAAGTGGTTTCTGCTTTTTGTGCCATCACAGGAGTACTTCCGAAAATTCCTGGCAACATAATCAGACTAGCAGCGATGCCTACGGCGGGTTGCGCCAACGCACCAAACCAAGCAACGCGCTTTAAGGACTGCCTTTTTATCAATGCTTTTTTTCCTAAATTTGTCATAATAATTACCCTTTGTCTGCTGGCACAAGTTAAGCGCTGGTTTTATGCCCATTCTTCTATCAAAAATTGTAATAACTGGAAATTACACTTTTCTTATCTAGTCTAACTTCCACACAAAAGCATTCCCAAGTTTCTTCAGGCTATTACATAAAGTTAAGCGAGGGTTATCTAGATTTATGCAGCTGTTTGAGATCGGGCAAACAAGGCATGCAGAAGAGACAAGGTAGACAAGGAAGAGGAGGAAGATAAGGAGAAAAGTCTGAGCGCCGGCTTCCGGCGTTGGCGTAGCCCGCCGTAGGCATCAGAACTTCGGGGAGAGACTTATTTAATAATTCACTATTGTCCCCCTTGTCCCCTTGTCCCCTTGTCCCCTTCGTCCCCCCTGCTCCCCCAATCCCGGTAGATATTAATTTGACACATTCAAGCACAAATCGCTAAGATAAACATAGTCATAACGATTCCGCTTTTTAAGAAATCTGATAATAGTAGCTAGTTAGTAGTTTGTGGGTTAATTATGGTGAAAATTATTGGCATTGGTGGTAGTTTAAGGTCCAATTCTTATACCCAGGTTGCTTTAGAAGTCGCAGCACAAAGGGTTGAAGCTGTAGGTGCAGAGGTAGAAATTCTCGATTTACGGCAGTTGCAGCTACCATTTTGTACTGGCGCAAAGGAGTATCCAGAGTATCCAGATGTTCAGCGGTTGCAAGATACAGTTAGTCAGGCTGATGGGTTAATTTTAGCGACACCTGAGTATCATGGTGGCGTTAGTGGTGTCCTAAAAAATGCTCTGGATTTGATGAGTTTTGAGCAACTGTCTGATAAAGTGACAGGATTAATTAGTGTCTTGGGTGGTCAGTCTAATAGCAACGCTCTAAATGACCTACGACTAATTATACGATGGGTACACGGTTGGGTGATTCCCGAACAAATTGCGATCGGACAAGCTTGGGGTGCTTTCAGTCCTGAAGGCAAACTAGTAGATGAAAAGCTCTCTCAAAGATTCGATCAATTTGCTCAGAGTTTAGTTGATAATACTCGCAAGCTGCGGGGCGTAAATTAGTTTATAGGGTGGTCAAGGCTTTGCCCACCCTAATCAACTTAATTGTGGTGGGAATTCCCAGCTAGTTGGGGATTAATAATCTAATAGTAATGCTTTAAATGACCTACGGCTAATTGTACGATGGGTACACGGTTAGGTGATTCCCGAACAAATAGCGATCGGACAACTGATCTAAATTACTCACATTGGTAGATTTGAAACAAAGAAAAACTGAGAGCAAGTGAGAGCAACGCGATTTTCTGAAGTCGGACAAAAACGAGCGATCGGTAAATCATTGTGATTTCGAGTTAAACTTACGATCTAATACACGGTTAAGTTGATGTTGAAACGGGATATTCAGGGAAAGTTCGTGCTCAAGAATGATGATTATCGCGAAGTACGTTCTTTGCGACTGACTGATGAGATCTGGAAAGCTATTGGGATAGCCTCTAAATGGTTTGGGTTTAACCAGGGCTGACTATTTAGAACACATTGTTAAGCATAACGCCAACCCGTGTATTACACAGAAAGACTCACAATTTTTAGCTCCCCATCAGGGGGAAAACGAACTTCAACTGAGTATTACACGGCAGAGGGAGTTTCTTTTAACATCTGATACCGCCAGCGAAAGACAGTCTGTTGGGTTGCCAACGATTTCAGAACTTGAAATTTTACGTGACCGTGTTTTGTCTAAACTGAAGTTAGGTAAGCAAGCAACTGGGTATAAAACTGTTCAGAAGGTTCTCAATCGTTTCATTTCTGAACTAATTGGTTCAGTTTAGCTGTTTTTAGCTGTTTAGGGAATTCGCCAACAGTATCCGTATCTTGGCTGGACCCCAACAATCTCCACAAAAGAGCACAGCAATTGGGTTTTGAGCTTATTCCCCAACCCCAAGCAAATGCGGTTTCTTAGGAGAGGGTTAACCTGTCACGGATGTATATGAACTAACAATGACAACGCTCGATTGACTGAGCTATGAGGTATTGGTAAAGGTTGCTCAACTGGCTTACTATACTATCCAAGCTAAAACGTTCGCGCACTAGCACTGAAGCCTGTCTACTGAGTTGTTTAGAAAATTGCTTGTCTAATAGAATCTTATCTATTGCAGTAGCAAAAGCTACAGTATCTTGAGGCGGAGCTAATAAGCCTGTCTGTTCTGGTAAGACAGTGAATTTTAAGCCGCCGACATTGGAAGCTACTACAGGAGTACCACAAGCCATTGCCTCAATAGCTACCAGTCCAAATGGCTCGTAATAACTAGGTATAACGCATACATCAGCAGCAGAGTAGTAAAATGGCAACACGTTATGGTCAACCCGACCAGCAAATACAGTTCTCTCAGCAAGACCTACTTCCTGCACAATCTGCTCAATCCGTTTTCGTTCTTGTTCATCTATACGACCTGGGCAACTCCCTCCAACAATGACTAGGCGCAAGTTGCCTATGGTTTTAGCTTTAGATTTCGCACAGGCTCGAACTGCTGTCTCAATGCCTTTGCGAGGGTCAAACCGTGCTACACAAAGCACAATTTCTTCAGCCGCATCTAACCCTAACTTCGCCCGAGCCTGTTCCTTTGACACCGTGCGAAGATAGTTATCAGTTCCACAGGGAATAACTTTAATATGACCTTTCTGAGAAACTAGTGTACGCAAATACTCTTGTTCTTGAGGACTGTTTGCAATGACACAATCTGCTTGCTCAAGAATTTGTTTTTCAACGCTAAGTCGAGTATCTGCAATTGGAGATAGATTTGGAACGACCTTATACTTTACTACACCTAGAGAGTGATAAGTATGAACCAACTGAATCTTGTGGATTTTCTTTAATTGCAAACCAATCCAGCCAGAGAGCCAATAGTTGGTGTGAACTAGGGGATAGTAAATTGCTTCCTTAAGTCGAAATGCCTCGAATGCTTGCACAAACTGAGGCATAAATTGGAAAATTTCGTCTCGTGGAATAAATTGCTCTGGTCCAGCAACCAGACGGATAGTTCGACAGTGGGGTGAGTGCTGGACAATAGCAGGAGTTTTTGGATCGACTTTACGAGTGAACATATCTACCTGCCAACCCAGAGATGCCAAAGTTTCGCCAAGCTGACGAACATAAACATTTTGCCCCCCTGCCTCTTCTACGCCAATCTCAGCAGCAGGATCAGCATGATCTGAAATAAGTGCGATCGCTTGTCTAAGGTGGACTAACTTGTTTGTTTCATATCCCTCCGTTTTCAATTTGTGACTTTGGGGTAAATCATCACCATCAAGAAGCTTCATTTTTCAACTGCTCCCAAAACTTTCAGCGTTCTTTTTTGGGAATCTTTTAAACCTGTAACACCCGTAATATTCATACCTTCATAGAGTTTTTCTATTTTCAAAGTTTTTCGGCAGCTACCTGTATCAACATTCCAAAGTTTAATTGTCTGATCTTCGCTACCACTTGCTAGAGTTTGACCATTTGGACTAAAAGCGACGGTTCTTACACAAAGGGTATGCTGCTTCTCCAACATTTTGAAGTCTTCCCACCTTTGGGTATTCCACAATATTACTGTTTGGTCGTCACCGCCACTTGCTAAGGTTTTACCATCTGGACTAAAAGCAACTGACCATACTCGGCTCTTGTGTCCGTGCAAGATTTTGAAGTCTTCCCACGTTTGAGTATCCCACAATATTACTGTTTGGTCGTCACTGCCACTTGCTAAGGTTTTACCATTTGGACTAAAGGCAACTGACCATACCCAACTCTTATGTTTTTGCAAGGTTTTGAGGCATTTTCCTGTCTCGACCTCCCACAACTTCACTGTCTGGTCTTCGCTACCACTTGCTAAAGTTTGACCATTTGGACTAAAAGCAACTGACCATACTAGGCTCGTATGTTGTTCCTGCATAGTTCTAAGACATTCCCCAGTCTTGACATGCCACAATCTGACTGTTTGGTCGTCACTACTTGCCAAGGTGTGTCCATCTGGACTAAAGGCAACTGAACGTATCCAATTTGTATGTCCCTGGATGGTTCTAAGACATTCCCCGGTCTCGACATCCCACAATCTGATTGTTTGGTCGCTACTGGCACTTGCTAAGGTTTTACCATCTGAACTAAAAGCTACTGACCATACTCGACTCTTGTGTCCGTGCAAGATTTTGAGGCATTCCCCCTGAGCATTCCATAATCTGACTTTTTGGTCGTCAGTACCACTTCCCAGAATGTAATTATCTGAACTGTTTACATCCTCTTTTGGAGCAAAAGCAACTGACCATACTCGGCTAGCACCTCCCTGCAAGGTTTTAAAACATTGCCCGGTTTTAACATCCCACAACTTCACTGCCGGGTCGTCACTACCGCTTGCTAAGGTATCACCATTGGGACTAAAGGCAACTGACCATATTCGACTTGTATGCCCGTGTAAGGTAAGGCATTGCCCGGTTTTAACATCCCACAATTTCACTGTTTGGTCGTCACTACCACTAGCTAAGGTATCACCATTGGGATTAAAAGCAACAGTCCGTACCCAACTTATATGCCCCTCAAAGGTTTTGAGGCATTGCCCGGTTTTAACATCCCACAATTTCACTGTTTGGTCGTCACTACCACTAGCTAAGGTATCACCATTGGGATTAAAAGCAACAGTCCG
>NZ_JBALDA010000068.1:0-137331 GCF_036917535.1 Nostoc sp.
TTGTCTCTTTGATCTGGTGTGGCTTTAACGTAAAAGCTATACTGCTAAATTATCATACCTTCTTTTGGCTTTCTTTTTTGTTTAAGTCCCGTTAATCCCTATACAGGAGCAATTCTCAACTCCAAGCGCAGTTTGCTCCAAAAGATATTTTCGGTCATGTATCCACTCCACTACACTCTTTTAAGTGGTGAGATTGGTCGTAAGTTTGTGGGCATTGTTGGATTACTGTTCACAATCTTGAGCATTACGGGCATTATCTTATGGCCTGGTTGGCGCAAGTTGATCGCAGGTTTCAAAATCAAGTGGAATGCTCATCCCAAGCGAGTCAACTTTGATGTTCACAAAGTTGCTGGTGCGATCGCAGGTGTATTTTTAGTCTTTTCCTTTTTCATAGGGTTTTGCTGGAATTTATCTGAATTTGTCAACCCGATAATCTACGCTATCACTTTCAGCAATCCAGCAATATCTGTGCCCATTGCAGGTAAGTTGCCGTTAGGACTAAAAGACCAGTTAAAAATCGCTCAAGCTGCTTTGCCCAATGCATCACTTAAGTATATTTCCATTCCAGATAACCCAGAAGACACTTTTGGGTTTAGCTTTGATCTTGGTGATGTTTCTCTTGACCAACACAGTGGCAAGGTACAGGTATCTACGATGGCGACTGCATCATTAGGCGATCGCGTCCTCAATTCTTTTGGCGATTTGCACTATGGTACTTTCTGGGGATTGCCATCTCGTATTTTCTACATCTTTGTCGGATTTGCACCGTTAATTTTATTTATCACTGGCTTTGTGATGTGGCGGTATCGTTATCAAGCTAAAACTTGGAAAAGCGATCGCTCATTACAACTGTCACATTCACGCCGCGATTAACTGACAACTGAGATTGCCCTTATTGAGTACTCTAGGCGATCGCCAAATAAAATTATTAGACAAAATTTAATTTTTTGTTAGAGAAAGTAGCAGTAATCTGGAAATTATTAGTTAATTTTTCCACTCCGGGGAGTCTGCTGATGAAAGCTTTACTACTCTGGCCTATAATGCCCAATTCTTTCTGGTCTTATCAGGAAACCCTCGATTTGGCAGGTTTACGCTCTACAAATCCGCCATTAGGTTTAATTACAGTAGCAGCAATGCTACCAAGTGATTGGGAAATCAGATTAGTGGATCGTAATATCCGCCCAGAGACAGATGAAGACTGGGATTGGTGTAATTTGGTAATCATCTCTGCAATGATTATCCAGAAAAAAGATTTGTGGGAATTAATTCAAAAAGGGGTAGCATTAGGTAAAAAAGTTGTAGTTGGCGGGCCTTTTGCTACCTCAGTACCAGAATTTGCCTTGGAAGCAGGAGCTAATTATTTAATTTTGGATGAAGGGGAATGTACTATCCCCTTATTTTTAGAAGCATTGGCGCAGGGAGAAACAAAAGGAATTTTCCGCGCTACAGAAAAACCCGATGTTACTCAAACACCTATACCCCGTTTTGACTTGCTAGACTTAGATGCTTACCTAGCAATCACCGTGCAATTTTCGCGGGGCTGTCCGTTCCAGTGTGAATTTTGCGATATTATCACCTTATTTGGTCGCAAGCCGCGCACAAAAACACCAGAGCAAATGCTGGCTGAGATGGAAGTCTTATATCAAATGGGCTGGCGACGATTGGTATTTGTTGTAGATGACAACTTTATTGGTAACAAACGCAATGCTAAAGTGTTTTTGCGATCGCTAATTCCCTGGATGCAAGAGCGTAACTATCCATTTATGTTACTCACAGAAGCGTCCTTGAATCTAGCAGAGGACGACGAGCTGATTGAGTTGATGGTGCAAGCTGGGTTCAGAATGGTATTTATGGGCATTGAAACACCGGATATAGAAAGTTTAGCGGTAGCCCATAAAGAACAAAATACCCGCCAATCGCTGTTAGAGTCTTGCGACAAGATTACACGAGCCGGACTACAAATTATGTCTGGGTTCATTATCGGTTTTGATGGCGAAAAACCAGGTGCAGGACAACGCATTCAAACATTTGTAGAAGAAACCGGTATTCCCCAAGCCCATCTTGGGTTGCTTCAAGCATTACCTAACACAACGATGTGGAATCGCCTCAAGCAAGAAGGACGCCTCAAAGAAGGGTTAATGGATTTCATGGGTTCTCAGAAAGGTTTGATGAACTTTGTACCTACTCGTCCTTTGGAAGAAATTATCAAAGAGTATATTGATACTTTTTGGAATTTATACGACCCGATACTTTATCTTCAGCGCACCTTCCACCACTTTAACTTGATGTCAGGTAAGCGTCCCAAGGGAAAACGTCCTATAACTTGGCATGAGCTGCGTTTGTTTCCGATAATTGTTTGGCGACAGGGTATTGTTCGCTCAACTCGTTGGCGTTTTTGGTGGCAATTGGTTGCGATCGCTTTCCAGAAACCGGATTTATTGTATGATTACCTCGTAGCATTGAGCTTTGGTGAACACTTCTTCAGCTTTCGTCATGAAGTAAAGCTACAACTAGAGACACAATTAGAAGCATTGAAACAACAGCAGCAAACACAAGAGACGGAAAAAGCAAATTATCAGTTATCACCTGTTAGTTAATGTTTGTGTAAGTAGAGATAAAATTAATCCTGTCTCTACTTACCAAGTATCGGATTCTTAAACTCAAGATTTTCATCTCTTTGCGTCTTACTCTGGGGACGGTAATCGCTTTTACGTATAAACCAATAGGTCAGAATAATACCCAAGGTACAGACCTAGCGACCCAACAAGACGTTTACAATTACTACTACAAATCTGATGTTGCTCAGAATCCTACTTGGAATAATACACCAATTCTCAACGCCATTGGGTCAGGTACAAAAGTTGGAAATATCTCCATGCTCAATGATCAGCAACTCAATAGTGCTGGACTAAATTTTGCTAACTTTTCTGCCAGTGGCGACTACACGATTGGTTTTTCCTTTGATAAGGCTTTAATCGGCGAGGGTAATTATGTTACTAATATCTTCCTAGAGTGCGGTAATGATGGAATAGCTCTCAAGGGCGATCTTAAGTCCGTACCAGAATCTGCCGGGACAATTGGTTTACTCTTGACAGGTTTGAGTTTTATGGCTAGCCAACTTCCACAGCTTCGCAAGAAAAAACAACACGCTTAAATAAATTTGTTGCTATTAATAGGGTGGGCGTTACAATGCTCACCCTATTATTTTTATATAAAACTATCAAACAATAAATAAAAATTTAAATCTATTTTTATAAGTAAAAATGGTCAAAATATTAAATTTGATTTACCTTTCTGCCAAACCAACCTGTCCTCCAATTAGTCCCAAAAATCCAGTTCCAAAGTGCTGAATTTCCAAAAAGCTTGCTTGAGCAGGCGAAGTTTTGTAAATTTTAAATGTCTTCATAACTCCTAAAGTGGCAGCACTTTCTAGAGGCCCAACAAAACTAATATCTCGGTCAAGAAAATAGGTTTGATTAGTCCAGTAAGCCATTTGATTTGCATTTAAAAAGTAGCAGCCTGCATGAGGATTGAGGGCACGACGAAAGGTAATTGGTGCATTCATAATTGTACCCTTGAGTTCCTGATGCTCCTGCACATTTTGAAAGGGAGCAGTTACTCGTAGAGC
Organism: Nostoc sp.; assembly: GCF_036917535.1. Lineage (GTDB taxonomy): Bacteria > Cyanobacteriota > Cyanobacteriia > Cyanobacteriales > Nostocaceae > Nostoc. Next base: position 3,629 of record NZ_JBALDA010000068.1, read on the forward strand.
CAAATCCCCATCAATATAAGCTTTGTGAACCAAACCGTTGGGAGAGACTTCATAACGATTTGGCTGAAGCAAATTTAAATCACCCGCTTGTTGGGTAAACCAGTTTAATTTTATAAAAAACCAAGGGTCGTGGATAATTAAGTCATCTTCAAGAAAGCAGTAGTAATCATACTGACCAAGACAACTTTGCAGAACAGCTTGGCACTCAAACCCTAAAAATAGAGGTTCTGCATTGCTAGAATGATGCCTATATAAATGGGATGGTAAGGGAAGCTGATTAAGAAGATGATTATCTTTAGTTGTACAAATAACAATATCTAGTTCGTGAGACTGCGGCTGATTAGCAGGAAAAGCTAGTCGTTGAGCAATATTGATTATACTCTGAGATTTGCCAAATAATTGGTGTAAAGAGGTAATACTTATAGTTAACGCCTCCAAACGGGGTTGTGGGTCTTTGCGTTGGGAAGCATGACGACCCTCATTACTAGGTTTAAAAAAATGAGCAATAGTCAAAATAATTCGCATTTTCAATATCGATTTTGTATTTGTGCGTCATTTATTATTTGTTATTTACCAATAACTTATAATTAATATACTTCTTACAAAAAACCTTATTTTCAGGCTTTTTTGCCTCTTTACTTGAGGCAAAAATATTTATGCAAGAGGCTAATAACTAATGACCAATGTCATCTAATTTCTGCCAAATCCTTTAGAAGTTGGACGCTTTTTTAAACTATCAGAAGTTTTACCAGCAAATATCCATTGTAAATGCTGTGGTAACAGTTTTGCCAAAGCATAACGTTTGATAATTGTCTCTCGCGCATTTGCACGAATTGCATTCATCTCCTGAGGATGATTCAGCGCCTCTTCAACCCGATTAGCAATATTCTGGGGAGAAAAGAAATCTACCAGCAGTCCATTCACCCCATCCTGGACAACTTCCAATACTGGCGGAGTTTTAGAAGCTATTAGTAAACATCCTGCTGCCATTACTTCTAACATTGACCAGGATAATACAAAAGGACGAGTTAAATAAACATGGGCAGAAGAAGCTTGTAAAATCTGAAGGTACTCATTGTAAGGAAGCCTATCTGTAAAGTGCAGCCTCGATAAATCTAAAGATAATTTTTCTAGCATTAATTGTTTATAAGTCTGACCATCGGGGAGATTTTTACCATAAGCAACTCGATCTTCTCCTACGATTACTACATGGCACTTAGGTCGTCGCTGCTGAATTAGCGCCACTGTTTCCATAAACTGTGGAAAACCTCTATAAGGTTCCATTCCTCGTCCTACATAAGTTACCAACTCTTCCACATGAGAAAGATCTAGATTTATTCTTGGTAAAGCTAACTTTGCACCTGGTTTGGGGACAAAATAATTGGTATCAACACCATCATGAATTACAGTGAGTTTGCTATGATATTCTTTGGGAAACTGCTGACGCTGCCAATTGGTGGGAGAAAGACCGCGATCGCAGCTATATAAATCAGTCAAAATCGGTGCATTTTTCACGCGGATGCGGCATTCATCATCAGCATTTAGTGGTTCACTGGGATCAAAATCTGCATCCGAACCGTGAGCATGGTAAAACCACTCGAAATAACACAATAATTCTGCTTTGGGGAAAACATCTTTGATAAATAAAGTTGGCCCCCAACCAGAATGACCATAAACTATATTTGGAACAAAACCCTCAGCCTTTAATTTTTCTGCCACGCGATAGATAGCCTGCCCCGTGAGAACAGCATTTTCTAGGTTGCGAACGTAGTGGTGAGTTTGAGGCGCCGCTTCACGAGAAGGAGTGTAAATAGCTTTATAAACGCCAGGTATTTCCCCTTCCCGACGATTTGTCCCAAAGACGACTTGGCAATTAGGATCTTTACCTAAAACTGTCGCCAGATTGCGAAATTGTGAGGGAAAATTAGGATGTAAAAATAAAATTTTCATTGGAATAATCTTGATTGACTTATTGCCAGATAAAATAAATTAAGACAAGCTGCTTAAGATTATAAGATTATTTATCACAATTTTTAGCAAGTAAATTTAGGTAAATGGTTGCCGAAAATGCGAAAATAATTGCAAGTTCGTGTTATGACCATGAAGTTTATTGGCATTGATTTAGGCTGGCGATCGCAACCAAGTGGACTGTGCTGCTTAGAATGGGTAGATGGACAACTACAACTACTGGATTTAGACTGCAAAGATGCCATTGCAGATATCCTTATTTGGATCGATCAAAGCGTACAAGCAGACGAACCAGCCATTATTGCCGTAGATGCACCTACCCTTATACCCAACGCTAACGGGAGTCGCCTCCCTGACAAACTCAGCCACAAATACTTTGGTAAATATCATGCGGGATGCTACCCAGCTAATCAAAACCTACCCTTCGCAGAGCGCACCATCAACTTTGGTTTAGAATTGGAATCACGTGGTTTTGTACACGCTCCCACGATTGAACCGCAAAGACTCAGCAGATATCAAATAGAAGTCTTTCCCCATCCAGCAATTGTTAATTTATTCAACTTAGAACGCATCCTCAAATATAAAAAAGGACGCCTCAATGAGCGCCGTCTAGAACTAATTAAACTCCAAAATTATCTTCTCGATATTCTCCCCTCCTTCTCTCCTCCTCTGCGCCCTCTGCGCCTCTGCGGTTCCTTCCTTCTGGAAATCCCCACCACAGGCGCAGCACTCAAAGCAACCGAAGATAAACTAGATAGCTTAATTTGCGCTTATGTTGCTGCTTATTGGTGGTATTGGGGAGAAGAACGTAATTTGGTATTAGGCGATCGCACCACTGGCTACATTGTTATCCCTCAAAGAATTTGAGCAAAGGCTTCGCGTATACTGCTTTAGAGTCCTTGCTTCTGATTTAGATATTGCGACGCGATCGCAATATCTTATCCCTAGTAAACTAGACTAATCGGCGTTGCATAGTTGCGGGATGATTTAGTAACTTCCAATCCAAAATTCTCCCCTTGCTTCCCCTGCCTCCCCTGCTTGCCCCAATTCATCCCACTGTTCTGCAACGCCGACTAATCAATGGGGGTATTGTAGATTTGTAGTTAATTGTGTTTGGGAAAAAACGTTTCCTTAATTGCCTGGGTGATTTGCTCTAGGTCAGTTTCATCCATCGGCAGTGGCGTCACTCCTTCCTCAGGTTCAAAAGAAATTTCTTGCCATTCACTGACGGGAATCTTTTGTTTCTCCAAGCTTTGTAGCTCAGAGAGCGTAGCGAAGACCATCCAAACCGAAAAGTCTGTGATCCGCAGTAACACCTCAGTGTCATTGATTAACTCATAGCTCCATAATTGCAAAGGATGATAGCAGCCATCTTCCTGAAATTTTCCGCGTTCTCGGATGAGCGCTCTTGCTGCTGACGTTAAAGTGCCTTCAACAACTATACAGCCCACCATTCCTGACCAAGGTTGTACAGACACTTCCTCAAGCGCTAAAAAATCTGGTCTGCTGCCACTTAACTCCTCCCCTCCTGGAAAGTACGCCCGAAACCTGTCAGCCTTTTTCAGGTAGAAGTCGAGGATGCCTTGCTGAATCTGTGGTGTGTTTTGGGTAACTAGAAAACTTGAACGAGACATAAAAATAGCCTTTGAAACCCCTAAGAGGACGTGAGATCGACGGGTTGAAAAAGGAGCAAAAAAAAGCTGAGACTGGAATAATTCTAGCAGTAGTTATTTTTTGGGCGTGACTGCGTAGCATAATAAAAAGCGTTGCTAAACTTGAATTAGCAACGCCTAATCTTGAGTATTTAAGAACTACTCACTACTCTTACTCTGCCCAAGCAATCAACCTTGGCTCATAAGGATTAGCCAGATTTTTATTTTTCGGCAATACACGCAAAGACAAGCCTTGTAAACCAGAAGCAGTATAGATGATATTACCAGTGTAAATACTCAATTGCTGTCCATCCTCGCCTTGGTAATCCATCACTACTGGCACAGCGTTGACAATCTCACCATTGGCATCGATCGCACCTTGATATAACTCCACCTGCACATCATTATTAGTCAAAGTTGCCAAGTCAACCTTGGCTTTGACAGCAACGGTTTGATTAACCTCAATGTCTAAAGCTGCCGATACGTCAACATCTTTGATTTTGATGTTGAACCAGTGTTCGCTCAGTTTTTCTTTCCAAGCGGCTAGTTCTTTGGCTGGAGCATATTTATCAACAGTCAGAGTATGATAGCGATCACTAGCTGGGAAATAAGCCCTTTGGGCATAATCTCCTACCATCCGCGCTGTATTAAAGAAGGGACAATTCAACCGAATTGCATCCTTCATTTTGGCAACCCACGGACGCGGCAAACCATCAGTATCCCGATGTTCATAAAATAGCGGTACAACTTCCTTCTCTAACAATTCGTAGAGAGCATTTGCTTCTACTTCATCTTGGTAGTTAGGATCGTCGTAATTCTCTCCATGTCCAATTGCCCAGCCTGTGCGGGCGTAATCAGCTTCATCCCACCAGCCATCTAGCACACTTAAATTTGGCAATCCATTCATAGACGCTTTCATGCCACTAGTACCAGAGGCTTCCCGTGGACGACGCGGTGTATTTAACCAGATATCGCAACCTGCAACCATCAACCGGGAGATGTAAATGTCGTAATTCGGAACAAACACTACCTGTTTTTCTAAATGCTGTTCGCGGATAAAGTGATTGATCTCGCGGATGAGTTCTTTACCGGGGATATCCTTGGGATGTGCTTTACCAGCAATCACAAATTGCACTTTCCGGTTTTTGTTAGCTAGTAAAAGCCGCTTAATGCGATCCAAATCGCGCATCCACAGGGTAGCACGTTTGTAGGTGGCAAAACGACGGGCAAAGCCAATGGTGAACGCGTAAGGATCTAAAACTTCTTGGGCTTGGGTAATTTCGGAAGCGGAAGCGCCGCGATCACGCAAATGCTTGACCAAATGCTCGCGCACATACAAAATCATATCTAAGCGGCAGCGTTCGTGATTGCGCCACAATTCTTCATCGGGAATGGCGTCCATCCGCTCCCACAATGGGCTATCTGGTGGTGCTGATGACCAATTTGGGCCGAGGTAGCGATCATACAATTCTTGAGTCGATTTTGCCACACAACTCCGAGCATGGACACCGTTGGTAATTGCGGCGATCGGTACTTCCTCCACTGGCACATTCTTCCACAAGCCTTGGAACATTTGCCGCGACACCACACCGTGGAGTTGTGCAACACCGTTAGAAAATGTTGCCATTTTCAGCGCCAGCACTGCCATACTGAAAGGCCCAGATAAATCGCCTGTATTTTCACGCCCCAGTCCTAAAAATTGCTCTTTGGGCAATCCAAATATCTCTGCATAGTACCCCAAGTAGTACAACATTTTTTCGGGAGCGAACAAGTCAATTCCCGCTGGTACTGGCGTGTGAGTAGTAAAAATATTGCTGGAAGCCACCACCTGTTTAGCTTGGGCATAATTCAGTCCCTCTTCCTGAATCAGCAAGCGGATGCGTTCTAGGGCAGAGAAGGCGGCGTGGCCTTCATTCATGTGGTAGGCGGTAACTTTCAGCCCCAAAGCTTTGAGCATTTGCACGCCACCGATCCCCAACATAATTTCCTGGTGGATACGCATATCGATGTCGCCACCGTACAGCTGATCTGTGATGTCGTGGTCGTAAGTGTTGTTCGGTTCTATGTTGGTATCCATCAAATACAGGGGAACCGTTCCTATCTGTACGCGCCAAACTCTGGCATATACCTTACGCCCTGGATAATCTACCGCAATCCGCAGTTCTGAACCATCGGCATTGCGCTCCAAATGCAAAGGCATATTATAGAAATCGTTGAGCAAGTAGCGTTCTTGCTGCCAGCCATCGGCATTGAGATACTGGGCAAAGTAGCCTTGCTGATACAGCAAACCGACACCGACAAGCGGTAGCCCCAAGTCACTGGCAGATTTGAGGTGATCCCCCGCCAGAACACCTAAACCTCCAGAATAGACGGGTAAACAATCTACAAGTCCAAATTCCGCCGAAAAATAGGCGTAACATTCTTTAGGTTTCTCCTCCCGTTGTTTCTGATACCAGGTACGCTCTTGCAAATAATCGTCTAACTGACGGTCAGCTCGATCCATTTGCGCTAAAAAGCCTTCATCTTCGACAACTTCCAGAAGCCGCGATTGAGAGATTGTACCCAACATTAACACTGGATTATGATGGCTAGACTCCCACAGGTCAGAGTCCAAGCGACGGAATAAATCTTTAGTATCAACGTTCCAATCCCAGTGCAAGTTATATGCCAGCCGCCGTAGTGGTTCGAGTCGCGGCGGTAGTGAAGGGGATACGTTAAATGTGCGAATTGGCTGCATAGGTTGGCAAAACTCCAAGTTTAGCTATGGTTATTGTTTACTCTCTTTACCAATGTTGCCAATTCTTTATACTGTAATTTGTGAAAAAGCGATGACTTTGTTAAGCATTGAGAATTATTTTTAACCTCGTTGCTAAAGTTTACACTAAGGTGTTTCTAATTCTATGCCTGACTCTAAGCCATATACTTGGTATATTAAGATTTAATCATTTAGCGGTATATATCACTTAAAAAAATCTAGTTTTGAATAAATAATTTATATTTATTTTAGTATTGCTTTCGGGGATCAATTCGAGAGTCTTGGCTGAGGGTGAAAATTCCCCATAGCTGTGTCCAGTAAAGTTAAATTTTTTAATTATCTTTTAATCAAATTGTGCTGCCAAAGAAAGCAATCTCGATGAAACGAGTTTCAAAAGCCTCGTGTAAAAATCTTCTAAAGACTGGGATTTTTACTCAGCACTGGCTCAACGCCCCGCCACCCATGTGCAGCACTTTCAAGCCAGGAAGCAGAAGGGAAATCCCATAAAGAATCGGATGAAAGCCCTACCAAGCAATTAATCAAGAAAAGCGATGCCTGCGGTGGTCACTGAGCTTTGTCGTACCCCTGCTCTTAAGCAAGCTACGTGCAGCGTCTCGTAGAAAAGTGCGGGCTACGCCTACGCTAACTACTTGGTATGAAATATTTGCACTAAATCAGGAAAATAATTTACAAAGGTGTTATTTTATGCACCTAGTGAAGGCTGATCTTTACTATTTTTTGTCATCGTCAGAGCTACAGCTGCTGCATAGGCAATCTCCGCTGCCATTTGATAAGCAAGTTTGATACTTGATGAAGTGTCCTTGGCTTTAGGAGAGGGGGAAGCTTTTTTTCGACGCGATTCTTGTTTGACATCACCTGCTGCAATCGCTCGCTGTAAAATGATCCAGGCATCTAGGTCTTCTGAGTCATAATTACTTTGAAGCTGCGATCGCAGTTGATCTTCGGCTACAACACTCAGATAGCCGATAGTTAAAGCTTCTTGTACAATTTCTTTAATTAAAACCATAATTTGAACCAAGTGTGTGAGTTAAAGCCGATACCTCAATTTGGGAAATTAGATGTTTTTTTGGAGATTTATCCTCGAAATTAAACTAGGTTTTAGCTTTCTTTAAATAAAATTTATAACGATTAGTATCAAGCACACATCACCCTCTTGGCTCACCCGAATGGGTGATTTATAATATTTTAGATAGTAAGTATGTGGACAAAAGCAATATTTTGAGCTAATGTAGGCTTTTTCATAAAGAGGGTGTCACAAGTATAGTAGATATCATTCTAAATTTAACGCTCAATCATAAAATTAATTTTACTAGTAACAATCTAAATATAAGCAAAAATGTTAATAACTACTGACAGCATTTTTTAAATCTCCCTCCTTAATAGATTTTATCTAAGTGTATAAAAATATTTCTAAGTAGCGTAGTCTTTGCCCGCGGTAGGCATCGCTGGCATTGCTCTAGTAAAAAAGTTAACTTATTTCCAGTATTCTCATCAATAATAAATCTGGAAATCAACTTATTTCATGAGAGTGTTCCACTAAAAATAAAATGTGTTATCGTTAAAAACAATTGTTATAAAAAACCGTTCATGTCATTACAAACGTGAATTGGCTAGTCTGTAAATCATCCGTGTGCAACATGATTGGAGCAGCATACTCTAGAAATTCGTTGCAAGAAAGCCGTCATAGCAGTCGGGGAAGCGCTTACTTGTTTGCACCGATGGTTAACTTCAATGTGATGGCTGATGTGGGAGATAATCCACCCTAATTGGATTTTATTTGGGCAAAAATACCCAGAAAAATCCAACAATAATTATTACATTGTCATGCTAGGCAGAAATTTTATCTAAACTTTGAATATAGTCTAGTTAAATGTATTTTTTGTTGCAAAATAGCTTGTGAAACTGAATTGTTTCAAAAGACTAAAACTGTTTGTGAGGATATAGCCTCAAGACAAACAACAGTATCCCTATTTGCTTTAGGAGTGTTGTTAGCGGTAGCAAGCTTTTCAAATTTGCCAAAGAACCAAAATAGTAGCCTATCTAAACCAGCAAATTTTCCATCAAACAATTTAAGAGTCTAAGTTTTGACCCGCAATGCACTGGAATTTTTTTGCTAATTGATTTTGTGAAAAATAAGCCAAAATTTTACGTGCATATAGTACAAAATCTGCTAGTGACTTAACGCACTTGTGCATATTTATTGAGGATTTATACACACCTAACCTCAAGAATTGCTCGTATAGTCAAAGCCAGACTCTGGTTTTTCAAATGTTGGAAAACTATCTAAAGATTTTGGGCAATTTTGGTGATACTGCTAATTTAGCTCATGTATTAGTACACACAGAGCTTATTGGTATTGGCAGAAGATTAGAATACAGCCAAAACAACTTTAAACACTGTCAACAACAATTGATTAAAGATATATATAGCTATGAACGAGCAATATTTTTCAAAATTGCAGCGCGTGCAAGAACTTTTAGTAACTACAGTGTTAGGAGATATTCCGACACTTCTTCTCGGCCCAAAGTTGCGTAATTTAGGATACCGTAGTATTTTTGCCCAGATAGACAGCCCAGTGTATATTCAAAATGGTGTTGAATTTAACGGTACTTCTTGTATTCAGATCGGTGCAGAAGTCTATATTTTCAAGGGTGTGCGGATGGATGCGAGAGGACACAAAAATAATAGAATTCATCTAGGAGATAGAGTTGCGATTGAGCGTAACGTTGATATTGGGTCTTTGGCAGATACGTATATACATATTGATGAAGACACCTTCATTGCTCCCAACGTGTGTATTGAAGGGCCAGGAGACATTAAAATTGGTAAACACTGCTTGATTGCTGCTCATTCAGGGATATATGCCAATAATCATAATTTTGCCGATCCGATGGAGCTAATTAAATACCAAGGTGTTACTCGTAAGGGAATTGTGATTGAGGATGATTGTTGGCTAGGACATGGAGTAACAGTATTAGATGGCGTTACTATCGGCAAAGGTAGTGTTATTGGTGCGGGAGCAGTTGTTAATAGAGATATTCCTGCTTTTTCCGTTGCTGTCGGCATACCTGCACGAGTAATCAAAAACCGAACTAGCAAAGATATAATAGTAAAGCTTCAAGTTGAGAAATAGGGCATTGGGCATGGGGCATGGGGCATGGAGAAGAGACAAGGTAGACAAGGAAGATGGGGGAGACAAGGAGAGAAGTCTGAGCGCCGGCTTCCGGCGTTGGCGCAGCCCGCCGTAGGCATCAGAACTTCGGGGAGAGAGCTGTTCAATAATTTCCCCTTGTCCCCCTCATCTTTCCTGCTCCCCAGTCCCCTCATCTCCCCTTGCCCATTCCCCGCTCAGCACTGACTCAACGCACGCCCAGCTACTGCTAACAGGACTCAGCAGTGTTGAAAGGCATAGGGAATAGTAATTATCCCCTGTAACCTGTTGCCTTTTTTAGGAAACCTTTGTCATCATTCAACGTCACAAGGGTAAACGTCTGTGAGTTATCTTTCTTAAGGGCATTTATAAGTCAGACAACTGACATCTTGTACATTATCAATAACTTTAGGGTAGACATTGCTAGTCCTGAGTCCCCAGAGTCTTCTAAAAAAGGGACGAGATTTGGGTAATATAAAGTAGCTATCTTTTCTGCATGGCAGATACTGAAAGAAAAGCTTTCTTTGTTTTACCCGTTGGAGATATTTGTATGCTGACTTTAAAAATCGTTGTTTATATTGTTGTTGCCTTCTTCGTAACTATCTTCATCTTCGGATTTTTGTCGAACGATCCAGCTCGTAACCCCGGCCGTCGGGACTTAGAGTAAAAGGGCGATAAATCATCCGCGACTTTGGAAGGCGGAAAATACTAAACGCCACAGAAACTTACTAAGCGAAAATTTAGTAAGTTTCTTCCTCCAAGTAGCTTGCTGTAGGTAGCAGAAGGCGACAGTCGGAAGGCAAAATGTATGTTTTATCCTTCCCTTTGTCATTTGGCTGTTTGTTAGCCCGATTTTGCTCACTTATGCTTCATCCAGTTCTGCCACCCGATCCGCTTCCTATCGTTAAATCTTTACAACCTGTAAATCCCGCCTCATCTGCTAGTCATACAAAGTTTCTTTCAGGTGTAGATACTGGAATACACGAAAAAACAGACAAATCCAAGCAGCCCAAGAATTTGGTTCAGTTGCCAATTTTGGCTAACACCAACAGCGATCCTTTATTGTCAATTCCGATTAACTCAACTCAAGATCGCTCGGTAGTTCCTGAAACTTTCTCTGTACCTCATTCACCAGAAACCTTTCCACCAAAAAATTCCCCAATCATCAGTTCTGCGACTGCTGGGCTTTTGGGGCAACCACTGGTCGTTGGTTATCCTACGCAGAAAGTTATAACCTCTAATCGCCAAGAAAAAGAAGACACAAAGACAAGTCCGAACGGTAGGGCTCGACGCTCGGAACTTCTTCTAATGTCGGCGTTGCGTAAACGGGAGATGCAAAGAGAAGCTGCTGCATTGCCAACAAAAGTTGGAGTGGAGGCTTGCGACCAAGATGCAAAAGGTGAACCTTCTCAAAAACTCAGTCAGCGATGTCTGACGACAAGCCCTTCTCTACAAGAGGCTGCGCCAACGGGTTCGAGGGTGACGCTCGTTCGCGTAGCGTCTCCAACAGGAGAAGACTCGCTAACGCTTCGCTATCGCAATCGACGGGAACCGCCATCGCTCTTAGCGTCTCACGCCACTTGCTCCACTTGGGGAAACCCCAAGACCGCAGTGGCTCCCCTTGAGAGAAGACTGCGACCCCCTCACCGCTTTGCGTCTACGCTAAATCCAAACTCTAGTTGTGAAGAAAAACCAACCTTTTTGGACTCTTCTAGCTTTAGCTATAGAGTTTCTCCAAGTCCCCTTGTCACCCAATCTCCGCACCCTCTTGAAATTGCCCCAACTATTACAAACAGCAACAAATTAGTCAAATCTAAAGCAGAAATTTTAGCTGAGAAGTTAACCCAACAAAAACAGCAAGGCGATATTACTACACAACAGGCTCTAAAAAAAGACAATATCTCTGTATCTGCTGCCGATCTTGCACCGAGTTCTCAATCAGTACAAAATTTTATCACATTCAAGTCTCGTACACCCACAAACCAACTCTCAGCGCCCATCACTGTAGAATTTCGGTCTCAAGTCCAGCAACAAAGCCAAATACCAACGCCTACACCACAAGTAAATACCACTCAGCCACAAGCTCAACCATTTGTTACAACTGCACCAGCTACCACACCGCCAGCCGGACAAAGAATTGTAGAAGTCACTTCAGATCGGCAAGAGTATGATGAGAAACAGCGAATTATTACAGCTGTAGGTAATGTAGTTGTGCGATTTGATGGGGCGGTGGTGGATGCCGATCGCTTACAAGTTAATTTGGACAACTTGATCGCTGCGGGGGAAGGCAACGTAACCTTAACACGGGGCGATCAGATACTGCGTGGACAACGCTTCACCTATAACTTTGTTCAAGATAGTGGGGAACTGGAAAATGGTAGAGGAGAAATTTACGTACCCTCAGCACAAACAGATTTGGCTTTTTCACCCACAGCTGTAAATGCTAGTGGAGTTTCAAGACGTCCGCCTAGCGATCGCATTAGAGCTAATCAACCTGTTTCCGATGTGAGTAGCCCTGGAGGCATTGATGTAACATTTGGTGGTCAAGCAGATGCTAGCAACATCCCGCCATCGAGAACAGGGGGTAGAGTCAATCGGCTCAGGTTTGAAGCTGAACAAATTGACTTTTATCCGCAAGGCTGGCAAGCAAATAATGTCCGCATCACCAACGATCCTTTTTCGCCCCCTGAATTAGAATTACGCGCAGATAAAGTAACTTTGACGCGAGAATCACCCTTGGTAGACCGCATCAGGACACAGCGACAGCGTTTAGTATTCGATCAAAAAGTCTCCTTACCAATTCCACTGAATGAGCGTACTATTGACCGCCGAGAACGGGAGGTTACACCTGCAATAGTTTCTCCCGGCTACGATGGAAAAGATCGGGGTGGTTTGTTTGTTGAGCGTGGCTTTCCATTAATCGATACAGAGCGGACACGCTGGACAATTACACCCCAGTTATTATTACAGAGAGGTGTGCAAGAAGGCGTAGGTGACTTTGGCGCACTGTTTGGTGTGAAGACCAAGATAAATTCTGTTTTGAGTCCACGGTCGATAATTCAAGGAACTGGGGAGTTAACTAGTTTTAATTTGAACAATGTGGAAGACAATTTGCGGGTGAATTTAGGATTGCGCCAGACATTAGGTACTTCTCTTCCCCACACATTGAATGTGCAATATAACTACCGCGAGCGTCTCTACAACGGTACTCTGGGTTTTCAAACTGTCCAGAGCAGTTTAGGCGGCATTATTACTTCTCCAGTGATTCCTTTAGGAAAAAGTGGTATCAACCTCAACTATCAGGCAAGTGCCCAGTATATTGATGCCAACACCGATCGCCCAGACTTGCTAGAACCAGTACGGGAAAACGATCGCATTTCACTTGGTCGTTTTCAAGCCAGTGCTACCCTCAGTAGAGGGCTGTTGCTGTGGCGCGGAAAACCATTACCACCCACTGCCACTGAAGGATTACGATACACTGCTACTCCTGTAGTTCCTTACTTGCAAGCGATCGCTGCTGTCACAGGCACTACCAGTTTTTACAGTAATGGTGATAACCAAAGCACCCTAATTGGTACAGTTGGCTTACAAGGGCAAATTGGTCATTTTTCCCGGCCTTTTTTCGACTATACCGCCTTTAATATCAGTTATTCTCAAGGCTTTAATAACGGATTATCACCCTTTTTGTTTGATCGCTCCGTTGATAACACAGTATTGACCGCTGGAATATCACAGCAAATCTATGGCCCTATTCGCTTAGGCTTTCAAACATCTGTTAACTTGGATACTGGTAGAGAAACTAGTACCGACTACATTTTGGAATATAGCCGTCGCACCTATGGCATTACCTTACGTTACAATCCGGTGCTAGAGTTAGGCGGCTTCACCATCCGAATTAGTGATTTTAATTGGGGTGGCGGCACCGATCCATTTTCGGAAATTAAGCCAGTAGTGAACGGCGTGCAACAGGATAATTAGTTTAAGGACTAGGGACAACTCGACAGGCGATCGCACAATTGGTTGATGTGCCACCAGGTATTCTCAAGCTGGCATAGTTACCACTTAGTTGAACGCGTGATGGTGGTTGATGTAGGGTAACACAGCATCTGTGAACTGCGGCTTGGTATTCTCGCCATTGCCTACGGATTGCAATACTTGCGGCATCGTCACCTAAGTCGGAAAATTTTAGCCCTGCTCGCATCAGCCAAGATTCCACGTCAGTTGTTTCACCAACTATTTCTGGAATGGGATTAATCTTTTTCATGAGTAATATCTTATACGTATATTTTCAATTACTCATTTCACTTTAAAAGAAAGTATCAATACTAGCCAATATCATTTTTTATCAAAATCATCAATAAAAATTATTCATACCTGAATAGAATACTCAGGTATGAAAAAATGAATTTTATTACGGCTAGTAAACGTCATTACTTTAGCTTCTGAATAGGCCGTTTTCTAGCTCGTAATTACTAGAAGCGATAGCCTAATCCAGCTTGGAAGCTAACAGCATCAGCATCACTATTTCTATAAGCGTCAATACCCCATTTAGTATCGCCGTAGGCAATGACATTTTTCCTAACTTCTGATTCAACACCAAGGGTAACTACAGGTGCATTCTGATTACCCAATGGAGTTTTTTGACCTTCGTCAGTTACAAAGGAATAACCACCACCAAAGTAAACGTTAGTATTTTTGGCGATGGGCGCATCATAAGTCACTATGGGCATAATTGCAGCAGCATCACCACCATACAATACAGAACCCCGCAGTGAAACAGGGGCATTGGGAACGGCGTATCGTCCTTGAATATTACCACCAATTTGTGCTTCATCGTTTCCTTGTCCGCCACTGGTTGCACCAACAGCAACACCAGCACCGATATAGTTACCGTTAGTACCTGCTGTTTGAGCAGATGCAATGCCGGCTGAGAGGACAATGGAAGCAACAGCAAAGAAAGAGGCAGCTAATTTTGTAAGTTTCATAGAATTATTCTCACTAGAGTTAGGTAAAATCAATATTCTCTAGTACTAGAATCTCTTTTTTTACAAAATGTAACCTCACGCACTTGGTTCACCCAAGTGGCTGAATTATTTCTCACCCACCTGGGTGTAACAACTGAAATATTTAATTGAAGAATTCAGAAGTCAGACTTCAGGAGCGGAGCAAGGAAAGCTCCGCCTCCGGTTAGAACAAGAAAGTGGAAGATTCAGACTCACCACTGTCTTGTCTTTACACTGCGCTATCCGGTTTTTCGGACTCCAATTCATACTGAATTCTGACTCCTGACTCCTGAATTCTATTTAAATAACAGTTATTTCTTCAAAAAGCGCTGACGTAGACGAGATATAAAAATATTTACCTCTGGTATTTTCAGCCAGGAAGCGATCGCCGCAAACACCACAATCCCCACGAAACCAGATACACACAACTGCAACACTACAATCAGTAAACCCGTTTTACCTAAGACTTGCTGAAAAGCAAACAAAGTCCCATAGCTTGCTACCCCAGCGACTACGCTACCAGCAGCCAAACCCAAAATCGGCAAACTCCACTCACGCCAAGGTAAACCATTGAGTTTGCGATCAAGTAACCATAACAACATTAACATTGAGCTACAATTTACACCCACTGTTGCTAATACCAAACCGGGAGCGCCAAAAGGTTTAACGAAAAACCAATCTAATATGATATTGAGCAAGATGTTAAAAATACTGATGCGAAAAGGTGTCTGTCCATCGCCTAAAGCATAAAATACCCGCACCAAAACATCACGTCCCAAATAGGCAAACATCCCAATTCCATAAGCCACTAGCAAGGATGAAACTAGCTGTGTAGCTTCTGGCTTGAAAGCACCGCGCTCATATACTACTTGCACAATGGGTACAGATAACGACACCATCAGCGCCCCTAGCGGTAGCATGGTAAAGGCAGTGAGTAGGAGTCCTTGGCGAATTCGTAATTTTAAGTCTTGCCAATTTTCGGGGCCAGCAAGTTTGGCAAATATTGGTAACAGGGGCAGCAAAATGATATTAGAAATAATCCCCAAAGGAGTTTGGACTAATAGATTGGCATAGTTAAATCCCGCTGCTGCACCAAAAATAGGACTAGCAAAATAAAGGTCAGTGGCAACATTAATTGGCATCATTCCAGAGGAAACTGTTGCCGGAGTCATGATATTAATGACTTCTTGAACGCCTGGAGATTTAAAATCGAACCGCAGGCGTAATGTGCCCAATCCTAACCGCCACTGGACAATTAGCTGCACTAACCACTGGAGAATTGCTCCTGCTAAGGTTCCCCAAGCTAATACCATTCCCCCGATTAAAGCGTACTCCGGTTTAATAATGTCCTTGCCCAGTTGCATCGCTAAGATAGCAATACCGCCAACAACGGTAATACTGGATAATAGAGGGCTAATAGAGAGTAACCAATATTGATTGGCTGTATTGAGAGTACCAAAGCCAATGCCAATTAAACCGGCAAATAAAGCCATTGGTGCCATAATGCGGAGTTGTTGAATGGCGATCGCTCTAGTTGTTTCTTCCAAACCATGACCGACTAAATCAACGATCACATCCGCAAATAGAACTTGAGCCACTGTCACCAGCAACAGCAATCCAGCTACCAGCGTTGTCACAGTTTCCACTAGGGGAGCTGCTTCTTCTCGCCGCCGCTTGGCTAAAACGCTGACGAGCGCACTGTGTAATGGCCCATTTACACCACCGAGTAAGATCAATAGAAAGCCAGGAATAATATAAGCATAACTATAGGCGGTGGCAGCAGCACCAACACCAAAGGCGGCAGCGATCGCTTGCTGCCGCACTAAACCGAAGACTTTACTAATTAATGTGGCTGCGGCAACAATGCCAGCAATTCCAGCGAAAGAACGAGAGGGTTTTTGGTCTTGTTGTGTCACGAATAATACCCGACAACTCTTGCAGAGTGCATACTTTAAAACATTTAACCTGAAATTCCGCAGTCTGTCAGGTAAATTTTGACAAATTAGTAATTTCAAATGCCTATGCTAAAAGCAAAGGCAAAGCGATGCCTACAGCAGGCTACGCCTATGCTCAAAATTAAATTCCTAAGATTGCTATAATACAGCGAATTACAAGTTAGTTAGATCACGATTTCAAAGGGGTCAGACCGATTTTCTGGTCTGCCTTGGCAACACTAACTTAATAACAGCCTTGCCTAAGTTCGTAGTGAATATACTCAAATAAACTTTGCGCTCCTCTGTGTTTAAAATTAAACCCTCAATTGACGACGAATTTACAAAATTGTGTACTTAGTCATCTCCTCTGTTGTGTACAAGCCAAAATTATTTTTTAACCAATTACAAGGATAGATCGAGAAAGGGGAACTATAACAATAACCATCTTCTGGGAAATAGTTGAACTAGGGACTGGGGATTGGAGACTAGGGACTGGATATCGGGCGAGATGTGAATGGGGATTGCAATCCCAAACAAATTTTACTCATATTTTCTTCCCTAGTACCCAGTACACAGTCCCAGAGCGCCCATTTCCAACAAATTGCCATCCATCTGAAATTGGTAAATTCTGGACGCGGCCAGTTGAAGACTGTAAAACTTTGCAGTTTGTCATATTTGTGACACTTCTTAACCCCATGAACTTTGGTATGAGGAACCTTTGTATAAAAACGAGATAATCCAGAGCAATGGAACCCAATTTAAATTTCACAGAAAATCAACTTCTTTTGTCAAGCGCTCAACTTCAAGAGCAACTAGAGCAACAAAAAGCTCTGGCGAGTGTTATTGTCCGAATTCGTGAGTCTCTAGACTTAGAAACAATTTTTCAAACGACTGTTACACAAGTGCGTCAGTTGCTAAATGCCGACCGAGTAGCAGTCTTCCAGTTCGACTGCGAACAAAACTGGGAGGGAGAATTTGTTTGTGAAGATGTTGCAATTGGCTGGGACTCAGCACTGGCAGTAAAAGTTTACGACCACTGCTTTGGAGAACAATTTGCTTCGAGTTATCAACAAGGTAGAGTGCAAGCAGTAGCAGATATTTACAAGGCGGGACTGAGTGATTGTCATGCTGCAATTTTGAGTAAATTTCAGGTACAGGCCAACCTTGTTGTCCCTGTATTGCGCCAGAAGGAACTGTGGGGATTGCTTTGCATTCATCAGTGCAGTAAAGCTCGTGACTGGAAAGAATCGGAAATTGAGTTTATTCGTCAAATCGCTGACCATCTTGTTGTTGCGATTCAACAAGCAAAGCATCTCCATGAAGTCAAATTGCAAGCTGCAAAATTGGCTCAAGCAGTTCAGCGCGACCAAGTAATAGCTAAAATTGTTGATGAAATTCGCTCACCCCTTGATATTGAAACCATCTTTAAAACCACAACTAAAGAAATACGCAAGCTGCTGCAAGCCGATCGAGTTGCCATTTTTAGCTTCAATCCCGATTGGAGTGGTAACTTTGTTGCTGAATCATTTACTGAAGGCTGGACTCCTTTAGTTGGAGTTCAGGCTGTGATCGCTGATAGTTATTTACAACAGACGCAAGGTGGACGTTACGTTAACAACCAGACTTTTATAGTTAATGACATTTACCAAGCCGGATTAACAAACTGCCATGTCACTCTGTTGGAACAATTTCAGGCAAAAGCCTTTGCTACTGCCCCTATTCTCCAAGGAGATCAACTTTGGGGAATCATCGCTGCCTACCAAAATGCTTCACCCAGAGAGTGGCAATCTTATGAAGTCGAATCACTGAGCAAAATCGGTACACAAATTGGTGTAGCAGTGCGACACCATAAATTGCTGGCATACGCTCAGTACCAAGCAGAGCAACAAAAGACGTTAACAAGTGTAATTACTCGAATTCGGGAGTCTCTAGATTTAGATACAATCTTCCAGACTACTGTCACTGAGGTACGGCAAATGCTGCAAGCAGACCGAGTGGGAGTCTTTCGTTTTGACCCGCAAAAAGATTGGGAAGGAGAATTTATTTCTGAGGATTTTGTACCTGAGTGTAATTCGGTAATGGCAGAAAAAGTTTATGACTATTGCTTTGGAGAACACTTTGCACACCTTTACGCCCAAGGTCGAGTCAATGCGATCACTGACATTTATCAAGGAAAGTTCCCCGGTTGCTACGTCCAAATCCTAGAAAAATTTCAAGTGCGGGCAAATATGGTTGCACCTCTATTAAAAAAAGGTGAACTTTGGGGATTGCTGTGTATTCATCAATGCACCGCTCCTCGTTATTGGCAACCCTCTGAAATTGAATTTATCAGTCAAATAGCCGAACAATTGGGAGTTGCATTAAAACAGGATTCTTATTTAAAGCAAGTTCAAATGCAGATTGTCCAGTTAGCAGAAGCCACTGAACGGGAGAAAGCAATGGAACGGCAAGAACTGCTGGCTGCAACTATTGATAAAATCCGCCAGTCACTCGATATTAAAACTATTTTTAGAACTACTACTCACGCTGTGCGAGAGTTACTCGAAGTCGAGCGAGTTGCAATTTACCGCTTCAACCCAGATTGGAGCGGTAAATTTGTCGCAGATTCCTTTAAAGATGGTTGGAAACCTGTTATACAAGACCAAGTAACGATTATAGAAACTTTTGAAGACACAGACGACGATAACGAACTTCCGCGTAACGAAACCTTTGTTCCAATTCGGGAAGGTGAAAAATTATGGGGATTATTAGTTGCTTATCAAAATTCGCAACCGCGTTATTGGAAAGAGGAAGAAATTAATTTACTGGCTCAAGTTGGGGTGCAATTAGGAATTGCGATTCAGCAAGCAGAATTACTCGAGCAAACTAAACGTCAAACCTTAGAACTTACTCAAACCCTCCAAGAATTAAAACAAACTCAGACTAGGTTAATTCAGGGTGAAAAAATGGCAGGATTAGGACAACTACTTGCTGGAGTTGCCCATGAAATTAACAATCCTATCAGTTTTATTTTTGGCAATCTTGTCCATTTAAATGAATATACTCAAGAACTACTAAAGATAGTGAAACTTTACCGTCAAAACTCCTCAATATTGCCAACTGTCCAAGAGCAAATCGACAAAAGCGATTTGGACTTTCTCATCGAAGATTTACCCAAAACCCTTGAGTCAATGAAAGTAGGAACAGAGCGGATTTGTGATATTGTGCTATCACTGCGAAATTTCTCTCGTACAGATGAGGCTGAATTGAAGCCAGTAGATATTCATGAAGGCTTGGATAGTACTTTGCTAATTTTAGGGCATCGCCTTAAAAACAATAATGAACGCCCAGCTATTGAGATTGTTAAACAATATGATAATTTACCTTTACTCGAATGCTATCCCGCGCAATTAAATCAAGTGTTTATGAATCTTTTGAGTAACAGTATTGATGCATTAGAGGAAAAGTTTAACACTATACAGCAGAGGTATTTGAAATTATTACAAACGTGTCCGAGAATACCCTTGACTATCTGGATTAATACGCAATTTGTTCATAACCAGATTGTAATTAGCATAGCTGATAATGGTCTTGGGATTCCAGAAGAAGTGCGATCGCATATATTTGATCCCTTCTTCACTACCAAAGCACCAGGTAAAGGTACGGGGTTAGGATTGTCAATTAGCCATCAAATAGTGGTTGAAAAACATCATGGTAAAATGAAATGTTCTTCTAAATCAGGGGAAGGAACAGAATTTTTAATTGAAATTCCCATTGGTAATTAGAGGCTACTGCTTTTTGACAATTCTCAGTCAATCTTAAATAGGGGAGCCAGGATAAGTATAGATTTCCTCTGTTCCCCAAGGGCATCATAACAAACTAATGCACCAACCCTTGAATCAATATAATAATTTATTTTCTTTATAGTTTATGATCATTTTTTGGGATGCGAATTAGTTAATAACTGAACTTGATATGTATATAATATTTTTCCCTCTTTATCAGTTTTATTTTGTTTTTCTAAACATTCTCTGTTTTTATGCTCAATGCGGAGATTTTTTACCTACAACCCAAACTATCTCGCGTTGACACACCTGTAACTGGATTTACGCCATCGGCTCTTTCACACAGCAACGACACTTGATAGCGATCAATTAAAGCATCGCTAAAATCAGCACCAGTGACATCAGCATCGTAAAAGCGGCTGCGCGTCAAAGTTGCTTCAGTAAATATGGCATTTTTTAGGTTAGCACCATCCATAGTGGCGCGATCGACTAAAGCGCCGCTCAAGTTCGCATCTTCCAAATTTGCCTTTAATAAAACTCCTTTAGTCAAAATTGCGTTAGTTAAATTCGCTGCTTGAAAATTTGTCCCCCGCATTTCTGCTGCGACAAAAGTTACACCTGCCAAGTCAGCATGAGAAAAGTCACGATTTTCTAAATTTATATTGTTGTAATTAATTGTGTTTATCTGAGCAAAAGCCGGTTTGGGATTAAGTATTATCCACCCAAATGCTAGTAGTAAAATCACAATCAAACCCAAAAAGCGCAGTAAAATCTTTTTCATAACTTTATTATTTGTCAGTAGTCCTTTGTCCTACCCTGCGGGAAGCCCTTCGGGTGACGCTCCTGCGTCGAAGAGGCTGCGCTAACAGTAGTCGCTCATGGGGAGCCAGTGCGTTGGGGAGACAGCGCCGTGGGCGGGTTTCCCGACTTGAGGCGACTGTCGTCGGCTCTGCCGACTTGAAGCAACTGGCATGGAAACCCCCTTGGCGCTAGCCTCTCCCTTTGGGAGAAGACCGCGCTGCTTCACCGCTGGCGTGTCTATGTCATTTGTCCTCTCTTACAAAGTTCTGAGCGCTGGTTTCCAACGCTCAACGCCAGTTCGCCCAAGTCGGGAAACCCTGACTGTGCGACTGGCTCGACTTTGCGCTTTGTCATTAGTCCTCTCTTACAAAGTCCTGAGCGGAGGAAACCTCCGCTCAGGCTTTGCGCCTTGTCCTTTGTTAGTTAACAATGACCAATGACAAATGACTATTTCCAATCTTTACCAATGCGAATTGTCAGATCGGATTCTAAATCACCAATGGCAGACACCTCAATTTGACCCAAGCCTAAGACTTTTTGCAAATCAACCCCAACTTGTCGGTTGCCTTTTTCGACAATAATCTGAGTTTGACGTTGGGTATCTGGCCAATCAGGCACTTTGTAAATATTCTTAAAGCCTTTCTGTTTAAGATAAGCAATAACTTTTTCAGTTAGCTGAGGTTGATTTGAAGCATTTTGAATAGCAATTTTGAGGCTAGGAACCTGACGCATATCTGGCTTTAAACCAGGTACATTTACCCCAACATAATCATTCAATAGGCTCTGCTGTCCAGTCATATTTAGCCAATAGCTATCAGGGTCTTTGCTAAAACGGCTAAACGTACCAGGCAACACAGTCATTTGGAAATTATCTCGATCTAGGTTGAGTCCGAAATTGACCAACGCCATCATTTCTTCCATCTTCAGGTTGGTATCAAAATATTTTCGCATTAGGCGAGTTAATTGAGGCAACCTGGGTAAGATGGTAGGACTATTTAGGCGTTGCAGCAGGGCTGCTGTTAGTGCTTGCTGACGCTGTACTCTCGGCAAATCTCCTAAACCTGGTTCACGGAATCGGGCAAACTGTTCTGCTTGTTCGCCATTGAGGGTTTGCCAGCCACTGACTAAATTAATCGACAGCCGACTGCTGGAGTCTTTATATTCCATTGATTGGGGCACAAAGACTTCTACTCCGCCTAACTGATCGACCAACTGGCGTAAGCCGCTGGTAGAAATACGGATGTAACGATCAATTGGGGCGTTATTTAAGGTACGGCTAACTACCCGTGCTGCCAAGACTGGACCGCCTTTGGCATTAGCATCAGATACCTTAGTTAATCCCTTTTCTCCCTTTTCGGGGATGGCGATCATTGTATCTCTGGGAATGGAAAGCACTCTTACAGATTTTTCACTAGGGTTAAGTCGTACCAGTAGCATGGAGTCGCTTTTCCCGGCAAAGCTTTCTGGTGAGCCATCAACGGTACCGCTGACTGGTTCAATCCCCATGATTAAAATATTCATCGGACGTGAAAGCTTGTACTGGGAGAGTTTGCCCCATAACTCCCCTGGTAATGGGATTTTTACTTCGTCTTTAGCAGTAGTTCCTAAATCGTCATCTGTTCGATCTAGATTGCTCCATAAAGGAGTCCACAGCGCTAATGTTGACACCAGCAGCCCAGACAAGATGATGCCAATGACAACCGTCATAAACCATAACAGCCATCGAGGCATGGTTAAGCCCAGCCTCTCAGAAAGCTGATTGGGAATCGCGCCCACAGATTCGACGACGCTACGGTGGTTCGGATTCGCTGGCTGGTTTAGTTCAACCTTCTCCTCTGAGTCGGCTACTGGTGCTGGCGTTACTTGATTTTCTGTCCGTTGAAGTTGCGACGATCGCACGTCACTTTCAAACTCTACTACTTGTTGAGACGTAACCGGATTTTCCGACCATTCGACTTGCTTTATCACAATTATCTCCCCACTCAACCACTCCCTAAAAGTATGTTAATCCAAGCTACAAATATTGCCAGTGGAAAAGCTCACTGTAAACTTGTAATGTTCTTCGGTAGGCGTGTATGACAACATGAATACTTTATTGTTCCCCGTAATCCTAGCTGGTGGTAAAGGTGAACGTTTTTGGCCCCTAAGCCGCAAAGACCGACCCAAGCAATTTTTAAGTCTTGATGGTAGCTCTAGAAGTCTATTACAAGCAACCGCCGATCGATTGATTGAACTCGGTGGCGGTGAGTCCAGCGCTGCGGGAGGGTTTCCAACGCCAGTCGCTCATGGGGGAAACCCCCAAGACCGCGCTGGCTCCTCCGCAGGCGACTGGCGAACCCGAAAGGGATGGGATTCCTTGTGGGTTATCACTTCTAGTCAGATAGCTGAAGGGGTAAGACAACAATTACCTGATCTACCAGTTGAAAACTTGCTGATTGAATCGGAAGGAAGAGACACTGCCGCAGCCGTTGCTTGGACAAGTTTAGAAATCAAACAGCGCTATGGAGAAGACGCTGTTATTGGCTTTTTCCCTGCTGACCACTGGATTGCTGACCAAGAGGCGTTTGCACACACATTAAATGCAGCAACGCAACTGGCAACAAGCACAGCAGCGATCGTTACACTGGGGATCAAGCCTACTTTTCCATCAACAGGTTACGGCTACATTGAACAAGGTGAAAAAATAGGTAGCTTTAATGAGTTGCCAGCTTATCACGTCAACCGCTTTACTGAAAAGCCCGACCGGGAAACGGCAGAGACTTTTTTGTCTACGGGACGTTTTAGCTGGAATAGTGGAATGTTCGTTTTTCGGGCGGGGGTTGTTCTCAAGGAACTACATACCCATGCTCCAGAAATTATCGAACCTTTAGAACAACATGGCCCTGATATCTATCCTCAGTTGCCCAAGAAAAGTATAGACTATGCGTTAATGGAAAAGACCACTCTAGCATACGTTTTGCCAGTTGATTTTGGTTGGGATGATTTAGGAGATTGGAATGCGATCGAACGCTTACTGAAAAAAGAAGAGACTCCCAATGTGGAACTCGCTACCCACGTAGGTTTAGATACGCAAGGGGCGATTATTTACGCCTCAAATTCAGAGGATGTAGTTGTTACTATTGGTTTAGAGGATGTGGTGATTGTGCGCGATCGCAATGTCACCCTCGTTGTCAAAAAAGAACGTACCCAGGAAATTAAGCAGATCCTTAAAATTCTCCAAAGC
Organism: Nostoc sp.; assembly: GCF_036917535.1. Lineage (GTDB taxonomy): Bacteria > Cyanobacteriota > Cyanobacteriia > Cyanobacteriales > Nostocaceae > Nostoc. The sequence continues at coordinate 27,901 of NZ_JBALDA010000068.1, forward strand.
GATTCCCGATTGACTGACCTGCTATAAAAGTTAGAACTCTTGGCAGAGGTGAAAAAGTCTATTTTCCCATTATAACTTGACAGTCTGTTATCTTATCTGACAGTTATGGACATTATTAGCTTTGAGCCTCTGGCCAAGACAATGGCGATCGATTCTATTACTGCCTATCAAAAATATATTTCTCCATCCAAAGGATTTTCTTGTTCCCATCGCTTATTACACGGCGGGGATTCCTGCTCAAACTACGTCAAACGGATGCTGAACGAACAGAGGTTCCACCAAGCCGTACAATCATCCTTAAAAAGATTTCAAGAATGTGCGGCAGCTAGCAAGACTTTAACAAGCATCAAAACTAGAGCCGATTTTCGTTGTATTGTCATCCCCTGCTGCCTACCTCTTTAACTCTTCTGTATCTTTGCAGTTATTTTACAAAAATGTTCCTGACCCAAACTGTTCCCCGTCAACGAGAAATTCTTGAAGTCTTCCTTCGCAATGGCTGGGACTATATGCGAAGGTTACTTACTGGTGGCAAAACTGATGAACCCCAACTTCCGACACCTGCGGTTTTAAAAAATATTCTGGTAGATTTGGGCCCAGTTTACGTCAAACTTGGTCAGTTAATGTCTACCCGCCCCGATTTACTGAGCGCCTCCTACATTGAGGAATTGTCAACTCTACAAGATGAAGTACCACCAGTTCCTTGGTCAGAAATAGAAATAATCCTCCGTAAAGAATTAAAACTTCCACTAGCAGAAACCTTCAGTACAGTTAACCCGATCCCAGTCGCAGCCGGATCAATTGCCCAAACACATCGAGCTACACTAGCAGACGGTCGAGAAGTCGCTTTGAAAGTGCAACGTCCGGGAATTGATCTGACTATTGCCCAAGATATTGCTTTAATTCAAGGTATTGCCGATTTAGTAGCACGAACTGATTTTGGGCAAACCTACGAAATCAAATCCATCGCCGAAGAATTTACCAAAGCCTTAGAAGCCGAGTTAGATTTTACACGGGAAGCGGGTTTTACAGACCAACTGCGGCGCAACTTATCACAGAGTCGCTGGTACGATCCCACACAAATAGTGGTTGCGGAAATTAACTGGGAATTGACCACACCAAAATTACTGGTAATGGAATGGCTGGATGGGGTACCGTTCTTGGAGGCGGATTTGGATAGTAACCCCAATGTTAAAGATCCTGCCGAAAAGCGTAAAGAAATAACTACTTTGTTATTTCGGGTATTTTTCCAGCAACTATATATTGATGGCTTTTTTCACGCCGATCCCCATCCAGGAAACTTGTTTTATCTCAAAGATGGTCGTGTTGCCCTCTTAGATTGTGGCATGGTGGGAAGACTCGATCCCCGTACACAGCAGATATTAACGGAAATGTTGTTAGCGATCGTTGATTTAGATGCTCAAAGGTGCGCTCAGTTAACTTTACAGCTATCAAATTCTGCTCAACCAGTAATTTTGTCGCGGTTAGAAAATGATTACGATCGCATGTTACGTAAATATCATAATGTCAGCCTCACGCAAATAAACTTCAGTCAGATAATTTATGAAGTTTTACAAGTTGCCCGCAACAATAAAATTAGGTTGCCTAGTAATATGGGTTTGTATGCCAAAACTCTAGCAAATTTAGAAGGGTTAGCGCGGACATTCAATCCAGAGCTTAATTTTTTTGATGAAGTCAAACCATTGATTACAGACTTGTTTCGTCGGCAGTTGCTGGGCGATAATCCAGTGCCATCGCTCCTGAGAACAGCCTTGGATATTAAAAGTCTGTCTCTTCAATCTCCCCGCCAAATTGAACTATTATTAGACCGAGTTACCTCAGAAACCTTACAGTGGAATCTATCGCTGCGGGGATTAGATGGTGTGCGGCGCACTATGGACGATGCAGCTAACCGACTATCTTTTAGTATTTTAGTGGGTTCGCTGATTATGGGTGCAGCAATTATTTCCACCAGAGCACAGACAACTCAGCTATCTTTTTTAAGCACCACCCTGTTTGCCGTCGCTAGTTTATTGGGTTTGTGGTTAATTATTAGTACATTGCGATCGGGACGTTTACGGTAAAACCATTTTGGATTTTGGACTTTGAATTGAAGGAAAAATCTAAAATTTAAAATTGAATTACTCCTGCTATTTTCATCCTCACCGGAGGCAGAGTGTCTCCGGTTTTGCACCAATACGATACATTTCGATCCGTTACTAAGTAGCGTAGTATAGCAAAGTGTTGAGTGCTGTTAGCTGTAGCGGGGCGTTTAGCCCGTGCTGAGTATAAACAAGCGTGAAATCAAGGCTTTTATCAATCAACATTGTCCTAACCTATGTGGCTACGGCTATAATGAAAAGTTTGTAGTAAGCACTAAAGTGCTTAGAAAATTAAGGACTAAAGTCCTTATTACGAGTTTGCTTACCCATCAATTTTTATTCATTGGATAATACTCCTGCAATACTCGTCAATTCCATAATTTTCTCAAACTGAAAATCATGAGCTAAATTCTTAATAAAATTTTGCAATACAGCATTTTCTGAAGGAATTTGCTCAATCAATTCTAAAATCAGATCATCACTACATTGAGCTGCGGCAGTGTACAATTGTTTTATCCATTCAGGCGACATTTCAGATAACAGAGTCACTAAATCCGTGAGTGTCAATATTGATTTTGGTCTTCGTTGCTTTAGGTTTGTTAGCTGATAGCTTTCTTCTTGATAAATATATTGAACTCCCAAATATTCGCTTAACTTTTCTAGTAATAGTTCCTCGCGGAAAGGCTTGTTAATATAATCATCACAACCCGCTTTGATTATTGCCTCTCGTTGTTCTTCAAAAGCATTAGCAGTTAAGGCAATAATAATGGTCTTCCAATTGGGGGTTTGAGATTCGGAATTTTGGATTGAGGTTTCTTCTCTAGTTTTTATAACTTTTGTAGCTTCGTAGCCGTCCATAATTGGCATCCGCATATCCATTAAGATTAGATGTGGTTGCCATGTCTGCCAAAGTGTGATCGCTTCGATGCCATTTATTGCTTCTTGGACTGCAAAACCGATGGATGTGAGAATTTTCATTAGCACTAAACGGCTGTCTGTGGAGTCATCAACCACTAAAATACGATATTCGCTTTCAGCAGGTGCTAAACTAATGACTTGGGGTCTAGTTTGTTGGATCTGGATTTCGCTGGCTGCGGCTAGACCAAATTGAATATCAAAAGCAAATTTACTTCCCTGGCCAATAGTGCTGGTGACGCTAATATCTCCTCCCATTAGTTGCACGTATTTGCGGCTAATTGCTAAACCTAGTCCAGTTCCCTGTTGCGATTTTCTTCCGGTTTCAGTTTGTCCAAAAGCTTCAAATAACAAGTCAATTTCTTGTAGGGCAATACCGCGGCCAGTATCTTGTACCTCGAAGGTTAGGGATTGGGCATTGGGGAGCCACTGCGGTCTTGGGGTCTCCCCAAGTGGAGCAAGTGGCGTCATTGGGCATTGGGCATGGAGAAGAGACAAGGTAGACGAAGAAGAGGGAGACAAAGGAGAGACTTGTTCAATAATTCCTCCTTGTCCCCTTGTCCCCTTGTCCCCTTGTCTCCCCTGCCTCCCCCAGTCCCCACTCCCCATCCCCACCCGCAGCGTTACCCTGCCAGTATCGGTAAATTTGATTGCATTTCCCAGGAGGTTAAGCAAGACTTGACGTAGTTTGCTTTCATCAACTTGGATGTACCGGGGAAGGTGAGATGTATATTCAAAGACCAATTCCAATCCTTTGGAGGTGGCGCGGAAGCGCAACATCTCTTCGAGGTTTTCCAAGAGGCGAATTAAGTCAAAACTGTTGAGATTTAAGGTTATTCTGCCAGCTTCGATTTTAGACATTTCCAAAATATCGTTGATTAAATTCAGGAGATGTTCGCCAGCACGATTGATGATTGCTAGATTTTGCTGATGTTCAGTTGATAAATCATGATCGTGGCTCATGACTTGGGTAAAACCGAGGATGGCGTTAAGTGGAGTACGCAGTTCGTGACTCATGTTGGCCAGGAATTCGCTTTTGGCACGGTTAGCAGCATCAGCAACGATCACAGCTTCTTGCAATGCTTGGGACTGCCTTTGAGTTTGCGCTAGCAATTGTGCCTGCTGTAAAGCAACACCCAACTGATTACCAATTTGAACTACGATGTTGATTTCTCCTGATTTCCATTGACGGGGATCGGAATTTTGATAGCTCGCCAACAATCCCCAAAGCTGACTACCATGCAAAATGGGAACAATAATATATGCTTTGGCCTGAAAGCGCTCTAAGAGGTTGATATAAGCAGGATGAAACTCAGCGTTGTAAATGTCTGGGACACAAATGAAACTTGCACCTGGAGTTACTTGCAGATCGGGGTATTCTACGTGGTTATTACCGCCATCCAAAATTTTCGCTAGGCAGTGCCCATCTTGTAAGACACCTTCTGTGAGATGAGGATCGTTGTTATGTTCCTCTATGAGGGAAATCCAACCATTACCCACCGATTCCGAAACAAATTCGCCATTCCAGTTGGGATTGAAACGATAGACAACAACCCGATCGCAGTTGAGTACTTGGCGTAATTCTTCCGTTGTAGCCGCAAATATTGTCTCTAAATCCAGTGTTTGGCGCATTCTTTGAATAACTTGAGCGATCGCTCTTTCTCGCTCTGCACTCTCACGCAAGGCTTCTTCTGCCAATTTTCTTTCGGTAATATCTGTAATTGTACCGATGTAGCCTTTAAGTTCTCCATTATCTTTAAATTCTGGCAAAGCATGACAAATTACCCAGACGACTGTACTATCATCATGCAAGAAACGATGTTCGTATTTATAGCTTGACTTAGCGGCTGTCGCTTGATTCCATGCCAACAATAGCTGTTCGCGGTCGTCTGGATGTACGGCATTTGCCCAACCTGTTCCCAGAGATCCTTCTAAACTACATCCAGTAATTTCACTCCAGCGTTGATTAAAATATAAAACATTGCCATCCACATCAGTATGAAAGATACAAGCTGGTGAGGCTTCTGCTAGTAGTTGATATCGTTGTTGACCTGACTGCAAAGCTAGTTCTGCCAATTTGCGATCATTAATGTCTGCCCAATAACCAACACATTCTATTGGGTAGTCAGCTTCGTCACGAATTAATCTCATTTTTTCGTAGAACCAGTGATAAGTTCCGTCACCGTGTAACCAACGGTATTCGTAAGCAATGTACTCCTGCTCAACAAGGTGGGATAATTTTTCTGAGATCAGTTCAATATCTTGTGGATGCACGCGATAAAGCCAAAAACTGGAGTTATCGATAAATTCCCGCGCTTCGTAGCCCACCATTTCTTTAACGTTTTCACTGATAAAAGTAGTGCTAAAATCCTCTGATGTTTTGCTGCTATAAATGACTACAGGGCTAGAGGTGAGCAGATATTGTAGACGTTCGTTGGCTAAACGCAGTTCTTGTTCGACGTGTTTGCGTTCGCGTAGCGCTGCATGCAGTTCACTAATTTCTACTAAAACTGTGCCGACACCAGAGGGGCGATTGTCTTCACCAACAATCGGAAAATAAGAAGCTAAGAAGTGGCGGATAATATCTGGTTGTTTAATTGATGCGCCGCTTAATTCTTGATTGAGAATGGGTTGACCACTTATTAGAACCTGTTGATAAATTGGTTCCATTAAAGGGGCGATGCGGGGTAAGACTTCATGGATGGTCTTGCCAATATGATCTTGCTGGGGTAGTCCATTAATCTCCGCTAGTAGTTGGTTGATCTGCACAAATCGCAGCTGGTTATCTACAATATTCATGCCGACGGGAGCACTGCTAAAAAAGGCATTGAGACGAGCTTCTCTAAGTGCTAGTTCTTGTTCTAGGGTTTTGCACTTAATCAACCCACCCAACTGAGCAGCAACAGCACTGACTAGCAAGAGTAAGCGCCGATCTACTAATACTGAGCTACGTTTAAAAAACACTAAAACAGCTAATACTTGGTTCCCAGCCAAGATGGGAACACCAAAACTAGCTTTTAATCCCACCTTTGCGGCTTGTAGCGATCGCCAGAAAACTGGTTGTGTAACTTTAGAAACATCTTCTATCCATTCTGGTTCTTGGTTGTGCCAAACTCTTCCTGGTAATCCCACTCCCAGAGGGAATTTCGCAGTTTGGCTTTGGTAGCAAAATTCTTCTAAACTGCTATCCTCACCGTACCAGCCCAGACTGTGTTCTAAAACAGTCCCATCTTCATTAGGTATCCAGGCTTCACCAAAATCCCAGCCAATGGTGTGACAAATTAAGCGCAAGACCACTGCTAAGGCGCTGTTGACATCACTGGCGCGAGTGATAGCTTGGGTTGTCAACAGTAACAAACGGCTTTCATTTTCTGCCTGCTTGCGTTCAGTAATATCTTTTGCAGTGCCGAGTACGTACCATTGTTCATCAATCTCGATCATTTCTGCACTCAACAGTGTTGTCTTGATTTCTCTTGTTGAAGTGCAGACATCAATCTCATAATTGCGGATGGCTTTTGTTTGTTGCAGGATGTTGGTGAGAAAATTATATTCTTCTGGATTCACCCAAATATGCAATTCTTCATCGGTGCGATCAATCACTTGAGAGCGAGAATAACCAAAAAACTGACAAAAGCTGTCGTTTACTTCGATGTAGCGTTTGCCCTGAACAGTAATTAAGGCAATTGGATCGGGAGATGACCGGAAAGCTGACGCTAACTTTTCTTCAGAAGCCCGTCGTGCTGCTTCTGCGCGTTGGCGTTCTTTTGCCTCCAATACCAAAGATACTAAATTACCCAGAGAGCGAGCGAAATTTTGGTCTTCTAACGTCCAATGATGAGTAACTTCCACTGCTTCCAGACATAAAACTCCTACGGTCTTTCCCTCCAGCCTAACGGGTGTATCGAGTATAGAGGTGATGTTTAATCTTGAGTAAGAAGCAGAAAATTCTTTAGTTCTGGGATCGGTATGAGCATCATCTGCGGCGATTGGTTGATCTTGCTGCAAAGCTGCAAAATAAATTGGATAGTCTACCGCTGATAAAAAAAGTTCCTCGCTATGTTGATTGCGACTGCCCTCAAATAGATCAAAACACTGGATTTTCATGCCTGTTTTGTCATACAGCCAGACACTAGCTCGTTCTATGCCAATATTCTTAACTGCTGTTTCTGTGATTTTACTCAAGGCTGCTTTCAAATCATCCTGATAAAGCGTCTGATTTTGTGCCAATTGTGTTAGCACTAGATTATGATTGCGGAGCTTAATTGCACTTTCTTGGAGTAATTTTTCTATACCTTGATGCTGCGTAATATTACTAACAGAGCCCGTTATGCCTATAACCTGACCCTCTTCGTTGCGTAAGGCGATCGCATTCAACATTAGATAAAGTGAGGTACCATCTTTAGCTACACAGGTAGTTTCATGCTGAAAGATAGACTTTCCCTGAAGAACACGCTCAAAGGCTACTTTATCTTGAGCAACTTGTGTAGGTGAGATGAAATCAATTAAGGCACGCCCAATCATTTCTTGGGGTTCGTAGCCATAAATCTGCTTGACTGCTGGATTGACAAAGGTAATTAGTCCATCAATGTCCACCGACCAGATCATGTCCTGGGATGTCTCCACTAGGAGCCGATACTGACTTTCACTCTTCTTAAGGGCGGCTTCGACTACAAGGCGTTCGCTTTGATAAACTTCTCTACAAAAGGCTTTGCTAATGCTAACGGGAATTTCTTTAAAAATATCTTCTATTTGTCTGTTGCGAATATTTAACTCAACTGTAATCCGTTGACGCTCTTTAATCTCCTGTTGCAGTTGGGAATTTTTTTCTTTTAGCTGTTTTTTCAGTCTTTGGAGAGTGAGTTGATTTTGGACGCGTAATAAAACTTCTTTAGTTTGGAATGGTTGAGTAATATAGTCAATATCGCCTAAATTTAAGACGTTTATTTTTTCAAAAAAATCATCGAAAATTCCGAAAATAATTATCGGAATCTCTTGAGTTTGATCGTTAGCTTTCAAATATTGACATACTTCATAATCATCCTTCTCGATCATGAGAACATTTAGTAAAAGCAAATCCGGGGGAGAAGTGAGTGCCGTATTGATTGCCAATTGCCCAGAAATTAAATTTTCTACCTGATAACCTTGGTTTTGAAGGATGTCTGATAAAAAATGTAAATTCTCTAAGTTGTCATCAACTAATAAAATTTTTATTTTTTGAGCATCCATATCAGTTACTAAGTTAATTTTCAATCAGGAAGAATTTCTTGAATAAAACCGAACATAAAATCAGAAAGCAAAACTCTGTCACCAGATTGTAAATAAAATCATTGTCGCTTACAACCATACTTCAGCGCAGGGTGTATAAAAAAGTTGCAAATAAAGTAGGATAACTGTTTATATCATGTCTGCTTCATTACTTAATTAAATCTGAAGAATCCCAAACAGCTAAAGCTACGGTGTACACACAAGTCCTAAAAACCTAGTTTGATGAGGCTTGACTCGTTCCCAGTCTCCACCTCGCAGTGCATTGATTGAGTCAGAAACTCAATGTCTGACTAGAGGCAGCAGCTCCTAATATCTCTGAAATAGGTAAATTTTGATAGAAACCCCAGCCGATGAGTTTAGCTGGGGTTTTTCTTTTTTTACTTAGCACTGTTTCAGTAAATTCAGGGAGAGAGTGCTATTCCTCTTGCACATCAACCCAGATACTGCCTTCTTCAACACGAATCGGAAACACTGGCAGTGCTTTTGGTTGTGAAACTAACGAGAGTACCTTATTTACACCAGGTGGCCAAGAACACCAATCTTTTACCTCACCAGTCCGCAGGTCAAAAGCACTGTGATGGAAGGAACAAACAATTGCTCCATCATCAGTTATTTTCCCTTTTTTCAAGGGTAATTTTAAGTGAGGACAAGTGTTATCTAAAGCATAAAGCTGACTTTCGTGATTCAAAAGCAAAATTTTCCGGTTGCCGACTTTCACCACTTCTCGCGCACCAGGGGAAAGTGCATCGACTGCAAGAACTTTAGTCCAACTCATTAGGTTCTCCTCTCCTAATATATCTGCTTACAGTTTCCCGCAATAGTGACCAGTGCGATCGCCTTTGAGTACTGGAGAGTCGAAAATGTCTGCGACGGGCTTTGTCTAACATGGCGAAAACATATAACTATAAAATATTACATTAAAGTACATTTTTATACTGTACATAATTATTTCTGAGTAAACTAAATAAAGTAGTTACTGTCTTTACCTCACAAGGCTTGTAGCTGATAAAAGACAATTATGAGGGATATAAAAAATGATTAAGACAAGTTACGAATTTGACCAGTCTATCCTCGCAGCAGGATCTTCATTAAAGACTAATATTCTGCTACGTTTTCGTGCTGACATAGCTAAATCTCCTCGGCGTAACCTTAACCTTTCACTTGTAATTGACCGTTCCGGCTCTATGGCAGGCGCTCCCTTGCATCACGCACTCAAAGCCGCTGAGTCTGTGGTAGATCAACTTGAGCTAGATGACATTCTCTCGGTAGTTGTTTACGACGATGAAGTGGACAGTGTTGTGCCACCTCAGTCTGTGACTAACAAAGCCGCACTGAAAAATTCCATCCGCAAGGTGAGAGCAGGCGGTATTACCAACTTATCGGGGGGATGGCTCAAAGGCTGCGAACACGTGAAAACGCGACTCGATCCGCAAAAAATCAACCGTGTTCTCCTGCTTACCGATGGTCACGCCAATATGGGCATTCAAGACCCCAAGATACTGACGGCGACATCAGGACAAAAAGCTGAAGAAGGCATTATCACAACTACGTTAGGTTTTGCTCAGGGTTTCAATGAAGACCTGCTAATTGGGATGGCAAGAGCCGCCACGGGCAACTTCTACTTCATTCAGAGCATCGACGAAGCAACTGAAGTGTTTAGTATTGAGCTAGACAGTCTCAGAGCGGTAGTGGGACAGAACCTCAAGGTAATACTTGAATTGGCAGATGGTGTCAGCTTGGTTGATACCTTAAGTCTGGCTAAAGTTAGCCAGAATGATGCTGGTCAAGCTGTCATCACCTTGGGAGAGCTTTACGAGGGTGAAGATAAACTCCTCGGTTTGAGTCTGGGGATATCAAGCGCTCAAGTTGGTGAATTACCTGTGATGAAGCTGCATTACAGCGCCGATGTTGTGCAAGATCACCGCATTCAAAGCGTGTCAGGTACTATAGATATCGTTGCCAAAGTTGGCACTGTTGAGGAAGCAGCTTTTGCTGCTACGAGCCATATTATTCTGGAACTGAGTCGCCTTACCATTGCTAAGGCTAAAGAGACTGGCCTTAATCTCGCTGAACATGGCAAGCATCAGGAAGCTGAACAAACCCTGCGGACGCTTGTGAAAGATTTGCGGGATAAAGGGTTGAACGAGAATTTTGAAATTGCTGAAGAGATCGATCAGCTTGAGTATTTCGCCAGTCGGATCGCTCAAAAAGCTTTAGGCAATGCCGGACGGAAAGAGATGCGAGATCAGACTTACCAGACGATGACGCGCAATCGCAGCGATCTGGTGGGTCGCGGTGTCACTACTGGCGATGAAGTGTACGCGATGCCCATTGTGAATGAAGTAGGTTCAGGTGTTGAATTGCACTGCGTTCGTGAAGGGGGTAAACTGCGGGTCAAAGTCATGTCTGGAGGTTACGATTCAACCAAGAACATCCAGTTTCCCCGCGCCATTCGTGCCGAGAGGGCACGTTATATTGTTGAAGGACTCGAACTCTCAAGCGATGCTACTTTCTATCGAGTACGTGGTAAAATCACCCGTTTTGCTCAACCCGGTGAAACAGATATCTTCGTTGCCCCTAGACAATCGCATCCAGCTAACACAGGTAAAGCTTCAAAAGGCCCTGCCAGTGCTGCCGATCTTCCCACAACTGACAGCGTAGGGGACAGTATTTTAATTCAGTGTGTCAAAGATGGCAGCAAGCTACGCGCTAGAGTGGTTTCTGACGGGTATGAACCAGATTGGAACATGCGTTTTCCGCGATCGGTTCGCGAGGAAGGAATGCTTTACGTCGTTGATGAAGTCAAAACTGCACCAGATGGCAAGTCTTATATTGCCTGTGGCGAAATTAAGCGATTTGTCCAATCTACTACTAATTGAGTTGAATTGGGGAGCAGGGAGCAGGGGGACAGTGAGGACAAGGAGGACAAGGGGGAATTATTGAACAAGTCTCTCCCTTGTCTCCCCCCTCTTCCTTGTCTACCTTGTCTCTTCTTCATGCCCCATGCCCAATCCTTAAAATATGCCAAGTAAATATGCCTTAGCTGACTGAGACTGTCAGGATCAGAGAGTAAAGAGTAAAAGGCAATCTATTTTGACTTTTAACTTTCTCCTTTTGTTCAACTTCCACAACGGGAGGTTTAATTTTGACTAAATTGAAAGTTGGTATCAATGGCTTCGGTCGAATTGGACGACTTGTGCTTCGCGCTGGTATCGATAATCCCAATATTGAGTTTGTGGGCATTAACGACCTAGTACCACCAGATAACCTCGCTTATCTATTAAAGTACGATTCAACCCACGGTCAATTAAAGCACAAGGTTGAAGCCAAGGAAGACGGCATCCTGATTGACGGACATTTCATTCCTTGTGTGTCGGTGAGGAATCCAGCAGAGTTACCTTGGGGAAAATTAGGTGCAGATTATGTTGTGGAAGCTACTGGGCTTTTCACTGATTATGAAGGAGCTGCTAACCACCTGAAGGCAGGTGCAAAGCGAGTAATAATATCCGCTCCCACTAAAGATCCAGATAGAGTTCCTACTCTGCTAATGGGTGTAAATCATCACCTTTTTGACCCCAGCAAGGATATCATTGTTTCCAATGCTAGCTGCACTACAAACTGTCTAGCTCCCATAGCTAAAGTCATTAATGACAACTTTGGGTTGACTGAAGGGTTGATGACCACAGTTCATGCTATGACTGCCACTCAGCCAACTGTAGACGGCCCCAGCAAGAAAGACTGGCGGGGTGGTCGAGGTGCATCCCAAAATATTATTCCCTCTTCCACAGGCGCAGCGAAAGCCGTAGCACTTGTTTTACCAGAATTGAAGGGCAGGTTAACTGGGATGGCATTACGAGTTCCAACTCCCGATGTCTCTGTAGTTGATTTAACTTTCAAAACAGCCAAAGCTACCAGTTATAAGGAAATCTGTGCTGCTATGAAGGAGGCTGCCGCAGGTTCTCTAGCGGGTATCTTGGGCTACACAGATGAAGAAGTAGTTTCCACAGATTTTCAAGGTGATACTCATTCCAGCATCTTCGACACAGGTGCTGGGATTGAGTTGAATTCCAACTTCTTCAAAGTAATTGCCTGGTATGACAACGAGTGGGGCTACTCAAATCGCGTCATTGACCTAATGTTGTCTATGTCACAGAAGGAACAACTCGCCCCGACAGCGGCTGTGGTTTGATTAGTCATTAGTCATTAGTCATTAGTCATTAGCTTTTGACTGCTGACTCTTGACTAAGGACTTTTGGGATTTGGGTGAAATGGTAAATACTCCGAAAATAAAACGGAATCTAGTATTTTTATTTAGCAAACCAGTGATATGAAGCACGTGTGAATTTGGATGTTTTGTGCGATGTCTACGACGGGCTACGCCTACGCTCAAAGCATCCAAATTTGCAGGTTACTCCTCAACCCCCAATCCCTATGCGTCGAACCAAAATTATTTGTACTGTTGGACCGGCTACATCTGCACGTGAAAGGCTGCAAGCCTTAGTAGAAGCTGGAATGAACGTGGCACGGCTGAATTTCTCCCACGGAGCTTATGAATTCCACGCCCAAACGGCTCACTATCTTAGGCAGATTAGTACTGAGCAGCAAAAGCCGATCGCGATTATGCAAGACCTATGTGGCCCCAAAATTCGCTTGGGAACTTTACCACCGGAAGGCTTAAATTTAGAAGCGGGTACTGAAGTTACTTTTGTTTTGCAAGAAAAGGGTGAGAGTATTGAGGAATTACCCTTACCATTGCCGACTTTGTTCGCAATGGTGCGACCAGGCGAACCGATTTTGATTAATGATGGTCGCGTCAAATTGATAGTTACCGATCGCGACGCCGATCGCATTCGGGCACAGGTAAAAATTGGTGGGTTAATTTCCACCCATAAGGGAGTGAACCTACCCCAAACACCTTTACCTGTCAGTTCGATCACCGAAAAAGACTTGCTGGATTTGCGTTTTGGGATTCAGTTGGGTGTAGACTTGGTAGCTGTGTCCTTCGTGCGATCGCCACAAGACTTAGAACCCGCCCAAAGGATGATTGAAGCCGCTGGCGCTTCCATCCGCTTAATTGCCAAAATCGAAAGAGCAGAGGCAGTAGAGCAGTTTGACTCCATTCTCAAAGTTGCTGACGGCATTATGATTGCCCGTGGCGATTTGGGCGTAGAAATGCCGATTCATGAAGTCCCTCTGATTCAAAAAGATATAACTCGCCGTTGCAATCAGGCTGGTAAGCCGGTAATTACAGCCACACAAATGCTAGAGTCGATGATTAGCGCCCCCGATCCTACCCGCGCCGAGGCCACAGATGTTGCTAATTCCATCTTGGATGGTACAGATGCGGTAATGCTTTCTGGTGAAACAGCTGTTGGACAATATCCCATCGCCGCTGTACAGATGATGCATAACATTGCTGTACGGACAGAACAGGCTCTAGATGAGGGTAGCGGACATTCCTGGTGTCATGAAGCAGGTAGTCTCAGCGTTACTGAATCTGTGGCAGAAGCAGTGTGTCGCATTGCATACGAAACAGGCTCACGGGCAATTCTCTGTAACACTTCTTCAGGGAGTACGGCGAGAATGGTGTCTAAATATCGGCCAACTTCTCCCATTATTGCCTTAACACCTGATATCACTGTTTATCACCAATTAGCACTTTCTTGGGGGGTGGAACCTTTGCTGATTCCACCGGTTCACAATGCCGAAGAGATGTTTACCAATGTGGTGAACACAGTTGTAGATATGGGTCTAGCGAATAAGGGCGATAAAGTGGTAATTACCTCTGGTGTTCCAATTGGTAAATCAGGAACAACTAGTTTAATCAAAGTGCATTCCATTGGACAGCCAATTTCGGCATAACCCACCTAAAATAGGGCTGTGGTTGTGAATAGTAAGCAGAGTTGGGCAATGATTCCGAAAAATTGCCAGAATCAGAATTCAAAGAATAGTCAAGAGTTTAAACAACTGGGGAATTAAGTAAATCCTAAACAAACATCACGGAGTATTTTATGTCCAAGAGTTTACTGGAACAATTGCGGAAAATGACTGTCGTGGTTGCGGATACGGGGGATATCCAGGCAATTGAAAAGTTCAAACCTCAAGATGCTACCACCAATCCTTCTCTAATTACTGCTGCGGCGCAGATGCCAGAATATCAGGAAGTTGTCGATCAAACTTTACTCCAAGCAAAGAAAGATGCTGGAGCCGGAGCTAACCAAGCACAGATAGTTTCTCTAGCTTTTGACCGTTTGGCAGTTGCCTTTGGATTAAAGATTTTACAAATTATTCCTGGTCGCGTGTCTACAGAAGTGGATGCTCGTTTGTCTTATGATACCGAAGCTACCATAACTAAGGCACGGGAATTAATTGCCCAGTATAAAGCTGCCGGGATTGGTCGCGATCGCGTTTTAATTAAAATTGCCAGCACTTGGGAAGGCATTCGCGCTGCGGAAATTCTTGAAAAAGAAGGTATTCACTGTAACCTTACCTTATTGTTTGGTCTTCACCAAGCGATCGCCTGTGCAGAAGCTAGCGTTACCCTAATTTCTCCCTTTGTTGGTCGGATTCTTGACTGGTACAAAAAAGATACCGGACGCGATAGCTACCCAGCAGCCGAAGATCCAGGAGTTTTGTCTGTCACCAAAATCTACAACTACTACAAGAAATTTGGCTATAAAACCGAAGTTATGGGAGCTAGTTTCCGTAATATTGGTGAAATTACTGAACTTGCAGGTAGTGATTTGCTGACCATTTCTCCGTCACTTTTGGCTGAATTGCAAGCAACCATCGGAGAACTGCCACGTAAACTTGATCCTGCCAAGGTAGCAAACTTGTCAATCGAAAAGATATCCATTGACAAAGCTAGCTATGACAAGATGCACGCTGCTGACCGCATGGCAACTGACAAATTAGACGAAGGTATTAAAGGTTTCACTAAGGCACTAGAAGACCTTGAGAAACTTTTGGCAGACCGACTCGTTCGCCTGGAAGGAGAGGTAGTGGCAAGCCATTAGGACTTGCAATTAAAAAACATCCAAAGTAATGTGCGTTACGGCTTGAGCCGTAACGCACTTCAAATATCATGTCCGGGTAATTAGTTATGATTTCCATAGTCATTTAACCCCAAACGCCAGTCGTTTATGGAGGAAACTCCGACAAGCGACAGCAATCTTTGTCTACATAGGCGTAGCCCGTCGTAAACATCGCACCAACAATTTATGCGGACATGATATGACTCTTTTAATCTTCGTGGTCATCGAACGGATCGTTCAATTGCTTGCTAGGAGGGCCAAAGGAGGTATAAATCGAAATTCCGGTGATGGCAATCACCACGGCAGCCACAGAAATGCTAAGAACTATTGCGGGTTCCATAATTGAGAGATAGATGATCAGTGCTATTCTTATAGAATATTACAGAAGATTAAAAAAAGCTTTGGCAAGTAATCTTAGGTGAACTATGGCACAAAGGACTAGGTTGGGAGATATCCTGAAACCACTGAACTCTGAATATGGGAAAGTGGCTCCAGGTTGGGGTACTACCCCTGTGATGGCTGTTTTTATGGCGCTATTTTTCGTGTTTTTGCTGATTATTCTGCAACTTTACAATAAATCACTGTTGGTTCAGGATGTATTTGTCGATTGGCGCAGTTTAGGACGCTAACGGATACATAGCAATTGAGTTTGAATAACAAGTTAAGTTACACCCGGTTTTCCGGGTTTTTTTGTGAGTTGTGATTTGCTACTGATCCAAGTTGCTAGTTATGCTGCCGAGAGAGCGCATAGTCACTTAAATCTTAAATAATAAAATCCCCTCCAGAAAGTAAATGAGCAGGGGCATATGCTAAACGAAATAATTACCGTCTATGCTATCATCAATCACCTGTTGAAGGCGATCGCACCAGTGTTAGCGATCGCCGTGACTTGGAATTGGTGTTACATCAGAGGTTGAGCAATACACGCTCTCAAAGCTGCTCTTGAAAGTCGGGAGGTAATTGTGGTATTGGGTAAATGATATTACACAGCAAAACGTTCTTGGTTCAGGGGAATGGTAATTAAAAACCAATATGACTACATTGTGATTGGTGCAGGTTCAGCAGGCTGCGTTGTCGCCAACCGTCTGACACAAGAACCTGAAACCACTGTGTTGTTACTCGAAGCAGGCAAAAAGGATACAAAACCGGAGATTCAAATCCCGTCGGAATGTATGAACCTACCAGGCTCAGAAGTGGACTGGGGCTATTTCTCTGAACCAGAACCCTACCTTAATAACCGCAAAATCTTTTGTCCCCGTGGCAAAGTCTTGGGCGGCAGCAGTTCGATTAATTTCATGACTTATATTCGAGGCAATTATCATGATTATAACCACTGGAGGGAATTGGGGAATCCCGGTTGGAGTTACCAAGATATATTGCCCTATTTCAAAAAATCTGAGAACCAAGAACGAGGTATTTCCGAATACCACGGTGTAGATGGCGAGTTGAGCGTGACCGATGTCATTTCCCCATCTGTAATATCCCAACGATTTGTAGATGCATGTGTGACAATGGGTTATGACGAAAATCCTGATTTCAACGGAATGCAGCAGTCAGGTGCGGGACCTTTTCAGGTGACTATCAAAGACGGGAAACGACACAGTACTGCTGCTGCATTCCTGGTGCCAATTCTCAAGCGTCCCAATTTGACAACAATGACTGGAGCGTTAGTGACTCGGTTGCTTTTTGAGGGAACTTGCACTGTTGGGGTGGAATATCTGCATGAGAACATACTGCACCAGGTCAGGGTCAACAAAGAGGTGATTTTAAGTGCTGGCGCGTTCGATTCGCCCAAACTGCTGATGCTTTCCGGCATTGGCGATGCAGAGTACCTGCAAGCAATGGGAATTCCGGTCGTTGTTGATTTACCAGGTGTTGGACAAAACCTCCAAGACCACATTTGTGTTTTTGTACCATACGAGGCAACTCAGGATTTACACAGTAATGGGATCGGTGAAACTGCATTGTTTTTGCATAGCGAGGGTCATCTAGACACTGCGCCAGATTTAGAGCTGATCTTCGCTCCCATTTTGAGGGTACCTCCTGGCTATCCCAACTCTGGTTTCGGTTTCACAGGTATAATCATTTTGGCTCATCCCCAAAACATTGGCAGTATCAGTTTGCGATCATCTGATCCCAAAGATACACCAATGATTCAGCTAAACTATCTGCAAAGTCAATCCGATGTGCAAAAGCTAGTTGACGGAATTAAATTAATACGCAAATTGTTTCATACTAGTGCTTTTGATGAGTTTCGAGGCAAAGAAGTTGCGCCTAGTGCCGATGTGACTAGCGATGAAGCACTCGCTGCTTACATCCGAGAAGTTTGCAGTACTGTGTATCATCCTATCGGCACCTGCAAAATGGGAACTGACCCAATGGCGGTTGTAGACCCCGAACTACGTGTATATGGGGTTAAGGGGTTGCGTGTCGTTGATGCCTCAATTATGCCAACTTTAATCACGGGACATACGAATGCGCCAACAATTATGATCGGTGAAAAAGCAGCCGATTTAATTAAAGCCGCTCTTCGCATTTCACAGCAAGTAATACCAATTCAAAATTCAAAATGACGCTCGCGGACTCGCTAACGCTGCGCTAACAAAATTCAAAATTAATCAAGCCAGATATCACAAAGGTATGTCCGTATGTATCTGTCGCATTCTTTTTTAAAATTGGTATAACTTTTAAGAAACACATTGCGTGGGGTGAGAAATAGGAATCTGACTTTTCACGGGATATGGAAAAGACAAAGTAGTTCGCGAATATAAGGATACAAGCCCCTAAATTTTGTTTATGGAGAAGCAAAAAAATGTCTTGTCAAGAAGCACAGCGGAGGCAGCCGTGTGGGCGGGTTTCCCGACTTGAACGGACTGCCGTCGAGAAATACTACGTCCGCTAATTCAAGCCTTTCTCTTACAAAGTCTGAGCAGAGGAAACCTCCGCTCAGACTTTGCGCTAAATTTATTTATGGGGATGATTAATTTGGAATTTGGAATTTGGAATTTGGAATTCAGAGCGTACCTCTTTGGGGAAGCAAGCTACGCGCAGCGTCTCGTAGAGAAGCGACGTGACTTTTGCTTTATATTCATGATTAAATTTGATATCTATGGATGAAGTTTCTTCCAAGCTCATAGCAATTTTTCAAAATGTTAATGAGTGGCTCAAGTTTGCCGAGGCTAAAAACGGTATTCTGCTTGCTTTTTCTGGTGCTGGAATTACTGCAACTATAACTCTTTTCGCTACAGCACAAAATATTCCAAAATCATTGAATTTTGGTTTATTGCTAACAACAACTTTACTTTGTATTTGTTCTTTAATCTGCTCACTTTCTTTTCTTCCTAAAACAAATTTGGAACGTATTTTATGGTTGCGAACTAAACCACCTAAGAATTCAAATTTTGTCAAGAAAGACACAGATAATTTTTACTATTTCGGACATTTACAGAAATATAGTTCTACAGAACTGCTAGATGCATTGAACAAGCACTACTTTGAAGGTACAATCAATACACCTTATAAAAAAGAATATGAGGATATTGCTAAACAAATTACTATTAATTCCGAAATTGCCTTTTTAAAATTTCAGGTTTTTACATATGCAATATATATTTTAATTGCTTCAATTTTGATAATTCCTTTTTCAGTTATTATAAATCTGCTTATTTATAAAAAATTATAATTAATCTATCTTAATCAATAAGGATTGATTTACAATCAAATTTATTGGCGTAATTCATCTGAAAAAACTAGGTATTTATGGAATCTGGTGATATTACATTAACTGTAGTCCAACTCGATTTAGTCAAGTCTTCAGAATCTAGTGATGCGATTGAAAGCCAACTAGGGCCAAAAGGGACACGCATTTTAATAAACGATATTCAAAAAGAATTTGTCGAAAAAGCTTTGAATTAAGTCATAAAACTTCCCGTTCATGACTTAATTATATCATTAGGCGGCGATGGTTATCGTATCTTATTTGAAAACAGTAATAATGCTTATCAATTTGTCAAAGAATTTCGCAAAATCGTTGAAAATTATAATAAAAATCCTAATAATAAAAAGCGAGAATTTCGCATTGCTGCAACAACTGGAACGGTTAATTTTGATAAATCTGAACCATGTGCTAATAAGATAATTGGACACTATGTTTTGACCCCACTTTCACGGCTTGTTACAGCCGAATCAGGCTGGTTTTATGTTGACAAGTCAACGTTTAATATTCTTCCTGATGATGTACAACCGTATTTTACTAAGGAACTAGTCAAAGGTAAAGATCATGAAAAGGACATCGAAGCTTGGCGTTGTAAGATTATTTTTCATGAGGAAGAGTTACAAACTTTTAAGTTTGAAACGGTAACAGTTAATGATCGTGGGGGAGTAATTCACAGAAAACCAAACCAAGCATCTTATTTTGTAGAATCTATCGCTGAAGCAGCAGGAAAACCATCAGCACCCTTGATAGAGATGGTGGCTATCCCTGGAGGAACTTTTAAAATGGGGTCGCCACAAGATGAGCCGGAACGCCGTGATTCTGAAAATCCCCAGCATGAAGTCACTGTACAGCCGTTTTTCTTGGCTAAGTATCTAGTCACTCAAGAGCAGTGGCAATTTGTGGCACACTTACCCGAGGTGAACCGGAAGCTAGATCAAGATCCATCTTATTTTAAAGGAGCAAATCGCCCTGTCGAATGTGTCTCTTGGTACGATGCAATTGAATTTTGCTCGCGCCTATCTCAATATACAGGCAGAATCTACAACCTTCCTAGTGAAGCACAATGGGAATATGCGTGTAGAGCCAGAACAACAACACCATTCTATTTTGGCAAAACAATTACATCGGAATTAGCTAACTACAATGTTAATCAAGTTTATGGTGCTGGTGTAGAAGGAACTTACAGACAAGAGACTACACCTGTGGACAGTTTTAAAGTAGGTAATGCTTTTGGGTTATACGATATGCACGGGAATGTGTGCAACTGTACGATTTATTAGAGGGATTAATTCAAGCCAAATATGCTAAAGATAAACTTATTCAATTAGAATCTCTGAATACTCAACTAGATATTTTGCGCTATCAAACACGAATGCTTCTCGACTTCAATTTGATGTCAATTCAAAGATATGAATATGCTATAAAAATTATAGATAAAATTGGAATAGAATTAGGTGGATGGATTAAAAAACAAAGATACAGAGAAAACTGAGTTCATCTAAATAAAAATATCATGAAGCGTTACGGCAATCTCTATTCTCAAATAATTAATTTTGAAAACATACTTTTAGCATCCCATCAGGCACAAAAAGGGAAGCGATTTAGGGACAATATTTTAGAGTTTAATTATCATTTAGAGACTGAATTAATTAGATTGCAGCAAGAGTTAACAGATAAAAATTATCAGCCAGTAACTTACCGAACCTTTCACTTAACAAACCCTAAAAGTCGTTTAATTTCAGCCGCTCCCTATCGGGATAGAGTTGTTCATCATGCACTATGCAATATCATCGTGCCGATTTTTGAAAAAGCATTTATCCACCATTCTTATGCTAACCGACTTGGTTTTGGAACGCATCTAGCTCTGAGAAAGTTTACTCACTTTGCACGCAATAGTCGCTATGTACTTCAGTGCGATATCAAAAAGTACTTTCCCAGCATTGACCATATAACATTAAAACAATTACTGCGTCGCAAATTAAAATGTCCTGATACAATTAAGTTGATTGATACTATCATTGACAACAGCAACGAGCAAGAAACAGTAATTGATTATTTTCCTGGAGATGATTTACTTGCTCCTGTGACTCGCAGGAAAGGTTTACCAATTGGGAATTTAACCAGCCAGTTTTTTGCCAATATTTATTTAAATGGTTTTGACCATTTTGTGAAAGAAAAGCTAAAGATATCTAAATATATCCGTTATGTCGATGACTTTGCTTTATTTAGTGATGAGCAAGAATTGTTAGCAGATGCCAGACTAGCTATCGAAGAATATTTAACTCAATTGCGGTTGAAAATTCATCAAGTTAAAAGCCAATTATTTGAAACAAAAATTGGCGCAACTTTTCTGGGGTTTAGAGTATTTCCTGACCTAATTCGGGTGCGAAATAGTAATTTACATCAAGCAAGGCGCAGACTTAAGCGATTGCAAACAGACTATGTTCAAGGTAAAATCAAACGTGAAAAAGTGGATCAGTCTATACAAAGCTGGTTTGCTCACTTAGAGCATGGAGATACTTGGCAGCTGCGCCAACAGATATTTACTTCACTCGCTTGGTCGAGGGAGTAGAGAAGGGGTAGGCGAACCCGACTGCGGGGCGGTTCCTGGATCAATAATCCTAAAAACTGCCGTTCGGCATCCCGCAACAACAATAGGGCGGAGCGCGACAACATCAACAACAATATTGGTTTTCGTGTTGTCTGCGCTGTTGGGAGGTCTCTTCACCGCGAGAGTCGCCAGGTGGGAATCTGTCGAGGGTGCAACCGAAGAGTCCAGCCTATTCCTGTGATGTCGGTGACGATATCCAAAAATCAAACTGAGTTGGGTAGCTTGGTAAGTGTTACAGCCGAACAGTTGCTCAACTCTACAGAAGAAATATATTAAGGCAGATGTAGAATTGTTGGCGGTGCATTGCTCTGCGCGATAACGCACCTTACATTTGAATTTATTAAGATAACTGGAAATATTAGCGCTGACTTACTTAAGCCATCACTCGCTCGTGGGGAGATCATCGCTTTCTATAATAGGTAATTATTGAGTAGACTACATAAATATGTGAGTCTATGTAGTGATTTTAGAGTTTATCGGAGACAAAAAATGAATATATTTGGTATCGGTCTGCCGGAAATGGCTGTAATTATGGTAGTAGCGCTGTTAATCTTTGGCCCAAAGAAGCTGCCAGAGATCGGTCGGAGTGTGGGCAAAACAATTCGTAGTTTTCAAGAAGCTTCCAAGGAATTTCAAAGCGAGTTTCAAAAAGAAGCAGAACAGTTAGAAGAAACTGTAAAAACTACTGCTGAATTGGAACCTAAGCAAATCCACCCTGCTAAATCTGAGCAGGATACCGCTAGTTCTTCCCAACCTAGCTAGTAGGATGCTTCATATCAATTGACTATAGGCAAAATGACAGAAGCTGTTACGCAACCAGCTTTGGTGATTCCACAACTAATCGTCGGGTTAGGGAATCCAGAAGCTAAGTACGACCAAACACGCCATAATATTGGTTTTGCTGCTTTAGAAACTCTCTCCCATTCTTGGCGCATTTCCTTAACAGAAAACCGGAAGTTTCAGGGTGAGTATGGTGAGGGTATGGCCCCAAATGGAGGTAAGATTCGCTTGCTAAAGCCGTTAACTTATATGAATCGCTCAGGACAAGCAATACAAGCGGTGACAAGTTGGTATAAATTGCCGCCTGAGTCAGTGTTGGTGATTTATGACGATATGGATTTGCCCTTGGGAAAAACTCGTTTGCGTTTATCTGGTTCGGCAGGGGGACATAACGGTATGAAAAGTGCGATCGCACATCTTAGTAGCCAAAACTTTCCCCGTTTGCGAATCGGTATTGGTAAACCCAAAGATACAGCTAATAACGATGATTCCGGTGCTATTTCCCATGTACTGGGGCGATTTTCCGCTGCCGAAAATCAGCAGATGTCTTTTGTACTTCAGTTCGTAGTTGAGTGTATTGAACTAAGTCTCAAACAAGGAGTAGAAAAGGCAATGAATGTTTGTAATAGCCGCACCATTAATAATTCTGAGTCTTAGGGCTGGATGAATACTGTCCTATCAGCTTATTAAAGAAAGCTAACCGATGTTTAAAGGCGCTTATTTTGGTTGATGGGCAGCGATTTTAGCTTACTCCATCTAACCAAGATAAAGCCTCTAACGCGCTCTAAGTATAGGAAAAGTAACTCATTTACACCCTAATTAGCAGTGCGGCAGACTTTGCTTAATGTTTGTATAGAATAATGGCGCTCGCGCTATTGCCTGTTTTCGGTCATAACCTCAAGCAACGCCGATATCACACCGAATAGGTTTATTTAAAACGTCTTGTGCGTCTAGCTGCCACTGCCTTACGTTTGCGTTTTTCTATTGGTGTTTCAAAGTGTCGATGATATTTCACATCAGCTAATATCCCAGCTTTGGAAACCTGGCGTTTAAACCGACGCAAAGCTGAGTCTATTCCTTCGTTCTCTCCTAGAACCACCTGGGTCATTCTTCCCTTTTCCTCATCATCAATAGTTTCCATTTTAATATTACCCTCAACCTTAGTAAAAACCTCTGAGTTCAAGTCATGATTAAGAGGCTATTCCTGCGGTTGAGGCGGGTTCTGTATACTTCTGCCTCTTGAAATCGGTACTTAATTAAAAGTTAATCTAAGTGCCCTAATGCACTCTCAGAAGCAATAGAGAAGATGGGGAAATTATAATACTAAATTTTTCTGGCTGTACTAGGAACTAGCGAATAATGTAATCTTAGCTACTAAGGTAGATGAGCTAATATGACTATATTTACAGATTTTAAAAGTTGATTCTGCCTTCATTTAGTAATTTATATCCAGATGCTAATGTGGTAAAAGCAATTATGAAATTCCATAAGCTAGTTGGCATTAAAATAACTCCACCGCTTAAGAAAACTAGTACTATGCTAATGCCTAGAAAAATCCATCCCAAGTTACCAGTTTCTCTTTGAAAAAAGATTAATGCAAATATACCTATCATCGTTGCCAAAACTGAAGCTGTAGCAGGTAAGCTACGATAAAAATATGAATAGTAGCCGCTAACAAATATGATGTTTTGACCAAAAAAGTACAATCCTGTCAAAAGTAAAATTAAACCTATGAGTTTGATTAACAACCTGTCCATAATATTTTGATATTTTTAATGGCCCAAGCCAATTTTTATCCGATTATAGTGGTGGTTTTAAAATCATGCAAAAATTTACCTGTAATTAATTTATATTACGTGAATATACTTAATAAAAATTCCGAATGTCTGAAAATGTCAGTACAAGTAATGTTGATTACATCAATTAGTCCTTGCCAGCGTTTTATCAAGGTGCTTTAATAGCGATGTCTGACGACAAGAAGCAGAGCTTCTACGCATTCTGCAAAACAGTCTCACTTACAGAATATGTACAAAACTTGCAGTGACTCGACATCGCTGCTGGTGATGATAAAATTACAGACTCAAAACATTAAACTCAAAGATATGACAAGCTAGTAGCATATCTTTGACATTAAATTCTCCCTAAAGCTGAATAGGAGCATACATGGAGCCAATTATTGCTATAGTTTTAGCCCTTATAGGTTATGCATTAGGTTCTGCAAAACTGATTAATCAAGGAAATGAAGCCCTAGTTGAACGCTTAGGGCGGTATCATCGGAAACTTAAACCGGGGCTGAACTTTATTGTTCCCTTGGTCGATCAGATTGTGATGGAAGATACCACACGAGAGCAGTTTTTAGACATCAAACCTCAGAATGTGATCACCCAAGATAATATTTACGTAGAAGTAGACGCTATTGTATACTGGCGGATTCGAGATATTGAGAGAAGCTTTTACGCAATTGAAGATCTGCAAGGGGCATTGACACAGATAACTACAACCACGCTGCGAGAAATCATTGCTCAGAATACTTTAGAGCAGACCAACGTCTCTAGAACGGAGATGGACTCAGCTATCTTAGACCAGTTGAATAGTGTAACGGCAGATTGGGGAGTTGATATTCTCCGGTTAGATATTCAGAGAATTACTCTACCTGAGAGTGTGCGACAATCTAGGGAAGAGGAACAAGCTGCCGTCATCAAAAAACGGGCACTGATTACCGAAGCAGAAGGGGAAAAGGAAGCTGCGATTAAAAAAGCAGAAGGAACTATGGCTTCAGTGCAAATCATTTCTCAAGCTCTACGTTCCAATCCCGAAAGTAGGGACATTCTGCGATATCTTGTAGCTCAAGATTATGTAGATGCTAGCCAAAAACTTGGTGAGAGCAGTAATGCCAAAATTGTCTTTATAGACCCAGCTAACTCAAGTGAAATGTTTCAGGAGTTGATAGCCCACCCAGGAGAAAATCTAGAAGGTAACGGCAAAAAATTCGAAAACGGTAATACTTAACAATTACCTTGTGCGGCTTGTCTCAATAGAGCATCGGCTACTAGTGAAACATCACGCATTTCTTGAACATCGTGAACTCGGAGGATATCAGCGCCATTAAAAATAGCAGCACAACAAGCTGCTGCCGTTCCCCAAACTCGTGCTTTGGGATCTGGTTGATTTAAAATCCGACCAATGAAACTTTTACGAGATGCTCCTACCAAGATAGGGCAGTTGAGTGAGGCGAGCGATCGCAAGCCGCGAAAAATTTCTAAATTTTGCTCATAGTTTTTAGCAAAACCAATACCAGGATCGATAATAATTTTATCCAGGTCAATGCCGGCAGTAGTTGCTGCCTGAATTTGCCGAGCCAAAAAACTAGAAATCTCACCGAGCAAATCTTGATAATCAGTCTGTTGTTGCATTGTTTGTGGTGTTCCTCGGATGTGCATTAAAATCATCGGCACATCTAACTCTGCAACTGTTGCCAACATTTCTGAGTCAAAAGTACCGCCAGAAATATCATTAATAATATCTGCTCCAGCTGCTACAGATGCCTGGGCTACAGCAGCACGGGTTGTATCTACAGAAATCGGGACTGAAATCTCTGGTCTTAGCACCTGTAATACCGATAGTACCCGGTCAAGTTCCTCCCTCAGAGTTATTTGTTTTGCCCCTGGTCGAGTTGATTGACCGCCCACATCAATGATGTCAGCACCAGCAGCCACCAGTGCTTGCGCCTGTACTAAAGCGGTAGAGGAAGTGTTAAACTCACCCCCATCACTAAAGCTATCGGGCGTTACATTTAAAATGCCCATTAAATAAGTCCGCTGTCCCCAATCGAAACAGCGTCCTCGAATTATCAAGTTCCTTGGCATAAATCTACATTAGGCATTCCCATGCAGGGCATGGGAACAAGAAAAAAGCACATCACACTGATTGAAAATTCACAATCCGAGCGAAACTTTCAGGTTCTAGACTTGCTCCTCCCACGAGGACACCATCAATTTCTGGTTGAGCCATAATCTCATCAATATTATTCGGCTTGACTGAACCGCCATATTGAATTGATACATTCGGATTAGTCAACTGGCTGCGAATTAAGCCAATTATTCGATTAGCTTCCTTTACTTCACAAGTGTCACCAGTGCCAATGGCCCAAATCGGTTCGTAGGCAATCACCAAATTATCTTGATCGATATCTACCAAGCCTTTGTCGAGTTGGAGAGTAATCAGAGATTCAGTTTCTCCTGCATCTCGTTGTTGTTTGCTTTCGCCAACACAGAGAATTGGAGTCAAACCAAACCTTTGAGCAGTTCGGAGGCGCAGATTAACGGTGGCGTCCGTTTCTGCAAAGTATTGCCGTCGTTCGCTATGACCGACAATCACAAAGCGCACACCACTTTCTGTCAGCATTGGGGCAGAAATCTCACCCGTATAGGCTCCATATTCTTCCCAATGGATGTTTTGTGCCCCCAATTGGATGAGGCTACCATGCAAAGTCTTGGACAAAACGTTTAAATCAGTGAAAGGAGGACACAATATCACTTCTCGCCCTTGGGGGGTTTCCTCTAAGTGGGGCAGAAATCCTTGTAAAAACTCCTGGGTCTCTGCCTGGGTTTTGAACATTTTCCAGTTGCCGGCAATAATGATTTTCCGCACAGGTAATTTAGTCAAGATCCTAACGCGTTATATTAGATGCATTTTTCAGTTTATGACTTTTTGTTAGTTATTATTCACTGGGAATTGGGAATTGGGCATTGGGCATGGAGAAGAGACAAGAAAGACAAGTCAGTGAGGGGAGATAACAGAGAAACTTGTTCAATAATTCACCCTTGTCCCCCTTATCCCTCTTGTCTTTTCTGCTCTCCCTGCTCCCTCATCTCCACAAACCCTTGTTAAAAATAACTAGGATAAGAGACAGGGCTAATTTAAAAATCCTAAATTTCAAAATTCAAATTGATATGACTTCGATATTGCCCGTGCCTGAACCTGATCAAAGCGATTCTGCTAACACTGACGCAAATTCTCTCAGCTGGGAGGAAGAATTGGATAGTGCTATTTTCAGTTTTGAAGACATTCAGACGGAATTAAGCTATAAACAAGCACAAACAGCGTTGCGAAACTTGGTAGCAAATCTCGACCTCACTCCCCAGGAAAAAACTGGATTGGAGGCAGAAATTGCTGATTTGGAAACCATGCTGGGAAAGTTAGACCGCATGGTGGTGCAGATTGCGGCTTTTGGCATGGTGGGACGTGGTAAGTCTTCGCTACTCAATGCTTTGGTTGGACAAACGGTATTTGAAACTGGGCCGCTGCACGGTGTTACTCGTACTGCACAAAGAGTTAATTGGAGTATTAGTGAGGAGGCGATTGGGGAAAGTGAACGTGCTTTGCGTGTCACTCTCCCTGGTGTAGGTCAATCACAAGTGGAATTAATTGATACTCCCGGGTTAGATGAAGTAGATGGTGCAACCCGCGCCGCCTTAGCTGAACAGATTGCCAAACAAGCGGATTTGATTCTGTTTGTGATATCTGGTGATATGACAAAGCTGGAATACGGCGCCCTTTCTCAATTGCGGGAAGCAGGTAAACCGATCATTCTGGTGTTTAATAAAGTAGATCAGTATCCAGAAGTAGACCGGATGGCAATTTATCACAAAATCCGAGATGAAAGGGTGCGGGAATTACTCACACCTTTAGAAATTGTTATGGCTGCGGCATCGCCATTGGTGAAGACGGCAATTCGTCGCCCTGATGGTACGAGGGGCATACAGTTACGTACAGGAAATGCCCAAGTCGAGGAACTGAAGCTGAAAATATTGGAAATTCTGCATCGTGAAGGTAAAGCCTTGGTTGCCCTTAATACCATGCTTTATGCCGATATCGTAAATGAGCAGTTAATAGAACGAAAACTGATGATTCGGGAACAGAATGCCAATCAGTTGATTTGGAAGGCTGTGATGACTAAGGCATTAGCGATCGCACTTAATCCCGTAACTGTGGTAGATATTCTCAGTAGTGTGGTAATTGATATTGCTCTAATTTTAGGTTTATCTAAACTCTATGGCTTCTCCATGACGGAAGCTGGGGCTGTACAATTGCTACAGAAAATCGCACTGAGTATGGGCGGCATCGGTGCTAGTGAATTGTTAGCAAATTTAGGCTTGAGTGGATTAAAAACTTTACTTGGAATCTCTGCAACAGCTACAGGTGGTATTGCGCTAGGCCCTTATATATCGGTAGCAATCACCCAAGGGGGAGTAGCTGGTGTTTCTTCTTACGGGATTGGACAAGTTACTAAAGTTTATTTAGCCAATGGCGCAACTTGGGGGCCTGATGGACCGAAAGCAGTGATTAATCGGATTTTGACAAACTTGGATGAGACTTCAATTCTTAACCGGATTAAAGATGAATTATTCCACAAAGTAAAACTTAAAAAGTGATGCATAAATAAGGTTTGGTTAGCCATATTTATCCTTAGAGCTGATTCGTCACGTCGCTTCTCTACGAGACGCTGCGCGTAGCTTGCTTCCCCAAAGGGGTACGCTCCGAATTCAAAATTCACGCATTCAAAATTTAAAATTAATCATCTCCCATAAATAAATTTAGCGCAAAGTCGAGCCAGTCGCACAGTCAGGGTTTCCCGACTTGGGCTTTCCTGGCGTTGAGCGGAGGTTTCCACGCTCTCGCGCAGCCCGCCGCAGGCATTCCTATCTTTGTAAGAGAGGGGCTTGTATCCTTTTCGTTTTCGGTCAAGAAAAACTTAAGATGCCATTTGCTCTACTATCAGACGAATCAGTGAGCCATAAATCATTGCTTCACTTAGCTCTGTGTAAAACTCATAACCCTTACTCAAACGCCGAAATCAATTGCGACATCTAATTTGTGAATCTACAGATGCGCTACCAACCGCACTATAACCCCTTAAAATAAGTCCTATATAATTGCTTAATTACAGCAGTTTGCAAGTAAATGAGGTACAAAATGCAAGACTCAACATCAGATAAAAATAGTTTCTACCTCCAGCATTGCTGCCTCCTGCCTCCTGCCTCCTGCCTCAAAACCCGTAACTTTGTACTTCATGTAAAAGAAAACTGCTGTATTATTATACCAATTTGAAAAAAGAATGTGACAGATACATACGGACATACCTTTGTTCTGTCTGGCTTTTTTAATGCATGAATTTTGAATGCGTGAATTTTGAATTGGTATTACTTTGTCAAGCTTTTTCTGGAAACTAAATTTTAAATATCTCCTCTCGCACTCAGTACTCTCTAGGATACTTGCAACAAATAGGTCATACAATGCCCCATCAAAAAGTAAACTACTAACATGGCAGCAGCAGCCAGAGCAACCAATGTACCAGCCAACATTAGAGAAAATTCTTTACTCTCGTAAGCTTTTTCCATTAAGTGCAGCGACCACGCTACTAGAGCTACATCAAAAAGTAAAATAGGAAGCAACATATTTCTTAATATTTGTTAATACTTGTAAAATAATATTAACACCCTTTTCAGGAAGTGTGTCTAACCTTAGATGGATGTCATTAAATGGAAAATGGTGGATCAACAGAATGTTCTGACTGGCACGTTGTGATCGCGCAAGTAACTTTTAATTTCTGCTACGCTTAATTGTCCGTAATGCAACACTGACGCGAGTAATGCAGCTTCAGCTTTGCCTTCAGTTAGGGCAGTGTAAATATGTTCACAATTACCTGCACCGCCAGAAGCAATAACTGGAATTTCTACAGCATCGGCAATTGCCCGTGTAATTTCAATGTCATACCCAGCTCGGGTTCCATCAGCATCCATACCTGTAACTAGTAGTTCTCCGGCACCCCGTTTTTCAACTTCTTGTGCCCACAATAGGGCATCTAAACCTGTATTTTCTCTGCCACCCCGCACATACACATCCCAGCCTGGATTCTCCGGGTTATTTCTGCGCTTGGCATCAATAGCAACAACTATGCACTGATTACCAAAGCGATCGCTTGCCCGATTAATCAAGTCTGGTTCCCGCACTGCCGCAGAATTAATACTAACCTTATCTGCGCCCGCTCGTAACAAAGCTTTAACATTTTCTAAGGATTGAATGCCACCACCTACAGTCAATGGAATAAAGACCTGTTCAGCAGTGCGGTAGACCACATCTAAAATTGTAGCTCGGTCTTCATGAGTGGCTGTAATATCCAGAAATACTAACTCATCAGCACCGGCTTCGTTGTAAACCTTGGCCAGTTCTACCGGATCGCCTGCATCTTGGAGATTGACAAAGTTAACTCCTTTTACAACCCGTCCCGCCTTCACATCTAGGCACGGTAAGATTCTTTTAGATAACATAATAACTTTTGTACTTCTGGGTAATTGACCGAAATTTAAATTTTAAATTGGCGCGGGTATTCTCAAACGAAAATTTTCACGGGTATTGGGCATTGGGCATGGGGCATTGGTTTTTCTTTCTTCCCTTGCCTCCCCTGCCTCCCCTGCTTAAGAACTGCCTCTCCCACTCCCCACTCCCTAGTCCCTTAAAAGTAGATAGCTGAATTATGGCGATAATCTCCTCGAAAAAACAGCCTCCAGAACCCAACAAAGAACCAAAGCAGCGTCGAGAGTCGGCAAGGACACCTTCGGCAGATAATATTTTGCAGCCTGAAGCTGCTATTGATGAGCAAGAACAGCAAGAAGAAGGTATTCGACCACACCGATTTGCTGATTACATTGGGCAAAAAGATTTAAAGGATGTGCTAGATATTGCCATTAAAGCAGCTAAGTCTCGTGGTGAGGTACTGGATCACTTGCTGCTGTATGGGCCGCCGGGATTGGGCAAAACCACAATGGCAATGATTTTAGCGTCGGAAATGGGGGTAAATTACAAAATTACTAGTGCGCCAGCTTTAGAACGTCCACGAGATATTGTTGGGCTATTGGTAAATCTCAAGCCAGGGGATATCTTATTTGTGGATGAAATTCATCGCCTCTCGCGGATGACGGAGGAAATTCTCTATCCAGCAATGGAAGATTATCGTTTAGATATTACTATTGGTAAGGGTTCCAGCGCTCGCATCAGAAGTTTGCCGCTGTCAAAGTTTACCTTAGTAGGGGCTACAACTCGTGTGGGTGCTTTAACTTCACCATTGCGCGATCGCTTTGGTTTGATTCAAAAACTCCGATTTTACGAAGTTGACGAACTGACTAAAATTGTACTGCGAACCGCTCAATTACTCAAAACTCCCATCACAGAAGATGGTGCCACAGAAATTGCCCGTCGTTCACGCGGAACACCACGTATCGCTAATAGGTTACTAAAACGGGTACGTGATTATGCGGAAGTAAAAATATCTGGGAATATTAATGAAAACATTGCATCCGAGGCATTGCAACTATTTCAAGTAGATCCTTGCGGTTTAGATTGGACAGATCGCCAGATGCTGAGTGTAATAATTGAGCAATTTAACGGCGGGCCAGTGGGATTAGAAACAATGGCAGCAGCAACGGGTGAAGATACTCAAACAATTGAAGAAGTATACGAACCTTACCTGATGCAGATTGGATATTTAACTCGGACTCATCGCGGTAGGATGGCGACAAAGGCAGCATATAAGCATTTAGGATTCACGCCGCCTAATGAACAGTTGTCATTATTGTAATTATGGGGATTGGGCATTGGGGATTGGGCATTGGGGATTGGGCATTGGGCATTGATTACTCCTAAATGAGTCTTTGAACTCCATTAATGAGTCTTTAAACTCCATTCATAAGTCTTTGAACTCCATTCCTCTGCCCCATGCTCAATTACAAATGACAAATGACAAATGACAAATGACAAATTAGGTAAACCTAGATGATCAAGTTGATTAGTATTTTTCTGAGTCTGTTACTTGTGTTTGGCTGGGGTACACCAGTTATGGCACAATCTCAACCGCCCATTACTCAAGAACAGTTAAAACAAGGCGATGAGTGGGCAAATCAAGCGTTTATAGCGACCAATCAAGGTGATTTTGCGACGGCTGAAACTTACTGGACAAAGATTATTGAGCAATTTCCCACGAATGCGGGGGCGTGGAGTAACCGGGGAAATTCGCGGGTGAGTCAGAATAAGTTACAAGAGGCATTGGCAGACTATAACAAAGCCATAGAACTAGCGCCGAATGTTACCGATCCTTACTTGAATCGGGGCGCGGCGTTGGAAGGAATGGGAAAATGGGATTTAGCGATCGCAGATTATAATCATGTTCTAGAACTCGATCCTAACGATGCAATGGCGTATAACAATCGCGGTAATGCCACAGCAGGTTTGGGAAAATGGGATTTGGCGATCGCTGACTACAAAAAATCTAATGAGATTGCTCCGAATTTTGCCTTTGCCCGTGCTAATTACGCCCTCGCTCTTTATGAAACTGGTCAAATAGACCAAGCAATCCGTGAAATGCGGAATATTGTCCGTAAATATCCCAAGTTTGCTGATATGCGTGCCGCTCTCACAGCTGCCTACTGGGTAAATGGAGAACAAGGCGAAGCTGAAAGTAACTGGGTGGCTGCTTATGGACTGGATAGCCGTTATAAAGACATTAACTGGGTAACAAATATCCGTCGTTGGCCGCCCAGTATGGTATCAGCTTTAGATAAGTTCTTGAAACTCCAGTAGGCAAGTTCAACTCAACAAAAATTTTTTTCTTTGCTCCTATGTACCTGTTTTCTGGTATACATCATTGTAAATAAATAGAAGCAAGAACTATGACTCATTATGGACTGATTTGTCCAGCATCAACTGGTCATCTCAACACTATGCTTCCTTTAGGAAAAGAACTACAAAATCGGGGTCATCATGTTACCCTATTCGGCTTTTCCGATGCTGAATCGAAGACACTAGCCGCGGGATTAGAATTTAGGGCGATTGGCGAATCTCAGTTTCCCCGTGGGTTGACGGCAGAATCCTTGGTTAGGTTGGGGGAAATGAACGGACTTGCTGCATTTCAATATACCATCAATCTGATCAAGGAAGGGGCAGATGTTATGCTCAGGGATGCACCACCAGCAATTAAAGAAGCGGGTGTGGAGGCACTTTTAGTAGACCAAGTTACGTCAGAGGGAGGAACTGTTGCAGAATTTTTAGGACTTCCCTTTATTACCATTTGCAGTGCTGTGGTACTTAATCGAGAAGAAAGTGTTCCCCCATTTATGACAAACTGGGGCTATAACCAAGCTTGGTGGGCACAACTACGTAACAGAGTGGGTTATAAGTTGTTGGATCGCATCGGCAAACCAATTAGAGAGGTAATAGCTGACTATCGCCGAGAGTGGAAGTTACCCCTACACTTCAACGCTAATCAAAACTATTCCCCACTAGCTCAAATTAGTCAACAGCCTGCCCAATTGGAATTCCCCAGGCAATATTTGCCGCAGTGTTTCCATTTCACAGGCCCTTATCATAGTTCAACTGGTCGGGAAATTCCTGATTTTCCTTATGAAAAATTGACCGGACAACCATTGATTTATGCTTCAATGGGAACTATACAAAATCGCCTGTTGAGAATTTTCAAATCTATTGCCGAAGCTTGTAATGATTTGGATGCCCAATTAGTGATTTCATTAGGTGGTTCTGCAACTCCAGAATCTCTGGGAAGTTTGCCCGGAAATCCGCTAATTGTTGGTTATGCACCCCAATTGGAATTGCTGCAAAAAGCGACTCTTACCATTACCCATGGGGGCATGAATACTACTTTGGAGTCCTTGAATAATGGAGTACCAATGGTTGCCATTCCCGTTACTAATGATCAACCAGGAATAGCTGCACGTGTAGCTTGGGCTGGTGCTGGTGAAGCTATATCACTGAGTCGTGTAAACGTTCCCAAGCTGCGAAAGGCTATACAAAAGGTATTGAGAGAAGATTTTTATAAACAGAATGCTTTGAAATTGCAAGCGGCGATTCAACAAGCAGGTGGGGTGAGTCGAGCCATTGATATTGTTGAACAGGTTGTTGCTACAGGCAAACCTGTGTTAGCAGAAAAATAGTGTAGACATCTGTAAATATCATAGATTGCATTGTACGACACTGGAGGTTAGGTGAAACTAAAGCAATATGGTATTACAATTTGGTTTACTGGTCTAAGTGGTGCTGGAAAAACTAGTATTAACCGAGTCGTAGAAACAAAGTTGCGATCGCTTGGATATCAGGTTGAAGTCCTTGATAGTGACATAGTGCGCCAAAATCTATGTAATGGTTTGGGCTTCAGTAAGGCAGACCGCGATGAAAACATCCGCCGCATTGGTTTTGTAGCTCATCTGCTGACGAGGAATAATGTGATTGTTCTCGTTTCAGCTATCTCACCCTACCGCGAAGTTCGTGAAGAGGTACGGCAACGCATTGGAAATTTTGTGGAGGTTTACGTCAATTCACCATTAGAAATTTGTGAGGAACGTGATGTAAAAGGTCTATACAAAAAAGTGCGAAATGGGAATATCAAGCATTTTACCGGGATTGATGACCCTTATGAGCCACCACTGAACCCAGAAGTAGAATGCAGAACAGACAACGAAACCGTTGAAGAAAGCGCAAGTAAGGTTTTGGCAAAATTGGCAGAGCTAGGCTATCTTTAGTGCTGATGCAAAATAGTTAGCCTTTACTAAAACGTTTTTTATTTAGAAACTCCTAAAGTACCAGAAACAATAAAATCTGCTGTTTGAATCTGTGGATGTTTCAGCAATAATTGAGCAACTTTTTGCCGAATCTCTAAAATATCTGGTAGTTTATTGTTATTATTACGCACATTATCCTGAGAAAAACTTGAACCACTTTGAGAATCTTTTTCAAATACTTTGCAGGCGTGAGAAACTTCAGAAATTGGCAAGTTACAATAATCAAAAATACCAGTGATTATCTTTTTGGGATCTGCAACTAAATCTTCATAGCGAATGGCACAGGTAGGAATACCTTGCTGGCAAAGTAATAGGTAACGGTGCATCACAGATAGCCACATAGTTGTATAAAAATCAGTTGCATTAGAGTCAGTGAAATCTATATCACGGGCATACTCTTTAAGTAAAGGAATAAATTGATTGTACGTTTGTATATTCTGTCCTATTATCGGCAGCATTTGACTAAAATTCACAAAAGTACGGATAGATGATTTGACTACATCTTCCGCATTGCGATACATAAAAATCAGCTTGGTATCAGGCAAGACGCGATATATTAAGTCTGCCAATTCAATGCCAAAACTACGCAATTTGATCGCATAAAATGAAGGTTTTCCTTTTAAAGTAGGTTTACAGAGAAGATAAATACAACTTTTTAGTAGTTCTGCTAGTGCATCATCATTGCTACCATCGGGGTTGCGGATGCCTACTATCTGGCTAAAAACATCTGGCTCTGATAAACTGAGGACTTTATCAACTTGACTAAACACTTTACTTAGCAAAGTAGAGCCACAGCGTCCAACGGAGTAAATCATGGCAATTTGTCCAACTGAATCTCTTATATTCGCTGCCAGTTGGTGCAATTCTTGATAAGGGACTGCAATTAAGCGTTGGGCATATTCATACTGTGCTTGGTAAAGAAAAGGAGCATCGTAAATATCAATATCTGAAGGCGTTTCTACAAAAATGGCTTGTTGATTTTCGATATCGAGGCAATATAAAGTGATATGGGGATTCTCAACAATAATTTTTGGGTCAATAGCCTCTCCTATTTCATAGCTAAAATCTTGCAAATTGGCGATGATACTAGCAGGAGTCCTATTTTTGGTTTGAATTTTTAAAATTTTGGTATTCATCATTAAGTAAAAACTAATTTGTAGGTGAAATAGTTTTGGTATTTAATACTGTAAGTATCACAACTGAACTATTTAGGCATAATAGCAATTTAGTTTAAACTTGGAGCTTATTCTCAAAACACTGGATTTGGGAAAGCGCCAGATTAAAGGATTGATGTTGCGTGATTGCCGCTTTATATATTGGATTTTGCTGACAAAATTTCAGTAGCAGTGCGGCGGTACAGTACTCTCGTAAAAGTCGTTTTGCACTCTGATAGTGAAAAAATATTGGCATTGAATCTGATCCAATTTTCAGACTCCAGCTAGGAAAATTCCAATCTCTACCGATAAAATCTATTGTCATATCGCTTAATGCCACAGCAATAGGAAAAGATATTTGATCTAGAAAACGATATTTAATAGCTTGAGGAATACCCGGATATTCGTAAATTGCTTTGGTGCAATTAATCCATTTTGATGCTAAATCTGGAGTTTGCTTAGTTGCGATAAAACCAGTATTAACATAGGGTAATGATTCTTCTTTAGAAATTTCAGTGTGCATTCTTTGTATAGGTATAGGAAGACCGAATTGTGCATATAATTCTTTCCAAACTTCAAAGGTTATATGTGTATAACTTGCCGGAACCGCACTGATAGAAGACTCAAAATACTTCTGCTCATCGAAACAGCGCATCATAATTACATCGCTGTCAATAAATACTATATTTTCACAGTTTGTTTCTACCGCCAGACAACCAAGTTTGTTCCCAATTGGATAATCTTCAGAGATTTCGTTTTGCAATTTGATTGTTCTAACGTTTAGTAATTTTAATGCTTCTAAGGTTACTTCCGATAATCTACCCCAACGCCTTTCTGGGATTGGTATAGCCGCAACAATATCGTGATCTTTTGTTAAAAAATGACGTAATGATGTCGCCAGTAATACGGCTTTTGCTTCAAGTTCACCACTTTGGCAAATAAAAACGAAGCAAATTTTTTCATTTTTGTGATCTTTTTGGTATTTTGTCATGGAAAAATATCTTAAAAAATACGTAGATTGAGTAGTAGTTTTTCAGTTTTGAGAACAATTCAATGCCACGTAAGTGTTTCGTTGATTTGAAATCGGTGACTTATTTCTGTTGTGCTGTACTAGGCAGCCAGACATTCTTTCCACTTACATAAAGCTAGTTTGGAGAATTTGCTGATTCCGAGGGCGTATCCTCGTTGCTACTATCCGAAAATCATTTGGTGGTGCTAAAAGCAAACCCCTACGTACTGGCAACATTGGTTTGCTTTTAGTTAGTTCTAACTGCCAACGGGATAGCACTGTTACTAGAATCAGTTTCATCTCAAACTGAGCAAATGCCATACCAATACAGCGACGATTGCCACCACCAAAGGGTAAATACTCATAGATCGAAAATTGCCGTTCCAGAAATCGCTCTGGCTTAAACTGTTTTGGCTCAGGATATAAATCTTCCCGATGATGGGTTAGATAAATACAAGGAGCAATTATATCACCAGGCTCAAAGTGGTAGCCTGCGATTTCTAGCGGTGATAG
The DNA here is from genome assembly GCF_036917535.1 of Nostoc sp. GTDB lineage: Bacteria > Cyanobacteriota > Cyanobacteriia > Cyanobacteriales > Nostocaceae > Nostoc. The sequence goes on from NZ_JBALDA010000068.1 coordinate 65,622, forward strand.
CACCATGCGCTGAAATGCCATCATTGCTACTGGGTAAATCCGCAGCGTTTCTTTGTAAACAGCATCCAAATAGGGTAATCGAAAAATCGTATTGGGATCGGGATTTTCACCGAGAGTATCCAATTCTTGCAGCAGTTTTTCCCGCACCTGGGGCAGATGGTGAATCCAATAAAATGCCCATGATAAGGAAGTTGCAGTGGTTTCGTGACCTGCAACCAACAAGGTGATCAACTCATCTCGCAATTCTAAATCCGTCATTGGCTCACCCGCTTCATCACGAGCCGCCATCATCAAAGAGAGTATATCCGTCCGAGATAAATCGGGGTTTTCTCGTCTTTCCTGAATCTCTGCGTAGATGAGTTTGTCAATTTGGCGCTCGTTTTCCATCAACCGTCCCCAAGGACTCAAGAGACCCCAATCCTTTTGTAAGAAAGGGAAAAGCAGCAATATGGCTCTAAAGATAGATTTCGTTCCCTCTAGTCGGGTAGTAAGCAGTTGCTGTAGTTGTTCATAACGAGTACCATCTTCTAGACCAAATACCGCTTTCAAAATTACCCCAAAAGTAATTCTCTGCATAGCAGAACGGACTGAAAAGGGCGATCCAATCGCCCATTGGCTAGTCACTTGCTCAGTCATGTCTTGGATGATTTTGCCATAAGCCAGCATCCTTTCGCCGTGAAACGGTGGTGTTAAAAGCTTGCGTTGTCGTTTGTGGCGATCGCCTGAAAGCGCAATCAATGATTGTTGACCGATAAAAGGCGGTTTAATCCCAGCCACCTCACCCGAATCCAAATATTTGGGATCGGTAGTAAAAACCTCCTGAATTGCTTGGGGATTGCTAATTAATACTATGGGCTTTTTCCCTATACCAACATAGGCGGTGAAGATGTCGCCATAACGTTGGGAATAGGTTTCCAGAACTTCCAATGGCTTAGTGAGCCATTTGAGTTTCTGTAGCAATGGCGCATTTTCAGGACCATCAGGCAGTTTATGAGCAGGCATTTTGATTCATCTCCCAATAATTAGGGCAAGATTTGTATTAGCCAGTTTGCACTAGTACACAAGGCGGAAGTCAAAAGTCAAAAGAATGTATTCCGGGCTTTTGCGCCATTTGAAATAGTATGTTTATTTACGCCGTGCTGTACTAGGATATTAAAACACGGATCGAAGTAATCAGCTTACCAATTCCTGAATTTGCTCTGCTGTCAATTTCTGTACATTACTCAAAACTATTACCGCTCCCGCTTTTTTTAGTGTTTCAGTATAAGTATCACGACGCATTGCTGTTTCTTGTACATGAGGTGATAAAACGCCTACACCAATCTAAGGGCGGTGCGGATGCAAATTTTGTGGTTCTAAACCTGTTTTATCTAGTCGAGCCTAAGAGGTTATGTGCGATCACTCCTACCGGATCTCATATCATTTCAGACTTTCTACATTACAGTTGTCTCAAGTAGTCGCTGATTTTGTTCACGCCTCCCAGTCACCACCATCTGCACACCATCTGCTGGACTAAGTAGGAAACCCTTACGCACTGGCTGCACTGGTTTGCTATCAGCCAGTTCCATTTGCCAGCGAGACAGCACTGTTGCCAAAATCACCTTCATTTCAAACAGCGCAAACGCCATCCCAATACAGCGACGGTTCCCGCCACCAAAGGGCAAATACTCACAAGAGGTAAACTGCCGTTCCAGAAAACGTTCTGGCTTAAATTGCTTTGACTGAGGATATAAATCTTCTCGATGATGAGTCAGATAAATGCAAGGAATCACCAAAGTACCAGGATTCAACTGATAACCCATGATTTCTAAGGGAGATTTTACCAAGCGATTTAATGCCAACATTACCACTGGATAAAGGCGCAGAGTTTCTGAACAAACAGCACTTAAATAAGGCGATCGCACAATAGCATTTGGATCATCGGGGTTTTTGCCCAGCCTATTTAGTTCTTGCAGTAGTTTTACACGCACCTCTGGCATATGGTGAATCCAGTACAAAGCCCATGCTAAGGAAGTTGCAGTAGTTTCGTGACCTGCCGCTAAGAGGGTAATTAACTCATCGCGTAACTCTACATCAGTCATCGGCTGCCCCTCTTGATCACGAGCTGCCATCATTAAAGATAGGATATCAGTCCTTGATGGGTCAGGTTGCTCTTTGCGATCGCGAATCTCAGAATATATGAGTTCATCTACTTGCTCTCGTAAACGCAGAAATTTTCCCCAAGGACTCCAAGAACCTAAATCTCGTTGCAGTGATGGAAAAATAAGCATCATTGCCGTAACAAAAGGTTGCTGTGGATTCAGGATTTCCAGCAGCACTTCCTTAAGTTTGTCAGAACGTGGGCCATCTGCTAGACCAAATACAGCTTTTAAAATTACCTGTAAGGAGATTTCTTGCATAGATGGCAACACTGAAAAGGATTCCCCAACTTGCCATTGACTAATTACTTGCTCAGTGATGTCAAGGGTTAACTGACCATAAGCCAGCATTCTTTCTCCATGAAAAGGGGGTGTCAACAACTTTCGTTGGCGCTGGTGAGGTTTACCTTCTAGAGCTATTAGTGATTGCTGTCCTAATAAAGGCGATCTAATACCTGCTTGTTCACCAGAGTCCAACTGTTTTGGATCTGTGGTAAAAATCTGTTGAATCGCCTGGGGATTACTAATGAACACTTGGGGAGTAAAAACAGGGCCAATCCGAAGAGTGAAGATATCACCATAGCGTTTAGCACAGGTTTCCATGTATTCTAAGGGATTAGTCAGCCACTGATAGGTCTGTACCCAAGGGTGAGTTTGAGGACTGTTAGGCAGTTTAAGTACAGACATTTTTATTAATCTCCCAATAATTAAAACAAGATCGTTATCAGCCAGTCATACATGCACCTCTAGCTTGATTAAGCTTAGATCATAGATTGGGCAGATGAACTTATCAATTCTCGAATCTGGCTTGGAGTCAATTCTTGCACATTACGTAAAACTACAGCTGCTCCTGCTGTTATTAGTGTCTCACTGTATGCATCACTACGGGCTGCTGTCTCTTGTACATGGGGCGGTAAAACCCCTACACCAATCCAAGGGCGAGAAGAATCTAGACTTCGTGCTTTCTCGACGGTATACATATCTGCTACCGTATCTCCCACATAGATGATCGCTGATTTTTGCTCAATTTCATTTTCTAATTCACGAACTGTCGCAAAAAGTCCAGTGGGGTCGGGTTTACCTGGTGCATCTTCCATCGCAATCAACACCGGAGATTCCAAGCCCAGACGTTTTTCTAAGACATAGTTAACAGAAGCACGAGTCGCACCGCTAAAAAATCCCCAAGCAATCCCCGCTTGGGTAAGTTGTTCTAAATAGCTAGGTTGTAATAATAAAGGTTCATTACAGATATACCCAGTAAAATTATTTGGGTCTGTCCCTCGATAACGCGATTGAAAAAAGGCAACGATCGCATTGTAATCTAGTTGCAGTTGCTCGCGGCTCTGTCCTTGGGTTTCAAAATAGCGGTAAATTAATTCCTGTGATGCTTCCCAATCGTTATTCCACACACCTTCAGACTTGAGTTGGTCAATATCCAGTGGGGTTGGACGATATGCTTGGGTAGTAAAATATTCTACGGTATCTGCGATCGCACGACGATAAGAACCGCCAACATCGCGCACAACGCCATCAATATCGAAAACAACGATTGCTTTTGCAGAAGTTTGTTGAGTCATGAGTAGGGAGCAAAAGAGTTTTATATTTAATAGTCATCTTGCTATATGTCGCTTTCCAGAAACAAGCGACCGTAGTGTATAGTTAACTGCCGATCTTGCACTGGGACTTCATAAAACTTGTGAGAGCTTCCGTTAGCTTCGGAAAGTTCTAAATATGTCTTTTCTTATAGCATGAATTCCACTTGAAAATTAATAAGAGTTTTAAATATACACAGTGTATAGACAACGTTAATCTGAAATAATGAAATAAAGTAACTCTTTATAAAATTTTGATGGCAACAGCTTTCAGTTGGGGTGGTCGCCGAGATAGGGATACAGTTGACGAAATATTACTTAAGATAAAAATGCCGAATCTAGGTTGAGTCGATGGGAGCTATCAAGCCCATTTTTATCTGTTTAATCTCAGGAAAGTAAGGTTTATTAGCTTGACTACTTGCAGTTTTAACAACTTACTATGAAATCACTTGTCTTATTTAAAACATTAGAATTACTTAGTTTGTTTTTACTTATACCCTTTAGCATGATTGCCACTCGTCCAGGTATAGCAAATACACTTAATACTCTTACAGATACAGAACAACCAAATCGGTTGAAATTAACTTTATCAGGACACACTGGACCTGTCCGTGCATTAACTCTTTCCCTCAACGATCAAGTTCTTGCTAGTGGTAGCGATGATAAAACAATCAAATTATGGAATCCGACTACAGGTGTATTGCTTCGCACTTTAACTGGACATCGGGAGCGGATTAAATCAATATTGATTACTTCAGATAATCAAACTCTAATTAGTACAAGTTTCGATAATACTATTAAATTTTGGAATACGCAAACAGGAAATGAAATTCGCACAATTGTCGAAAAAACAGGCATCACAGCAATGTTGTTGACCCCAGATGGACAAACTTTAATTAGTGGTAGTGGCGATCATACTATTAAATTTCGGAATCTAAAAACTCGAAAAATTGATCGGATATTAAAAGTAGAGACAACAGCACTTGTAATTAGTCATGATGGTAAAACTCTCTACAGTGGAGGTGAAAATGGAGGAAAAATTCGTGTTTGGAGTATGGTAACAGGTAAACAACTACGCAGCTTTACCCCACCACTACCGAAAAAAGAAAACCTGATTAACGGTTCAAAGCAAGCAGCAGCCCCGATTACCCTTGCTATTAGTAACGATGATAAAATGCTTCTTAGTGGTGCATATGATGATAGCTTTCAATCTGATCCATTCATAAGCACAGATGGTAAAAGTTTCAAAGCTTGGGACTTGAACACAGGAAAGCTAGTGCATAATTTTTGGTTAAGTACTATTAATGCGTTAATTATAAGTCCTGATAGCAAGACATTTATTACTGGTGGTTTAGGTAGCGAAATTCTATTGTACGATATCAAAACAGCGAAATCAGTGATGAAACTTGCCGGACATGCAGGTGGAATTTATGGACTGGCGTTAAGTAGTGATGGCAAGATTTTATATAGCGGTAGTGGTGATAAATCTATTAAAGTTTGGCAGATCAAACCGTAGTTTATTAATGTTCTCTATAAATTTAGTATAAAAATTAAGATGCGTTCGCCCTGGCGGTACTACTTGTCCAGACTGATAAGCTGTTCCACATTATGACTTAGGTAAAAAATCGGGGTTGAGGGCTTGTTCTGGGGTAAAGGGAGCTTGTTCGGGGAAGGTAGCCACCTCCAATTCAGTTTCATCAGCAGCCAAGAGTTTAGCATCCTCATAACACAGCCCGAAAACCTCATAAAAATAGGGTTTGAGGCTAGGACTTTCTTCTAGAGCTTGTCTGAGGCGTCTGCGATGCTCCCAAGGGGATACGCTCTTGCTAGCTTGCTTCCCCGGAGGGGTACAAGTCGGGGAACCGCAAGGACGCACTGGCTTCTCTGTGGTTTGTTTTCCGTTACCTGTGCGTAAGTCCTAACGAATTTACTTGCTCACTATCATAAGTCTGTTTCGGTCACAAACATTTTTCGTTAACGCCGACTACACCTTATGCTAGCCCAATCTAATCACTGTTTGGTCATTTGATAGGGTATTGCGTTAAAATAAGCGATCGCTATCCTAGTAATGCCCGGAAATCCCGGAGGTGTGATTGACCAAGTTTATTTTGAAAATTCTGTGGTTAGACGAAAACGTTGCTCTAGCAGTCGATCAAATTGTCGGCAAAGGCACAAGTCCCTTGACTAAGTACTTTTTTTGGCCCAGAAATGATGCCTGGGAAGAGTTAAAAAAGGAATTAGAGTCCAAACATTGGATTACTGACGTGGATCGTGTCGAGTTGCTTAACAAAGCGACAGAAGTGATTAACTATTGGCAAGAGGAAGGTAGAAACCGTCCAATGGCAGAAGCTCAATTGAAATTTCCAGAAGTTGCCTTCACAGGTAGCGCTTGATATTACAAAATTAGCTATTGTCCTGTTGTACAACCTGCCACAGTTTGATAGTCTTGTCCCGGCTGCCGCTTGCAATTAATTGTGTAACTTTGCTTACAGCTACAGCAGATACTGAGTCTACATGACCAGAGAGAGTAACAATCTCTTCTGCTGTGCTTACCCTCCAAAGTTTAACTGTTTTGTCGCAACTTGCACTTAGGAGAGTTTCGCCATCGGCAGTAAAAGCCACAGCCACCACAGGCCAAGAATGGCCTACAAGTGTGCAAATTAGCTGACCAGTGTTTACCTCCCACAATTTAATAGTGTTATCATCACTACCCGTCGCTAAAATTTGACCATCAGGACTAAAAGCGACTGTCAAAACCGCCCATGCATGACCCGAAAGGGTGGCTAACAAGCTATAGCATGGGCGGTTTTCAAATTCTCTCTGGGAACCTTCTAATGCAGGTATCTGCCATAGGCGAATTGTTCTGTCATAACTAGCGCTGGCTAAAAGCTGTCCTTGGGGACTAAATGCCACTGAATTTACCTTTAATTGGTGTCCAGCTATGGTGCAAATTTCTTTGCCAGTATTGACATCCCAGAGTTTGATTGTCTTATCCCAGCTACCACTAGCGAGAATCTGCCCATCTGGACTGAAAGCAACTGATTTTACAGCGTGTGCGTGTCCCAAGAGAGTGCAGATTTCTTCTAATGTCTCAATCTGCCACAATTTGATAGTTTTATCATCGCTAGCAGTTGCCAGAATTTGACCATTTGGACTGAAAATAACTGATTTTACAGCTTGGGAATGTCCTGATAAGCTAGCTAGGACTTTTTTGGTATTTAAATCCCACAAATTGATATTTTTGCGATCGCTACCACTAGCTAAAGTGTAACCGTCAGGACTGATGGCAAGGGCATTCACACTACTCAATGTCCCAGAATGACCAGTTAGGGTATGCAAACATCGCCAAGGAGGAGTTGGTAATTTAAAATTTTGAGGTTTACCTTCCATACCCATTGCTTGCATAACTTCATCAGCCGATTGAAAGCGTTGGTAAACAGCATTTTGCAGCAGTTTATTGAGGATTTGCGCCAAACGTAGACTCTTTGAGTCTTGTCGGCAGACATCAGTAAGATATTGTTGCCAAACCCAGCAATCATTTGCAATATCAAATAAATCAAAAGGAGAAATCTGGGTAAGTAAATAAATACAGCTTATACCCAAGCTATATAAATCACTAGCAAAAACGGCTTTTCCCTTCGTTTGTTCTGGTGCAGCATATTCTGGACTACCGATACTGGTTTCAGATGTTAGCCGATCGATTTCTGTGAAGATTTTCGCAGTACTAAAATCAACTATGACGAAATCCCCCTTCTTGGTAATTGGGGATCTACGGATGATGTTTTGGGGTTTAATATCGCGATGAATGATGTTGCGATCGCTAATAAACTGAAAAACTGGCAATAAATTTTCTAAAAGTTGCCAAATCTGAGTTTCATTAAAAGCGCCTTCTTCTTCAACCACCTGAGCTAAATTAGTGCCTGCAATAAACTCTTGCACTAAATAAAAATGCCCGTTATGCTGAAAATAATTTAATAAGGCGGGAATTTGTGGATGCTTTCCTAATTCTTCTAGCTGTTGCGCCTTCTGCTGAAAATTTTTAAATGTTTCGTTTTCCAGCGATAATTCTTGAACGACGCAAGGAACTGGAGGAAACTGGCCTTCATCTACAGCGAGGAAAGTTTTGCAGAATCCCCTTTTACCAATCTGCTTGAATAAACGATAACGTTCTTGTAAAAGCAAAATTTCTCCACCAGAGTTACAGGGTAGGCTTTGCGGCTTACCCTACAATAAAATATCGTTTTAAATTGCGTTTATCGTAGGGGTGCATACGTATCAAATTAAGGTAAAAGTTAGGTAAGAGAAAGCGTTCTAGGGTTGACACCAATGACCAAATAATTACTAATTTGTAATTCGTAATTAAAGAGGGTACAAGCCCCCTAAAAGTGAATATTTAGCGGTCTACAATTAGTGGTGGGTTCAAGCCCCCACTAATTGCAATTACGAATTATGTTGACGGCTGTGCGCCCCTACCGGATGTTCCTAATGTTACTTATCCCCCGGAAAATTCACAACTATAGGTGGATAACCGTTTTCTGTGGTTGGTTGTCCTTGGGTAACTACTGGTTGTGGATGCAAAGGTGTTGGTGTCAATTCACCTTTACCAGTTTGATTCCATAAAATCAAGGATAGTAGCCCATCCACTAAGCCATTATTGCTACCATTGCTGCCAACTAAGACATCTGGAATCAAACGGACATTGCGATCGCCGATAATCTGCATCAGTTGCATTGCTGTATAACCTTGTGGCCCCAAGGCTTCCACACCAGCGCGGTAAGTTTCAGCTTTAGCATTACCTGTGGCTCGAATACCTTCTGCCTCAGCAATTGTCCGGAGTTTTGTCCCCTCAGCTTCACCGTTCGCCTCTTTGATTTGGGCTTGGGCTTTTAGGTCAGCAATATGCACACTCTGCTCCGATTTCACCATTTCTTGCTGGATATTAGCCAGTGCCGTTTCCCGGACAAGTTGCTGCCGTTGGGTTTGCGCCATCTGCTGGACTTCATAAGTCTTGCGTTCTTCTTCAGCAATTTTCCGGTCTGTCTGTGTCTGCATTAACGACGCTGGTGGCTGAATATCACCAATGAGGGTGTCGATCGCTTGCACGTCATAAGCCCGTAATGCTGTTTTAATATACTCAGCAGCCTCAGATTGCCGTTCGCTCCGAGCAGTCAGAAAGTCTAGTACAGTATAATCTTGGGCTGAGTTGCGGAAATAATTCCCGATAGTTGGTTCTAATACATGGTCTACCAGATTTTGCATTGCACCAACGCGAGAAATTACCTTTGGAGCATCTAAAGCACCCACATGGATAATTTGCGCTACTTCCAAATCAAAGGCAAACCCATCACGCGATCGCACTGTCAAAGAAGCTAGTTGAGCATCATAGCTGTGGCGTTCGGTGCGGTCTGACCAATTTAATACAATGTTGGTCGTTGGCACCAGTTCCATCTTCATAATCCGGGAATTAATTGGGTGCTTGCCAGGATACAGCGGTTCGATCCATACGCCCTTATGTCCAGGATTAACCAAATTACCGTGGGTGAAAGCTGCACCACTGACGTCTTGATGTGCCTTTCCTACGAAAGAAATCACCACACCTACATACCCAATGGGAATTTCCGTCATCGGCACTTGCTCAACCTGGACAAACCAAGGATTCAAGTTCCAAGAACCAGAAAGCAATATCTGTTCTTGTAAACCTCGCCGTCCACCGCCATCAATAAATTTTTGACCATTTTGGAAGTTGTCGTGTCCGTCAATTATCGCGCCTGCGAGTTCACCTGCAGAAATTGGCACACCATCTAAAGTAGTGACAATGCCAACTTTGTCAGATGCCAGACTATACACCCGCAATTGTTCTGGAGTCATGCCATGAGCGCTGGCATTTGCTGCCATGATCACTTTAAACAAGGCGGTATTAATCCGGTACGTACCAGCCGTGAGAAAACCCATTTGCCGCCCTTTTTCTCCACCTTGGGCGAGGAATTTCCGAGCATCTTGGAAGTTGTCACAACTGACAATTTTACCCAAAATCCGCTCTGGTGGGTTGGGTTGACCATCTGCTGCCACAATCAAAGCGATTTCCCCTTGGGAAACGACAATTACCGGTTCTTTCTTTACAGAATACTGCCAAGGCCAATAGCCCCAATGCCAACCAGGAGCTAAAGTATCTGCCTGCAAGCCAGCTTCGCCGTTGAGGGCAATCAAACTGCCGGCGGGAAGTCCGCGCCCGGAAAGGGTAAATTTCCTAACTATAATACCGACTTCACGCTCGCCAATTACTACAAGCCCACCAAAGAATAGGGGGACAAATATAACTAAACCCCCGACAAGGACGATGGGGATTAATACAAAAGGATCAATTCCAGCAGCTTGATATTGAGTCCTGCTAATTTGTAACTGGGCAATATTTGGTTTGGTCTGATTTAGCTGGACTGATGCAGTGGTTGTTTTTACAAGAGCCGCATTAGCAGAGTGAATACTTCCAGCGTTCGTCAAAGAGACTGGTGCAGCGATCGCTAAGGTTGCTACGACAGATGCTGCAAAGCGAGCTAGCTTATTTTGTTTACGAGTACCAAGTAAAGATGAAAACCTTTTCATAATCTGTGCCCATCTGGGCAACTAATTAGCTAAATTAACACTTCACTAAGGCTTGCCTCAATTTCTTAAACTTGATGTAATTTTTTTAAAATTTAATAAATAATTTGTAGGTTGGGGAATGTCCAACCTACAAAGTTGAAATAGAAAGTTAAATTGAGACCGAACCGCCAGCCGCTTGAAACCGAGCGCGGGCGCGTTTGAAGGCTTGAGTTGCCTGAATTTGGGCTTGGCGATCGTCTGCGGAAACTTGACTTAGACGTGCTTCTGCTTGATTATAAGCAGTACGAGCTTCATCAAGGTTAATTTTGTCGCCACGTTCAGCGCCGTTAACCAGAATTGTCACTTCATTTTCTTCGACTTCGGCAAAGCCACCCAAAAGAGCGATCGCTTCCCAATTCTGATTTTTTGCGCCACGAACTCGCATGACACCAGTATCTAGAGCAGTCAAAAGTGGTGCGTGTCCAGTTAGGATACCTAGTTGACCAGTAGTGCTAGGCAAAACGACTTCTTCAGCTGGAGCATCCCAGACTGTTTTATCTGGGGAAATTACACGAACGGTTAATGTCATTTGTCTTTTGTCCTTTGTCCTTTATCCTTTGTCCTTTGTCCTTTGCCACTAGTCATTAGCGATCGCACTAATGACTAATGACTAATGACCAATAGACCTCTTGCATAAGTCGAATAGCCCCCCCTTTATCCCCTCGATATATTGGGGGAAACTTGAAATCTTGCCCCCTCCCCTTGACAAGGGGAGGGTTGGGGAGGGGTGATTCAAGGATTTTTGCAAGAGGTCCAATGACTAATGACTAACCTTTGACTTTTTCAGCTTTAGCGATCGCTTCGTTAATATCGCCAACCAAGTAGAAAGCCTGTTCGGGGAGAGCATCCAACTCACCAGACAGAATTTTTTGGAAGCCTTTGATGGTATCTTCCAACTTCACATACTTACCAGGAGAACCAGTAAATACTTCTGCTACAAAGAACGGCTGAGACAAGAAACGCTCAACTTTCCGCGCCCGCGCCACGATCAGACGGTCTTCTTCAGACAATTCATCTAGACCGAGAATGGCGATAATGTCTTGGAGTTCTTTATAACGTTGCAGAGTTGATTGCACCGCCCGCGCAGTATTGTAGTGTTCGTCACCAACAATATTTGGTTGTAGCATGGTGGAAGTTGAACCAAGGGGGTCAACTGCGGGATAAATTCCTTTAGCTGCTAAACCGCGAGACAGCACTGTGGTTCCGTCCAAGTGGGCGAAGGTGGTAGCAGGTGCAGGGTCGGTGAGGTCATCCGCAGGTACGTACACTGCTTGAATGGAGGTAATCGAACCCTCGGTAGTCGAGGTAATCCGCTCTTGTAGTTCACCTACATCGGTTCCCAATGTGGGCTGATATCCTACCGCAGAGGGCATCCGACCCAGTAGCGCCGACACTTCTGAACCTGCTTGTACAAACCGGAAAATGTTATCAATAAACAGCAGCACATCCTGCTTGTTTACATCCCGGAAGTATTCTGCTACTGTCAATCCCGATAGACCAACCCGCATTCTAGCTCCAGGTGGCTCGTTCATTTGACCGTAAACTAGAGCAATTTTTGATTCGTTGAGGTTGTCTTTGTTAATAACCCCAGATTCAATCATTTCGTTGTAAAGGTCATTGCCTTCACGGGTGCGTTCACCCACGCCAGCAAAAACCGACACTCCACCATGCTGAGTCGCGATGTTGTTGATCAACTCCATCATGATCACGGTCTTACCAACACCAGCACCGCCGAATAGACCAATCTTACCGCCGCGTCGATAGGGAGTCAGAAGGTCAACAACTTTAATCCCAGTCTCAAACACGGAAGGCTTGGTTTCCAGGTCAGTGAACTTGGGAGCAGAGCGGTGGATGGGTAAACTTGCCTCAGCATTTACAGGGCCCTGGTTGTCCACAGGTTCCCCAAGAACGTTGAAAATCCGGCCCAAAGTGGCTTTCCCAACTGGTACGTTGATGGGAGCGCCTGTATCGGTGACTTCAAAACCGCGGACTAAGCCTTCGGTAGAACTCATCGCAACAGTCCGCACCTGGTTGTCGCCCAGCAGTTGCTGTACTTCAACGGTGATGTTGATTTCCTGTCCAGCTTCGTTGGTGCCAACGATTTTCAAAGCGTTGAAGATTTGTGGCAATTTCCCGCTGGGAAATTTAACGTCTACAACTGGACCAATGATTTGGGTAATGTAACCAATGTTTGTTTTTTCTGCGGTTGTTACCATGCTGCGCCTAATGAGTGAAGCTAGATTTCAGATAAGGTCGGAGAAGACATAAAATTAAGCAATGTCACCTTTCAGATTAGCACTGAACGACCCTACCTTCGCCTTAAATTGATCCTTAAGACTGGTGTCTGAGCATCCAAGGTAGGCTTGCTTGTAAAACTGTTCAAGTCAGTCAAGCAATTTTGGATTTTGGATTGCCGATAGCATCGCGTTAGTGAGTCCACGTATTCTCACAGAGAAGCAAGCTAGCAAGAGCGTCTGTCTGCGACACGCTGTTTGCGTTCGCCCTGAGTGTCTTTGGGATTGAAAAAGATCATGAGGATACGAATCATAAACCAAAAAAGTCTAAAATTCTTAGTCAAAATGAAAACTGCTGTGCCTATTAACGTAAGTTCGACGGAACTAAAAAACCAGATTATCCTCAGTCGCCAACAAAGCCACAACAGACCACTCCTCCTTTTCCACATCCCGTGAAAAGTCAGTTGAATTCCTTGTCAATTCTTAAATTTAGAATTGCTGATATTTTTTCTTAATATAATTTGGTAAACTACTCAATCTCCAACTAACAGGACATAAAAAATTCTGTTAAGGACTTCCCATATATCAACTTCACGCTTGCGACCACCGGGTTTTGGTTCTGGAATCAGTTTACCCAAAATGCGATCGCTCAGGGTATTTATAGATAAAGCGATCATTAAGCTGTTGTGCATACAAATTGCACAATTTAAATTGTGGGTAAGAACTTCAAACCCTCTCCCCTGCTCCTCTGCTCCCCTGCGGTTTCAATGTGTAAATTAAGTACTTAACAGCTTACCATTCCCGCTGTGGAGAGTATCGGAACCCAAACTACCAATTAATAAAAATAAATCGTCACCATTACCGCCCAAGAGCTGATCGTTACCATCGCCGTAGCATTTTAGCGGACTACCGGTTGAAGCTGAATACTTTGCAAGGGAGGTAGTGGGCTATTACTAAAGTTGGGATATTGGTTATCAACCTGATGTGCTTTTTTCACAAGCCAGCTAAATAAAAGATTAGCAAGCTTTAATTGTCTAAAAATCTGTTGGGGATCTGCAAGATGGGTTTTTGGCAATTGTTGTCCTATTTCCTTGAAAACTAGACCAAGAGGCACATTGATTTCATCTTGGAGTTTCAAATAGCGCGTGAACAGCGAACCGTAAGCTGCAATTAGCGAACCAACTCCGCCTCGCGCCTGTCCCCAGCCAATAAAATAGAGTCCCTTGTAATCATCGAAAAAAGAACCGCCATAGCATTTAACTACTGCTCCTTCAAGACGCTGAAGTTCTGGGGGTAGGAAAGGATAAGCAACGTAGTAACCTGTTGCACAAACAATGAGGTCAAATGCCTCTCGACTACCATCAACAAATTCAACTTCCCAACCATCAAGCTGACGCACCGCAGGTTTAGGAATAATTCGTCCATGTTTAATGTAGTAGGGCACTTCATTATTCAGAGTTGGGTGCTTGTCAAAAACTCGATACTTGGGTTTGGATAAACCATAATTTTCGTGCGTCCCGAAGCTCAGGCGGATAATTCCGTGAGCCATAAGCCGCTGAAACCATTGTGGCATCCACCATTTTATTAAGTCAGCAACTGGGACTCCCGCAAAAGACTTTGGGATAAACCACACTGATTCGCGCATACTCAGAACAGACTTAGCACTGACGCGGGCTGCTTCTGCGGCCACATCGCAAGCTGAGTTTCCACCTCCAATCACCAAAACTCGCTGACCACGCAACTGATCTGGATGCTTGTAATCTTTAGAATGGATAATGTTACCGTGGAATTCTCCCTGAAATTTAGGAAAACGTTTACACCAGTGATGCCCGTTGCACATCACCACCCCTTTATAGATTCGCTGTTCTCCATCAGCAAAGGTCACTTCCCAAAAATTGTTTTCAACTGGGCGGACGTAATTAACTGTACGATTCAGTTCAATCTGTGCACGTAAATCAAAATAATCTGTAAAAGCGTTTAAATAATCCCACATGTTCTGCGCGCTGGGAAAATCGGGATAATTATCAGGCATGGGGAAATGGCTAAATTGGGTAATTTTGCGTGACGAAATAATGTGGGCGGTTTCGTAAACGCCGTGATACCAATTTCCGCCAACATCATCACTAGCATCAACTTGGTCGTAAGGAATATCGGCAGCCTTAAGTGCCCAAGCCATACCTAATCCAACAAAACCAGCCCCGATAATCAGCTGTTTGTGAGTCCTATCAAAAATCTTCTGAGTTTTACTACTTTCCTTTACCAACTTTCAACCTCCTAAGAAATATATCATTAATCGAGTTCACTATCTGAGGAAAATATCGTTTGAGAAGATGGGCTTTTTTAGCTGTGGCATCGGGAAAGACATGCAATTTATTGTGAATAATTCCTTTAATTGTGGCGCGCATTACCTGGGCTGGGTCGGTTGCTACATGTTCTAGAAAGTCGTCGTTACTCTTGGCAAAACTTCCAAACCGTTCACACTGGAGAATTGGGGTACGGCTAAAAAAGGGATAGACAACTGTAACCTTTACATTGTAGTCTTTTACTTCATGGAAAAATCCTTCACTAAATCCACGCAAACCAAATTTGCTAGCTGCGTAATGAGTTAATCCAGGCGATGCCCACCAACCTGCTAACGATGAAATATTGACAATATGACCTCGTTGACGAGCAATCATATCAGCAGCAAATAGGGCGCTTAACCGCATCGGTGTTAATAGATTTATCTGCATGAGACGTTCCCATTTCTCACTTGGAATTTCATCCATGCGACCAAAGACCGCAATACCAGCATTGTTAATCAAAATATCGACAGGAATATTGAGTGCTTTGACTTGACGATACAGGTTTTCACATCCCTCACTGGTAGAAAGATCAATAGCTAGGTAAGCTAGTACTTGACCAGTTGCGACTTGGCGCTGAATCAATTCAACTCGTTCACGCAGCACAACTTCATTTAGATCCGTTAAAATCAGTCGGCTACCAGCCTCTAACAACTGTCGCGTCAGTTCCTGTCCAAACCCACCAGCAGCACCAGTGATCAGTACAACCGTTTTGTCTAGCTGGGTCATAATCTCTTTTCCAAATTATTAATTAATATTGGTGCGAATATCTTGTTTCATGGTTATTATGAATTGAAAATACGAGGTAAACGCATCTAAAAGTATTTAACAAAAAACGATATTTATAAATTATCAATTTTTGGTAACTTAATAAAACAGAATTCAGAAGCGGAGCCGAAGACGCTGCGCCTTTGGCTATAATCACAACATGCGCCCGCCCTTCGAGGCGCGATCGCATGAAATTTAGCGGCAGGAATACCTGCGTATAATAGCATTCCGCAGGAAAGCCTCACCTTGGCGATCGCCAGAAGGCGAGTGGGTACGCCATCGCACTCTTAATGACGTAGAAAGCGTCATCCCATCATTATTGTCGTTTTGAGTGTAAAACTCCTTTCTTATAATCTCAGCCTTTTTTTTGTCACTTTTTCAACCCATAGAACTCACGTCCTATTAGTATCAGGCGCAGCAGGTATCAAAATGACGGTGGAAGAAATTTAGGCTTTCATAGCAGCTTAATGTATCGTGGTGTTATGGAAGTAAAGCCTGCTACATAATCCAGTAGCAAATAATTAGCAAGATGATTCTGTTCTCACTTGACTCTCCAGTTAACTGGAGAGTTTAAGATAAAGTAAATAAATTTATCTAGCATGAGAGCAGCTAATTATGTTAGTCCAAGAAGCGCCAAAACTCATTGGTAATGTTGCTAAGTCTAGTGGTGTACCAATTAAAACTATTCGCTATTATGAAGAACTTGGTCTACTTAAGTCATTAGGGAGAACCGAGGGTGGATTTAGATTATTTAACTCTGATGTTTTGGCTCGCTTGAATTTTATCAAACGTGCCCAAAGTCTGGGATTGACTTTATCAGAAATTAAAGATTTTTTGAATGTTCACGACGGAGGTGAATTACCTTGCGTACATATAAAAGCTAAACTGCAAGATAAGATAACAGCCATTGATGAACAAATTCAGCAATTACTCATTTTGAGACAAGAATTATCAGGATTAGTTTCTAGTTGGGAAACAATACCTGAAAATCCTGAACAAACAATTTGTCCTATTATTGAAAGAAATTAAACAACCAAGCTTTTCATTTTATTTTTTATTAGCATATCAACATAGTTTAATATGTTGATATGCTAATTTTCTATTAATATCAATCATTTACAAATAAATTAATTATTTTTTAAATACCTCTTGACTCTCCAGTCAGATGGAGAAATTAAACTAATTTTAGTTGATTAAATTAATTGTATATATACTCAATGATTTTCCGAAGATTAGTTATTCCCAATAAGGAATTTAACACTATGACGCTGCAACTAACGGTTCCCAAACTGGCTTTTTTGCTTGTACGGATACTATCACCAAAAATGAAGTTCTTGGATTATAGCAACCACAAATGATAATTTTTGCATAGTATCACTAGTAAAATTGAGTGTTGTTTAGAACTTAAGTTATTAAAAATAACGGAGTAAAAGCAATGAATAATTTTCTAAATGCAATTGCGATAACTACCACTTTGTTACTAGCTCAAAGTTGCTCATTATTACCTAAATCTGAAGAAAAGCCAATATCTATTAGTACACATCAGCATGAGGAGCGTTCAATGAGTGGGAGCCATCATAGAGAACATTCAATAAGTGACACGGGTGATGGGAAGAAAGCATTTACTCAGGCAAAACTCAAAGTTACTAGTAAAATAACCTCTAATAAAAGTATTCCGATTGTGATTGACATTCAAGATTCAGATGGAAAAGCGATCGCCAACTTTGACACTTTCCAAGAAAAGCTCATGCACCTCATTCTTGTCAGTGATGATCTTCAGTTTTTTAGTCATCTTCATCCCACATATAAAGAAAATGGGCAGTTTGAAGTTGCAGCACGTTTTCCACAAGCAGGCAGTTACACATTTTTTAGTGACTACAAACCTGCTGGTCAAACAGAACAAGTATCAGTATTGAAAACACAAGTTCCTGGAAATAGTATTGCTGCCCCAGAAATTAACCTAAATCGCAGTAAAACGTTCAATGTTACTAAAGTAAATCTCGCTGTTTCTGAACCTACTGTGAAAGCAGGTAAAGAAGTCGCTTTAATGTTTAAATTACAAGATGCTTGTAATAATCAACCGCTTACAGACTTGCGGCCATACTTAGGAGAAAGAGGACATTTAGTCATCTTACGCCAGTCAACCCCATTAAAAGCAGAAGATTATATTCATGCTCACGCGCTAAAGAATACCCCTGCTGGACAGGTTCATTTTATGACTAGCTTTCCTCAACCAGGAAAGTATAAGCTCTGGGGTCAGTTTAATCGCAATGGCAATATCGTCACAGCTGATTTTTGGATCAATGCTATTTAAGCCATTGTTGAATTTGACCATAGCTTTGAAACCCAGATGGTTCCTGTAACCGCTTTTTCAAGCGTTCTCAGTCTGAAATTTAATTAAATAGTAGTAAAAACTGAGCCAAAGTCAGGCTTACATAGATATTTTTTAGCAAATACTTAAACAAAAGTTTTTAAAGCTGAGGTGTTTTTTACAGCAGCTTTATACTACTCCTGTACCCATAATAGGGTTGATAAAAATCAAAAATCCAAAGCTGCGTAAGTTTGGGAACTTTTGCCGTCAAATGGTGTTAATGCAGCGCTAAAATAAATATAGTTACAATAAACTGGTGTAAGTTTACCCACTTCATCTTCACACCTCCACCGAGCAATAGCTTATGAATTTATCGTCAGCACGACAATATTTTTACCAGGAGATTCAGCAGTCTGACGAACACATTGACCTAGCAAAGGCAGCTTTGTACATTGCACAAGAAGAATATCCCAACCTAGACCCAGAGGAATACCTCAATGCCCTTGATACAATGGCGTGGGAGCTTCAAGAACGCCTGCCTGACTCACGATATCCTTTGCGGATAGTTCAAAGTATTAATCAATATCTCTACGATGATTTAAAGTTTTCTGGTAATAAAATTGACTATTACGACCCACGTAACAGCTTTTTCAATGATGTAATTGATCGCCGATTGGGGATTCCTATTACCTTGGCACTTGTTTACCTAGAAATTGCCAGACGGATTGATTTCCCGATGGTGGGTGTGGGGATGCCAGGGCATTTCTTGATCCGCCCAGATATTCCCGATATAGAGATTTTTGTGGATGCTTTCAATGGCGGTGAAATAATCTTTGCCCAAGATTGCGAAGACCGACTGTCTCAACTTTATCAGCAACCTGTAACGCTACAACCAGAATTTTTAGCTGTAGTTAGTAATCGGCAATTTTTGACCCGGATGTTGACAAATTTAAAATTTATTTACCTCAAACAGCAAGAGTTAGAAAAAACGCTGGCAGCAGTTGAACGAATTTTGTTGCTGTTTCCTAGTTTAACTTTAGAATTACGCGATCGCGGTTTGATCTACTATCAACTCGGTTACTATCCCCAAGCCCTAGACGACTTACAAAATTATTTAGCAAAAGTTCCTGATGCCGAGGATGCATCTGTGATTCGGCGGCTACTTACCGAATTGGATAGGGAGTAGAGAGTGAGGGATGAGGGAGCAGAAGAGGCAGGGGAGGCAGGGGGAGCAGGGGGGCAGAGGGGCAGGGAGGACAAGGGGGAATTATTGAGCAAGTCTTCCTTTGTCTCCCCCCTCTTCCTTGTCTACCTTGTCTCTTCTTCATGCCCTGTTTGCCCAATTACAAATTACAAATTATGTTGTTGTTCTTCTGCAACTCGTTTGAGTCGGCGCAGTTGGGCTTGCATATCTTCTTTTGTCCAAGATGCAGCAAAGGTGTTAAAACCCCAACTAACTAAAGGGTTAGGGATATTGTACTCAAAGCAGTTGAGTAGGCGCGTTCCCTTTTCTGTGGGTTGACATTCCCAGCGATCGCGCCCTTGAAAAAACCCTTGAAATTCCCAGACTACCAAACCCGGTTGTCGTTCTACAACTACGCTATTCAACGTGGGTTTGAGTAGAGGAATTTGAATGATAAAACGACTTTCACTACCGACATCGGTACTCCAAGTTTTGCCCACAGGTTCGCAACGCAGGACGGGGTTGAGCCAGCGATGCATGAGAGCTAAATCGCTAATACAGCGCTCCACCACCGTAGCTGTAGCATCAATTTGAATCGATTGTGACAAAACTTGGGACATTCCACATCTCTGGTGCTGTTGCTGCAATTAGAGTAACGCAAAATTCAGCAAAGTGGGAGATGAGGGAGCAGGGAAGCAGAGGAGACAAGGAGGACAAGGGGGACAAAGGGGAATTATTGAATAAGTCTCTCTCCGAAGTTCTGATGCCTACGGCGGGCTACGCCAACGCCGGAAGCCGGCGCTCAGACTTCTCTCCTTGTCTTTCCCCTCTTCTTGATCTACCTTATCTCTTCTCTATGCCCTGTTTGGCCAGTGCTCGTATATTAAATCAAATATGAGTAAATATGTATGTTTTTACTGGTAAATTGATAGGCAAAACACTGACTTAGTGTTTGCGGCCAATACTTAAGCTTAATTCCCGAAAACCATGAATACAACTTGGCAAGGAGTAACCCAGGTGATAGGAGTTGCTTTGTCCACGAGAGTGCAGGAATTTTTGGCACAATCGCCCAGCCTGCAACCAATACAACCAGCAGTGAATCAAGGAATTGCTGATGTGCAAGGAATTGTACAACAGTTGATTCTGTTTACGCCTCGTCTTTTAGGGGCGGTAGCAATCTTACTAGTAGGTTGGCTGATTGCAGCGATCGCAGCGGCACTGACGCAAGGAATCCTCAAGCGCACAAACATAGATAACCGCATTGCTTCTGGGATAACGGGTCGTCAAGATGTTCCTCAAGTGGAGAAATTAATTTCCAGCTTAGTTTTTTGGAGCATTATCCTGTTAACTGCGGTAGCTGTTTTACAGACGTTGGATCTGGAAATAGCCTCTCAACCCCTGAATAATTTTCTCAATCAACTTATTGGCTTTTTGCCAAAGTTGGTTGGTGCAGGAATCCTTTTAGTAACAGCCTGGTTTTTGGCGACCATTGTGAAGCTTATCACTATACGTTCATTACAGGCATTTAATCTAGATGAGCGTTTGAATCCAGAACCAGAAGACAGAGCACCCAGCCTGAATCAGCTGTCTTTGAGTGAGACGATAGGCAATGCTCTGTATTGGTTTATATTTTTACTGTTTCTCGCCCCAGTTTTAGACACTCTCGGACTCAGGCAGGCTCTACAACCAGTACAAGCTCTAATTACAGAAGTTCTGCTAATTCTGCCGAATATTTTAGCGGCGATCTTGATTGCTGTAGTTGGCTGGTTTATCGCTAATGTAGTACGGCGGATTGTAACGAACTTGCTGGCAACAACTGGTCTTGACTATTTAGGTAGTCGGTTGGGATTATCTGCAAGTGCAGGAGTGCAACCTCTATCGAGTATTATCGGCACAATTGTTTATGTTTTGATTTTGATTACTGTAGCGATCGCAGCGCTGAATGCCTTGCGAATTGATGCGATATCAATACCTGCGATCGCTATGCTGCAACAGGTTCTCAACGCCCTACCTGCCATCTTTACAGCCGTGGCAATTTTGATTGTTGCCTATTTCGTCGGGCGGTTTATCGCGGACTTGGTTACAAGTATCCTCACCAATTTAGGGTTTAATAACATTTTCACTATTTTGGGTCTGACAACACCCAGTAGACGAATCGTCATTTCAACAGAACCAACAGTTGAGCCTACTCCAACCCGTACTCCATCGGAAATTGTAGGCATTATTGCCTTAGTGGGTATCATGCTGTTTGCCACAGTGGCGGCGGTGAATATCTTGAATATTCCAGCTCTGACAGCATTAGTGTCTGGTATTGTGATTATATTCGGGCGGATTTTGGCAGGATTGGTGATCTTTGCCATTGGCTTATTCCTAGCAAATCTAGCTTTTAATATCATTACCAGTTCCGGCGAACGTCAGGCCCAGATTTTGGGACAAGTGGCGCGGATTGCAATTATTGCCTTAGTCTCGGCAATGGCACTGCAACAGATTGGAGTTGCCAGTGATATTGTAAATTTAGCTTTTGGACTTTTACTAGGTGCGATCGCAGTTGCTATTGCCCTAGCTTTTGGTCTTGGAGGGCGCGATATTGCCCGCGAGCAAGTTCAAGAATGGCTAAACTCTTTCAAAGGTAGAAACTAAAAATTGATCAAGGCGCAATTTCGTCTGTAAATCTGGAAAAGTGCAGCCATAAGCATCAATAGTGGAGAAAATCTCTCGGCAATTTTACCTAAAAGGTTGAAAGTTAGAGCTTAGAAGCTCGGTGTTTGAGTGTAGAACTTGAAAGTTCACGTTCCCATCTCAAAGTTTCGAGTTCCAAGCTCTGGCCTTCGAGTTCAGAAGTCGAAGTTTCAAGAGTTATAAATAATATCACCATTTAATTGAAAACCTAAGCATTTCTTCTAACGCGCGAATAACATAATATCTTAACGATGAAGACGAACCAGATAATGCCTTAATCTTGTATTTTCTCCTTCAATCCGTATCATATATGTTTTCTTGACAATCTAGTCTCTATCATCAATAAAATATGGATAAACTTGGTATCCATTTGTGATATAAAAATAACTTTTTCAACACTTTATAATTATCCCCATAACGTTTCAATTAAAGATATTTTATAGAACAATGAAATTGACACAAGAAGACATCGATGGATTGAGTGTTGCATTGAATGAAGCAACTGTGCTTGGTTTTGAAGTCTCTGACCAACATAGAGTAGCCGCAGCTACATTTGAGGTTCTAACGCTTCCTGAACAAGGCAATCCGCCAGAAGATTCGAGAGTGCAGTTTATATTTGCACCTATAGGACGTATTGCAGCTTCTTTAAGACTGGGGAGATGGGATGATGACACAGCTCAAGTCGTTCCCTTTACCATTGACCAATTGCTTCGTGTGGTTCAGAATTTTAGAGGGCAGCCCATTTATGGTTGGGAGTTCTTCGATATTCATCAAAAGGATTTCTCACGGTGGGCTGATCGCTTAAGTGTAGACTGCTTGTGGGAGCCAGAAGGTTTGAGCCATTCTATCACTTTATTTCAAGAAGGAAATGATAAACACCTTGATATTTGTCTTTGGTTTGATGACTTTATCATCAAAGACCCGCATGGTAATCAAATTCCATTGGCTAATTTTGTTGCTGGTGGCAAAAGGTGGTGGGATGGCTTATACAGTGGTGATAAAAGAACAGAAGGACATGGAATATTTCCATACTGATTGGCATTCTGTTCCCGAATCATCAGTTAGAGCTTAAAAACTCGCAGTTTGAGTAGGAACTCGAAATATCAAGTCGGGATGAATGAGGTAGTTGATGGAATCAAGAACACAGTTATGGCTGATGCTTTGCAAAATTTACCAAAGACAGCTGCCGAATTAGCCCAAGAAATGCCCAAGATTGCAAATAGACTGAGATATCGTGCTGGTGTTCGGGTGGGAGACTTACCTCGCTCTGACGCAGATGTCATGAAGCTTTTTGAGAAAATTCCTGGCACATCAAAGCTTGGAGGTAAAGTTTTACTCAGGTTATAGGCTAAATCGAGTGTAGTTATGTAGAGTTGCGGAATTTTTGATAATAAAATGTATTTTATATTACATAGGTAGAGTAATAATAAATTTTGTCCCTTCACCAGGTACTGACAAGCAGTTGACTTGTCCGTTGTGTTTGTCAACAATAATTTGGTAGCTGATCGCTAATCCCAGCCCAGTTCCCTTACCTACGGGCTTGGTTGTGAAAGATTGCTCAAAAATTCGAGATTGCACCTCAGTAAGCATACCGGGGCCGTTATCTTGGATGCAAATTGTGACGGTTTGTTGTTGGGAATCAACCGATGTCGTGATAGTGATGATGTTCAAAGAAGCAGCAATCTCTTGATCGGAATGATTTTGATGGAGTTCATCAAATGCATCAATGGCATTGGCAATGATATTCATGAATACCTGGTTCAGTTGTCCGGGATAGCAACTGATGGGAGGTAACTCACCGTATTGTGTGACAACCTGGATCTTAGTGCGATCACCATTGCCTTTGAGTCGATGTTTCAATAGCATTAAGGTGCTATCTATTCCTTCGTGAATCTGAAACTCCACCTGAGATGAAATATCTGCGCGAGTAAAAGTTCTTAGAGAGAGACTGATCTCTTTAAGACGGGTAATTCCCTGGTGCATTGATACCAGTAGTTTCGGTAGATCCTCTGCCAGATACTCCAAGTCGATTTCTTTAACAAGCTTTTCAATTTCCGGGTCTGGCTGCGGTAGCTTCTGCCGTTGCAGGTTCACCAGGCGAAGCAGATTATTTACATATTCCTCAATATAAAATAAATTTCCGCCAACAAAACCAACCGGATTATTAATTTCATGACCAATACCTGCAACCATCTGCCCTAAAGTGGACATTTTCTCACTCTGGATCATTTGTAGTTGAGTTTGCTGTAACTCCTGTAAAGATTGAGTTAATTCTGTAGTGCGTTCTTGCACCCGTTCTTCTAATGTGCGGGTGAGATGGGAAATTTTTAGGTGTAATTTTAAACGGGCAATGACTTCTTCCTGTTGGAAAGGTTTGGTAATATAGTCAACCGCACCTATTTCCAGTCCGGCCACCTTGTCTGTAGAATCGGATAGAGCAGTCATGAAAATTACTGGAATATTCTGAGTAATGGGATTGGTTTTCAGTCTGCGACAAGTTTCAAATCCATCAATACCTGCCATCATTACATCCAACAGAATCAGATCGGGATGAGCATATTCTGTTTGTTCAATCGCTGACTCTCCATCTGTTGCCATCAGGGCTTTCCAGCCACACCTCTGAATCGCTTCAGATAACACCTTGAGATTGTTTGGATTGTCATCCACTAATAGAATATGTATGGGTTTCGAGAGAGGAACAGCAATCATGGATGTAACTCCGTTGTGACAAATGATTTGAGTAACTTACGGATTTTTCCAGTTTGGAAATTGGCAGTGAGTTTGCTTAACTCTGCTGCAAAGGGAGCTAGTTGACTATTTTGCTCAATTAGTTCTTTTAACATTCCTTCAATCGTCGAGATATCTCCCATCATTGCCAAATGATAGAGTTGTTGCAAAACATCTTGGGATGGTAGTACCCATTCACTAGCACCGATCTGCTCATCTTTAGGAGGTGAAGATTCGGCATACATCCATTCCACTCCCAACAGCGATCGCAGTCTATTGAGTAGTTCCTCAATCTGGAGAGGTTTGGGTAGGAATGCTGTTGCCCCTGCCTCTAAACTCCGCTGACGATTTGACTCAAAGACGCTGGCACTAGAGACGATAATTGGAATAGAACAGGTTTGTGGATTCGCTTGCAGGTGAACCATTAACTCAAAACCATCCATATTGGGCATGGCTAAATCGAGCAGAATCACATCTGGATTGTGTTCAATTGCCACCTGTAGCCCATGTTTGCCATCGGTTGCTTCTAGGGTTCGACAGCCAATTTCTTGCAGTAGATTGGTCAACATAGAACAGTGGTTGTGATCATCATCGACGATTAGAATCTGAGGCGCGTTACCCCGAATCCCGGTAATTTTCTGGGGTGTTGGGACAATTGCTTTTCTATACCAGTCATGATCGAGTGGTACTGGTACTGTCAAATCTAGCCAAAACAGACTTCCTTCGCCCAGATGACTCTGCACTTGAATTTGGCTCTCCATCAATGCCGCAATTCTTTGGCTAATCGCCAATCCCAAGCCAGTACCTTCAGATCGCTGTCCTGCTTCACCCACTTGCTCAAAGGGCAAAAAGATTTTCTCCAATTGGTGTGGTGACATTCCAATACCAGTATCTTCAATCTGAAAACGAATCTTGGCGATTGGAGATGGGGAAGACTCTTGCTCAGTCTCTAATAACTCTACTTGGAAAATTACGCTCCCATTATCTGTAAATTTGATCGCGTTACCCAGTAAGTTAATTAATACTTGCCGCAGCCGTTTTTCATCGACTTCAATGGCAAGTGGTAGGCGATCGCTAATTAAGATATTAAATCCAATCCCTTTTTGTTCAGCTCGGATACCACAAATCTCAGTTACACCATGTAAGAAACTTGGCAGATGGACGCTAGTGACAACTAAATCCAATTTCCTCGCTTCTATCTTCGAGAGATCGAGAATGTCATCGATCAGCATCAAAAGATGCGAGCCGCATTGAGAAATAATGCTGACTCCTTCTAGGTTTTTAGCTGTCATGTTTGGCGCTCCTTTTAATAGCTGGGCAAAACCAAGAATGCCATTTAGAGGTGTGCGTAGTTCATGGCTCATATTGGCGAGAAACTCACTCTTGGCCTGATTGGCAGCATCGGCAGCTTGCTTTGCCTCAACTAATTCATGAGTTCGTTCTTCGACTTTCGTCTCTAGGGTTTTGGAATAATCTAATAGTTTACTGTTGGCAATTTCCAGTTGGCGATTTGTTTCTTCTAACTTCCGATGTTTATAGGCATTGGTTGTTGCAATCACACTACCAATAAACGCGGCTAAGGCGGGTGTTACCGGAATTAAAA
Organism: Nostoc sp.; assembly: GCF_036917535.1. Lineage (GTDB taxonomy): Bacteria > Cyanobacteriota > Cyanobacteriia > Cyanobacteriales > Nostocaceae > Nostoc. Next base: position 91,838 of record NZ_JBALDA010000068.1, read on the forward strand.
TACCATACAAAAACATCCCATACCCACACAATATACAGGCTCCACTGATGCCTACTGTTGCCCAAAGAATTTTGCCGCCGGGAATCCGCAGCTTACTACTGGATAACAACCAACTACCTGTAGAACCAATGACAGACCACAATACAATCCAAAGTGATAAATAAATGCCAGAAAAAGCGTGCAGACTGGCTTTTCCTGTTTTTGCTCCTCGTACTAATTGATGAGCAATATTGGCATGAACAACCACACCTGGAGTCGGTTTTTGAGTAGATATCCAAGAAGAGAAGGGTGTGCTGAAGAAATCATTGGTACTGGAGGCAATTGACCCAATAAATACCATGCGCTCGCGCATCAAATCTGCTGGAATTCTACCTGCTAACACATCGCGCATCGCAACTGTCCGAAATGCGGCATCTGTTCCATGCCAATTGAGCAGAATTTGATAACCTCCCAAATCGGCATCGGTATAACCTGCTTCTTGATTTTGCAGTGGCAGGTAAATTTCTTTACCCAACCGAAACTTTTGTTTTTGGGGGTCAATGCTTTCTAAGCTAATTTTTTCAGATTCGAGGTACTTTAGGGCTACAAGGGTTGCTAGTCCGGCTTTAATGGTGTTGTTCTCTTTGGCATCTTCAGCTGTCAGGAGGGCGCGACGTACAAAGCGATCGCCATCTAACACTAAATCTGCTAATCCTACTTGATCCTGTTTTTTCAATTCCGGCGGGGGATTGACGCGTTCGCCAGTAATTTTCTCAACTCCGATCAAATTAGGAGTGTTGCGAAAAACTTGAACAAGTTGCTCGTGTCCGTTTCCTTCCGGTAAATCTCGATAGAGATCCAAGCCAATGGCTCTAGGCTGCTGCGCTCGAATTTTTTCTAGTAATTGTGCTAGCGCCCAGTCTGGAACTGGCCATTTACGCACCGATTGGATATCGCGCTCATCGATTGTGACAATCACAATTTCATCAGCGATCGCCACAGGCGATCGCTGACGAACCCATTCATCACGAATTTTCCATTCCGGTAAATTGAAAAGTCCCGACGATTGCCCAACCATAACCATCAAGGCAACGCTAGGAGTAATAATCAAAACGCTGCGAGTGCGTTGGACAAAAGCCCGGAATTTGCGCCACATATTTGTACTATATAAATGGGGATTATGGAACTCGGCGTTCCCTCTGAAAATAAGGGGTAATGGGGACTGGATGGAAGAAAGAACAGGGGCACAATTACTCTTAACCCAATGCCCAATGCCCAAACTGCCATTAGTTAGTAGATGCTAATAAGTTCGCTGTTGCAATCTCCTTCAAACTTACTGAGGATAGAAGTTCTTCCCATTGTTTGCGGAGAGTTGCATTGTTAGGTTGAGCGGTGTATACCGATGCAAGTGTTGCCACACAGTCATACCAAACACCGTTTTTACCCAAAACAGTAGCCTGCTTCAGAGCGTCTTGCTCTTGGATTGCTGTTGCCAACTCAGCGCTGGGCTGGATACGCTGAACCCAACCATCGACGTAGGGCGTACTTGGACTGAGTTGCCCATCTACTTTGAGTGCTAGAAACCATTGATAGTTTTTACCAACAGCTAAAGCGGGGGCATTAGCTGGTAATTTGATCGCGATTATCCCAGTTCTCCCTGCAACTGAAATGTTCATCTGATATTGCATATTGCCAGCTTCATCCTTGAGGCTGAATACTGCTTCCTGGGCATTGGAAGCCGGGAGATACACCAATATTGTGGGACGTTCTGATACTGTTGTGCCATAGAAGTTTTGAGGCAAGAGGGCAATTAGCGCTGCTGGTTGTGTTGTACTTGTAGTCGCTGGATTCAAGTAGTAAGTACCAACGCGAGAAGCACCCGCACTTGCTTGTTGGGGAGCGCCTTTGCCGGCGGCAGGAGTAAAGAGGTTGCCGCGAGAAGCTCCTCCAGTCGCCTGTCTGGGCGTACCTTTACCGACAGTAGGTGTAAACATACTACCGCGAGAAGCTCCTCCAGTTGCCTGTCTGGGAGAGCCACTGTTGGCGGGTGGGGTAAATGTAACAGCATGAGCACTTGTCCATGCATTGCTAGCGATCAGAGCGATAACGCTCAATGTACTAGCTAAATATTGACGTTTCATGATGTTTTTCCTTATGTCATTGAAATGTGATACAAACAAAATACGTTTTTTCGACTATGGTCAGAAGCTCAGAGAATAAGTATAAGTAATAGTAAAGTCAGAGAACTTCTACTTGCAGTATAAGCGAGCTTGAGTTAAAACAATGTAAAAAATAGCCTAATTTGTCTGCGATTAACTCCGTTATATTACTTAGCTAAATCCAGTTGCCGATCAAAACAAAGCCAGACCAAAAGAACGGTTCGTGGAAATCAGTTTGGCGAATTAGGCTAATTTGTGCTTGTCTTAGTGCTTCGGCTTTAGTAATTTTGGGTTGTCGCAGTTGGTCATAGAAGCGAGTCATTAGCATCGCAGCTGCCCGATCTTTGACGGGCCATAGCGTAGCGATAGTTGAGCGAGCACCGGATTTGACAGCTAAACCCGCTAGTCCTAGGACGGCGCGATCATCTCCTGCTGCTGTATCGCAGGCACTTAGTACCAACAGTTCGATCGCTTTTGATGGATCGCTACCCCGATTTTTCAGGAGTTCAGATAACTCTTTAACATTGACTTCTCCATCCCAAGTGAGCAAGAAGGTGTCTTCGAGTCGGGAACTAAACTGTCCGTGGGTTGCTAGGTGAACAATACTTGCACTACTAGATTTCACACGTTTAGCAACGGCTTGACTGGTGAATTCCTGATTCAGCAACACAGAGGAAGATACTGCCTTGGAGATTTGTTTCACTTCTGATTCCACGGCGGGTAAAGCACTAAAACCAGCGCGAGATTGGCTAATGCCACCGACGATCGCATTGATGTGGTTTTGATGAAGCGATCGCGTTGCCATCAGTTGCAATCCTGGTGAGAGCGCCACAGCATATTTCTCAATCAGATATTGCTTACCATCAAAAAGAGCTGCTATGGGAATGTTCCGCAATCGACCATCTAAAACAAACACCAATGTCTTGGTATCAATGAATGCTCGATCTGCTTCTTCTGGGCGAATTAACCAATCATAAATCTGTTGGGACAATCGATCCCGGTCTTTGGAATCTGAGACAGGGTTAAGAGCAACCAAAAAATTGTCTAGAGTCTGCTCAATTTCAGCTTGAGATTTGTGAATAACATAGGAACGGAGTGGTTGCCCTGCTTTGGAAAGAATTACTGTTAAACGATCTGGTAGGACGATCGGATAAATGACGGTTGCAGTGGGATCGATTTGATCAATCTGTTGAGTTCTATCTAAACAGGCTTCCCGAAAAAAGTTATCCAGTTCCGCAATTTGCAGTCCCTCAATCAATTCACGAGCTTGTATCAGTTCTGCTTGACTCGGTCGCTCCTCTAAAAGTAAATCAACCAGTTCCCGGTAGACCGGCTCCACACTGGTGCGAAAAGAGAACTGGACATCAGGGTTAATAGCTACCAAATCTCCCCGCAGTACCTTTAAAGCATTGACTGCTTCTGTATAGGCGGTAATTGCTTTTGAGCGATCGCCTTGTTGTTTATACAACTGTCCCACCTGCCGAGCAGATTGAGCAATGATATCGTTAGCTTGGAGTTGGCGGGCAATGTTAAGGGATTTCTGAGTTAACTCTTGTGCTTGTGATAACTGCTGTGTACGAAGATAGAGTTTTCCCCACTGATGTAGTGCATGAGCTTCAGCTTGAGTATCCTGGATTTGCTGTGCAGATTTGACTGTGATTGCCATCAGTTGCGCCAAATCTTTTAGGGGTAGGATTGGGTGAGAATTTGACTGGTAATTGAGGGTAGCAACAAAATTGATTGCTGCGTAGAGTGAGGTGTGACTGGGGGACAGTTCCCGGAGTTCTTGGAGTAGTTGAGGTGCGAGTGAGTTAACAAACTCTAGTTTGTCGTAATTGAGGAAAAGTTTGAACTGAGCTAAACGCGCTTGTAATCGATCGCTTGGGTTAGTTGTTAAGAGTTGAGCCTGTTCAAAGTAATCTAATGCAGCTTTTGGATCTTGCAAGTCAACAGCAGTTTGGCCCAGTCCGATCAAAATAGAACTTAACTGGGGTTGGGCTGAAATTTGGCGAGCGATCGCTAAACTTTGCTCTAAAATCTGTTGACTTTTACTAGAGTCACCAGTTATTTGCAGAGCTAAACCAAGTGATCGCAGTCCACTGACTTTGATTTCATTATCCGGCATCCCTTGGAGTTTTTGAGTCAGTACCTCTAACTGTTGTTTAGAACGGCGGTAAAATCCCAAAGTTTGTAAAGCTTGTGCCTGGTTGATTTGACTACCCAAGCTTCCCATTTTATCGCCTGCTTGGTCATAAAATTTTTGAGCTTGTTGCCAACTTGCAAGTGCGATTTCAGCTTTGCCAGTGTGCAATTGCAAATTTGCTTGGGTATTAAGTGCTTGTGCCCAAAGAATTGCATCAGCAGAAGAGGTTTGCAATAGTTTCAGACTTTGCTCAATAGACTGTTGGGCTGCTTGCCATTGATTAAGTTCCTGTTGTGCCAGTGAGAGGTAACTTAAACTTAAAGCTTCGTTCAGGCGATCACCTTGGGTATGATACTGTTGTGCTGCCGTTTGCCAAATCGTCACTGCTTCTGCAAAGCGTCCTGAACGGTAGAGGTTCCGTCCCTGTTCCAGCCAATTGTTAGGTTGAGTAGATGCTGACACATTCAGGGTAGAAGTTGTCGGTACTTGCACAAATGCTTTTGCAGGTGTTACTGTCACTGCCAAACACAAGCTCAAAATACTCAAACTAATATATAGCCAACGACATTTTTTAATTTGAAAAGTCACAGGTAGTTACTGATGGTTTAAGAGTTTATTTAGTAAAGTAATTGCAATGGCTACTATGTTTAAATTCCTGGAGCAAATTAACTTCTAGGAACCACAGCACAAGTTAATTGAGGCTGTATATTTGCGGGAGATGGTGCTGCAACTAACTCAATTTGGCCATTAGCGTTGTGATGCCAGGAAGTGGCTTCGACGATAACCTCTGGTGATGTAGGCGTTTGGGCAGTGACATTACCAGTTTTGCGGTATGCTCTGAGGTCGCGGATATCAGACCAAGTGCGGTCGCTCGTTACTTGCTGATTGGGATTTTGCGGCACACCACCCCGTCCCGTTGCCACAAAGCGACTGCCTTGAGTATCCGAACAACCTGTGGCAATTTGCTCAGATGGATCTGTAACATTTGCTGGCAGTTCTACTAAACCAGAATTTGGATCGACGCCAATAGTATTGACTTGAACCGTGCCGCTAACCCCAAATTCGGAACTAGCAGTGATGTCATTGTCTGGTGTCAGTTGAGGACGAAACTTCAGTCCGAAAAGCCCTTGTGTGGCGATTTGAATATTACCCCCCCGACCTTTCACGGCATTAGCAATAATGTTGCTGTTTTTTAATCCAGCGATGATCGGTGCATTGATATTGATGTTACCCCCATTACCATTACCGCCTGCTGTGGCAGTAATATTGCTGTGATCGCGCATCAGCAACAATTTACCAACTTGTAAGCTGATGTTGCCACCATTACCAGATTCTGTCTGTGCTTGGATTAAGCCTTGATTTTGCAATTGGATGCGATCGCTTGTGATATTAATATTGCCACTATTTCCACTACCTTGACTAGTAACACTGACTGTCCCGCCATTTGTCAGCGTTAGGTTCGGTGTGGTAATGCTCACAGTGCCGGCATTCGCTGTTAACATATCTGGCAGACCAAATCGTTTCCGCAATGACGGATCAAGTCGGATACTGGAAGCGTTAATGCTACTATTGGTCGCCCGACCTTGACCACTGATGACGATCGATTCAGTAGCGTTGATGCTCAAATCTCCCCCATTACCTGCAAAAAATGAGGTAGTGGCAACTGCTCCCCCATCCAGAATTTGCAATTTAGCAGTATCCAGGGTCAAAGTTTTGGCACTTCCGGTTGCAAATGTAGTTGAGCTAATGTTGCTATAAATTCCAGAGGGACTTTCTCCCATCACCGTGGTGTTGGCGTTGCGAATCGTCACTTTTCCACTAGAACCACTGCTAAAGGTAGCCGAAGATAGTGAGGCTCCGCTTGATATTAGTAGACTATTACCATTGACGAAAACATCACCAGCATTTCCGGTGCCTAGTGTAGTAGTGTTAATTGTGGTCACGTCAGCAGGATTAGTGACTGAAAAGCCTGACAGTTCAATGGCGGTTGCATTGATGTAAATATTGCCACTGGTAGCTGCTCCAAGAGTTATGCTATTTAACCCCGCTCCCCGATTGATGGTAAGCCTGGGAGTAATCACGCTGATATTCCCACTAGCTCCAACACCCAGAGCAACACTACGCACTCCGCTGTGAATTGTGCCATCAGCTGTTTTGCCAATCAGATCGATGGACTCTGTAGCCTGGAGGCGAATGTCACCACCAGGGAGATTGCCAAAATTTTGCGCCAGTACCAAAGAGCCATCGGTGAATTGAATTTGCCTACCCTGAATTTGAACGGAACCTGCATTCACGCCGCTGATATCTAATAGCGATCGCTGTGCTAGCTGAATATCGCCAAAGCTTTGCACATCCCCATATCCCAGTGTATAGCCATGTAGGGTTGGTATCAGATTGACCAATCCTGCACCGCTTAAACTACCCAATTCAACTCGTCCTCTTTCGGCGGTCAGGATTGCCCCATTTAGATGTAGGTCGCCACCCACCAAAGCTAGGGTGTTTCCCAGCTGTACCTGGAGTTTTGTAGAACTGGGAATCGGAGGAACCAAAGCCGGTCCACTGAAATTAATTAAAGAGTGTCCTGTGCCCTGAATGTTGATGGGTGCGGGATTGTTACCCAGTTGCAACCCAATAGGAACATTAATACTTAACAACGGGGCAGATTTAAAATTAATTACATTAAACTCAGCGCCATCGGCAAATTTAATACTACTGGCAGTTGTACCAATAAACGAACTCCCAATGTTCAGTTGAGCATTGGCTCCAAAGATTATCCCACTAGGGTTGATCAAGAAGAGACTAACAGGGTTTTTGGCGTTAATCGTCTGAATCAAGCCATCAATGTTAGAGATATTACCGCCAGTAACACGGCTAAAGATGTTGGAAATGTTGGGCGTATTCGCTAAATCAAAAGTAGCTGAACCGCCAGTGGGAACCGAAAACTCCTGGAAACTATGAAATAAGTTACTGTTGGCGGCACTACCGTTAGTAATGGTGAAGTTTTTACCGCTTTGGGAGACAGTAGTATTCAAGCTGCCATCGGAAGTTACCTGAGCACTCACAGAGCTGCACCAAAGTGGCATTACCATCAACGGCACTATTCTACTGCATAGACCCAAGCGAATGGAGGTTGTTGTCATTGCCAAGCCTTTATTTATACCTTGTATATTAGGTTGCCCAAAACGGTATGGTCTTGAACCATCAACTCGGCGATCGCTTCCCTCAAAACGCTGAATAACTCACTGAAAAATACAGTCCATTTTCCTGAAACGATCGCTTTTCATCGTCTACTGATATCAGGGGAATGCCCCAAGCCTAGCTGAGAATTTATCGCTCTATTTCCACAACAGCCCCAACCCAGTACTAACAAGCGTACTTGGTGATGGATTTTTGCCATTGACATTCCAGCCTTTGCCAATGTCAATTTATCAATACCTAACTCAGTTTGGCTGAACTGGCGCTGTGCAAATGTCAGTTCTCGTCCTACAAAGGGCGCCGTGACAGCGGCAAACTGTTCTGCTTTAAAAACTGTACTGCCCAAAACTTCAATGCGCTCGACCAGAAATGAGGCTAAAACCCTCTTCCCTCCTGACGTGAAAATGCTTCTTCGATGAGTATCTATATAGATAAATCTCGGTTGGCATTTTCATGCTTGGTGATGAAATTTTTTGATCGGGACTGCCTACTGCCTTCTGCCGATGCTCGTGGACTCGCTCTAAGCGTACCCCTTCGGAGAAGCAAGCTATGCGTAGCGTCTCGTAGAGAAGCCATGCCGTTGGCGTTCGCAAAGCGTCTCTGTCAGGAGAAGCCTTTACGCTGCGCTATCCTGCCTTATTCTAACGATAAATATTTACGCCCATCTACTTATATCCAAAGCAAAAGTCAGAGCGAAGATTTCCTTGGCTCTGAACTTTGTAAAAGAGTATTCTTATTTAAATTCCCTAACTTTAGTTATAGGGATTCACTGTTAGCTGATAACTGTTAAGCAGTATATTTCACTGACAAATTAAGATGTACCTATCCTGTTTGATTTTTTTGCAGTCTGATTCACGAGGTTTCAGAAGCTTTTTCATCTTTAGGATAAAGAGAGCGAATTAACTCCCGAATTACATCAGTTGCTGGTCTCCCCGTTGTTGAACAGTATTGTTCAAGCTTCTGTGCCTCACCTGATGTGAGATTAATTGTAAGTCGTTTAACAGCCCATTTTTTATTCATGTACTAGATAAGGTATGTTTTGAAACTACTTCTCTAATATCAATCATCTAAACTGCTCTTACAATGGTATAAGTAATGACATTTATTTGAAGTAATCATGAAGTTAAATAGGATGTTTTTCCAAGCAATAGTGAAGAATTGAAGTATATTCTAGATTATAAAGTTAAGCTATTTTCCAGGCAGTAATTACAAGTAAAATGTAAAAATAACATTAAATATATCAATATACAATAAGTATTATCACAGAAAAATTGAGGATAATAACATAGAAAAAGTTGGCAGCCCTAGCAAATAGAATTTGCTGCTACAGACATCAAACCCACCTCCAAGGGTTTTAAACCAATACAGTTCAGTTAGCGCTAAAAACCTTAAACTGTGTAGGTTGGGAAGCCACTGTGCTCTTGCGGTTTCCCGACTTGTTCGCTTTTAGCGTTCCCGCTTTCTTAGCAAGTAACGTTTGAGGAAGAAAACCCAATATTTTCGAGCCTTTGTTGGGTTGCGCTTTGCTTAACGCAACCTACAATTTTTCACAAAGCCAAGCCTATTGGGTTTTAAACCTTGGATTTTCTTTTAGACTACCTGGTAAGAAGAACTTGCCTACGATTGTGTCGTAGCGAATTTCATTACCCCAATATTTTTCAAACTTAGTTGGTTTTAATTGTTAATAAGTCATGTGTTGATAATGTATCGGCAGCAGATTTAATCACATCAAATGACATTCCCGACCTTTCTGCAATATCTAATAGAGTATGCTGACCGTCAGATAAATTTAAAACCCACAAGATTGCCATTTCATTTAGCCCGCTATCTTTGTTACCACCAACTGTCCGATATATTCCTCTTTTTCCTAACTGTGGCTCACATTTGGGATTTTTGTTGTAGTAGATTTTGTTATTGTTGAGGATATACAATATCGAATTACATTGAGAGAATGACTCGGCAAGATATTGGGGTTGAACGAAATTTAAATCATCTGCTGAGGTGTGGTACTCAGGAAAACTACCATGAGGCGATCGCATGAAGCAACCTACAGCTAAATTAAATCCAGGTGAGCAATATTGTCGCTCATCATAGCCATAAGGGAAGAAATCTATAATTTTGTGATCTTGTTTTGAGTTTTTGAGTACATAAGCAGCAACTTTATCGATTTCAGTGTCACCTCTACGGCTTTTTTTGTAAGTAAAGTTGCCTGAATCTCCTAAACAAGTTAATACCAAGCCATGTTTAATGTTATTGACTTTAGCTTCATTGAGAGCCAACCATGTAATTGAGCCAATGGTTCCAGGAATCCAGAGAAATCGATAGGAATATCTTGGTGTAGTTTGACTTAAATATTTAGCGATAAAAGTAGCGATCGCAATTCCCGAAAGATTATCATTACACAGTGAAGGATGACAGGCATGGCAAGAAATTAAGACTTCATCAGTACTGTCCCCTGGAATATAATACTCACCATAACTCAAATAACCTGGTTTTAGAGAAGAATCAATACATACTTCATATTCTTCATCTTCTAGTTGCAAATACTGATTGTGAGTCAGGCAAAAACCCCAACTTTCCTTGTAATATGAAGTTCGATAAGGAATCCAATTAGGATAATCGATAAGTGTAAATAGATGTGATTTAAGTTCTTGAAGAGATAATTTTTGATGTATGGGAATACTATAGTTAACAACGTGCAAGTTTGAATTAGTAAAATCTACAATTTTTTCGCCTTGAGAGTTTTTAATATAGGCATCTTTAATATTCCATTCATTAGGGACTGTCCAATCAAATACCTCTGTTCCTGTCGGCACTTCATGAACTGATAAAGGAATATACTGCTGGAGAACTTTTAAAGTTTCTCGAAAACCATTACCTGTAATACTACGGCAAATGGGATATAAATCAGTAATTAGTTGGTAAATTTCTCGACTGATATCCTTTAAATTAAGAGAACTTTTTAGTTCAACTAAATTACTATTCTGAAGTCTATCTGCAACCATAAGTAGAATCCTTGTTAACTGGTGTATTCAATCTTTTGTTGATATTTTGTATACCAATTTACAGTCAATTCTAAGCCCTTCTTTAAAGGAATTGAAGGTTGCCAACCGAGTTTATCGTATGTATAAGCTGTATCAGCTACTCTTATTCTTTCCATCGGCCGCTCAGGTAAAGCACCAAATAGTGGCTGGATTTGAGGGTTGACCAGATTAACAAGCTGGGACACAACTGCATGAATGGGTACTAGTTCTCCCGAACCTAAGTCGAATGTACAACCTTCTATATTAGGAACTTGTATTGCAGCGAGAAGTCCTGCAATCACATCATCGATATAAATCCAATCAACTTGACGTTTTCCACTACTAAGTTTTGGAGCTTGCCCTTGCAACAAGGAAAGAATAACAGAAGGAACGATCTTATACACATTTTGCCCTGGCCCATAGGTCATAAAGGGTCTAACAAGAACTACAGGTGTCTGATAGAGTCGATGGAACATCCGACCATAAGTACTACTAGCAAATTTAGCAATAGCGTAAGGAGAAGAAGGAACTACTTCAGGACGATCTTGTTCTGGTTCCTCTAAAGAAGCTATTAACACAATGCGACTACAGCCAATTTCGGCAGCTACCGTCAGTAAGTTAATAGTACTAGTCAGTAAACTGTGAAAGGTAGGCAATATAAATTCTAGATTAGGAACTGCTGTCACAAGACCGGATAGATGGAAGATTACGTCAGGCTTAATACTGTGGAAAAGATTTTGAACAAACTTAATGTCTTCCATGTCACCGTGCCACCATCGCAAGCAGCTGATATCAGAAGTATGAAAACTGCGAGAAACAGCATGTACTTCTGCACCATTGTGGCATAAATGACGGACTAAATGAGATCCGAGAAATCCGCTAGCACCTGTAATCAGTATTGTTCGTCCAGACAATTTTTCAACATAGTTCACCATTTATTGCTCACACACTGGAGTTTGGAAAACAAAAGTTATTTTACAGGAGATTGTTTGTTGTAGACAACAACAATGTGTCAGTAATTGGGTAGAAGTCAGTGCCTCGTAAGAAGTCGCCTAAAGAACTTCCTGTACAAGCTGAATCAATATTTGGCGCACCCTTTTGAGCTATGACATCATCAAAATGTACGGTTCTAAAGTCAATACTGAAACGGGTATAGCCTGATGTGTTGGGAATAGTTGAGTGCATCTGCGCTCCTGAAAAGAGAATCATGCCACCGACTTGTGTAATTAAGCGCAATTGCGGCTCCATTTCTAAAGTTTCTTCCGCATGGGGTTGCTTGCGCGTATCTGTTTTAATGTGCTGTGCTGCATTTTTGCGACTTTCTTTAATCCACTGAGCGTAGTTATAATCTCTTGAGCTATTCTTAACTGCTTGACTCCAGTAGCGCGGATGGAATGCCATCGCATTCTCTGGGGTAATATCGTAGACAGGAATCCACCAGTTGATCTGGCACTGAGGAGCAGAGTACCAGGTGTCACGATGAGGATGGAAAGCGTAAGCAATACCAGCAGTCAGATAGCGATCGCTGGTTGCTGTTCTCAGGCGAGGTACATCGAAATAGGTTTTGTTCAAGTCACATCCACTTTCTTTCAAGATACCTTGAATCAGTTGTTTAGATTCAGGGTGATGGATAAAAGCTGGCTTGAGTTGTGCTAAAATCTCTACATATTTCTCTACAGGCAGGCTATGTTGTGCTTCTCTGGGATCTAAAGGGGCAAATGCTTCTTCAAGCATACCGCGAGCAAAATTACATAGAGCGATCGCACTGGCGCAAGGAGAAAAGACAAACACTTGTCCATTATAAAGATACTTGCGTCTGATTTCATCACTAAAAATCGAATCAAAATAAATTGTATTCACTTCGCCCTCATCTGCTGTAACAAAGTTTGAACACAGTGTTAAGTATGAAACTCAAAATTTAATTTTTCAAATTCTGATTTTCTGTGTCTGTGCGCCTCTGTGCGCTCCTAATCCTATATTTACTCAGCAACTATATTATATATTTTTAAATTGATCTTAAAAGTCTTACATTACCGTAGGCGTTACAATTTTTTCGATTCAAATAAACTCCAAGCCCGATCTTTATCCGAAATTTCAGTCACAGATAGAGGCCATTCAATACCAAAAGCTGGATCATCATAGCGATACCCGCCAGCACATTCTGGTGCATAAAAGTCACCCATTTGATACATCACCTCCGTCTCATCGCTCAGAGTTTGAAAACCGTGAGCACACCTATCTGGGATATAGAGAGCAAGACGATTTTCAGCAGTTAACTCTATACCTATATGAGATAAATAGCTAGGAGAATCTGGACGCAAATCGATAATTACATCATAAATAGCCCCCCTGATACAACGCACCAATTTTGTTTCCTGAGAAGGAGACATTTGATAATGCATACCCCGCAATGTTCCTTTTTTATAGTTAAAAGATAAATTGCATTGGGCAATAGTAGGTTTTAAGCCACGATCTTGAAATTCCTGAGTACAGAAACTCCGAGCAAAAAAGCCCCGAATATCTCGGTGCAGTTCTAAATCAACAATAAATGCTTCTTTTATTTTAGTTTCCGTAAATATCATAAATTTATAAACCTGAGATTAAATTCAAATTCTAATGTTTTAGAAAAATATCTTTCGGCAATAAAATGCTTCCGCATATTTACTCGGTGAATTTGATTCAATCCCGCGAATTCTGAGAATTGAACGAAAAGTCTCTTCTGTAAACCATTGCTTATTATTCTGGGTAGCAAACGCATCCAAAATATATTGAATTTTTCGACGACAGAGTGTTTCATTTAAGTGGACAAAGAAATTAGGAATACCCAAATCACCATCATATTTGGGTATTTCATATTCTAAAATTAAATGATTTCTAAAGGTATTCCAAGTCAAGTCAGAAATTAAGCGATGATCTTGATGGCGATCATCTCGATGATGAGTAAAGATTATATCTGGTGAAAATTCTTGCTTCAACTGTTCAAAGCATTCCTTCACCTCTATCCCTTGAAAAGGTAGAAAGCCATCTCGAAAATTTTTAATGATAATTTTCTTGACTGGAATTTCTTTTAAGAAGAGACTAGCGCTTGTGGTTGCTTCCTCTGCTCTTTGGTCATTGGAACTAAAGACAACCCAATAGATAACAACATGTTGGTAATTCTCTATCAGCTTTAAGATTGTGCCTCCACAACCAATCTCGATATCATCACAATGAGAACCGAGACAAAGAATTTTGTACTCAGATTCTTCTGTCTTATTCAACCTAAGTTGGATCATACATGGTCGACTTTTAGTTGTTGATCTCCCCAAACCTCCCAAGGTCTTTTACCTTGAGCATACATATCATCCAACTGTTGTTTCTCTTTAAACGTATCCATTACTCCGAAAAAGCCAGTGTATTTATACGCAAAAAGCTCTTCTTTGGCAATCAATCTTTGAAAAGGCTCAAGGACAAGTTCTTCACCATAATTTATATAGTTAAAAATCTCTTTTTTAAAGATAAAATATCCTCCATTAATCCAAATATCGCATTGTTTTACATCTTGAATATTTTCTACCAAACCATCCTCGTTCATATCAACTAGGTGAAAAGTTTGGCTTGGTCTAACACACAAAAAACTACCGATTTTATCACGCTGATAAAAATTATTAATATAAGTTGGTAAATGTAAGTCTGTCAAGCCGTCACTGTAGTTAGCTAAAAATACTTCTTCTCCTTCTAAATATTTTTCTACTGCCTTGAATCTTTGTCCAATATTGGCAGTTAACCCTGTATCTACAAATGTGATATTCCAATCTTGAATATCCCGATTAAACAACTCAATTTTGCTTCCATTAGAAAGGCTAAAGTTATTAGAAAGCCATTCATTGTAATTCAAAAAATAGCTTTTAATTAGGTCAGCCTTGTAACCAAGACATAAGATAAAATCTTTGTGCCCATAATGAGCATAGTATTTCATGATATGCCATAATATTGGTCTATAACCAATATTCACCATTGGCTTAGGAATACTTTCTGAATACTCTCTCATTCTCGCTCCTAAACCACCACAAAATAAAACTACTTTCATTTCAATTACCCCTTTTTTACAAGTAAAAATATTAAATACTTAAGAGTAGACATTAACTTCAGGAATTGGTACAACAAATTGACCGCCCCAATCCCGAATGTAAGCTATTTGTGTCATAATTTCATTTTTCAGATTCCAGGGCAAAATTAGTATATAGTCAGGCTTGGTTTCGGCAATTTTGTCTGGATGAAAAATTGGAATATGAGTTCCTGGTAAAAATTGATTCTGTTTATAAGGATTACGGTCTACTGTATAGTCAAGAAAATCTGTGCGGATACCGCAATAGTTTAAGAGAGTATTTCCCTTACCTGGAGCACCGTAACCAACAATCGATTTTCCCTCCCGCTTAACTTCGATCAAAAAATCTAATAAGTTGCGTTTAGTTTCTTTAACTTGTTCTCCAAAAGAAAAATAGTATTCTAATTGCGTAAAACCAGCCGCTTCTTCTCTATTTTTCAGTTCTAATACTTGGTCGCTAATAGGTTTAGAATAATCTCCATTATGGCGCGCATAAATTCTCAAAGAACCACCATGAGTAGTTAATTCTTCTACATCAAAAATTGTCAAACCGTGAGCAGCAAAAATCTTGTCTACTGTAAGAAATGAAAAATAAGAGAAATGCTCGTGGTAAATAGTATCAAACTGATTTTCTTCGATTAACCGCATTAGGTGGGGAAATTCCATAGTAATTACACCATGCGGTTTGAGGATAATTTTCATTCCTTTGACAAAATCATTGAGATATGGTGTATGAGCAAGGACATTATTTCCGAGTAATAAATCTGCCTGTTTGCCCTTAGCAACCTGTTCTTTTGCTGTCTCCTGACCAAAAAATTTGATAACTGTAGGAATACCTTTTTTAATTGCTACCTCAGCAACATTTGCTGCTGGCTCTATTCCCAGCGCCGGGATGCTTTTGGCAACAAAGTATTGCAGCAAGTAGCCATCATTACTAGCAATTTCTATTACCTGACTTTCCTGGTTTAATTGGAAACGTTCTACTACCAAATCAACGTATTTTTTGGCGTGTTGTAACCAGCTATCAGAGTATGAAGAGAAATAAGCATAGTCGCTAAAAATATTTTCTGGACTAATGTATTCTTGAAGTTGAACTAAAAAACACTTCTCACAAACATAGACATGCAGAGGATAAAATGGCTCTGCTTCATTGAGTTGTTTGAGACTACGATAACTTTCGCAGGGAGGAGACATACCTAAATCTACGAAGGTATGGTGTAACCTTGTTCCACAGAATAGACAGTTACCAGTTATTAGTTGATTATTTTTTGGCTGTAGTAAATTCATAACTTATATTTTAAACAGTCTGCCAAAAGAAATCTCGATTGATTTGCTGAGTGCGAATAAGGTATTCCAGTTGTTTCAGGCGAGTAAAGCCTCTAAATTCAAATGTTCCTCTACTCATATCAATTTGCTGGAAGACATTATATAGTTGTTGGGCACCGCGCTGGGCGTCCCATTCACATTTGAATCCTGGTAAATTTTGGTTAATTTTATGAAATAAAACCCGATAGCTGCGATTATCAGGATCGTGTTTACCAAAGCTCAATTTACAATCTGTAAAAACTTCTGCAACTATTTGAGCAATTTGTTTGACTTGATAGTTGCTATTTGTATCGCCGACATTGAAAATTTGGTTGTGAATTACATCACGCGGAGCTTCTAAGGTACAGATAATTGCTTTGCAGATATCCAATAAATGCACTAAGGGACGCCAAGGTGTACCGTCGCTGTTCATCTTGATTTCTTTAATTGTCCATGCCCAACCTGCTAGATTGTTTAAGACAATATCAAAACGCATTCTTGGAGAGGCTCCATAGGCTGTAGCATTTCGGAGAAAGGTGGGAGAAAAGCTATCATCAGCAAGGAGTTTCACATCCTGTTCGACAAGTGCTTTGCATTTGGCATAAGCTGTTTGGGGATTGATGGTAGACTCTTCGCTAACGTAGTCTTCAGTGGCAAAACCATAGACACTGCATGATGAAGTGTAGACAAAGCGTTGGATTCCAGCTGCTTTCGCCAGTTTCGCTATATGTACTGAGCCTTTGTGGTTGATATCGTAGGTGATATCAGGGGCTAACTGACCTAAAGGGTCGTTAGAGAGTTCTGCCATGTGAACTATTGCTTCTACGCCTTGCAGGTCTTCTGTTGTAATGTGGCGGATGTCTTTGTTGAGGGTTTTGGCAGTTACCTTGGTGCCGTTATATAGCCAACCTACTTTATAGAAGCCAGTATCTAAACCAATAACTTCATGACCTTCTTGAATCAACAGAGGAGCTAATAATGAGCCAATATAACCTTCAGTTCCAGTTACAAGTATTTTCATATCCTAAGCTATGATCGCAGTTTGTGGGGGTTTTAATTCAGTAAGAATATTGTCTTGGGTATTATCTATAGGTAGTGGTAGCAACTTAGCAATGATTTCTTCTCGTAGGGGAGCAGCTTCATCTTGAGTTAACCAAGCGAATAACTTTGCTACCGCTTCCGGAGAGCGATCTATTTTTAAAGCTTCTTGGAGCATACGCAAAGCACCAGTCAGACTACCGGCTTTTAGAGGAATGATTACCTTGCTTTCTAGAAGATATTCAAAGTTATAGCTACGGGCTTTTGCTGTAATCTCTGTACAAAGATCTGCAGGAAGATAGCTCTCTGTAATCTCGATAGCACGGCGAAGAAATACTGCGTGATTTCCTGTCAAAAAAAGCTCATTCGACATTTTATTAGTGTACCAACTTGTATCTACGCGATAACAAGCCAAAATTTCCGGTTCATACCAACAATCATAAAAAGTAGCAATACGTTTACACAGTTCCCACCCGGTAAGATCGGTTAACTCAGGGCAATATCCTCCTAATCTTTCATAGGTTTCCCGACGAATAACTATTGCCGAAGGTCTTAACGGATTTCCCACTCCAATCTGCTCAAGCCAATTTTGAATAATACCTCTGTGCTCTCCACACCAGTCAAAAATATCACCTTTGGAAATAAACGTCCCTCTTTCGTTAATATTCTCATAACCTGTGAAAGCTGCTCCAACAGAATCTAAAGAATCTTCCAGACTCTGTTTGAGTTGGGAATAAAAACCAGGGAGAACATAATCATCATCGTGAAGTATGTGAATCCATTGACCTCGACTGAGGGCAATACCTGTATTATGGTTTCCCACCAAGCCAAGATTTTGCGAATTACAGTAGTACTTTACTATACCTCTACCAATAGCATTCACTAGATCAAACAGTGGTGGCGTACTGGCATTGTCTATTACCAGAATTTCCATCTCTTCTTCTCCAGTCCATTGTGCTAAAACACTGGTCAGACATTCGAAAAGATAATCAGTACGTTTATATGCAGGAATTACCACACTCCAGAATGGCCTCTTCTTTTCACTAACCGCGACTGCTGGAATCTTAGGAAACTTATAGTTTCCCACAATTACCTCTCCTTGGGGAAGCTCGGGTGTAATAGGTACTTCCTCAGTTTTTTCGGTTCCTGGATCGGTGATAAATGCTTTGAGATAATGGGGATTGATCAGCTTCAACCCTTGTTGATAGGCAGATATTGCCTCTGGTAATTTGTTTTGAACTTGGTAAATTTGGCCTAGTTTGAAGTAAACTTCTGCTTTGTGAGGATTGAGTTCCAATGCTTTTTGATAAGAGGCTACAGCCTCTTCAAAATCACCTTGTTGTTGAAGCGCCACTCCCAAGTTATAGTGAGCATCAAGAAAATCAGGCTGTAAAGCAATCGCAGCTCGATAGTAAGCCACAGCAGTCTTTAAATCTCTCGCTTGTTTTCGGCTTCTGCCCAATTCATTGTTTAATGCCGCGTATTCAGCCTGTTGTTGGCAAGAGAGTTTTCCTTGAGCGTGCAGTGCGTTGCCCAAATTCGAGTCAGCCTCACTACAGTTGGGCTGTAACTCTAAGGCTTTTTGATAGCAAGCAACTGCCTCTTCCAAGTTGCCTTGTAGTTGCAAGGTATAGCCAAGGTTATTATAAAGTGGCGCTGAATCTGTCTGTAGCGATATAGCTTGCTGATATGCTTCCACGGCTGCTGGTAACTGACCTTGGGCTTGATGTAAATTACCTAGACTGAACCAAGCCTTAACGGATTTAGGCTGAATCTGGAGGAGTGTATTCAACAACTGTTCAGCATTTTGAAACTGACCGACCTGCTGTGACAGCATGCTTAACCCATATAAAGCTTCTGGATGGTTAGGTTGTTTTTCCAAAATTTGATGGTACACTTGTTCAGCTTTGATTAAATCATTGGCTCTATGATATTTCGATGCTATTTGCAGAGATTCAGTAATTGTTGTCATTTTATTAATTATTTTTGTATTAGTATTTATTCCCGGTTCGCTTATTTTCTAGGCAGTTCTAAAAAAGAGGTAACGAAAAAGTAAGGGTTATAGTGTTTGTCCCAGATTGCGATCGCTATTATCCAAAAACCTAAGTTTTCCCAAATCCTTATTTTTCCGTGATTTACCAGTTTCTCTAACTTAAAAAAATCGACGAACTCCCAGTATTTCAGTTAAGGTTTTGACATTTAATTATTTAAAGTCAGAGAGGTCAACCTGAAGGCGATCTCATTTCTCAGGGGACTGGCAATATCTGTTCTCAGCCAAGCAAATAATTGTGCTAGTGACTCAGCAGACCGATCAATTTTGAGAATCTCTTCAAGGGTGCGAAAAGCGCCAGTCAAATGACCAGCCTCAAGAGGAACTTCTGTATCTGCTAAACAATTAATGAAGTAATGTTTACGTGATTGTGCTGTAATTTCTGCACAAATATCGGCTGGAAGATAGCTCTCAGATATCTCAATAGAACGACGGATAGATGCTACCCGATCTCCAGATAAGGAAAGTTCAGTTCTCATACTTTGGGAATGCACGCGATAATGAACTAAAATTTCTGACTCGTACCACCAATCATAGAAGCTGGTAATCCGTTTATAAAGTTCCCAGTCGAGAGTAGAAGTTAATTCTGGATGATATCCACCTAGCCGTTCATAAGTTGTTCGACGAATCACAACAGCAGGCGGATTCAATGGATTTGCTACACCAATAAATTGCAAGAAATCTGAAACTATACCTCTATTTTGCCCGTACAATTGTTGGCGGAAAGTAATTTCTCTTTTCTCATTGATATTTTCATAACCTGTAAAAGCTGCTCCAACGGAATCTGGACAACCTTCTAGACTTTGCTTGAGCCGAGTATAAAAACCTGGCAATACATAGTCATCATCATGAAGTAAATGAATCCAAAATCCTCGACTATTACTAACTCCAGCATTCCAAGTTCCTTGCTGTCTAAGATTTTGCGGATTGCGGTAATAGCGTACTATTCCTCGCCCGATCGCATTTACTAGTTGATACAGAGGTGGTGTACTTGCATCATCAATTACAAGAATTTCCATTTCCTCAATACCTGACCATTGAGCAAGGACGCTGACCAAACATTCTAGCAGATAGTCAGTACGTTGATATGCAGGAATAACCACACTCCAAAAAGGTCGCTTGTCTTTTGTTTCTGATACTGGAGGGATTAGTGGAAAGTAATACTTACCTATTTGCACTTCTCCTTTAATATACAAAGGAGTTACTAGTATTTCATCTGTGTTCTCAAGTGCTTGGTTAGCTGCTAATGCTTTGGCATAATGGGGATTAATCAGCTTTAACCCTTGTTGATAAGCAGAAATCGCCTCTGTTAAATTATTCTGCTGTTGGTAAATTTTGCCTAAGTTGAGGTAGACTTCTCCATAGTTGGGATTAAGTTCTAAGGTTCGTTGATAGGATGCGATCGCCTCTTCTAGTTCCCCTTGTTCTTGCAGTGCCAAAGCCAAGTTATAATGAGCTTCTAGCAAATTTGGTTGTAGTGCGATCGCTTGCTTGTGACAAGTAACAGCATTTTTAAAATCAAGAGCTTTTTTCCGGGCAACACCCAATTGATTATTTAATTGTGCATAGTGCATTTTTTGATTGCTGGATAGCTTGCCTTGAGAGTGTAACGCATTACCCAAACTAATCTCTGCTTCTATAAAATCTGGCTTTAACTCTAGAGCTTTTTGATAATAATTAATTGCTTCTTCAAATAATCCTTGTTGTTGCAGAGTATAGCCCAAGTTATTGTAAATTGGCAATGAGTTAGGTAACAAAACTAAAGCTTGCTTATAAGCTTTCTCTGCTTCTGAAAACTGTTCCTGAACTAAACGCAAATTACCTAAACTGAACCAAGTATTAACAGAATTTGGTTGAACTTGCAAAGCCGCACTTAGCCACTGTTCAGCAGTTTGGTATTGCCCCATCTGCTGCGCCAACAACCCTAAACCATATAAAGCTTCAGGGTTGCCAGGTTGTTTTTCCAGAACTTGAATATATAGCAGTTCTGCTTCCATTAAACGATTGTCTCGTTGCTGTTGAATTGCTAATTCGAGGATTTCAGCTACTTCTATTTTATCTAGCGATTCAGCATCATCCTTTTGACCTGACTGATGTTTCTGGATCGCAATTTGAATAAGAGATTTAACTTTAGATTCTGAAATATTTGTAGTATCCATAACTTGATTAGTTTGATATTAGATTGTTATTGTTATAGATTTTAGTATAGCTTCAGAAATTAGATAATAATTATTAATAAAATAAATATTTTACCTGTTAATCAAGTATGACTATTTCATTATAAAAAGGAGAGATTTTGTCAACAGTATGTACGAGAAAATAGCCTTAAATTAGTAATTTTAAAATTACCAATTTAAGTAAATTTCGGTACATACACCATAGGGGTTATTATTGGCAAAGTCTCTCCTAGAAAAGCTATTAACATTTTATTGTTCAATCATATTTTTTACTCACCTGATTGATTGTTTGGACTAATATGCTTGTAAATTCTAATCTTTTAGAGAACGAAATAGCTCTACTTTTTTAGGTGAGAATTATTCAAAATCAGAGTAGTTTTCTTAGAGAGTAATTAGTCTTAAGCAAATTATATTACCGAGTTTATGTCACTGGCACTCACACCTGAAAATAGTATGCTTTGTTGAGGACTATTCAAGAAAGAAAAAGAATTTAAGGTGAGGAGAGCGCCATCTGTGGTATCTGTAACATTACCTAGATTTACCCAGCCATCTAATACAAGCTTATCAATACCAACCTTGAAATCTTGAATGACATCAAAGTCTTTTTTAAACAAGGTATCGGTACGTTTGAAAGTAAATGTGTCATTACCATCGCCACCAACTAAGACATCATTGCCTAAACCGCCATATAGTGTATCATTGCCTAAACCGCCATATAGTGTATCATTTCCATCACCACCATTTAGCGAATCATTACCTTGACCGGCGTCGAGAACATCATTACCTCTGTTTCCAGATAGCTTATCATCCCCTAAGCTGGCATAAAGTTTGTCTGCCCCGTTGGTTCCCCTGAGATTATCCTTCCGAATGGTGCCATAGATAACATCTCTACCCAGGTTGCCGATTAAAGTATCTCCTGCCAATTCAACAGAACTAGTATTAATTTTGACTATGGTTAGATTGGTATCGCTATTAAAATTCCGTTCATAAGTACCAACAGCATTACCATTCAGGAAGTCAGTACCATTGTCGCCATCAATATCAGAATCTTTATCACGACTGTCGATTGTGACATTGCGACTACGACCAAATGTTAGATTGCCGATTTGCTTGGACGTGATTAATTTACCCTGGATGCCAAAATAATCTAAAATTTCAGCCTTGTTAGGATTTGTGGTATCTAATACCAAAAAAGTGGTTGTAGACTGACCCTTGTTATATTCAACGTCAGGATTTTCAATTTCTTTAGCTGTCAGTTCTAAATTTGCTGAAAAATCAAAAGAGAAATCTTCATTACTGCCAACCGCAAAACTAGCAAGTACCTTTGCTTCGCTGTTGGAAGTACCTTCAAATTGACCATCTAATCCAA
This sequence comes from Nostoc sp., assembly GCF_036917535.1. Taxonomy (GTDB): domain Bacteria; phylum Cyanobacteriota; class Cyanobacteriia; order Cyanobacteriales; family Nostocaceae; genus Nostoc. Next base: position 114,363 of record NZ_JBALDA010000068.1, read on the forward strand.
CGACAGCAGCTTGAGTGAAAAGTGATGAAAAAGTTGGGTCAAAACTTGCTTGAGCATCAGCAATAGCAGCAGCCACGCCACCTTGAACTAACGCGTCTGTCTGGGTAGCAGTTAAAATGCTTGAAGGATCTTCACTATAGTTAGAAAAAGTAGAATCCCCTTGAGCGGTAGCAAAATTAGGACTAGGATCAGGCTTAGGATCGGGTCTATTATTGAGATTAACTCTACCATTGAAAGAAAGTAATTTTTGAGGTGTCAGTCTTAGACTTATTCTTGATGCCATAAAAAACCTGTGTTGATTTTGTGAATTAACAAATTTGCGCGTAAATAGGTGAGTAATTCTCTCCTAAATTACGACTTAAATCTCTTGATATCTCTAATGAATCTATCAGCTTTTATCTAGGACTTGCTTTGCTTTTAACAGCACTTTTAAATAGCTTAATTGACTATTCCAAGCTGAACGTGGAAGTAGTGGGATTTTCTCTACTTCTTGAGATGGTAATGACTCAAGCTCAAGGTTAGTTTTGTTCTTTGAAATTGTGATAATTTCTGAATTTTCTGCCATGATTTATTATCTGACAATAGAGTGGTGAAATTCAGGTTTTTGTTGCCAACTTTCTGACCACTGAATGCTGTCAGCAGTAAAGTGTAATCGGTCGTTTGCTGGCAATAAAGTATCTGTAGACTCGACAATTAGCTCAAATTCGCCATTATCAAATGGCAATCCTTGCGCCTTTACTTTGGGAACTACACGCTCTCTCATACCTTGTTTGGCATGAACAAGAGCGCGATGATGACAATAAGGATTATTACCTCTCTGATTAAAGAAAACATGGGCAGTCCAACTGCAACCCCCACGACAAAGTTCCGCATATTCGCAGGTTTTACAGAAACCCCAGAGGTGTTTTGTGCCTTCAGGTGTTCCTGCTCCCAGATTGAAGCGTAGTTCTTCTGCACCTTCAATAATATCATGCAAGGTCTGTTCTCGAATATTACCACCTGTATAAGCACTAGTCGGTAGTGAGGGACAACCCTTAATTGCTCCGTCAGCTTCAATTCCCAAAGTGGAAAGTCCTGCACCGCAACCTTGCCAAAATGAGAAGTCATGCTCCTTTCCCCGTCCCCGCAACAGTCGTTCATAAGGGCCGTAGTAACCAATGTTATTTCCCGCCTGAAGTTGCACTCCTTCTTGGTAAGCACGACGCGCCACACAGGCAAGCATGGGGTAGATATCTAGCAGTTCATGGGGTTGGAGGAGGATATCTGCATTATCGGCTGCATTTCCCATTGGTACAGTTAGCTGAACTTGCCAAGCACGAGCACCTGCATCACGAATGCACTCATAGATGCACGGAAACTCTGGCGCTGACAAGCGGTTAATTTGGGTGTTGCAACCAAAAGAAATACCCACTTCTCGCAGATGACTCATGGTTTTAAATGCATATTTCCAAGAGCCTTTCTTTCCCCGCAGGCGGTCATGAGTTGCTTCCAAGCCATCAATAGAAACAGAGACAGTGCGAATTCCCGCTTCCTTCATTTTTTGGGCGGTTTCTAACGAAATGCCATAGCCACCCGTAGTCATACCACATAACATCCCCGCCTCGTTAATCGCTTTGGCAATTTCCAGCCAGTCTGGACGCAGAAATGCTTCACCACCAATCAGAGTAACTTCTTTAATTCCAACTTCTGCCATCTGCTTGACAAGATCCAAAGCTTCCTCTGGGGAAAGTTCTTTGGCGCGTTCATGTCCTGCACGGGAACCACAGTGACTACAAGCTAGATTGCATTTTAAGGTAATTTCCCAAACTGCGTAGCTTTTGCGGTGATATGTCATAGATTAACTCTCAATCTCAACCCTCAAAATAAACTAACGCATTCTATTTCTTCATCGTTTTATCGGGTTATTGTACTTCTGTTCGACTAACAGGTAATCCATATAACGGTTGTGGTTGTACAGGTGGATTTGGCTTTGGACATGGTTTAGGAATCCATTTACATTTAACTGGTGGTTTTGTACAGTCTTCGGGAGGTGGAGGTGGGGCTACAACACCATACAATGGTTGAGCGACTGCGTTTGTAAGCCCACCAAAGGCTCCTACTAATTCCTCTTCACTGAGGTCGTCAAACTGACCTAATTCTTTTAATTCCAATATTTTAATGGAGGCTGTTTCAAATTCTTCTTGAGAAAAATTATAGCCACCTTCTTCCATTACTTTTATCACTTCGTCAATTTTATCACTCATTAATTGAGTGTAAAAAGCTTCGTCTTTAACTAGTCTGATTATGAACTCTTTAACTTTCTCGAAAATTGTTAATGACATAATTTTTGCTGTGTTGTTATGGTGATTGGATTTTTTGTTTGAGTTTAGATTGATGGCAATTAGCGATCACGTGAAATAACACGTCTAGCCAGAAAATTTTAGTGAGTCCACTTGTGTAACTTTTTATTGCTGGGTTTGATAAATCTCTCCTAATTTGATACTGGCTTCCTGGTGTTGGGGATTGAACTCCAAAGCTTTTTGATAGCAAGCGATCGCTTCTTCTAGCTTCCTTTGTTCTTGCAGTATCACCCCCAAGTTATAATGGGCTTCTACCAAGTCAGGCTGTAGTGCGATCGCAGCTCGATAGTAAACAACAGCAGTTTGCCAATCATCTGCTTCTTGGTGGCCAATGCCCATCTGATAATTCAGTTCTGCATAATAGGCTTGTTTCTCTGTTGAAAGCCTCCCTTGAGCAAAAAGCGCATTCGCTAAATTGATTTCCGCTTCTATGCAGTTAGGCTGAAATTCCAGAGCTTTTTGATAGGATGCAATTGCTTCCTCCCACTTACCTTGTTGTTGCAAGGTGTAACCCAAATTGTTGTAAATCGTCCCTGCATCTGGTCGCAAAACAATAGCTCTTTGGTAAGCGTCTTCAGCTTCTGGTAACTGTCCTTGGACTTGAAGCAAATTGCCTAAACTAAACCAAATTTTCACAGAGTTAGGCTGAACTTGCGAAGCTGCACTCAAATGCTTCTGGGCTTCCTGCAACACGCCTCTCTGCTGTGCCAGCATCCCTAAATTGTATAATGCTTCTGAATAATCTGGTTGTTTTTCTATCACTTGACGATATAGCTGTTCGGCTGCGTCTAAGCGATTAGCTCGATGATCTTGAAGTGCAAGTTGAAAGAGTTCAGCAACTTCTTGAGCGTTAAATTGTCTTGGTTTATTAACCAGCTGCAAAATAAAATCTTCTAGCGCTCTGACTGGCTTTAAATCGTTATATAATTTATGTTTATTTTCTGCAATTTGCTGGGAAATATATTGCCGATATTTAGCATCTTTCCCCAGACGGATGGCGATTTGGACGTATTCTGCTTTATTTGAAGCGATCGTCTCTTCTATACCCATCATCTTCAAAATTGCCAAAGAATGCCGCGATCGCATCAGCTCTTCTGGTAAAGTGACAACCGGAATATTATGAGCAATAGATTCGAGGGTGGAGTTACATCCAGACCAACCAATACTATCTAAGAAGACATCTGCTAAGGCTGTAGTCCCAGCAAACTTTCCATTATTCAGTGTAGGCAAAAATAAACAATGATTTTGATAATCTAACCCTAATGCTGCAAAAGCATGGTTTAAGCGCTGGTGAAATACTTCTGTAGTCTCTTCACTTGAGTTTTTTATAAATACAAACTTAGCATTTCCTAACTCTTTAGCAATAGAGGGAAAAACATCATCATGATTGGGTAAATATTTATATAATGACTGACAACACCAAAAGAAAACATCATCTTCTTTTAAACCTATATCTGGTTTTTTAATTTCTTCGGGTTGAATTGCTAAAGGTATGTAATAAATAGATAGATTGGGTAATCTAACTAATTTTTCTGTATAATGTTCTTGAGCATTTTCTGGTTCCATTAAGTCACTGCTCAAGTAATAGTCAATTGTCGGGAGTCCACTTGTTTCAGGGTGTCCCCAAGATGTCATTTGAATTGGTGCTAATCTTAGACAACCCAGTTTTAATGCCATTGGGTCCATCCCAAATTCTGGAAAAATCAGGATATGTAATTTATCCTTTGTTATTACCTCACACCATTGTTCAACTGAACGAACACCTTGAACCAATTTATCAAAAGCTTTGGCGGCACTAACTGTTGAATTATCTGTTTTGCCCCCAGTGTAATAACCAAATAATTCAAACTCACTTCGATCTATATTTTCTACCCAACCTTTAATCGGGATTTTCCAATTAGAATGACTAGATAAAAACCCAGAGACAATACCAATACGAACCTTTTGATTTTTATCTAAATTAGGCATAACAAGCGATTGACAATCTTGGGGATAGCGACTCGACATAATCTGGAAAATCATTTCCCCATAAGTTTGCTGTAAATCTCGGTCATTTAAGCCTTGATATGCCAAATAAAAAGGCTGAAATGTTCCCACAGCCTCAGATGCTTTTGCCCGTTCTTCCTGATTAGTTAATTCATAATATTTAACTAAATCTTGCAAATACTGTTGATATTGATTTCGCCTGAATGCAATTTCATCAACACTAGAATAGATAATTGGTAGTTGGCAGATACAAGCACCAAATTTAGCCATATCATAGTTTGGCGTTAGTTTGACAGCTTGCTCAAATGCCTGAACTGCTGCTTCTGTTTTGTTAACATCTCTAAATGCTATTCCTAAGTTGCAATAGATATAATCAATATCAGATCGAATTTTAATAGCTTGTTGATAGTATTTTATGGCAACATCAAATCTATTCTGTTCCCTGAAAATGTTTGCCAAATTGTTATAGCTGATTGCAAAATCAGGTTGAATGCTTAAAGCTTTTTCGTAAGCTTCTATTGCTTCTGCAAATTTTCCTTTTTCCTGGAAAAGATACCCTAAGTTGTGATAGGCGTAATGATAGTCTGGTTGTATTTTTAGTGCTTGTTGGTAAGAATCGATAGCATCATTGAACCGCCCTTGATTTTGGAGTACCTCTCCTAAATTAGTATAAGAGAATACTAAATCTGGCTGCAATGCAATAGCTTGGCGATAATATAATTCTGCTATCTTGAATTCGCCTGCCTGTTGCTTACCTAAAGCAAAGTGCTCGTTCAACTTTGCGTAGTGGACTTGTTCTTCTGGTGACAGCTTGCCTTGAATGTGGAGAATATTATTGATATTGATTTGTACTTCTATGCTATCAGGAAGAATGAAGAGTGCTTTTTCATAACAGGCGATCGCTTCTTCTAGCTTACCCTGTTGTTGCAGACTAAACCCTAAGCTATTATGTATTGCCCCTGCTTCTGGCTGTAATTGCAAGGCTGCTTGAAAAAATTGTTCTGCATTTTGATATTGTTCCCGCCGCTGCGCCAGCAGACCTAATCCATATAATGCCTCTGACTGCTTGGGATCTACTTCTATAATTTGATGATAAATCTCTTCGGCTTGGGTGAAGCGCTTGGCTTGGTGATATTGACTTGCGAGTTGGAGAGCATCAGGAATTGTGGTCACGTCGCTTTGCTCCAAATTCAAAATTAACAATCCCCATAAATAAACTTAGGAGCTTGCATCCTTTGATTTATGGGTCATAATTTATACAATCAGTTGTATTTAGTATATCTTTTGTTCCTATATCTGCAAGGAACTCAAGTTTTTGAAACTTATGACTGAATTCGCTGAAAATCGATTGATATTATATCTGCTTGATTACTTACTAAACTCTCTATCTTTCAAGAGTCTGCCAGAAGCTTAAATCTATGGTAGATTGTCCTATTTATAACTATTAGCCCAGAGTTTTAATTCAAGGCGGGCAAACAGCACAGACTGTAAAATAGTTTAAGAACTATAATGTTGTAAAAATTTATTGCGGAAACAGTTTTTTGAGATCGAAGGATGTTTTTTGGGTAAAAGCCGAAGGCTCAAATGAGCAAAGAGCCTTCGGCGATTTATCAATATACCAATACCAGGCTTCCAAGCCTAACTCTACTTGCAGAAGTTAATAATTACTAGCTGGACTTAGTAGAAGCAAGCTTGCTGACGAAGCAGTAGCACTATTTGGACTTAGTAGAAGCATAGCTTGCTGATGAAGCAGTAGCACTAGTCTTAGTTGTGGTAGCGTTAGTAACGGTGAAAGCTACATTGTTAGCACCGCCGCTTGCAGAAGCGTCTGCTAATGCTTGTGCAACGTTGTTGTAGTATTTTGGCTTCTTGTAGATTATTATTACTGGTGGTGTGTTACCACCACCAATAATTTCTTCAGAAGTATTTTCCAAGTAGTTCAGATCAGAAATGATCATTTGAGTTCTCCTAAATTTTGTAACTATTGTTGGGAATCTTTGGTGTAACCAACTTGTTTTATTGGCTATATATCTAATATACTTTATTCTTCAAAAAAGTCAATGCTTTTTTGAAGAATTTATGATTAAAAAAACTAATGCATTTGTATTTAAAAATCATTATATTTAGTAATATTTAAAATTAAAAATAAATTGCATGACAAATTTAAGCATAAACTAAAATTGTCATGCCCAGTAAGAATTATAGTGATTTAATTTAATTTTTATATAACGCAAATACAGCACTTTGTAGATATATTCACAAAATACTAAAAAGGAAAAGCTATTAAGTTTTGAAGTAAATCAAACCTGCATCTGCAACATTTTTGAAGACTAGAGAACTCTACCCTAATTTAGGGGAGATACTTAGCCACAAAAACATTTTAAATTTCCTAAATTATTTATTCTTGGTGAATAACATATCTATTAATTCCTCTTTTGAATCGTCTGAGTCTATTTGAGTAACTATTTTCATCGTGGTGATTTGTTGCTTTAACCAATCAGAAAAGGATTCTCTAATGATTTTTTGGCGCAACTGTTCATCTAATTGGGGTTGAATGACTTCTTCCACCCAAATTAAATACACTCCTTTGGGAGTCGTTATCGGTTTGAGAGCTTCTGGTGGTGCAGCAGCAAAGACAGCGGCTGCAATCTCTGGACGAAAATCTTTGCGGTATCGGAGTCCTTTGTATCCATAAGCACGACGAGCTTCTGGTTCTGAGATATATAGACGAGCAATATCTGGAAAATTGATTTCGCCTTCTTCTAGAGCATAAAAAAGCTCTAAAGCCAAGTCTCGATCCTCAAAGACAACTTCGTAAGTAACAGCAGCGATATAATCTAGCTGGTGTTCATAAAAGTGCTTTTCCAGTTGATTGGAAAATAGATGATTCGCTAACTTTTGCGAAAGGACGTTGTTGTAGGCTAATTCATCAAACTGATCCACAGAGAGGTGGTGTTTTTCTAGCCATGCCCAGGTATCTTTAGCTTTGACAAGCTTCTTGGCGAACCGTAAGTTATCTCCTTCTTGCTGTACTTCTTCTGGGGTAACTATAATTCCTGCCGCTTGAGCTGCTTCGGCAATAATACTTTGCGATGCGATCGCTTCCACAACAGCAGGTATCTGACAGGAGAGTTTTAGATTGTGAATGATATCTGAAGTGGAAATGTTCAGATTGTGGGGCATAACACGATATCTCCAATAATTAGGCGGATTGGGGATTAAACACGGAGCATTGATTATTCCTCCAGCCTGCCTTGTCCTATTTCCTGATTCCAGCACGATACCTTTAACTACATCTCTAAACCGCCCTTTTTCAGTTTCTTGAACGGATCTAAAACAAAGTCAATTACTCGCCGTTGACGAATGATCACTTCAGCATTTGCTGTCTGACCGGCACCTAATGGAATACGTTTGTTGCCATTTTGGACATACTGCTGGTCTAAGGTGATTTCTAATTCATAGGTTTCGATGTTGCCTTGGGGTGTTTGACTAACTTTCGAGTCAGGAGAGATCCAAGTAACTTTGCCTGGTACAATGCCATACTCTTGGAAAGGATAGGCATCAAACTTAACTTTTACTGGCATTCCTACCTTCAAGAAACCGCTATCCTGATTTGGCATATTTGCTCTGAGTACGAAGTCTGTTTTTGTGGGTGCAATTTGGGCAATCCTTTGACCGACTTGTACCACCGCTCCTGGCTTCGTGGTGGGTAATTCAAAAATCACCCCATTAATTGGCGATCGCACCACTCGCTGCTGAATTTGTAGTCTTGTAGATATAATCTCGCTTTTAGTCTGAGCGATTTCTGATTGTGTTGCTGTTATTTGTGCCTGTATATCTTTTAGCTGCTCCTGATTTTTCATTACAGCTAGTTCTCCGGCTTGCGTGGCACTTTTATAGCTACTTTGTTCTTCTTGCAGTCGGAGTTTTGCTTGTTTGATATCAGACTCCAACGTTTTGATAGTTACTTGATAATTATTTACCTCTTGGGCTAAACGCAATTGAGCTTGTTTAATATCTGATAGAGACTTTTTATAAAGTCGTTTGCTTTCTTCCTCTTGTTTTTTGCTTTCCTCTAATTGGATTGTCGCAACTACCTTCTTGTCAACAAGTTGGCTATAACGGTCAACTTGCTTAGAATTTATACTCAAAAGTTTTTCAGCCGATTCTTGATCGTCGCGACTGGTGGAAATTTGCTCCTCTGCTTGCTTAACTAATGATTGCTTTTCTAACTTTTGGAGGTTATAGCTACTCAGTTTGGCATCCAGATTTTGCTGCACCTGGTTAAGTTGAGCCAATTTTTCTAATTCTTGGGATTTATTTTGTTGTTCTAAAAGACTCGTTGACATTAAGAGTTGATTTTTCAGCAGTTCCAGTTGGGATTGCCGATTTTGTAACCCTTGCAATTTGCTCTGGACTTGTTGCAGTTCCGTTTGTAGTAAATTAGCATCCAGTTCCAGTAAAACCTGGCCGGCTTTAACTGTATCTCCTTCTTTGACGGTAACTGCTTTGACACTTCCAGCAGCTTGAGCGTCTAATTTTTGAGTTGCGCCTTTAGGTTCTATACGCCCTCTGGCGCTACCAGTTTCATCTACTTTCGAGAGAGTTGCCCAAGGTAAGAATAGACCAGCAAAGCCGATGAGCGCATACAACAAACCACGAGTCCAAATTTGAGGTAAGGCATCGAGTAGTTTTTCTGTACCGTAGTACAAATCTTGACTTTCATTTTCTGCCTCTGTCTGCTCGTCAAACTCTACCGATTCCTCTTGCTGTTTGTAACCTTGATATTCATCTTGTTTATCTTGGGGAAGTGGGGACGATCTATTGGGATGTGGCATGGTTTTATTCCGATAACAGTAGATGGGGAGTGGGGGAGAAATCAATTCAAAATTTAAAATTTAAAATTCTTCGTGTAGAGTCTTGTAAAGAAGAAGACTGCCCAATGTTCCATCAACTCACTTGAGACATCTGTTGTTGATTCAGGTAGTAATAATGACCTTTTTTAGCGATTAATTCGTCGTGGGTACCGCTTTCTACCAAAATACCTTGATCTAAAACCAGGATTAAGTCCGCGTTGCGGACTGTAGAGAGGCGATGGGCAATAATTACACTTGTGCGTCCTTTAAGAATTGTTTTGAGGTTGTTTTGAATAATCCGTTCTGATTCGGAATCTAGATGACTAGTGGCTTCATCAAAGAGTAATAACCGAGGATTTCCGAGCAAAGCACGAGCAATAGCTAGGCGTTGGCGCTGTCCCCCAGAGAGCATTCCGCCGCTTTCACCAATTTCGGATTCGTAACCCAGCGGTAATTTTTGAATAAATTCATCGGCTCCGGCATATTTCGCCGCTTGGATAATTTCTTCTAAAGAAGCATTTGGATTAGCGATCGCAATGTTGTCGCGAACAGTCCCACCAAACAGAAAAGTATCTTGGTCTACAACGCCGATTTGGGAACGGAGCGATCGCATAGATACACTGGTGATATCGTGAGCATCAATGAGTATTTTGCCATCTGTTGGGGGGTATAAACCTAAAATCAATTTACTGAGAGTTGTTTTTCCAGAACCGCTGCGCCCCACGACTGCAACCATCTGTTCCGGCTGAATTTCAAAGTTGAGATTTTCTAATACGTTAGTGTCACTTTCTGAGTGATAACGAAAGGTAACATTCTGAAAACAAATGTTACCGCGAAGTTTACCCAACGACTTGCGGGGTTTATTTGCTAAGTCTTCTTCTGGTTCCGCCTCCAACACATCATTAATCCGTTCGGTAGAAATCACGATTTCCTGTAATTCATTCCACAGCAAAGCTAGCCGTTGGAAAGGGCTCAAGACGTTACCCACCAACATATTGAAAGCAACTAGTTGTCCAATGGTTAGTTCGTTATTAATTACCTGGGTTGCTCCGTACCACAACAATGAAGTATTTACAAAGGTTTGGATGACGCCACTGATAATTTGCAGGCGATTGCCAATTATTTGAGCATTAAAGTCTTTTTTAATTAAATCATTCAGCAGTTCCTCCCAACGCCAACGCACCGTCTGTTCAATTGCTAATGAACGGACAGTACGAATTCCACTTAGGGATTCTATGAGATAGCTTTGTTCTTTGGTAGCTGCATTAAAAATATCTCTGGAGATGCGACGCAAAATACTTGTGCTGGCCAGCGCCAAGATAAAAAATGGCGGTACAATACACAGCACGAATAATGCCATCCGCCAGCTATAGGAAAACATTAAGCCCAGATAAACCACTAATGTCAGCATATCCAACACGATGGAGAGCGTCTGACCAGTAAGGAAGTGCTGAATTTTCTGGTTTTCCTGGATGCGCGAGACTATATCCCCAACGAAACGCGACTCAAAATAAGCAAGGGGTAAGCGGAAGGTATGTTTGATAAACCCTACGAGTAAGGCAATACTAATGCGGTTAGCAGTGTGAAATAAGAGATATTGCCGTACACCGTTGACAGCAACACCAAACAACCCAAAAACAATCATTCCCAAACCAATGGCGTTTAAGGTTGGAACACTGCGTTGCACAAGTACTCTGTCGAGCAACAACTGGGTAAATACTGGCGTTACTAACCCAAACAATTGAATTACTATCGAAGCTATGAAGATTTCTAGCAGTGTTCGATAATGAGGTTTGACTAACTCAAAAAATTTCCAGAAGCTTCTACTTTCGTCCTTAGCACTTTTTAGTAGAGCTGTAGGTTGCAGTAACAATGCATAACCAGTCCAACCTGCTTGAAATTCAGCTTTTGTCAGGCTGCGTTGACCAAGAGCTGGGTCACATACAATTACCCGCTTAGGAGTGATTTCATAGACAACAATAAAGTGTTTACCTTCCCAGTGAGCAATTGCAGGTAAAGGTTGTTCTGCTAATTTATCAAGAGTAGCTTTCACTGGACGGGTGGCAAAACCCAAGTATTCTGCTGTTGCTGCCATTGCCTTTAGGGATGCACCGTTACGAGTGACATTGGTCATATCCCGTAGGCGATTGATACTAAAATGTTTGCCCCAATAGTTACCAATCATCACCAAGCAAGCAGAACCACAATCAGCTGCACTTTGTTGGGCATAGAAGGGATAGCTCTTGGTGATGCGTTTCCACCAATGCCCCATTTGTACTTTCGGACTGGGAAAGTAAAAACGTGATTTTTTTGTTGGCTGTTGTTGTGACTGCTTCTCTCTTTGAGGAAAAGGAATAATTTTAGATTTTGGAGATTGGGAAGTTTTTTCTCTAGTACCCAGTCCCCAGCGATGCACTGAGCCGATCGTTGTGTCCTCAGTCTTTGATTCCGTTTCGCTGACGTTCATGGCAAAAGTCCACTCCCCCAACTCCGGGAAGTATTCTAGTGCTGTTTGCATCTGGTCATTTTTCAGAATGTAAGCAATCGTTGGTTGCGTTGTTTGCCAATCTCCTTGTTTTGGTTGAGCAAAGATTGTGCCTGGTGTCAAAGAATGACCTTCGGAATGCCGCAGTTGACCTTTATACAATAACCACAACTGTGAATATTGGGATATTTCTGGACTTACAGAGCCAGTGTCTAACTGGTGTCGCTCAAACAAAGATAAGGCTTTGAGCATTCCTGAAACTTGTGATGTATGGCGTGGAAATTGTGATACTTGGCGACACAACAACAACAAATCCCAAAGTTCTGCACGAGCGAATAGGCGATCGCGAATGTTAAGATACTTGTCTATCAACCTTTGCAATGCTTCTTGCCTGAAATAGCCAAGTTTTAAGCTTGTCGAAGCTCTAACTACATAAGGACTAAAGTTAGCTTCGGGAAACAAAGTTAATTCACCAAAGAAAGACCATGCACCAAAGGTAGTAATTAAATTCTCAGAGCTATCTAACAGTCGGACTTTACCTGTAAGAATAATGTATATACCGGGGTTGGTTTGTGCAGATTGCCAGAATTGCTTTGCTACTGGTGGCTCCACAATTTCCATTTCTGCTAAGAAATTTTCTAATTCTTTTTCTGAAAGCTTTGTATCCAAGATGTACAAAAGTCTTTCACCCACATTTTGCTCAGAAAGCACTGGTGGCATTTTCTAATCTCCACAAAAAAATTTAGTTATCAGTCTGAATCCAATTCAAAAATTCATTAAAAATATTAGTATTTAATCCCGTATTTTTACCGAGGAAACTCTAAGTTTTATTAGAGTAAAGTTTAGAGAGAACTAGTGTAGTAGCAAAGCATCTTTTTTTTTACATTCAAGATATTTTGATTAGGAGGACAACCCACTTGTTGGAGCCAATTATTGATGTGGCGATAACTAGTCTAAATCCCAAAATCTCGAACTAGAGCTTTGTTTATCTACATTTAGCTTCAAGAGCAACTAACTGCATTGACGTACTCCACACAAATATGGATTACTCATTTTGGCAATTAGCAGTGGTTGTAAGTGATGATTAAGAAAAATTATTTTCGGCTCGTAATTTGCTATATGCAACAATAGCTATACAAAGTATTTCATTTCTCAATCACAAACTCTCGAAGTTTTTTCTAATTCTGGACAATGTTATGGCTGAAAGTTAGGTTTTATACTCTTTAACAAAACCTTACTCGGAATAATTCTTAAAAGAATGTTTTTAGACATTCCTAACTTTTTAACAGCCTTGTCTGGACTTAAATGGTGTGACATAATTGTAGTTATAAATTGCATTGAGTCGTAAATTATGGAAAAAGGCAATTCATTGCAGTTGTGTGAGCAAAGCCTGACAGCAAAAAAACCACATTCACAAATCTGACTAACCTTGTAGTGTTAATCAGAAATTTACGCAATGTGCAATTAGCTCTTGGCATATTCCCTTAGCGCTTTGCGAGTCTGGGGGATAGCCTCATCCTTATCGTGCAACCTCGATCAAAAAAGGGTTTTGAGTAGGCTACAGTAAATAGAAAACTATAAAGCTATAAAAGCACATCGTAATTTTTGTTTAATGTAGTATTTTTACCAATTCAGCAAAACTCCACTTAAACAAATGTTGATTAAGTTTGCTTGGAGATTCCAGGATGGATTTTTTCCCAGCACTACTTAGTATCTTTAATTAAACATCTAGCAAGCTATTTAACGTTTGTATTATACCTCCTATAGTGTAATAAATGCAAGTTACTAAAAGAGACTTGCGAACATCATATTTACATACAAACATGATATTTACACAATTAGTTTACACTCCTTAGCTCTTAAGTTTAGATATTTTATGAGTTTTTTAATGTAAATTTTCTGACAAGTCACTTAATAGATGATTTTTAACAAAAAAAATATATTTTACAACTATTTATACATTAAATCTTTAAATAGCTAGGCGGCATAACATGATGAGAGTCATAACGACGACTATTGTTTGCTTAAAGATTATATTTAAGTTGTTTGAATTAGCTGTGAGGTAAAACACATGAATGTTGTGATCGAGCACACATACTAGTTAACTACGGTAATCTTAGCATTTTTTTTCCATCAAGAGCATAGCAGTAATACATATTATAGCTTGATATAAGTTGGAAAATAACCGTCATGTTTAAATGTGCTTAGAGTTCAAAAAATGACAATAAGTTGCAAATTCGTCTTTTAAAACCGAAGATTGCGATCCGATCAAGTAAAGTAATAAATAAGTAAATTTAATGGTGGTTATACAGCCAGTGCCCTGATGAAAGTGTGACACTAAAAAAGACTCAAGGTGAGCATCTTAGTTTTCTCTCCTCAATAAACATCAAGCGATGTGCTTTTACAGCAATTTTCAGTGATTTAGATTACAAGTGAGATGAGGTAGGGAGTAGGCAGTGAGGAATAGTGTAGTTCAATTACTTGAAAAGTGCTGTAAGTTACATAGTTCAAATCGTTAAAAAGACGCAAGAATGCGGAGATTTAATTTGAATGACGATTAGCTTAAAAGACCAGTAGAGAATTCAGATCCTAAGTTTTGGGGCGATCGCTGAATTCTCTGCTTGGCTTGCTCTATGAAAGTAGTTTGTGTCATACTTACAGAAATTACTAATTACTAAATTCCGGTCGGTTTTAAGTAGTATTTTCAGGATCGCTAGAAGTAATAGAGTTAGGGCAATGAGGATTAGGGATTGAGGGGAGACTGCTGTCGTGCGAAAAATTGATGTTCCTGCAAACTTGAGATGCTTCCATATTGAAAAATGTTCCTGCAAACTTGAGACGCTTCCATATTGAAAAACATCTCTGGTTTAGTAGTACAGTGAATTGTAAAGGAGTATTTATGTCACAGTTGGAGCAAGCAGTGCCAGACACCTTTGTAGCCGGCTTAGAAACTCTCCCTAATATTTTCGACCGAGTTGAGGCTCTGGCCAAAGATTTTGCCACGCGCGCAGGGGTACACGATAGAGATGCTTCTTTTCCCTTCGAGAATTTTACAGCTTTGCATGAGGCAGGATTGCTCAACCTCACCATTCCATGTGAATTTGGTGGTCAGGATTTGGGGTTGGCAACTATCTGCCAGGTGATTGAAGGGATAGCGCATGGCGATGCTTCGACTGCATTAGTACTGACAATGCACTATCTTCAACATGCTTATGCAGCCCATAGCCGTCGCTGGCATCCAGAAGTATATAAGCGGCTGTGTCGTGAATCAATTGAAGGCATTGCCCTGCTGAATGCTGCCCGTGTTGAACCAGAGTTAGGAACGCCAGCCAGAGGCGGATTGCCTGCGACAATTGCCGAACAAACAACAGAGGGCTGGCGTTTAACAGGACATAAGCAATACACCACAGGCAGTCCCATCCTCAGCTATTTTGTTGTTTGGGCACGGACAACCGAAGATGAACCACAAGTTGGGAATTTTCTAGTTCCGCGCGATCTGCCAGGTTTGCGAATTGTCGAAACCTGGGATCACCTGGGAATGAGGGCTACAGGTAGCCACGACCTCATTTTAGAGAATGTATTAATTCCTTCAAAGTATGCTCTAAATATCAACCCTATATCTGCTGTGCCATCTTTTGATCCGCTAATTTCCACTTGGAACAGTTTAACAGTGAGTGCCTTATATCTCGGTGTTGCTAGTAGTGCGCGAGACTGGCTGGCTAAATATCTTTGGGAGCGATCGCCTTCTAATCTCCAAGAGCCACTGGCAACTCTGCCACGCTTCCAAACTGCCGTGGGTGAGATAGAAGCACTGCTATTTGCTAATAATAGATTGATTTATAGTTTGGCTGAAGATATTGACAAGGGCGAATATAAGCCTCAGATAGGATTACAGGCACAAGCTGTTAAATATCTCACTACAACCAACTCGATTCGTGCTGTGGAAATTGCCTTAGAACTAACTGGTAATCCTGGTTTATTAAAAAAGAATCCTTTAGAGCGTCACTACCGTGACGTTTTATGTAGCCGTATACATACACCACAGAATGATGTTATTTGCCAGTCATTGGGCAAATCTGTACTTGAAAGTCAAGTGATTAAAGACTAGGGATTAGGCACAAAGAGCAGTGAGCAGGAGAAAGGAATCTTCCCCCATACTCAATGCTCATTTCTCTTAAAACAATTAAGACTTTGTTGAGTTGAATTACTAATTAGAGCCAACGTAGTTAAACCTTGACTCGTTGTCGGAGTCAGCTTTACTCCTGAGCAATTTTTTCGATATCATCAGGTGTACCAGTGGCAGAAATTTTTGATGTGCCAGATTTGCCTGCACCTGAGTTGCCGCCAGAAGCGCCAGCACCCCCTGAGTGTTTAGAATCTGTGTTGCCTTGTTCTTCTTGAAGCTGTTCAAGGCGGTTTTTTTCTTGAGCTTTATCTTTTTGGTCAGCCATATCTTAAAAACATTTTTTGCATAGCGATCGCTATATACTCTATCATTTATCTTTATTCCAGCGACATAACAAAGCAAATGCTTTCAATTGAAGCTTCTGGACTATGTTGCTGGCAATAGCTCACTCCCTTTAAAACTAGCTTGCTGATTTCTTTAGACACATCGTACTGCCTCAATATGTGCGATCGCATCGTTATAGGAGCAATAATTAATTTTTTGGAATTTTGAATTGCTCAGTATCCTGCTTGTTTGTCTACGACATTCCGCAAGGGCTGACCAGTTTGGTATCGTTTGAGATTGTCGATAAACAGTTGTGCTATGCGCTTTCTCAGGGGTGGCGACAAGGCTGAACAATGGGGTGTGATAAAAGCGTTCGGCAACGACCACAAGGGACTTTCTGGCGGCAGAGGTTCGGTTGCAACCGTATCTAATCCAGCACCTGCAATCCAGCCCTCACGTAGTGCGGTAAGTAATGCGGCTTCATCTACGATCGCACCACGAGCAATATTAATTAGGTAAGCAGACTGACGCATAGAGCGCAATGCAGCTTCATTGATCGAGCCTTTAGTTTCAGGGGTTAGTGGTGTGGCAATAACTACATAGTCGGCTGCTGGCAAGAGCGCTCGCCATTCATCAGCACCGACAACCTTATCAAAATTTGGTAGGGGTTCGGGATGGCGGCGACTACCCCAAACTGTAACTCCAAAGGCTTTGGCACGAGATGCGATCGCTTGACCGATATTTCCGGTGCCGAGAATTAATAAAGTTGCGTCTGCCAACTCTTCGAGAAATACTTCTCTTACCCAAGTGTGTTCATTCTGGAAAGTTTGTAATTTCCGTAGATTCTTGGCGTGATAGAGCATAAATGCCAGTACAAATTCCGAAATTGGAATTGCATGAACCCCTGCACCATTGGTAAGGATAATGTCCTTTTGCAAAAAAGTTGGCGTGAGGATGTGATTCACGCCAGCACTTGGTGACTGTTGCCAACGCAGTGCGGGTGCTGCTGTCAGTACTTTGTCAAGGGTAGAGGTTTTCAGGTAAAATCCATTAACATAAATTTCTGCATCACTAGCATCACCATCGAGATTACCTTCACTATCTACCTCCACAACATCTATATTAGATGGTAGATGTGGCTCTATATCTGCAATCAGATGATCGGGTAAAATTAGTTTTACCATTTATTACTCCCTGATTCCATTTTTGATTGTGCAACCCAATTGGCAGCACCTCTTCATTTTTAATCGTTTAGTATCCTGCTTTTTGATCTACTATATTTCGTAACGGCTGACCAGCTTGGTAACGCTTTAGATTGTCGATAAATAGAGCTATTGAACGCTGTGTACTTTTGGGTGAATGACCGGAAGTATGAGGTGTGATAAAAATGTTAGGAAGTGACCACAAAGGACTTTCTGATGGTAATGGTTCCAAGTTAACTGTGTCTAATGCTGCACCTGCAATCCAACCTTCTGTAAGCGCTTTTGTTAATGCTGATTCATCAATTACGCCACCGCGAGCAATATTAATTAGGTAGGCATGAGTTGGGAGCGATCGCAATACAGATTCATCAATAAATTCTTTAGTTTCTGGAGTTAGAGGTGTTGCAATAACTACATAATCTACCTCTGGCAAGAGCGATCGCCATTCATCAGCACCCACTACTTTATCAAAATTTGGTAACTCTTGGGGATGACGACGACTGCCAATAATTCTTAAGCCGAAGGGTTTAGCACGGGCGGCGATTTCTTGACCAATACCACCAGCACCAATAATTAGCAAGGTCGCATCTGTCAGCTCTTGGATGGCAAAGCCTCTTTTCCAGTGACGTTCTGCTTGTAAAGCATATAATTCCTGTAGATGCTTGGCATGAGCCAGTATATAAGTGATTACAAATTCTGCGATCGGAATCCCATGCACTCCTGCCCCATTTGTGAGGATAATATCTCTTTTTAAATAAGTTGGTGTCAGGATGTGATTCACCCCTGCATTTGGTGCATGATGCCAACGCAGTGCAGGTGCCGCTTCTATTATTTTATGTAGCGTTGGACTTCTGGATAAAAACCAACTGAAGTAAACTTCAGCATCGCTAGTATCGCCGTCTAAATTTCCTTCAACATCTATGCTGACAACTTCTGTATCAGGCGGTAGATGAGGCTCAATATCAGCAACGAGATCGAGTGGTAAAATCAGCTTCATTGTAGATTACCTCTTCTTAGTTTACAGGGCTATCTTTATAAATTGTCTGTGTCTGATTAAAAAATTAAATACCCTTTTTTCTTAGTCTAAATCATGATACTTAGTAAAAATTGAAATATTTTTATTTAACCTGTAAACGCATAAACTCCAAATCAAAATATTGATGATTAGATTTATATGCCATTTCCTCTATTCCATATATTTTAAATCCCAATAACAAATAAAGTTGTTTGGCTGAAAAATTATTTTTAACAATATCAAGTAATAATATTTATACCTCATTAATAGCTTTTGCTCTTTCAATTAATTCATTTAGTAATAATTTACCTATACCTTTTCTTCGATATTCTTGTTGAACATACATACTACTAATGTATGCTTTATGCCTGAGTTTTATTCTTGATTCTTGGTGAAAAGCAACTATTCCAATTAACTTTTTATCCTCAAAGCAGCCCAAAATAAAGTTATTATTATTTTCTGGTATTCTATCCCAAAATTGTTCTATCGTCTTAATTTTTTCTTCAGGATACGATGTGCCAAATGAATCTGGATTTTTATATAAAGCTTTTAATCTGATCTGTTTATAATCTTCTGCATCATACTTTGTTAATTTTCTAACTATCATTAAATTAAATATAAATAATAGATATTGATGTTTATTTTAAATAAAGCTATGGATCTTCATTATTTAGTATGCTAAATCGGTCTCATAAAAAGCATGAAACCCTTGCTAGGTATCAATAGCAGTTGTTATTATTAGTATTTTATACTTATGCGCGAAATTTAGGCTTCTAACCTGGATTTTAAAGTCAAATTCTGATGATTAACTAAAAATTCAGCATAACAGGTACGGAAGATCCAAAGCTATATAAGTTAACAATTATTATGTTTTACTTTGTCTAGTTTGTGAATATAGGAAAAATTACCCAGAACCGCACAGAGGAGAGTTGAGAGTTATTTTAAGTATTTATAAATAATTTTCGATTCCTATAGCTGCTTTTTCAGAGGAAGTTTTAATCTCGAAGTAGCCTATTTTACCGCAGCTACCTCAAGCATTATGTTAATCAACTAACGAAAGCTAAATCTTAACTACTCAACTGCAACAATTGATTAGTTGGCTGAGTATTTTCATTCCTCATTACTCGCTCTAAAACTGCTTCTCTAATATTGATAAATACTTCACTAGTTCTATCCCGTGGGCGTGAAAGTCTCACAGGCAAATCCATAGAAATCTTTCCTTGCTCAATCACTATCACTCGATCTGCTAATGCCACAGCCTCTTCCACATCGTGAGTAACCAAAAATGCAGTAAATCTTCGTTCTTGCCATAAGTTTTCAATCAAATGCTGCATCTCTAGGCGAGTTAGAGCATCTAATGCTCCCAAAGGTTCATCTAGCAACAACAAACGGGGCTGACTGACTAACGCTCTGGCCAATGATACCCGTTGCCGTTGTCCTCCAGACAAAACATAAGGCCACTCATCAGCTCTATCTTTGAGTCCAACTTTATTGAGTGCCCACAAAGCTTTTTCACGCCAATTACCTTTTAAGCCCAACCCCACATTCTGAACAACACGCTTCCACGGCAGCAAGCGGGAATCTTGAAACATCACTGTTACGAAACGGCTGAGTCTATGCAGTGGTTCTCCATCCAGTAATATTCCACCTGAAGTTACTCTATCTAATCCTGACACCAGACGCAATAAGGTACTCTTACCACAACCACTTCGTCCAACAATAGCGACAAACTCACCCGCTTCAACTTCTAAATTCAGCGAGTTTAAAACAATTTTCTTGCCAAAAACTTTCGTCAAATCCAAAATACTTAGTTGTGTACCCTGCACATTTGAACTCACTTGCAAAACCTCCTTTTCGAGAACAACTGAAATTTAATTAGTCTGATGAGACGTTCAAGAAGCAAATCACACTCAAAAGTTAAAATCAGGAATTTTCAACCTTTAATTCTAGTGAATTTAGCATTTAGGACTTTTGATAATTGGGGTTCCAAGCCAAGAATTTTGTTTCTAATCCTCTAGCAATAGAATCTGCTAATTTACCCAGCAGTGCATAGATTACAATACTTAAAACCACAACATCGGTTTGCATAAACTCACGGGCATTCATTGCCATATAACCAAGACCGGAATCTGCTGCGATCGTTTCTGCCACAATTAGTGTCAGCCACATAATTCCCAAGGAAAAACGGACACCAACAAGAATCGAAGACAAAGCTCCTGGAAAAATAATTTGCCACAGAAGTTGTGGTGTTTTTAATCCATAGACCTTTCCCATTTCAATCAGTCCAGGGTCAACACTGCGAATGCCATGAAATGTATTGAGATATAACGGAAAAAATACTCCCATAGATACTAGAAATAATCTAGCTTGATCACCAATACCAAACCAGAGAATTACTAGGGGAATTAATGCCAAATTAGGGATAGTGCGGAGCATCTGCAAGGAACTATCCAATAACTTTTCTGCCACACGGGAAAAGCCATTGAGCAATCCCAAACCGAAACCAATACTGCCACCAATTATAAAACCAGATATCGCCCGCCCAGCACTAATGCCTATATTTTGGAACAATTCTCCGGTGGAGGCTAGTTTAATGGCTGTAGCGATTACGCCACTAGGGGCTGGTAAAATTCTGGTTGAAAGTAAACCCGTTCTGGAAGCAAGTTCCCAAAAAATTAATACGGTAACAGGCACAATCCAAGGAACTATTTTCTCGATTTGCGGGTTGTTTAACACCTCGCTCAGGGATATATTATTTTTGCTTTTGGTGCTTTTAAAGGTAATAGTCATGGAATTTGGGATTTTAGATTGTTCCAAAGGATGAATCTAGAAGTATAGGACTCCTATCTGATTTCTGAACAAGATTTTAGATAAAACCCTAATAAAATCGGCTTTTCAATCTCAGTATGTTTTCAAAAATCAAATCGGAGTCCTATATCACCAATATAAATAGTAATTCGGTCTTTAATTACAAATTACTAATTATTAGGTTATGAAGCACTCGTTAGTTGTTTTGCAAATTTTTCATTGGCGACGATTTCGCCAACAGAACTCAAAATTGGTGGCGTTAAAGGTGCCGATTCGCTTTGCAAAGGTAGGCGGGAAAATAATAATTCAGCGGTGCGATACGCTTCTTCTAAATGAGGATATCCAGAGAAAACGAATGTTTCTATGCCCAAATTGCGATATTCCAGCATCCTAGCGGCAACGGTGTCAGGATCTCCAACTAAAGCCGTACCAGCACCACCCCGCACCAATCCAATTCCTGTCCACAGGTTGGGGCTAATCTCTAAGGCTTCTCGACTACCACTATGTAGTTGACTCATGCGCCGCTGTCCTTCAGAATCAGAATGAGCTAAGTCTTTCTGAGCTTTAGCGATCGCATCGTCATCGACATACTTAATTAGCTCATTGGCAGCATCCCAAGCAGCTGACTCGGTTTCTCGCACAATTACATGCAAGCGAATCCCAAAACGGACTGTTCTGCCTTGTTCTGCCGCCAATTTCCTAACTTCGGCAATCTTTTGAGCCACTTGTTGTGGAGGTTCACCCCAAGTCAGGTAAACATCTATATGTTTAGCAGCAACCCGCTTGGCAGCAGCAGATGAACCACCAAACCACAAAGGTGGATAGGGTTGTTGAACTGGTGGGAATAGGAGCTTACCACCTTTGACATCCAGATAGTTTCCTTTAAAATTGACTGTTTCCCCACTGACGATACTCCGCCAAACTGTGAGAAATTCATCGGTTAAATCATAGCGATCGTCATGACTAAGATGCAAGCCATCCCCAGCCAACTGCAAAGGATCTCCACCCGTCACTACATTAATTAACAATCTTCCTTTAGAAATTCGGTCAAATGTTGCTGCCATCCGTGCAGCAGCACCTGGGGAAGTAATTCCCGGACGAATTGCCACCAGAAATTTCATCTGCTTGGTGACAGATATGAAAGCGGCGGCAGTTATCCAAGCATCTTCACAAGAACTCCCTGTGGGTAACAATGCGCCCGTGTAGCCTAAACTATCCACAGCTTGGGCAATTTGTTGTAAATAATCAGGTGTAACAACACGAGAGCCAATATTTGTGCCTAAATAGCGTCCGTCATGAGATCCAGTAGGAATAAACCAAAGAATTTGCATTTGTATCAGGCAGAGTACAAGGATAGTTTATACGGTAGATCGATAGAATTATAGTAGTTTATAGTCAGCATTTTACAGGAAATTATTTAAAACGCCAGTATAGATTAACGATTCATAAAGAATAACTGCCCACAAAATTGACGTTCTCACGCACAATCCCGATAATCATGACACTTTTTTTGCAACAATGGCTGTCGTGAAGGATACAAGTTTTGTGTCAATTACCCACATTTTTGCGACTTTGAAGTGTTCACTTCTGGTTTCATCGACAGAAGCCTTGCTAACTTGCACTTTCTAAGTCTGTGTTTGGATAAAGGTTATGATCGCTGATGACTGGACTCCTTTAGTACATAACAGCAGTGTGGTAACACTACAAATTTATCAAAATTAATCTGTCAGACCACTAGTGGTCTGTCCCATTAATTTTGATGGGTAATACCAGATCGTGATTAAATAGCAATGTGGGCGGATTAGTAACTCACAAGCAGGCAGGCGAT
>NZ_JBALDA010000069.1:0-14069 GCF_036917535.1 Nostoc sp.
GTGGAATTTCTACTTGATAGCTGCATAAATTGATGAGTGAAAGTGAGAATTCTATTTCATCATTTTTTGCTCTTATTTAGCGACAAGTCTAATATGAGGAACTTGCAGATGACCAAGACATAAGACCTATTGAAATTATCCAGCAAAAAGACATTAAGTTGATTTGCTATGAGTGGTTTAAACCAGATTCTTAGAGGAAAAGTTAGTGATCGCACTCAGCCGATCAAGCGAGGAAAAGCAAGAATCACCTACCAGAAGCGATGTCTACAACAGGCTATGCTACCTACACACAATAAGCAAGAAAATCTAGTGTTTACAGTAAATTCTGATTAATAATGATTTCGTATGACTGCAACAAACCTTTTAGAACAGGCAAAACAGGGTGATACTCAAGCAATTGCTACCCTGATGAATAAAGCGCTAGAACCCAAAGGAATAACAGTTCAGGTAAGTATCCAAGATGATAGCCTCACCATAATTGCTGAATCTAAAGAAGTTCCAGAACAATCATTTTTGGTTGATTATGTTCACAAAACCATAGCTAAATTAAATTTAGCAAAAATTAAAAGGGTATATATTCGTGGGCAAGTAACTGGTAGTAAGCATCCAGTTTGGCGGCAAACTATTAATTTACAAGAGAATCAGATACTACCAACGTCTATTCTGAATACACAAACTTATTCTTCCAATTTAAAGCCTAAATCAAACCAGTTTAATGTATTTAATGTCTTAGTTCAATTTAGAGAAATAATTAACACTGTCTTTTTAGGGGGAATACTAGGGATACTGGTTTTTAATTTGTGGTGGCAACGACAACCCGACAATTTGCAATATGAATATAAAATTGAAAGCTTTGACGATATTGTTTTTGATAAATGCGGGGAAATGAGTATCTGTTCAGAAATCTAAGTGTATTGATATTACAATGAGAGTGCAATATCTAAGCATAACCGAAACTTTCATACTGTCAAATAAAATGGCATTATTATTTTATATTCTAACCATTTAGGTGATGTTGTGGATGTTAACATCAACAAAGAAAAGCGCCGATTTTACGGTATTTGAGAAGATGGTTCCTTGATAAAAAATGACAGTGATTGTGGAAATGATTTTGCTCAACCCTTAATGCTTTATAAAATATACTATTGCTTTGAAAATGACACTTGGGGAGTAGGATATCGAATTAAAGATACGAAAGAAAAAAAGTGGATGGATGGTTTTAAAACAGCTAGAGAAGCTTGGTTATATAGAGAAGCATTAATTGCCGATGGTATAGCTAAAAGATAAATAAGAATCACGTACCAAAAGCGATCGCCCAGCCTAAAAAATTCTTAGAGGAAATCTACCAAACAATGAGTTATTGGCTATTTCAAGGCAACCCCAAATATTACCGCATCATAGACGGCATCCGGGACTTTGAGCAGATGCCGTGGCTGGCAACGCGCTACGCCAAAGACATGGTCCTTGGTGATGGGGTACTGATTTGGAAATCTGGGGATAAGGCGGGGATATATGCGATCGCAGAGATTATCGAATCCTCTAAGAATATCGAAAACCCTACTGATATCGGTTACTGGATTGACACTAGTCGCGCCATGAATAGAATCTACTCCAAAATTCGTTTTACCAGCAAGCTGATAGAAAAGCCACTGCTAAGAGAAAGCTTAAAACAAGACCCTGTGTTAAAAACTCTGATGGTAATTCGACAGCCAAACGCTACAAACTACAAGGTTACACAACAGGAATGGCAACGTGTACATGAATTGAAAGGATAGCGCAGTTATTTTAGTTTTATATCTAACTGTTGATTGCAATTTTAAACATCAGGTGAGGCATCTAATGAACGGTAATACAAACATAAGAACTAATCAGCAAGTCTTTGAAATCACAGGCGCTCCCGCCCAAGTTTGGGGAAACGTGTTAGTTCCAGCAAGAGGAACAATTATTGTCAAAGTTACAGGTGATACTCTTGTTGGAACAACAAAAACTGGATTAGAAAAAAGAGAAACTTGGATACGCATTCAAAATATTGATTCAGCAGAAACATTAGAAGCCCCTATTTATGCATTATTGGGTTTTGGAGTATTTCTAGCTTTTTCAGCTTTGGGTGCATTCACTAACTCTTCTGGACTAGGTTTAATTTTACTTGTTGCAGCAATAGCCCTAATTGTCTATGCGATAACTAATAAACGGCGGTATTTAGCAATCTACAGCCATCGCAATGCAATTGTTGTTTTCATGAATAAGTCTCCAGAAATTTATCAGCAGTTTGCTATGAATGTGTTGGCATTATCTCGAAAACTCAACACACCCATCAACACACAAACAAAACAAGCTCAAACCCAAATTCAAGCTTAGATAGTTATCAACATGTACATGAGTTGAGAGGTTAGCGATAGCATCTGATCTGGTCAATGTTGAGTCTGAGATTATAAATACCTCACCTCAATATTTGACAAAATAATGGAAAATAGCCATTTAATTAACACAATTTCAACATAACGAAAACTTTATGGGAGAAAAATTACATTTACCTTACTTCGATGGTCCACATGGACGAATTGAGAATTTAGCGATAGAAACCTGTGGCAAGAATCATAATGAACTGCTGTTATTTCCTCACTGGTATAATTATCAGGATAACCAACAAAAGGGGTTACATCATCATCTCTTCGAGGATGATCGACGTTCAGATATAATGGCGTTAGCTTATACAACTAATTTAGATGCAACGGGCAAGCAAGTCAGAGAATACTGGATTAAGGATAGAAACGGTTGGCAACTTACGGATGAATATGATTTTAATCGTTTTATAGAAAGGATGACATCTATTGTTATTGGGTATGCATTTAGAGAAATCGAAGCTAAAAATCGTCATAAAAAGGAACAACTTTGTAGTCAAGCCGAAGCTTTGAGTGCCTCAATGGACTGGAGGGGAGCGCACGAAGTTATAAAGTCACTGCGAGTAGAATGGGAGGCTGTTGGTTCAGCAGGTGAAGACATCAACCAAGACCTCTGGATTCGCTTCCAGTCAGCAGTAGAGAAGTTCTATCAAAGACGGACTAAACACTTTGAGAAGTTAGAATGTCAACAGCAAGAAAACCGGGCCAAGAAGGAGAAGTTGTGTAACCAAGCTGAATCATTAAGTTTTTCAACTTCTTGGAAAGAAACCAGCGAGTCATTTAAGAAATTGCATGAACAATGGAAACAAATTGGGTCGGCAGGACGGAATTACGAAGACGACCTATGGCGACGGTTTAGATCTGGTCAAAATAAGTTTTATGAGCGTCGATCTGCATTCTACAAACAGCGTGATGAAGAACAGCTTGAAAACTTAGAACGAAAGAAAAACTTATGTAAAATGGCTGAGTTGCTCGTCTACAAAAGTGATACCAGAACTGCAACACAAACAGTAAAGGAACTACAAGCAGAATGGAAGACCATTGGCTATGTCCCGCGTGAACAAGCTGACGAAATTTGGAACCGTTTTCAAATTGCCTGTAACCGTGTTTTTGATCTAGCAAAAGAGGAGAGAGAACGAAAGCAGTCTCAATGGCGGAGCCAAATGCAAGAGACACTAAATCTCAAACGTGCTCAAGTTATAAAACTTAGAGATTCAATTGAACATGATGAAGGTAATACTTCTCGATGGCGTGACACCATTAACAATCTTCGTCTGGGTGGGCGAGCAGATCAAATACGATACGAACTCTCAAACAAGATAGTAGATGTTGAAAACAAAATCTGTTCTAAACGTGAACATTTATATCAACTTGAGTCATCAATCAGAGAGATTGAATCAAAGTTGCAATGAAGTGCGTTGTAGAAAGAAAAACTTGTAAGCCTGGTAAAGGTAATACAGAGCGCGATCATTTTTTCGATTTCCAAGCGCTGCCATATACATAGAAATGGTTATTTTGACTCACGGTGTTCCAGCAACTGCGACAAACAAAGCCTCATTGACACGACTCGTAATATTTCACGATGGTATTTCACTGGCTCCGATTGATGAGAAAGCGTGCAATGTTTTTGACGCTATCGCCCCATTATTTAAATTCCTGCAATTGATAAAACATTAAACATTGGTCGCCGCTATAAACCATATAAGTAACTAAACAAAATTAATTACATATTTTTTACCAAATTCTCGGAGAATATTTTCCACAGATGCTACAAAAGTTTGCCAATTTTTGTAAGCATTAATTTCAATCCATTGATACTTAATGAACCGCCACAAAATTTCAATTAAATTTAACTCAGGTGAATAGGCAGGTAATTGAAAAATGGTAATACCACGTTCTGACCATTCTTCAATTTTATCAAGAATCATATCACTGGTATGAATAGATGATTGCTCGACAACAATCACCGTCGGTTTATCTACCTGAGGAAAGAAAGCATCAATACAAGCAATAATTACATCTGAATTAATGCTTTGAGATGAAATATAAGCTTCAAGGTGATGATTTCGATTCCTAATTCCTAAAACATTTAAGCGCGAACTACGCCGACTAGGAATAGTTAAATACTCTCCGATATCTTGCCATCCATAAGGAACAGAAGGAATCAGACAAAATCCGGTTTCATCTAAGTAATACAAATTAATTTTACCTTCGTCTTCTAATTGTTGAAAATCTGTTAAGTGTGCTGATTTTTCCTGATATTCTATAGGGTCCGGCTTTCCTCCAACATCTCGTTGCATTCGATGCCAACTCATATAAAACTTTTTCAATATTCTTTTAATAGTTTCAGTGCTAACTTCAATATCCCATTCTGATTTAATCTTTTGTAGCGTCTTTTTTAATTGTCTTGGCTCAAGTTTTGCCCAATCTCTAATTTGTGCTTCTTGTTCTGGTTTAAATATTCGTTTTCGCCCTCTTCCTGGTTTATTATAAAGTCCTACCATCCCTTCTGATTCCCAGCGATTTATCCAGTTATAGATGGTCTTATAACTAACCTGAAAAATTCTCATTAATTCTTCTAACTCTACTCCCTGAGCAGCTAAAATTAAGAAATGCGCTCTTTGACGCACCTGATGATATCGACTTTGGCGATAGATGCGCTCCAGTAGTTTTAATGACAAGGGATTAATTTCTCTCAAAAAAATCATTTAAACCCTAATTATTATCTAGGTAAACCCTGGATTGTATTATATATTGATTTGTGTAATTAATTTTGTTTGATTACTTACCCCTTCACCTTATCATCACACCCATTCTTATGGGAAGACTAACAGTAGGAGCGATCGCCCCCTCCCATGATTTTAGCCTACCGTTGCCAGCACTTATCTCAAGTCAGTAGTAAACCAATTTTGGTGCTGTGCTTCAACGTCTCTCTTGCTGCCAAACTCCGACAGACTATCCAAGATAAAAACAAAGTCAGCCGCATCAAGGTGCGGCATTTTCATGGATGGTGCATGGATTTACTCAAAAAGTATGACATCCCCAGACCCGACTCTAGAGAGTATCAAGGTGAAGCTTATATAGAAGAACTGGTTAACAGAGTAATTACCGCCGTTGATGCTAAATTAGTACCGGCTGGCACGTATGGCGCTGTGATGTTGGATGAAGGACACGACTTTAAACCAGAGTGGCTAAAGTTAATTGTCCAAATGGTAGACCCAGAAACAAACTCCCTGCTGGTGCTGTATGACGATGCTCAAAATCTCTACGGAGAAAAACGCAATCAGAAATTCAGTTTTAAGAGTGTAGGCATTCAAGCACAGGGACGCACCACCATATTCAAACTCAACTACCGCAACACAGAGCAGGTGTTAGGGGTAGCCTATGAATTTGCTAAAGAAGTGATGACCCCCACCACCGGGGATGATGACCAACAAATATTGGTAGAACCTGCCAGTGCAGGACGGCAAGGCCCTAAACCAAACCTAATCCGCTTACCCAGTTTTAAACATGAGGTAGATTACTTAGCCCAACGAGTGCAACAATTACACGAGCGAGATATCCCCTGGAACAAAATAGCAATTATTTACCGCCTTAGATTCATGGGCGAAGACATCTACAACCACTTCCAACAAGCCCAAATCCCGGTAGAGTGGGTAAACGCCAATAGTGAAAGCCGCAACTATAACCCGGACGAGCCAAGCATCAAACTTATAACCATGCACTCATCTAAAGGCTAGAGTTTCCAGTGGTTTGCATCCCAGGCATTGGTTTTATGCCTGAGCAGTATAATACACCCGAAGAAGAAGCGCGGTTATTGTATGTGGCGATGACACGGGCAATTGAGCAATTGATTATGAGTTGCGATCGCTCATCCCAATTTACCACTCGTTTGGAGACAGTATTAGACAAAGGTCGCAGTTAAAGCAGCATGATTCTTAGAGGAAACTTATATGGGTCAGTATGAGCGATCGTACCAATCAAGTTCATGATTGCAGTTGCTAGCAAGGAATAGCGAAACTAACTGTCCATCGTGAAATGAAGTGCGTATTTCAGACATTCTCAATCATGTTTATCAAAGTCACAACAAACTATGAAGTTACTAAGCCAACGATAAATAAAAGTAACCCTACTCCCCAGAAAATAAGCGCCTTGGTTTGCCGTGTATTTCTTGTTGTTCCAAAAAAAAGTATATATCCAGGAATCAGCAGACACAAAAATCCTTTTAAAAGAGAGACACGAAATGCTTTAACTACAATGTATAGTTGAGCAACGATAGTTATTATCCAACCAATAAGCACTACATAGGAACTTAGAGTACGCATATTAACTGACAATGTTTATATCGAGGCATTATACAGAATTTTTCCGCCAACAAAGGAAACTAGAGGAGCATAGGCATCGCTCATCCGAATTTACCAGTTGTTTAGAGACAGCACTCTTCAAGGTCGCAGTTAAAGCAGCATAATTCAAGTGAGGAAACTTTATATATGGGTTCTGATGAGCGTAGGCGCAGCCTGTCGTAGACATCGCCCCAATTCTTAGAGGAAAACTCAAAAGCGATCACTCCCATTCAAGCGAGGAAACCCCAGCAGGCATCGCGGCTTGCAACAGAAGCAGGGCGGCCGCATCATGTCAACAAGAAAAGTTGATTTTCAATAAGCTGAAAATTAGTCTCATTAATAGCTGCTTATTGACATAGGTTGAGCGTAGGCGTAGCCCGCACTTCGACAAGCTCAGTGACCATCGTAGACATTGCTTTGAAGCTTGGAAAACAAATCAAACGAGAAATGCTGATTAAATCGATTGATTCTCAACCTCAGTAGTGAGCAAGTATAATTTAGATGCATTTGCCCTGGTATAGAAAGCGATCGCTACACACATTGACTTGTTTATTGATATTAGGCGTTAATGTGCAGCAGACTTGTTGTAAATATATGAATATCACCCAATGTCGTATCTAACAACTAGGATTGCTAAAGATGGACTCCGACCCGATT
Source organism: Nostoc sp. (assembly GCF_036917535.1). GTDB lineage: Bacteria > Cyanobacteriota > Cyanobacteriia > Cyanobacteriales > Nostocaceae > Nostoc. Next base: position 7,403 of record NZ_JBALDA010000069.1, read on the forward strand.
AAAGACCTAGAGATTATTAGACTTCTTGCAAAAGTCGCCAGTGATGTGAGATAAGTAAGTGAGAGTGAGGTAATAAATATGACCTATGAACAGGTTAAAAGCCTGAAGTCAGAAGACTTCAAACGCTTGTGTGGCGTGCGTCCAGAAACTTTTAGGCAGATGATTGAGGTAGCGCGATCGCAAAGCACTCCAAAACGCAAAACTGGACGACCAGGTAAATTGAGTTTAGAAGACCAATTATTAATGACTTTGGAATATTGGAGCGGAGCCGGAGACGCTCCGCCTCCGGAGAGTACCGAACTTACTTCCATATAGGACAATCTTGGGGAGTGAACGAGTCAACAGCATATCGAATTATTCGTAAAGTTGAAGATATTCTCAGTAATTCTAGAACTTTCACACTTCCGGGAAAAAAGAAATTGCTTCCATCTGATTCTCAGATTAAGGTAGTGGTAGTTGACGTGACGGAAAGCCCAATAGAGCGTCCCAAAAAAAACAAAAGTATTTCTACAGTGGAAAAAAGAAACGACATACATTGAAGTCACAGATAGTGGTAAACCAAGAGACTGGTGAAATTGTATGTACGGCTCATGGTAAGGGAAAATAGCATGATTTCAAAATATTTAAAAATAGCAAAGTCCGATTGGAAGAAAATATTGAATGCTTGGGAGATAAAGGATATCAAGGTATTCACAAAATCCATTTCAACAGTCGAATACCAAAAAAGAAACCTCGCGGTGGTCAGTTGAGCTATGAAGATAAAAAAAGTAATCAGGATTTAGCAAGAGTCAGAGTATTAGGCGAACATGTAAATAGAAAACTCAAGATTTTTAAAATTTTGTCAGACCGTTATAGAAATCGGAGAAAAAGATTTAGTTTGAGATTTAATCTAATAGCGGGTTTGTACAATTATGAACTTCATCTAATTAAAGTTGAAGCTACTTGAATGACTTTTGCAAGAGGTCTATTGCTCATGTCTTGACAATTGCTAAAACTCATAAAATTAGTGAAAAAGAAGCTTTAGATTTCTATTTCTAAAAAATTGAATTTGAACTCGAACATAAAAAATCAAAAGACACAAGTTTATCTGACAGTTTAAAATCAAGTTTAAGTCCCCAAAATTGGGAATCAGTGATGAAGTATGTACGTCATCATCCCAGCAATGAAGAACTTTCTCAAGCATACTACCAAGCTAAAAATGAGGGAAAGTTAAAGCCAGCTAAACTATTAGTGGGTGGGGATTTTTATTTTAGAAATTCTGATTTTGTGGGTAAGAAGTATCTAGAACCAGGGATTATTCTTGAAACCGAAGTGTACGATAACACAATTGGTCATGTTTGGCTATCTCCAATTGAGTGCGAATTTGTTTTGATAGATGAACTGGAATTTATTTAAGATTGGTTTGATAAACTTTTTGATAGCCCAGGTGCAAAAGCGAACTAACCATCAACTAACGCATCAATAGTTGATGGTTCAACTGAGAAATAGTATTCTTTATCGGGCAGTTTGCAAATCCAATATCCTTCCTTCTTATCCCATTGATTAAACCCAATTTGACCTCTAATAGCTTTGCAGGCCATCGCCTTAGGGGTGCTAAAAGTTCTAAATTACGCGCCCTGGCATTCCAGGCTCATTTTGGTAAAGAATCCAAATTTCTTGGTTCATAGAGAGCAGCACTAATTTTTCATCAACATTTAATCAATCACATTACAGCAGCTTTCAGTTCTGGGAGAAAGCGATCACTCCCACCCAATTCTTAGAGGAAAAAAAGAGCAATCGCTGTTTTACTATGTATTTTCTAGTACATTACTAGCCAGTTGTAGAGAAGCGATGACCGAGCGCTGTGGGTTGCTGAGTTCTTCTACAGCGTTGGGTCAACTTAGGCGATTTGTGGCTGTTCTGTTGATATCTCATTTAAACGGCAATTCAGAGACGAGTGATGCCAAATTGCCAGAACTTTTGAACGTGTCGGTGTCACTTCAACTTTTACAAGCGTTCGCGAGTAGCGTCTCGTAGAGAGGAAAACCCAAGAGCGACGACACCGGACAGCCCCTTAAAGTAGACATCGCCTTTCAGCATTTACCAGCCGCCTGGAGGCAGTATTAGGTAAAGTTAATTGGTAGGTGCGTCGCTCATAATTCTTAGAGGAAACTTCGAGCGTTCGCAACTAGCAAATGAGAGAACCCAGTCGTAGCGATCGCACCCCATGTTGATCATGTCGTTAATTCCAAATACGTTAGCAACCTTCATAGCTCTTTTCCCAATCGCTAATCCAATCGGTGCAGTTCCGGTTTTTTACAGTTTAACAGCGAGGGAAACATCATCTGAGCGTCATCAGCAGGCAAAACAAACTGCCACAAATGTCGTTCTAGTTTTAACTGTGTTTTTAGTCGCTGGCAGATGGATACTAGAATTTTTTGGAATCTCACTAAATGTGTTGCGAGTGGCAGGCGGATTACTTGTTACTCATACAGCGTGGGAAATGGTTACAGTTCGTCAACGACTAACTCCATCAGAAAATGATGAGGCTATAAATAAAGAGGATATTTCTTTTACACCAATGGCAATCCCATTGGTCAGTGGGCCTGGAGCAATTGGGGTAGTAACGAGTTTATCGATTAGCTTTAATGATTGGGTAGACTATCTAGAATCTTTAGTGGGAATTGTTTTAATCGGGATTAGCCTTTACCTGTGCCTCGTCTTAGGAGAGCCACTGATTAACAGGTTAGGAAAAAATGGTGTAGGAGCTTTAAATCGAGTTTTTGGTTTTTTCATCCTCGCAATTGGTGTAGGGTTTATTTCTGATGGTTTTATTTCCTTATTGAAAGATGCATTCCATATTCAAGTAAAATAATCTGAATTTAATTTGACTATACATCACGTTCTTATATCAGCCAGAAGTGGGCGTATTTCTTTGTCGGCGCAGCCAAAAAGCCGCCCCCATCATGCCTATAAGAGCCGACGCAGTGGTAGTGCTTGGCTCTGGAATGTTTTTTGAAAATACCTGAATGGTTCCACTGACTTTTGATTTGCCTGTGGTCGGAATATTTGGGTCTAGACTGATTTGATAAACCTCTCTAAGGGTAAGTGTGCCGACAGCGCCTTTAAATAAACCTTCACCACTAGTAATAGTAAAAATATTCGTGGCAGTGCCTTTTGAGGAGAGAAAGTCAATTACTCCAGTAGCATTATTTGTGCCAAACAATTTATTACTGCCGTTACCAAACAACACCACCTCGCCTACTGGCAAGCCTTGCAAGCCAAATGTGGCGGCATCTGTGTTAAATCGCAACTCTCCAGTAGTAAAGTTAACTTGGCTATATGTTAAACCGCTAACTTTCGTTAAATCATAAGGAGCATCAATACTTTGCCCTGAAATAGTTGTTACTGAAACATCTGGCGTGATGGGTTTAGACGTGGAGAATACGTCATAAGTGGCATTGAATGTATAAAGCTGTTGTGCCGTCGCACTTTTTACATCTAGCCCAAAACCAATACTCGCCAAGGCGACTGTTACAAGCCATGCAGTGTATGAGCAATGCATATTAATTAGTGGGACTTAAACATTTTTGAGGAATAAATAAGCCTCAAACCCTTGCGGGGTAAGGGAAATACACCAAATGCCCGAAAACGCCTGAAACCCAGATATATTAACAAACCAAGCAAAACAATGTCAAAACCCTTTGAGATATACGTTTGAGGTCATTTTATCGGTGTTTTTTGCCTAAGTCCCACTAGTCCAGCCGCAGAGTCAACAACAAAGTAAAGACACGCATCGCCGGGGCTATCTGCTGGCATCCTCCAAAACGAGAGTGATCGCACCTGTAACTGCAACGGATCAATCCGGTCTGGGTCGCAGTGGTTAGGTGCAATGTCAAACAGTGTCACCTGTTTTGCTGGTTGACTTTCCCTCACCCGTTGCTGATAATCCAAAATTTGCGCTTTCCACTTCAGCAGGGCATCAGCACTCATCACCAGCACCTCTGCTCTACGTGCTGGTGTGGGTTTCACGTCTGGAAATAAGTTTAGCTAGATTGGGTTCCAAGGGTATTACGGGGAGCGTGCCGACTAGCTGATTATCCCCCAGAACTGAATCGAGTAAACCTGTTAACGGGTTTAGGGGAGCGATCGCACTCCTGTAATCACTATCGCCTATATTCAACAATTGCAATAAACACAGGACTTACGTAACTGGCACAAGCAATGGTGCGCGAAGCGCACCGAGCGCCCAAAAACTACACAGAAGACATAGCAATATCTGGACGTTTTAGTTGCTCAATTAAATAATTAAAAAGCAGATTGTGCTTGAGCTTATAAATAGTTTGACCTGTTTGATAAGCTAAACTTTTAAGTCTTAGCCAAACTAACATAGCGCAAGCAATATGATTTCTTTGAAGACGAGCTTTACGGCATTGACATGATTCAATGCCAGTTAGTTGCTTTATTTCTCTATGAAACTCCTCTATTTTCCAACGGATTTTACACACCTGTTGTGTAACATCAGTAGAAGTTTGAGATAAATCGTTGGTTGCGACATAATCCGTCCTATCGGTAGAGATAGTAACCTGGAAAAGTTTCACTTTTTTCTCAGCAGGAAATACTTTAACTTTTATGATTTTACCACATTTTAAATCTTAATTATTCCATTCTAAAGATTCAACATTCTTATATTTTTCTTTACCAAAACTATCATCCACTAAACGGTTAGTCTTTAAAGGACAATAATAAACTTTATCTAGACTATCGATATAAAGCATTAAATTATTGACCGCATACCAAGTATCCATTAAAACTATATCGAAAGGTACAATCTTTTGATATACAAGCCCTTATAGCATATTTTTCACATGGTCAATCTTGGTTAAACCATCATTGTCTGGATTGAAAATCCGATAATCTATTACCCAGAAATTGAGAGTTTTAGGATTAACATATATGCAACTTACTATTCCTATCCCTCTAACAACACCATGTTCATTCCCACTATACTGCCTTCGTACTATTTCTATTTCCTCAGAAAATCTTTTATCTAAAACTGGATCATCAAATATAATATAAGCATCCTCGTCAGGGACAATTAAATCTTTGACATTATCCCAAAGTAAACGAGGAGTTAATTTTTCATTATTTAAATAATAATTAATTTTATCATGACTAATATTTTCTAAGTGTTCTGCTAGATTAGTCATTGTATAGTTAATTTGGCTGCTCAGTAAATATTGACAATAATTAAGTTTAGTAAATCTCATCACTAACCAACTTTTTTATGCACCTTATATCAATTTTCTCATAAAATTTTGAACAACAAGATACATTATTGATTATTGTTACTAATTCGAGTAAAGCCAATCAAACACATTCTCGCTCAATCAATACTGATGTACTACTAATTAGCGATCGCACTGTGCCAGTTGCGTAAGTCCTGAAACAGTTCAGTTTAGTAGAGTGTCACCCCACTGTTGTAAGCGTTCACGAAACTGGTGTAGTCGTACTCGACTTGAGTTGCATACTCTAGAGCAAAGTTAACAATCTCATCAAAAAATACAGCCTTGTTAGGGCTGGTGATATCAGTCACTTGCTTGTCAACGCTGTAAGGAATAATGGTAGCATCGTAATCTTGATCGGAGATAGCATGGTTCTTAGCAACGACCTTACCTGCATATCCCATCGCATCCATGAATTTTGATTTAGTGGTTAGTAAGGTATAGTCGAAGTCCACCTGGTAAGGGGATTTTTCATGCAGCATAAAGGGGATACCACTGACCGTAGTGTAGCCAACCAACGGGTCAGTATTAGAAAGCATCGCTTTGGTGGCGATTGTCACCCTCGCCCCTTGATGATTTCCATAGACTGAACTTGGTAGTAAACCTGGAACTGCGATCGCCACGGCGCTACTGCCTTCTTGCTTCATCTCCAAAATGCGATCGTCGTCGGTTGCTGAAGTTGGGCCCTCAATCAGCAAGTAATACCGATACTTACCAAGACTACCAATACCGGAACCTAATTTGAGACGAATATCTTTTAGGGTGTAGTAGCTATTGCTGTAACGCTTACTGCTAGGAATTGAAGCAATGTAGCTGCTCATTGCCCCAGTAATATCTGAGTAGGTACTGCTGGATATAGGCTGGAGTTCAGAGGTTGTCTGAAAAACTCGATTGCTACTACTATTTAGCAGCGTGTACTTATTTAGCAAACTAGAGCGGCTCTTGGCTGCTGCCTGTTGAATTAAATCCTTGACTACACCATTGGTATTGCTCTGTTGCAAACGGTATGATAGCTCGTCGTTAGTCCCCTTAGGGACTTCCAGAAAATAAATTAGACCTCTTGCAAAAGTCCCATGACCGTGGGAAAAGTAGCTTAGAGCTTTCTTGAAATCTATGAGCTACGAAAAGGTAAAGAACCTGAAACCAGAAGAATTCAAACGCCTGTGTGGTGTGCATCCGGAGACTTTTAGCCAGATGACAGAGGTAGTGCGATCACGCTCAAAAATCAAGCTGAAAACAGGACGACCTGGGAAACTGAGTCTGGAAAACCAATTATTGATGACATTGGAATATTGGAGGGAGTACCGCACATACTTTCATATTGGCCAATCTTGGGGAGTGAACGAGTCAACAGCATATCGTATTATTCGTAAAATTGAAGATATTCTCATCAGTTCAAGAGA
>NZ_JBALDA010000070.1:0-19410 GCF_036917535.1 Nostoc sp.
CATTGCCACTACCTGCTGATAAGCTATTACATCGCGAGAGCGAAATAGAACAATCGAAATGTTTTGATACTACATCAACGGAATCTATCGCAGGATTTGAAAGTTCAAAAGTTGAAACTCAACCATTGCCACTACCTGCTGATAAGCTATTACATCGCGAGAGCGAAATAGAACAATCGAAATGTTTTGATACTACATCAACGGAATCTATCGCAGGACTTGAAAGTTCAAAAGTTGAAACTCAACCATTACCACTACTTGTTAATCAACCATTACCTCAATGGCAGCAAAATAGCAGTAGTTTTTCTGACTATTTGGAGCAATTACCTAAATATTTAAGTAGATTCTCCATGGACTACCAGCTGCCAATCATTTGTTTTACTACAATTATTACAACAACAGTTGCAGTTAAGATAGTTTTAGCTGTATTAGATGTAATAAATGAAATTCCACAGTTAAATCTAGTTTTTGAGTTGACTGGAATTGGTTACTTAATCTGGTTTGTTTTCCGATATCTATTCAAAGCTTCTACTCGGCAGGAATTAGCTGCACAAATTAGTTTTATCCAAAAAGAAATTGTCCAAGGACAAGATTCATAAGCTGTTATGCCTCCATGTTTGCTTTCTTTCACTATGAAAGAAAGCATAAGGCAAACAAACACATTCATGCTATAGCAGTTCTAAATCATTTGTAAAATATTTTTGGAGTTGGCTGTCATTAGTCATTTGTTATTCGTAGTCACAAATGACAAAGCGCAAAGTCTGAGCGTCGGCTTTTGGTGTTGGCGCAGCCTGCCGTAGGCATCAGACGGCAGTTCCTTTAAGCGGGGGAACCCCGCCAACGGACTGCCTCAACTTTGTAAGAGAGGACAAATGACCAAGGACGACCTATAACAAAAATTTTCACAATCTCATTTAGGCGTGGATGTATTCGTGCTAATGCTGGTGTAGAAGCTAGTCTGACACCAGATAAAGTAGAACTATTTAACCAGGAACTGGTGGCATTACTGCAAACAAACTATCCTACACCTATGCTTCAGGTTTATCATCGAGTTTGGGTTGTGCGATCGCTTCTCTTGTCTACGAGAGACTGCTAATGAGACGCAGGGTATGCTCGCCGTAGGCATCGCAAAAGCACTAGTGTCGTAGTTACTCCTAAAGTCTTGTCATATACCTAATCTCATCAAGATAAAAAACTTTTTATTTAAAGTTTTGATAAAGTCAGCGTTTAATTACGTAGTTGAATTGATTTTATCCAACCAAGTTGGTATGATAACTTCAACGAAAACACCAATTTGTATAAAAGCATACATCATCAATATTGTTGAAATAATTCAAATATTGTTTAAACGCTCAGATCGAGACTGTTTAAGCATTAGTTAAGCTGTTCCACACTTTTTAAATCATATATGGTCGTGTTGGCTGTTGAGTGTTAACTCTTGACTGTCAACTGTCAGCAGTCAAAAAACCGCACGAGTGACTATGCAAGAAATATGTGTTTTAGCTTATCAAAAACGAGAAAGTGATTTTTTCCTTACTTATGGGCGATTAAAAAATGATGAAAAAGTATTTGCTTGCCGCTTCACTGACTGCATTAGTTGTTAATCTTACTTTTACAAAACAGACTTTAGCAGCCACACTGGCAGCACTTCCTGAGGTGACTTTATATGCTGCTGGTAGCTTGAGGGGTGGGCTTTCGGAAGTTGCTAGTGCTTTTACCCAGGAATATGGGATTCCTGTGAAAACAGAATTTGCCTCCTCTGGTTCATTGAAAGATAGGTTGTTAGCAGGGGAAAAGGCAGATGTCTTTGCCAGTGCGGATTTAGGTAATGCCCTTGCACTAAATCAAAATAACTTAAGTGGGGAAGTCAAAACGTTTGCCAGAAATCCTATCTATGCGATCGCCATACCTGAAGTGTCACTCACCACAGAGAATCTGCTTGATAAGTTTCTCGATACCGACGTTAAATTAGGTATTTCCAAACCTGTAAGCGATCCCTTGGGAGATTACGGGGTTGAAGTATTTCGCAAAGCTGAACAAATTAATCCAGGCAGCTTTGCCCAACTGAATGGTAAAGCTGTAATATTATCAGGAACATTGCCGCCAGAGAGGAATAGTCCGGGGGGCAGCATAGTCTACTATCTGCAAGATATCAACAAAGCAGACATCTATTTGGTCTATTACACCAGTGCTTTATCTGCCCAACAAATTTCACCAAGTTTACAGATAGTAGAATTGCCAGATAGCTTAAAAACCCAAGCTGACTATGGTTTGACAGTACTTAAGGATGCGAATCCTGGAGGTTCAAAACTAGCTGATTATATCCTTTCACCAACTGGACAAAAAATACTAGCAAAGTATGGATTTAATAGTCCGAAGTCAGTTCCCGAACCTCAGGGGGTTGGTGGAATTTTACTTGCTGTGAGTGTAGCTTTTGCCTTGCAGAGAAAGTTGATTGCTGCCATACAGCAAAAAGTTCAAGTTAGAGATGAACCAATACGCTTGGGTTAGTACCAAAAACCTTAAACTGTGTAGGTTGGGGAATCACTGCGCCCTTGCGGTTTCCCGACTTATTCGCTTTTAGCGTTCCCGCTCTTTAAAAAGTGGCGTTTGAGGAACATAGACCCAAAATTTTCGCAGCTTTGTTGGGTTGCGCTTTGCTTAACTTAATACCAATTCAATTAATGATTGCAACACATCTTTCGGTAAAGACGCGATTCATCGCGTCTCTACAAGTGGTCTATTTGTCGCATTCTTTTTTCAAATTGGTATAACCTACAATAAACCCTTCAGATTAAAGATGCCTACAATGCAGAGTTCCCACGCTACTTGCCTCAGCGATCGCTTTTTGTGTAGGAATTGGATTTTTACTATCGACTAAGCACCTACATCGAGATTGTGAAAAAAAGTAATCCTGAGAGCCAATCGGCACCGTAGTGCAGTTGATGCTACTGGAGTTACCATGTGCCAGGAATTCTCTGAGCGCACAATCACAGCCGAAAACTGGTCCAGTGGTGCAATATCTTGGAAGACAGATTCTGGTTTTTCGTCAAAGAGAATTCGCAAACAACCACCCCAGTCTATAGACCATTGTTCATTGAAAAATAGCAAATGAGTCAGAGCTTTCGATGGTTCATCAGTATGAGGGCGATGACAGTGGCCTAGATTATATCGACGAAACCCAATCACCATTGCACAGTCTTTAAGTTCCACCCCAGACATCTGTGTTAAGGCTTGGCGGTAAGCAGGTGTCCACAGTTCTTCTATCAGTTGTCGCCAAATACTGCTGAGATTACCAAGATTAGAAGATAATCTTCCTTGTGTAATGCGATCGCGCCAATGAGCTGACAATTCAGGGCTAGCGCGCTCGCAAAATTTGTACATCAAAGCAATATCCTCGTTACTAGCAAGCATCTCACTCCAAAGATACCCATATCCTTCCCCTATTGATAAGCGAAACTGTTCCTGGGGAAAGCTGGCAGCAAGTTCCAAGCTAGCTGCTTTGGCAAACAAATTCTTTATCACAGCATAACGGTATGGAACTGATTGCATTGTTGTATGGTGAATGGCATCTAAATTTAGCATTCTCAATGTTCTTTGGATTATGTTTGTAATTTACACTATCTGTATGATTGCTAAATTCAAGCTTGAGATCATAAGTCAATAGTTGCCAATTTCAGCATTTAACTAATTTTGGCGACTGAGGTATATATTTTTTCTTAACAAAGTTATCAAAGGAGGCAGGAGGCAAAGTGGCTCCGGCTTTGCTTTGTTTCCTGCTGTTACCAAAGGGAACAAGAGTTCTAGACCCTCACCAAATTGTCAATTTACTGGCTCTTTTTCAGCAGGGGTTGGAATCCCCTTCTGAAAAAAACCTTCTGCCTCCTGCCTCCTTCATCAATTTGTTACCAATATTACAATTTCGACAACTGAATGAGATTAGGTTTAGGGTGAATCTTGGTTGAGCTATTTATTTGTCAGCCGATCATAAAACTAAAATGAGTGTTTTCTTTTCAGATGAAGCGATCGCTAGGTTAATTCAGGAAGATGTTCCCTACCTAGATTTGACAACCTATGGACTTGGCATTGGCAAGCAACCTGGTGAAATCGAGTTTTCTTGCCGTCATCCGATGACCATTTGCGCTACTGAAGAAGCAGCCAGAGTATTAAAATATTGTGGTGCTGAAGTTCATTATCAAGTCGAAAGTGGTACGGTCTGCCAAGAGAAGCAATCAATTCTTCAAGCTAGTGGCACTGCTCAAGCTTTGCACAGTGGCTGGAGAGTTGCTTTAAATTTGATGGAATACGCCTCTGGCATTGCTTCGCGTACAAGAGTATTAGTAGATACTGCTAAAACAGTAAATCAGTCTGTTTCTATTGTGACTACTCGTAAATGTTTTCCAGGTACTAGAGCGCTTTCTATCAAAGCAGTTCTAGCTGGCGGGGGTTTTTTTCATCGCTTAGGATTATCTGAAACAGTTTTAATTTTTAACCAACACCTAATATTCCTGGGAGGTATAGTTGGGCTAATTGAGTGCATGAATGAACTGCGACAAAAGTTTCCAGAACAACGTATTTGTGTTGAAGTAGATACACCAGAAGATGCTTGGATGGCTGCTCAAGCAGGTGTGGATTTAATTCAGTTTGATAAAATTCCCCTACCAGATCTTGAGCCTCTAGTTTTGAAGTTGAAGCAGCAGCATCCAAACTTAAAACTAGCAGCAGCTGGTGGTATTACCTCTGAAAATATAAAGGATTATGCTAGCACTGGTGTAGATATTTTAGTGACAAGTTCACCCTACTTTGGTAAACCATGCGATATTGCAGTCAAAATGACGATGGCTGGCGATCGCATCTGAAACTTGCCATAACTTCTTATACACATTTATCGATTTTTGTCAATGCGTAAGTCTTATGGTCTATCACTGACTTAATTAACCTTGTTTTAGAACCTGTGTCATTCCGTTAATATCCCTCGCCTGTGGCAGTCAAGCGAATGCGATAGATGGCTGTGTTGGCTGTAATAAAGAGGCTGTGACCATCTTCTCCCCAGGCTAAATTGCTTGTTCGTACAGCCGTTTCAATATTCCCCAGAAGCGTCCCATCGGGAGCAAAAATGAAAACTGCCTCGGGTGCGGCAGCGTACATGTTACCTGCCTGATCAATCTTGATCCCATCGGGATTACCCTGGCGGTTGCGTTCCCATGTCCAGCCATCCGCAAACGTGCGACCATTTTGAAGCGTGCCGTCCGGTGCTACATCGTATGCCAGCCATCTCGATTGTTTGGTGGTTGAATCGGAGACATAAAGAATCTTTTCATCTGGAGAAAATGCAATGCCATTGGGAGAACGAATTTCATCAGTCAATAGCGTTAATTTGCCATCGGGCGATACGCGGTAAACGCCACTGAACGGGAGTTCCTTCTTTGGGTCATCAAATCTTTGGGTTGGCAAACCATAGGGGGGATCGGTGAAGTACAGGTCTCCATTAGATTTGTAAACCAGGTCATTGGGACTGTTCAACCGTTTGTTGTCATACCGATTTGCCAGAGCAATTTGGGTGTTGTTCTCTCTATTCTCTAACCAAGCGACGCGACGATTGCCATGCTGACACATCACCAGTCTGCCTTGGCGATCAAAGATTAACCCATTAGAACCGGGTTCTATTCCGTTAAAGGGAGTGTCCTTAGTATATCCACTGCGACTCAAATAAGTTGAGATCCCTTTCCTGGCTTCCCATTTGTAGATTTTATTGGCTTTCACATCCGAAAACAGCAGATATTTCTCTTTTCGATTCCAGACCGGACCTTCCACCAAGAGAAATCCATCTGCTAATTTTTCTAATTTGGCCTTAGCGGGAAGAATACTATTAACACGGGAATCATAGCGGACAATTCTGCCAGGAATAGTGGAAGCCTTAGTGTCAACCGACGACAAATCTTTCTTATGCTCAATGCCAATCCGATTGTTATACCATTTTTTGTTGTTGGCGGATGCTTGTGTCAATTGTGTCAAACCACCAATCAAAAGTACTGATAGAACAAATAAACCAAGTTTTTTCATAATTTGCAATGTTGATATACATTTATTATCTTCTTATTCAGGACTTACGTACGCAAATGGCACAATGCGATCGCCAACTATAGTCAGTAGACCGAAAAGTTTTCCAAAACCTTACCAGTCGTTCATTTGAGTTGATAAACACAATTTGCTGCAATCCTTTTAGAGTCCGGTTTTTGAGGAACAAGCGTTGTTAGTGGGTTAAGAGTTGAGTGGAAGCGTAGGCGCAACTCGTCGTAGACATCGCCATCTTCAGCCCCAAAACGTCGGCCCAAACCCTGATTATTTCGTCAACTTACAAAAGTTTTCGATCTACTGAGGATAGTTACCTACAGCAGAATTCAGAATTTTAAAGTAAAACACGCTTTATACCTGGATAACAGACTTAGCTTGTGTACCTCATAAACTTGAAATGTGCTGTATTTATAAGGCAAATAACGACAGCTTAGTTTCTTTACAATATTAAGCTTCACTATTCTCAAAAGAAATAAAAATTAATTTTGTTCGTATTTGATTACTATATTATTTGGTATTTTACTCAATAAGTTGGTATTATCTTCATTAGATTACACAGATACACTTATCCATTTGGAAAAACGCAAATCTAACAAGAGGTTTGCGACTAACTTTGGCGTAAGGATTCATTAGTTTTTAATATGAGTTATTAAAAACTAGTTATTTAGTAGCGTCTGTAAGGAGTTGAAAGTTTAACGATAGAACCGTTTTTATTTTTATCTAATAGAATCTATTGTCAAACTGCTCAATTTTGGCAATAAAGATACGTAATTTTTATTGAGCAAATAGCTTTGAGTAAAACGATCTAATTGTTTGAATATTCAATAGTAAACGGAGAAATGTTTTATGCGTTTTACCCGCCAGTTACCCATTGCGTCTTTAATACTATCGATACTGGTTTTATCGCAGCCTACTTTAGCTGACTCTAAGAGTAATCTTCCTTGGAGTAAAGAAGAAAAAACACCTTCTCTGTGGGATAAAAATAAGTGTCTTGGAGGTTCTTCACAAAGTTTTCGCTTGGGTGGAGAAATCAAGAATCCAACCACTTATAACTTGCAAAACCTGAGAAATTTGCGAGATACTTTAAAAAAACAAAATCCAGCATTAATTACTGAAATCACTGTAAGCTTTCAAACCGGCTCAGGGCCACGAACAGAAACATACTATGGACTTCCCCTTTGGGAATTGATTAATAATCCGAAAGCCGGAGGTGGTCTAAAACCTGGAAATTCTGGGGTGAATAGTAAAAACTCTTTTCTGAGGCAATATGTTCTAGTCGACGCTACAGATTGCTATGGTGCAGTCGTAGCTATTGGTGAAATTCAACCTAACTTTGAAGGGAAAACAGTGCTAATTGCATTTGCAAAAAAAGGTAGTGATGGTAAAGTAGTGCCTTTAACAGATGAAGGATTTGCTCGTTTAGTAGTTCCAGGTGACAAAGCTGGAGGTCGTTACGTTAGTAATGTGACAAATATCCTCATATTATCTGCTCCTCCTTCTCCTTTGAAACCAAAATAGTTCTAAAAACCTTTCTGATTAAAGACGCCGACAACGGAGAATTTCTACACCACTTGCTCGAGTAGACCAAGTGGTTTTCGATTGCAAACATTACGCCTTCTTGCTCGTTTAAAACAAAGCTTTAATATTTTCATCCAGATGCAAGAATCAGGGTTTAATAAAGAGCATTCCAATCTTGTAAAAAAAGTTATATTAAATTATCAAAAAAGTAACCAGTATAGTTAGTGGCATTCAGCTGCTTGACAAATTACTAAATCTATCATGTGCCAAGAATTATCAGAACGCACCAAAATAACTGAGTAGCCAGATCACCAAAAACAATTTTTAATGAATGCTCCGCCAAGCTTTGACTATCCCTTTGACTATTTTACTATCGACTTTTTCGCCATTTTCTAATACCAGTTTGATATCTAAGTTCTTCTATAAGGCAGAAGATAGCATCCCACTAAATAAAGATAATCTAATAATCTGATAGTTGTTAGTATTACTCAGTTTAGAATTATCTTAAAACTAGGGAGTATCAAAATATGGAAGTTAGCGCTCGTAATTCCTTTAAAGGAACTATTAAGGAAATTCACCCAGGAGCAGTCAACTCTGAGGTTATATTAGAAATTGTGCCTGGGGTGGAAGTAACTGCAATTATCACCAAAGAGTCAGTAGAGCATCTCCAACTTCAAGAGGGAAAACAAGCGATCGCTGTGATTAAAGCGTCAGATGTCATAATTGCTACAGAATAGCTCGAAATGAATAAACAAGTTGTGGCGAGCCGCTTATAGAGCGATCGCTACGATTATCTAAACTATTTACGAATTTTCCGAGCAAGAACTGCTACTACACACCAGACATGAAGGATCGCGATAAGAATGTCGTTTGGCAAATTCCATTCGCATCAAGTCGATTGTCAGCAGTTGTGATAATAGGGGTTGACTAAACTTAGTAATCAACTTTATTACCTCTAATGCACTAAGACAAGCTAGTGTACCAGAAACAGCACCGATAACCGAGAACCCACGCTGATTCCAATCAGGCTTTTCTGGAAACAAGCATGATAGACAAGGAGTGACACCAGGAATAATCGTCGTTAGGTAAGCTTCCATTCCGTCCATTGCAGCTTCCACCATTGGTTTTTGCCAGCGCACGCAAGCCTCATTGAGCAAGTTCCGCTCTGTGAAATTGTGAGCGCAATCAACAGCTATATCAGCAGATTGCACTAAAGAATCTACATTCTCTTTTGTAACGTAATCATGAACTGCTTCCACCTGAATATCAGGATTAATAGCTTGCAAAGTTTCTTTGGCTTTAAGTACTCTTGGCTTACCTACCCAATCATTTGTCATCAGAACCTGACGATTCATATCATCTAGCCGTAAGTCACCACCCCGAACTAGGATTAGCCGCCCAACACCCGCTACTGCCAAATAAAGCGCTGATGTACCGCCTAATCCTCCTACACCTGTAACCAAAACCGTTGCAGACTTCAAACGCTTTTGTCCTGCTTCTCCAAAATTGGGAAGCATCATTTGGCGGTGATAGCGTTCTAACTCAATGGGTGTTAAGTTCATCGCTTTTTACCTCTTTATCAGTCGTAAAATCTACCACCTAGTTGGTAGCAAGTATTGTAGTTTTCTATACATTTTTCTGATTTAGTACCTGTAAAGTTGGTACTTATTCTAGACATGATTAAGGGAGCTATGTGCAATACTCTTTATCCTGAGTTAAATGCTTAATGAAATAAGCCCCACAGCAAAGCGTGGGGCCTTTGAAGTATTATTACTTTCTGGTGGGATATACAGCAATGGCTGATGCAGGAATCAGTACGGCATCTATAACTGCCGCCTTGAGGTTGGGATTTATTCTTCTTCATCGTGCGCGATCCGACTTGGCGATTCTCAAAGAATACTTGGAATAATCACCAGTACAGCAGTTTATCGCTATCTTGAGACATCAAAAGCGTGCGATCGCAATCCTATGTAGACATTTGGTGGTGTGGCTAATAGACTAAATAGCTATGGTTTAGCTTATCTACAACATATTATTAATGGGACAGTTATACCAACAACTTATTTATGCGATCGCGTTACAAAGAGCAGTTTGATAGCCCCCTTTAATAGAATTCCAACAATTACTTTAGTCTATGGCAATTATTACATCTGATGATTTAATTATGGCATAAACTTCTTTACCTTCAGTAAGTTTGAGATTTTCTGCTGATGATTTGGTAATAATTGCAGTCACCTCTACCCCTGATGCTACTTCTATTGTTACTTCAGTATTTACAGAGCCAATAACAACGTTTTTTACAGTTCCTTTGAGAGCATTACGAGCGCTAACTTGCATTTTATGATTTCTACTGTCTTTTTGTTTACACATAGATAATAACAACTAATTAGATTAATCTGTATCGTTAATGATAGAAAATATATAATTTTTTACTATTTATTAATATATAAAATACACATAAATAATTTGGTATTTATATCTTTTTAAACCAATTTATTTGGTAATAAAAGTACTATAAAGTAGTTGTAGTTAATCCAACCATTTTTCAGACTGTTATCTGACACACGCAAAAGAAATTCTTGGTACTACTTCATTTTGTAACATTAATTTTGACAACAAAAGTAAACTTAATTTGGTAGTGACGAAAATGCTAGTGCTAAGGTGAAGGTTAAAAGCTTCAGTGGATAGACATCATCTCATAGTTACTGCATAGACAGGTTTGGGAAATTTTTTATACAAAAAAGGCAAACAGATAAATGAAATACCGCAGACATCACAACAACAAAGGTAAGCAACAAATTCGTTCCCACAAAACCTTAAGACAAGTGCAGCGTATAGCTCAACGCTTAGGAATTCCTTTTACTTTTTTTAAATTGGCTAAAAGGCACGACAAAAGTTGATATCAATTTGTTTATTAATCTTGGTACGAAAAAGTAGCTTGTGTAGTATAAATTACTGAGTAATTTGATATTATTACTAGTAGAGTTGGTAAAAAATTACTCAATATCTGTAGCAGTTGTTGGTAACAGTCAGTTCTAAGTAGTAATCTGTGATTTTTTACCAGTTTTTTTGGTTACTAGGTCGCTAGATTGGTAAATTATGAATTGATTAAGAAAAAATGCTTGAGAGACTGCAAATGAATAACAAACTAATCCTGACTTTTGTCAGTTGGGTTTTTATATCGTTTTTACTAATCGTTGGCTGTAGTCAAACGACTACACCTAACTTATCCTCAACTACTAGTCCAGCTGCCCAAACAGCAAATTTGACGATATCAGCAGCTGCTAGCCTCAGAGATGCAATGAACGAAATCAAACCTCTCTACAGTAAGGAAAAGCCAAACATTACATTGGCCTACAACTTTGGCTCATCAGGCGCTTTGCAACAACAGATTGAACAGGGTGCAGGAGTTGACGTTTTTATCTCAGCTGCAACTAAACAGATAGATGCTTTACAGCAAAAAGGTTTGTTAGTTGATGGGACTCGCAAAAACTTACTGAAAAATCAAGTGGTGTTGATAGTACCCCAAAATTCTACAGTTGTGGCTGATTTCAAAGACTTAACTTCACCACGTATTAAGAAAATTGCTCTAGGCGAACCTAAAAGTGTCCCGGCTGGACAATATGCTCAACAAATCTTAACTTCATTAAAAATTCTTGACGCCGTTAAAAGCAAAGCCGTCTATGCCAAAGACGTTCGTCAAGCTCTCAATTACGTAGAATCAGGTAATGCTGATGCTGGAGTCGTCTACCTTTCAGATGCCAAAAGTACGCCAAAAGTCAAAATTGTAGCAACTGCATCTGAAAAAACCCATTCTCCCGTCGTCTATCCAATCGCGATTCTCAAAAGCAGTAAAAATGTCAATGCCGCTAAGGATTTTGTACAATTTTTATCGGGCAATGAAGCCAAAACTGTGTTTGAAAAACAGGGATTTACGGTAGCTGGTAGTTAACACCAGAGAAATTTTGACAAGGCTGGTTGAGGATTCAACGCACTATTCAAACCAGCCCTAATAAGCACAGTTTTAGTAGCAATCAAAAGCTGTAAACCATAAGTTTTATTTATTGAATAAATCGATTAAGTGCTTTCTGTGCTGTTTTGTAAGCTGAAGCTTGCAGTCTCAACTTAAATTCAAATAAAATGCGATCACCTACAAAAATGGTGAAGATCAATTTAACCAAATGCTACGTTAACCTTTATGATGACGATAGCAACAAGCACAAATCGTACCTGTTAAGTTAATGAAATGGATCTTAACAACTGCTCTGATTTTGAGCAGCACTACCCAATATTCAGCACAAGTAACAGATCAAACTCAACAACCAGTTACTAATAAAAAGCCTGCACAACCAGTTAAAACACTTGCTTCACCTCAACAACCTACTTCTCGACCAGTTTTTATTTTGCCAAAAGCACCTGCTCCATTAAGTCCTGTATCTGGGCGGAGAGCAGGAATGAGTAGTCGAGATAATTGCCCTGTGGTTTCAACCCCGCTCACTGCCTTAGTACCATTTCAAGAGGAACAAAAGGTTGGCAACCAGACAAACAAATCAATTATCGGGACTGTAGAGGGTCTAACCACTTTAGAACGGCCTACATTTTGGTTTTACATTCCCTATACTAAGGATTTGTCTAACTCAAGCGCTGAATTTAGCTTACAAGATAGCGCCGAAAATGATATTTATAGAAATGCGATCGCCCTACCTTCAAAGCCAAGTATCATTGGTATATCTCTCCCTAGTACTGCTTCATTAGAAGTAGATCAGACATATCGCTGGTATTTAAAAATACGTTGTAACCAAGAAACAGCAAGCATTCCTGTATATGTAGAAGGGGACATTAAAAGAATCAATTTAGACACTCGTGTTATGCAACAACTAAAAGCCGCAAATGAGCCTCGACAAAAAATTATAATCTATGCTGAAAAAGGGATTTGGTTTGACGCTTTAAATATGCTAGCACAACTACGTATTTCTAATTATAATGATGCATCTATTGAAAAAGATTGGCAAAGTTTATTGCAATCAATCAATTTAGATAATATTGCGATGATGCCCCTAATAAAATTACCAAGCCGCTAATAATTTCATATCCAGTAAAGTATCTATAGCAGTCCTAAATCATTTATGAAATATTTTTGGAGTTGGCTGTCATTAGTCATTAGTCATTTGTTTTAAGTAAATTGCAAATGACTCTTGACAAATGATCAAGGACGATTATAATAAAAATTTTCACAATTTCATTTAGGATTACTATATAAGCCTAGATTTCTACAACCAATTACCAACTATAACGTAGGGTGCCCAGTACATCGGACGGTTATATTCAGGAACTTCAAGTAATTTTAATTGAGCAAAGCGTAAAGCTTCTGCTGTAGTTTTACCAGTCACTAACTGACGATAAAATTCCTCAATAAATAAAGCTGTAGAGTTATCGCCAATTTGCCATAAAGAGGCTAAAGTACTCCGCGCACCAGCACGCAGGGCAACTCCTGCTAATCCCAATGCAGCTCGGTTATCTCCTGCAGCTGTTTCGCAAGCATTCAAAACAAGTAATTCAACTGGCTCTGTTCGTTTTTGCTCTCTACTTTTAAGCAAACTATCTAATTCACTCACATTGATGCGTCCATCAGCTGCTAGGATAAAAGTGTCTTTTACTTTAGAGCTAAATTGCCCATGAGTTGCCAAGTGAATAACTTTAAAAGCTTGAGCATTGATAGTTTTTGCTAAATTTGTACTAGTAAAATTTTTATCCAATAATGTCGTTGTCGATACGCCTAATTCCTGAATTAATTTCAGTTCAACTTTAACGTTGGGAAGTGGTGCAAACCTTTCATTTTTGGGTGGTTGTGATAGTCCTCCAACCAGAGCATTTAATTTTTTGTGTGCTAAAGGTTTGGAAGTAAATAGTTGCAGTCCAGGACTAATAGCTACAGAATATTTTTGCACTAAATACTCTTTGCCATCATACAATGCAGCCATCGGTATATTTCGCAGCAACCCATCTGGAATAAAGACTAGAGTATTAACCTTACCATTTTTGAGGTCTGTTTCAACTGGTTTAATTAACCAGTTATAAAGCTGTTGAGAAACTGCTTTAAATTGCAGATTAGCATCAGGTTCGACTATTGTATCTCGTATTTTTGTAATAACTTGCTCTACTTGCTGACGTTTGACTTTAGAAGTTTTATGTATCAACGGTTGATTGGGAAGTTTGATAATAATTTCTAAATAATTATCTAGAATAATCGGGTATAAAATAGCAGTATTCGGGTTGTCGCGGTCTACTACTTTGTCCAGAACCACAAATTGGTTACTTAAGCAAGCTTCTCGGAAAAAATTATCGAGTTCTGCAACTTGCAAGGCTTCCATTCGCTGACGTGCTTTATCTAAATCTGGTTTTCCTTGTCCTTTATCTTGTAAAATCAACTCTACAGACTGCCGATAAAGGGGTTCTATGCGATCGCGAAAATTGAACTGTACGTCTCGATTAACCGCAACTAAATCGCTGCGAAGAGACTGAAGAGTTGTTACAGCAGCATCATAAGCAGATATGGCGGCTGGCATATTTCCCTGTGCTCTGAGTAAGCGTCCTAACTGCCACTCAAGGCGATAAGTTATATCTAAGGCATCAATTTTTTGAGCCGTAAACAACGCTTGCTGCGTCAAATCCTGTGCTTCTTGCCATTGTTGGTTCTGCTCGTAAACTTCTCCTAAGCTGCTCAGTGCATAAGATTCGGCCCGTTCATCACCGATTATTTTGGCTTGCTGAACACTACTTGCCAGAATCTCTGCAATGTCTTTTCTGTTACCAATTGTGGTCAAAGTCTGAGCAAAATTGATCCGTGCATAAATACCAGCTTGATTGGTAGGCAAATTCGGGAGTTGAGATTGAATTGTGGGTATTAATGACTTTGCTTGAGTGATGTGTTCGTTTTCGACCAGCAAACTCAGCTGATTAATCAGGGCTTGAACTTTGGTTAGAGGGTTTGGTGCAATTTTGGCAGCATTTTCATAATGAGCGATCGCATCTTTAATGTTACTTAACGACCTAGTAGTATTACCAAGACTAAATTCCGTCAAACTAATTTCTAGAGGCAGTTGCAGACGTTGAGCGATTTCTAAGCTTTGTTGTAAGTTGTTTTGAGATGACTCTAGTTCGCCTAATTGTTGTAAGACATTGCCAAGCGATCGCAAAGCTATTACTTTTACAAGAGAATCAGGTTGAGCTTGTAACTGTTTGGATACTTCCTCTAATATATTTAAGCTACGGCGGTAAAACCCAGCAACTCGTAGAGCTTGTGCTTGGTTAATCCGGCTGCGCGTTACTCCAGCATTGTCACCTAATTTCTTCCAGATTTGCTCTGCTTGTTGTGATGTTTTTATAGATGCATCAGTTTGTCCCTGTGCTAGTTGCAATTCGCCCTGAATATTTAGAGTTTGTGCAAGAATTTCTAACAATTCAGATTTTGGATTGTTGACATTTAACTTTTGATTTATCTCATCCCAGCCAAGTAAATTTAGGCTATTGTTAACAGTTGCATAAGCTTCTTTCCACGAGCCGAGTTGCTGGTATACAACAGAGAGATTAGTCAGCGCTGCGGCTTGTGCAAGGTTATTGCTTTCTCGTTGATAGGTACGGACAGCTTGTTGGAGAACATTTAGCGCTTCAGTAAAGCGTCCAGCTTGATAAAGTGCTTCTCCCTGTTCAAGAAGTTGTTGTGGTGTTGTGGCTGGGGGTTTATTGATTGGAATGTTAAACCCGTTTGGTGAATTTGTCTTTTGTTGTTTAGCAAATGTGCTAGGGATAATAGTTAGGAAAACAGCAAGGGTAAATAAGATTACGGGAGTTACCGCAAATCTAATTACTCGCTTTGGTAGTTGAAATTTTGCCATATTTCACACCTCCCTGAGATACAGGACAGTCAGCAGGTGTTTGCCAAAGGCTGTGGGAATTGAATTGAGGAACTTGTGTTACTAATTCTATGTTGCCATTGGGATTAATTACCCAGCCAGAAGCTTCCACAATTTGAGTTTTAGTAGCAATTTTGGTAGTAGTTGAAACTGCTGTTGATTTTGGCTGAGTTGTTGTGTTTGCCAAGTTTTCTGATTTTGACCTTAATCTTACCCAACCTGATAAAGTACTTGAATCTTGTAATGGTTCAGTGGGACTCATGGGTAGTCCACCACGTCCTGTTGCCACAAATGTATTTTGGAATTGCCGAGTTCCAGGTGTGCAGGCGGTGGAAATTTGCCTAGAAGCATCAACCAGATTAATTGGGAGTTCAACTAAGCCGCGAGTGGGGTTAATATCAGGTGTAGTGATTTCTACATTACCGCTCAACCTGCGAGTTTGCCTTCGCCCTGTGGCGGTGATATCACTTGTGTTTGGGGAAGGTACATCTCGGAACTGAATACCAAAGATACCTTTAGTCTTGATTGTGACATTCCCGCCACGAAATTTAGCAGAATTAGCGCTGATGTCGCTATTTTCAAAACCAACTAGGATATCGGCATCAATATTGATGTTGCCACCGATAACCTTTCTTCCTCTGGCATCAGTTTTGATGTTGCTGTTGCCAGTCATAATTAAATCTTTTGAGTTAATAATGTTAATTGTCGCCTGTTCTCTATCCAGGTCAACTTTGGGGCTGCGTGTATTGGCGATGAGTAAGCCGTTGTTTAAACGGATAGAGCGTGCATTTAATTTCATGTTGCCTGCGGTTCCTGTTCCACGATTCTGCACGCTTACTGCCCCATCTCGTACTAGTAAGGTATTGGTTTTGACTGTCAAATCACCCGCATTTCCTGTTGAGTTTAAGTCTGCTTGTGTAAACAAGCCACTATCGTAATCATCAGCACTTCTACCAATCAGTTGCACATCCTGAGCATCAACAATACTCAAATTTCCCCCGTTACCCGCCCGGGAAGTGCCAGTATTTACTTGTGCCCCATCTCCGACTAGCAACGTATTGGTTTTGACTGTCAAATCACCCGCATCTCCTGTTGAGTTTGCTCGTGCAAACAAGCCACTAGGAAAGTGATCATCAGCACTTCTACCAATCAGTTGCACATCTTGGGCATCAACAACGCTCAAATTTCCCCCCTTGCCCGCACTGAAAGTAGCAGTATTTACCTGTGCCCCATCTCGTACTAGCAAGGTTTTAGTTTTAATCATCAAATCACCCGCATCTCCTGTTGAGTTTAGGCTTGCTCGTGCAAACAAGCTACTAAGAAAGTGACCATCAGCGCTTGTACCAATCAGTTGCACATCTTGGGCATCAATGCTCAAATTTCCTCCCTTGCCTGCACCGAAAGTACCAGTATTTACTCGTGCCCCATCTCGCACTAGCAAGGTTTTAGTATTAATCGCCAAATTACCCGCATCTCCTGTTGAGTTTGCCTGTGCAGAAGCAAGCAAGCCACTAAAAAACTGACCATTAGCACCAATCAGTTGTACATCTTGGGCATCAATGCTCAAATTTCCTCCCTTGCCCGCACCGAAAGTACCAGTATTTACCCGTGCCCCATCTCGCACTAGCAAGGTATTAGTTTTAATCATCAAATCACCCGCATCTCCTGTTGAGTTTGACTGTGTAGAAGTAAACAAGCCACTAGGAAACTGATCATCAGCGCTTGTACCAATCCCAATCAGTTGCACATCTTGGGCATCAATACTCAAATTTCCTCCCTTACCCGCACCAGATGTACCAGTATTTACTCGTGCCCCATCTCGCACTAGCAAGGTATTAGTTTTAATCATCAAATCACCCGCGTCCCTTGTTGAGTTTGGCTGTGCGCCAGCAAACAATCTACTGGCAAATTCACCATCAGCGCTTCTACCAATCAGTTGCACATCTTGGGCATCAACCCTCAAATTTCCTCCCTTACCCGCACCAGATGTAGCAGTTCTTACCTCTGCCCCATCTCGGACTAGCAAGGTATTAGTTTTAATCGTCAAATCACCTGCATCCCCTATTGAGTTTGGCTGTGCGCCAGCAAATAATCTACTGGCAGATTGACCATCAGCGCTACCAATTAGTTGCACATCTTGGGCATCAATGCTCAAATTTCCTCCCTTACCCACACCAGATGTACTAGTAATTACCTGTGCTCCAGCCTCAACTTGTAACGTGCTAGCACTAATATTGACATCGCCTCCCTGTCCATTTGCTTTTGACAGCACCCGATTACTAATGGTTGCATTGTTAAGATTTATTGCTCCAGTTGCACTAACCGTAATATTTCCAGCCTTACTATTATCAGAACTATTACCACTGTCTATCTCTGCTTGCAGGAAACTCTCTTCCTTCATCTCTATATTCCGGGCGTTAACTGCAATACTCCCACCACCAGCAGCTTTTATATCTACGCTAGATCCATTAGCTAAAGAAACATCCGCTCGCGCACTTTCAGTAGGAAAGCCTAAGCGAAAGTTGTCACCATCTATCCCAAGCGCTATAGTTCCGCTTGATGCCAATCCTCCTAATTCAACTCGACCACCATAAGCATTCAGTCTCCCACCATCCATGTTGACATTGCCACCTACTAGCAGCAAACTCTTTCCATCTTTAACACTTAAACCAGATACTTTAAAACCAGCTGGGTCTTCTGGTGCTGGCGCAGTTGAACTATTTTGAATCAGGGAAGCCGCAACTTGATTAAATAATAAGGCATTTGGATTTACTGTTAACAAGGGTGAAGGTGCTTCTGGATTTGAGGCGCTGAAAAATCCCAAATTACCAAACCCAATGGCATTGGCTGTTGTGGCGACAAAGGAACCGCCGATATTCAAACTAGCATTTTTACCAAAAATAATTCCATTAGGATTGAGCAAGAATAAGTTTGCTTTACCGTTAGCACGAATTAAGCCATCTATATTAGAAATTGACTTACCTGTTACTCGTGTCAGGATGTTCTGAATATCGAGTGAATTATTGAACAAAGCAGTACTGCCATTGGGAACAGAGAACTCCCCAAAACTGTGGAACAGATTACCCCCTCTGATGGTTCCACCCTCAATAATCCTGGTATTGCCCTCTAATTTCACACTGGAATTATTTGGCAGAGTGCCGTCTGGGGTGATTTGAGCAACTGAGCTATTTGTATATAAGGTAACTGCACTGACAATGGCAACTCCTAGACCTTGTAACCAGTTTGGCGCAGTTTTAAAAGACATTGCACTCTCCTATAGATAAGGAAATTTAGGTTGGAAGCCTCAATCTTGAGTAGAAGTGTCAGGACTGGCTCTTTCAAGGTAGGTAAAAAGTTTAGTTAATAAATTACTTTTTAAGCTCGTTACTCTGTGTTTTCTGCTTCTATAGTAGTTAAATAAATTACTTATAAACCACAAAGGCACAGAGAGCGCTGAAGAAAAATAAGATATTTAACGAGTCACCTTGAAAGGGCTATTCCTGTAAGTGTCAGGACAATGAATTTATGCACAACAGAGGATATTAGCAAATTGACACTGCTGAATCAAGTGAATAAACTAGAGCAAACGCACCTCGCATCTAATTATAAGAATCCTTTCATAGCATAGGTTTGATCGTTTGATAATTGAGGCTATTTTTTCATCAATATCCTTATGTAACAAGGGTTTCACAAATTACGTGCGTTTGCCCTGGTGAATAAACTTATCTTACTGCTAACAATTAAGAATCAGAAGGCAAAGCTAAAAAACTTCTGATTCCCAGCCGTGAATAAACCAATCTCACTGCTACCAATTAAGAATCAGAAGGCAAAGCTAAAAAACTTCTGATTCCCAGCCGTGAATAAACCAATCTCACTGCTACCAATTAAGAATCAGAAGGCAAAG
>NZ_JBALDA010000071.1:0-74926 GCF_036917535.1 Nostoc sp.
ACGAGTTATTAATAACCTCCAAAAAAAGGCTCTAGCTTTAGGTTTTGAGCTTGTTCCTCAGCCCGAAGTAAATACGGTTTCTTAGGAGAGGGATATAGCCGTAGCCACATAGGTTAGGACAATGTTGATTGCTAAAAGCCTTGATTTCACGCTTGTTTATACTCAGCACGGGCTAAACGCCCCGCTGACGCTAACAGCACTTTGCTATATATCGAAATATGCGCCTAACATACCCTACAATAATTTTATTTTTACTTTATAAATGACCTTTTAGGAGAAAGCTTAATTGCTGGATTTTTATGATGTGGCTTTCTGCTTACGGCTAACTACCTTGCCTATTCCTAGCACAGCACTAACCACCAATACAGCTAGATCCATTCTAGGTTCAGGAACAACAGTGCTGTCTTCAGTGAAAGCCAAAAAGCCAGCCCCATTCAACCCACCTCTACCGGCAGAGACAAAGGTGTCAATAAAAGCTCCTGTCTTGCCGTCGTAACGCAATACATTGTTACTATTTAAACCACTAACGTAGAGGTTGCCGTCACTACCAAAGATTGGCTTTACAGGGCCGTTAAGTCCGCCACTGCCAGATGAGACAAAAGTGTCGATAAAAGCTCCTGTCTTACCGTTATAGCGCAAGATATTATTAGCCCGAAAGTTAGCAATATAGAGATTACCGTCTGGTCCAAAGCTCAAGCCACTAGGTTCCGATCCTTTTTCCTCTGTAGCAAAAGTATCGATAAAAGCTCCTGTTTGCCCGTTGTACCTTAAAACACTATCAGTCAGACTACTACCGACGTAAAGGTTCCCATCTGAACCAAAGCTCAAACCAAAAGGTGCACTGAGTCCACCGCTACCTGAAGGGACGAAGGCATTGATAAATGCTCCTGTTTGCCCATTGTAGCGTAGAACACTATTACTAGTGCGACTGTTAATACTGGTAACATAGAGGTTACTGTCAGGTCCAAAAACCAAGTCTTCAGGTGAATCTAGTCCGCCACTGTTTGAAGGAACGAAGCTACTAATGAAATTCCCTGTTTTTCCGTCGTAACGTTTGATGCTACCGCTCAAAATACTACTAACATAGAGATTTTTATCGGGCCCAATAGTTAAACCAGTTGTTCCCTGTAGTCCGCCACTACCTGAAGGAACAAAGTCATCAATGAATTCTCCCGTTTTTTCGTCGTAGCGCAGAATGGAGTTATTATTAAAACTCCCTACTAAAAGTGCTGCATCAGCTCTTGGCGCTATCCACCCTAGTAATGCAAAGCTTATTAGTGGGAGGCTGATATAACAAAAGTTGAAAAATCTCATAATTTTATTAGCTCCTACAACCATAATTACTTAGTACAGTTAATCATAAATTTGTAGCCTCTGGTTTATCCTGCTTCCCCTGTCAGCCTCAACAGATAAATTTCCTTAATCCAAGCGTATTGGTATTTACTGTGGTAACGATACAAACTTGTGGATTACAGAAAACCACTGTTGCTAAAAAATATCTGCTAATCTATCACCGAACTTATAGCGAAAGAAAGATTTTGAGACTAAGTATCTCTGTAATCATGAAATGCGGACAAGTGTTAACCTGCTGAATAACTGATATGCCGCAATATTTCGGAAAACTACCCACTACTAATCAACCTTGGACAACCATCGGCAATGTAAAAGCTGTAACCTGGGACAATAATATTATTAATTTTGACTGTGGGGACTCACGTTTTACCATCAGCGTACTTGCTCCCAATTTAATCCGCGTGCGTTTGGCACTGACTGGGGAATTTGTGCCCCGCCGCTCTTGGGCAGTGACGCTGGATGATGCAGAATGGACGACAACACCTTTTACAGTCCGGGAAACTGAAGCAACGATAGAAATTGAAACAGCACAGATTCGTGTGTGCGTCCAGCGAGAAAAGTGTCGCATCGCCTGTTTCGACAAAGCTAATCGTCCTTTTGCCCAAGATGCAGATATGGGAATGGGTTGGCGGATGGGTGCAGTTGCAGGGTGGAAACAAATTGCAGCCGATGAACATTTCTATGGTTTTGGTGAACGCACAGGCTTTCTGGATAAACTCAGCGAAGTAAAAACCAACTGGACAAAGGATGCTTTAGATTATGATGCCCTGACTGATGAAATGTACCAGGCAATTCCATTTTTTATGGCTTTGCGCCCAGAGGTAAGCTATGGTATCTTTTTCAACACCACTTTTTGGAGTCAGTTCGATATTGGTGCTGAACAACCAGGTATTTGGAAGATGGAAACTCGTGGCGGTGAATTGGATTATTACATTATTTACGGTCCCGAACCTGCCCAAATCCTTGACACATACACTCAGCTAACTGGAAGAATGCCATTACCGCCGAAATGGGCGCTAGGTTATCATCAATGTCGTTGGAGTTACGAATCAGAAACCGTTGTGCGGGAACTAGCAAAGGAATTTCGCCAGCGTCGTATTCCCTGTGATGTTATCCACTTGGATATTGACTATATGCGGGGTTATCGAGTATTTACCTGGAGTCCCCAGCGTTTCCCCAATGCGGCAAAACTCATCAGTGATTTAGCACAGGATGGTTTCAAAACAGTCACAATCATTGACCCTGGTGTAAAGTATGAACCAGAAGGGAATTATGATGTTTTTGACCAAGGATTAGAAAACGACTATTTTGTACGTAAAGCCGATGGTACATTGTTCCACGGCTACGTTTGGCCTGAGAAAGCTGTTTTTCCTGATTTTTTACGTCCTGATGTGAGTAACTGGTGGGCTGATTTACACAAAAGCCTAACTGATATTGGTGTGGCAGGAATTTGGAATGATATGAATGAACCTGCCATAAACAATCGCCCTTTCGGCGATGAAGGTGAAAAGATTTGGTTTCCGCTAGATGCACCGCAGGGAGGACAAGGGGGACAAGGTGAGACCAGCCCCCGTCTTGGCGGTCTCCGTCACGATAGCGCAGCGTTAGCGAGTCTTCGAGCGTCTGGGGGACTGGCGAACCCGAAGGGGGACAAGGGGGATATCCCTGCATCTTCTTCAACTCATATAGAAGTACATAATTTGTATGGGTTGATGATGGCTAAAGCTTGTTATGAAGGATTACGACGGCATCGAGGTTCAGAACGATCTTTTGTGTTGACGCGATCGGGTTATGCTGGTGTGCAACGCTGGTCTTCTGTGTGGATGGGAGATAACCAATCGTTGTGGGAGCATTTAGAAATGTCTCTGCCGATGCTTTGTAACATGGGACTTTCGGGCGTGGGGTTTGTGGGTTGTGATATTGGCGGGTTTGCTGGTAACGCCACCGCTGAATTATTCGCTCGGTGGATGCAAGTAGGAATGCTTTACCCATTGATGCGCGGTCACTCGGCGATGTCTACTGCTCGTCATGAACCTTGGGTATTTGGCGATCGCGTTGAAAATATCTGTCGAGAATATATTAATCTACGTTATCAACTTCTTCCCTACATTTATAGTCTTTTCTGGCAAGCGGCAACAACGGGCGCACCGATTTTAAGACCATTATTGTACCATTTCCCCAACGATCCGAAAACCTATAGCCTCTACGATCAAGTATTGCTAGGTGCGTCGCTGATGGCTGCACCAATTTACCGCCCTGGAGTTGAGCATCGAGCTGTCTACTTACCCGTCGGCACTTGGTATGATTGGTGGAGTGGTGAGCGTTATGAAGGCCCGATTCACATTCTTGCTCATGCACCATTAGAAACAATGCCACTGTATGTTCGTAGCGGTGCGATCGTCCCTATGCAACCTGTCAGCCAATACGTCGATCAAGCCCCACTCGACGAGATCCGATTACGGATTTGGCCTGGTAACAACGAATATCAGTTATTTGAAGATGATGGACAGACAAACGAGTATCAAGACAAAATTTTTTCCCTGACAAACATCAGCGTATTCACTGAATCTAATCAAACAGTAGTAGAAATTGGAGCAAGAGTTGGCGAATGGACACCTCCACTCCGTCAAGTGATTGTAGAACTAGTTAGTATTGGAGAACAACGTTTCCAAGACGATGGCAAGCCTCGTACTCTGCAATTTTGAAATACTCGCAAAGGTGGTTTTTTGAACCACCATTATTTCCTATTTTAATTTGTGCAAGAAAAAAATATGCATAAGGGTAGATGAAAAATAAGTCAAGGCGTAAAATATAATACAAAGGATATAAATGGTTAAATCGTAAGAAATACGTAAGTTTACTACGCTAGATAGATGCGGTTAGAAAACACTCAATGTTAAATATTAACCGCTTGCGGCTGCAAGATAGATTTAAAGTCTCTACAAAATATATTTGTGGCAAGAGTCGCAAGTGCGATCGCTATTTTTGTTGGCAGCTTGGTATTAGTTGGCTGGTGTTTTGGTATTGAAGTTTTTAAGCATGGCTTCCTTGGTAGTCCTGCCATGAAAGTCAACACAGCGCTTTGTTTTGTGTTGTGTGGTGTTTCACTTTGGCTATTTTTAGCAGAGCAGGGGAGCAGGGGAGCAGGGGAAAACAATTCAAAATTCAAAATTCAAGTTGCGCTGTCAGCGCACCAAGGGTGCGACTCAAAATTATTTACCCATTTCCCCACTCTTCTTATCTCTCAGGTCTGTGCAATAGCTGTCACCACAATTGCAGCACTCACTCTTTGTCAATATCTGTTCGGTTGGAATCTCGGCATTGATGAGCTGGTTTTCCGTGATTTGCGAACTAGTATAGCGACATTGCATCCGGGGCGAATGGGGGTGAACACAGCATTGAACTTTATACTGGTCAGTGTCGCTTTACAGATTCTGATTCATCCAAAAACCCACCGCAGTTATTGGTATGCCCAAATTATCGCTCTGATTGCTACTTTAATTTCCTTTCAAGCGCTGATGGGTCATGCCTACAAAGTGAAAGTTCTCTACAGACTTGCCCCTCATACAACATCAATGGCGTTACACACAACGGTGTTGTTCCTCTTGCTAAGTATGGGTATTCTGTGGGTGCGGGCAGAACAGGGATTAATGAGGGTAGTTACAAGTGATAGTTACGGCGGCTTACTTGCACGTCGTTTACTAGTTGCTGCGATCGCAGTACCTTTTATACTGGGATGGGTAATTGTCGAAGGTCAACGGGCAGGACAATACGATCTGGCATTTGCAGTATCGGTGTTTGCGATCGTTGTGATTGTAATTTTTACTATTTTGATTTGGCAAAGTGCCAGGGTTATTGAACGCCTCAACGATCAACGCGACCTTGCCCAAGAAGCACTGAGAACCTACGAAGCTAAACTGGGAAGCTTTGTAGATTCTAACGTCATCGGGATTATGTTTGGCGATGTGTATGGCGGTATCCAGCAGGCAAACGACGAATTATTGAGGATGATTGGTTACACACAGGAGGATTTGTTAGCTGGTAAATTAAGTTGGAGCAATATCACACCACCAGAGTATCTATACTTGGATGAGCGAGGTGTTGCCGAAGCAAAGGGAAACACCAACGCTACTTGTACGCCCTACGAGAAAGAATATATTCACAAGGATGGTAGGCGCATCCCGGTTTTAGTTGGTTACGTGTTGCTAGGAGAAAACCGCGAAGAGTCAGTAGCGTTTATCCTCGATTTGAGCGAACGCAAACAAGCAGAAGCAGAACAACAAAAATTAGCATTGCTGGTAGAAAATAGCTCTGATTTTATCAGCATTGCCACCCTTGAGGGTCAATTACTCTACATAAATGATGCAGGTCAAAAGTTGGTAGGGTTTGCCAACCTGAATGAAGTAAGGCAAAAAGTAGTATTAGATTACTTCATGCCCAAAGACAAAGCCTATTTCCAAAAATATATATTGCCGACTGTGCTATCAGAAGGGCGCTGGCAGGGAGAATTCTGCTTCCAGCATCTCCAAACAGGTCAACCGATACCAGTTGATTACAACGTCTTCACTGTTACAGATGATAAAACAGGTCAGCCAATTGCCTTAGCAACTGTGACTCGTGACATCAGCGAGCAAAAGCAGACCCAGGAACAAATCTTACAGCTAAACAGGGATCTACAGCGCCGCATTACTGAATTACAAACTTTGTTGGAAGTAATTCCCATTGGAATTGGCATTGCCGAAGATCCAGAATGCCAAAATATTAAGGTCAACCCTTCTTTTGGCAAGCAGTTGGGAATATCCTCAGATGCAAATGCCTCCCTCAGTGCTGACTTGGACGAAAGACCAACAAACTTTAAAATTTACCGCGAGGGAAGGGAACTGTCAACAGAAGAACTTCCAATGCAGTACTCTGCTGCTTATGGTGTCGAAGTTCTGGATTGTGAACTTGATGTCGTCCATGACAATGGCAAAATCATCAACTTGTTGGAGTACGTTGCACCTCTGTTTGACGAAGAGGGTAAAACTAGAGGAAGCGTTGGTGCATTTTTAGATATTACGGAGCGCAAACAGGCAGAAGAAGTACTCCTAAATCAGCAAAAATGGCTAGAGAATGTGTTAAATCTGATGCCAAGACCGTTGCTATTTATCGAACCAGGAACGGGGCGGGTAACTTTTGCCAATCGCTCTGCTAACGAATTAGCTGGGGGCGAATTTCCCAAAGGTGTACCCGCCGAAGATTATCACACAGTTTACTACTATACAGATGCCGCTGGCGATCGCATCCCCAATGAACTGATGCCAGGAGTGCGGGTTGCTCGTGGCGAACGCCTGAATGGATTGGAGGTGGACTGGCACACTCCCGCTGGCGTGCGCTCTCTACTAGTATTTGCTGATACCTTGCCAGCAATGCACGGTCATCCGGCTACCTGTATACTGGTGTTCCAAGAAATCAGCAACCTCAAACGGGTAGAAAAAGCACTCTCGTTAGGTTACAAAAGACTAAACCTACTATTTGACACAGCCAACGATTTATTATCGAGTCAGCAACCAGTAGTACTAATCGATAGCGTCTACCAAAAACTAAGAGAGCAAATTGGTTTAGATATTTACTTTAACTATTTGGTTGAGGATAACTCTCAGGTAATGCGGCTAGAGTCTTACAGTGGCATTTCCCCAGAACTAGCAAACCAAATCGAGTTTTTAGGATTTGGTAAAGCGGTTTGTGGGACTGTAGCCCAAGAGCGTTGTGCTATTGCTCTAGAGAATGTGCAGCAATCAATTGACCCGAAAACAGAATTGATTCGTTCTTTTGGAATTAGAGCTTATTATGCATACCCATTGCTCGCCCAAGGACGGTTGTTGGGTACTCTTTCTTTTGGCAGCCGCACTCTGTTGAGCTTCACCGACAATCAAAAAGGAATGATGCAAGCAGTATGCGACCAAATAGCGATCGCAATAGAACGGGCTAGTTTAATTGCTTCTTTGCAACAACAAACTGAGCAGTTGCAAGAAGCTAACCGGATGAAGGATGAGTTTCTAGGGATATTGTCCCACGAATTGCGATCGCCCCTCAATGCCATCCTTGGCTGGGCGCAATTACTGCAACGAAGCAAGCTCAGTGATACCCAAATGGCTAAAGCAACGGAGACAATTGAGCGCAACGCTAAAGCGCAAACCCAGTTAGTTGAAGACTTGCTGGATATATCACGAATGAATAGAGGTAAGTTACGCCTCGATGTTCGTACTTGTAATTTAGTTCCCATAATTGAGTCAGCCATCAAGACTGTTAGTTTAGCCGCCCAATCCAAGGAAATCGATTTGAGATTTTCCCTGATTCCCTCAAAAGAAACGCGAAATGCGCCACCGGGGATACTCCCCGTGGTCACTTTCGCGCCAAATTCAGATTGGGGATTAGGAGTTAATCACGAAAATCTCGAATTTTCAGCAGCACAATCTCAAACCAATCAACATTTAGAAGACAGCAAGCTGAGTGAAAATTCTCAATATTTAGTTTCTGGAGATTTCGAGCGCTTGCAACAAATTATCTGGAATCTGGTATCCAATGCCATCAAATTTACACCCGTTGGAGGAAGGGTAGAGGTGCAATTGTCGGTAATTAATGGACAAGAAAAACAACAGACAACAGATAAATATGCTCAAGTTCAGGTGATTGATACAGGTATTGGGATCAGTCCTGATTTTCTTGCTTACGTCTTTGATCGCTTTCGTCAAGCTGATAGTTCTAATACTAGAATCTATGGTGGATTAGGATTAGGTTTAGCGATTGTCCGTCATTTAGTAGAATTACATGGCGGTACTGTCCGTGCAGATAGTCCAGGTAAAGAACAAGGAGCGACGTTTACTGTCAAACTACCGCTTCTCAAGAGTGTCCACCTCCGTCCTTTTGCCCCTCTGCCCCCCTCTGTTCCTTTGCCTGTTTCCCTCCTTGGTGTGCGCGTGCTGGTTGTAGATGACCAAGCCGATACCTGTGAATTCATCACTACAATCCTAGAACAATGCCAAGCCGAAGTTAAAGCTGTAGCATCAGTTGCAGAAGCATTGCAATTAATTACACAGTGGAAACCAGATGCTTTAGTCAGTGATATCAGTATGCTCCAGGAAGATGGTTATTCTTTGATCCGTAAAGTGCGATCGCAACCACCAGAACTAGGGGGAAATATTCCAGCCGCAGCTTTGATAGCTGATACTAGGGCAGAGGATCGGATGCGAGCTATACAAGAGGGTTATCAACTGCATTTACCTAAACCTATTGAAGCAGCTGAGTTAGCTACAGTAGTGGCTAGGCTTGTTGGACGAACTTAAAAATAAAGCATTGGGGGATATGAATTAATTTCTGCCCAATGCCTCATTCGCTTTTTTCTAATATCAAAATTTATAAATAGCAGTCTGAAATCATTTATGAAAATATACAGCAGATTGCAAGTTAATGAAGTACAAAAATACCCCTCCCTAACCCTCCCCTTGGAAAGGGGAGGGAACTAAATTGGGAATTTCCCCCCTTTACAAGGGGAGATTAAGGGGGGTAAAGGATGTACTTCATTTAGATGCAAAATGCTATATCTTTCTTCTGTCACTCTCCGAAAACTTTTGCCATTTTTAAATTCTAGAGCTTTTGTATAGCAGGCGATTGCGCGATTATTTTCTAATAACAAATACAAGACCGATTTTTTTCTAATAGTATAGCTTGTATTGATTGCCTCATGGGGCTTTTAGCGATCGCCCTTCCGGAAAGTGACAGAAGAGGGATATATCAATCTGGTTCATATCATGTCCGTATAATTAGTTATGATTCCCACAGTCATTGCACCCCACCCCCAACCCCCTCCCCGCAAGCGGGGAGGGGAGACAAAGCGCAGCTTTGGCGGGGTGGGGTTCTTGGGGTTTAATAAGTAATCAAACGGACATGATACCAGTTAAAAATTACTCGTATAAATACTTGGTTTTTAAAGACGCAATTTATCGCGTCTCTACATCTGGGCTTTGGGCTGATCTGAACTGTATTGAATTATATATCTCTTTCTTACCTTTGCCTCCTTCTCTACAAGACGCTGCGCGTACCTCTACGGAGAAGCAAGCTACACATAGTGTCTCATAGAGAAGGAGTTTCGTTTCCTTTTCTATATTTTTCATGAATTAGATAGGACTGCTGTAATGTCAGAATAATTGAGTTATGATTCCTATAGTAATTAGCTACTTACTTACTATGTGCTTTGATTGAAGTAGCTCTTATACTCAGCGAGACTCAGGAGGTTGTTGCAGCCGTAATAGGGTATTGTAAACCTGCCTTTTTAAGATAGTATTATTTTGTAGTTCTATAGTAATTTTGTTGAACTGTTCAAATTTCAAACCATTATCTTCGACAATTTTTTGAGCGTGGTTACAGTAGTTCACTGCAATATCTTGAGCCTTCCTTGGAAGACCATTTATGCTATTAGAATCGTTGCAGACAATATTGGGAATTTCTCCATTGCCAATAAGTTTTTTAATTTCTTCAAAGGCATTTTGACGGGCTGGCTCCATTGCTAGCACAGCTTGAGCGTAACTGTCGATTTCAGTATTGTTAACTATTGGTGGTGGAGTTTGAGCGTCAGCTTTGGAACTCAATGAAAAAGCGTTGGAAATCACACTTACACTAGCGATCGCGCCGAAAAATAATGATCGCGAAAGGGTTCGCTTTCGGCTAGTTCGAGAAAATAAATCAGAAATTTTCTTCATATAGTGTGTGATACAGAACTAGATCAGGGATATTATAAGAACTTTGAATTATTTTCGGAGTTGGAAGTTCCAGGAACTGCTCAATACATCAAGCTTTTATATTTGATTGTCAATTTCCTCGGCATACTTGACAAAGTTCGATTACTTTAGTCTGGAGTGTTGACATTTCTGATGCTCCTTGCTTAAGGCTGACTTCTAATTCCAGCAGTAAGGGTAAGCAAGAGATTAACTGTTGCACAGAAAGCAGCTTGATTTCTTGCTGTAAAAAGTAAATCCGTTTGGGATTACCGATATCAGCGGCAATAGCGATCGCTTGTTGATTCCGTTCCCCACTTTCTATCATAATCTTTACCCACAGCCAGGTACGAAATTGTCCAATCAGTGTTGTAACTATCCGTAATTCTGGCTCGGAAGCATTGCTCAAATCTGCCAAGGTTGTCAAAGCTTTAGCTGTATCTCCTGTTCTGATTGCTGCTGCTAATTGTAAGCTATTTTGAGTAGTATTTCTTACTAACTTCGTAACAGTATCTATGTCTAGAGGCTTATTGCTATCTTGGGCATATAGCCGCAATTTCTCTAACTCATTAGAAAGTAGGCGTGTATCATTTCCTACAGATTCTGCTAAGAAATGGGAAGTGTTGGCAGTCAGTTTCACGCCCACTGTCTGGGCTGCTTGATTGACAGATTGCACCAGTAATTCTGTTTTCCAAGGTGGGATAAGGGGAAATTCTCGGAATTCGGTAGCAAACTGTTTTAACAATTTTGTGGATTTGAGGCGTTCATCTGGCTTATTGCGGCTGGTGAGCAATAAAAATGAGTTTTCGGGAATGACTCTTAGCGATCGCCCTAATTCTGCCAACACATTCTCTGGACAGTGCTGACACAGAGTAGTATTTATCAGCCATACCAAGCGCCCACCAGCGCCAAAAGTAGGCGTCATCACCTGATTTAACCCCTGGATAGCAGCATCAGCTCGATCTGGGGAGAATGCAGTGTAATTAAAACTTGTCCATTGGGGATCGAGGACGCGATCGCGCAAAAGAGCGATCGCTTTTTCCATCGCAAAATCATCTTCACCCCAGTAAACATAGATTGGCATAGATAAACCTTGTAGTAGATGGGCATTGGGCATTGAGAAGAGACGAGGTAGACAAGGAAGAGGGGGACAAGGGAGAAACTTGTCCCCCTTGTCCCCTTGTCTCCTTTGCTCCCCACTCCGAAAAATTAAATACTTTTGAAATCATTCTGTTAATCAAGATAATTTTCCCTAAAATCTATCAAGTGAGAGCGTGAGGCTATGAAGATTGGACGACAACTATCAAACTTACTTAAATCGGTTAGCAAGACTGACGCTGCCTGAAGCCTACAGATCCCAAGCCCAGCGTATTCAGGAATCTTCTAAGTTTCAGCCACATTCTGGGTTGAGACAAGCAGCATCCTTTCCTGGCTATACGCTAACTACCCCGCCGGCAGAAGAAGAATCACACAACTCTGCTTTCTATGCCAAATTACAGACTTATCAACAGGAACTTTTGCAGTTGCCTGTAAACCGTAATTTGATTGTACCTGTACCTCCCGCTAGCTTCCATCTAACTTTAGCGGATTTAATTTGGGACAATGCTTACCTTGATGCCTACGAAAAAAATCCTAAATTTGACGAGGAGTTACACTCTTGTTTAGCTGAAATATTTCAAAAATATCAACAATTGATGACAAACAGGAGTCATCCAATTAAATGGCAAATGTTAGGACTAATACTGATGCCAAGAGCTGTAGCCATTTGTTTAGTCCCCCAAGATGAACGCTGTTACGAGGAAATTATTCAATTTCGCCGAATAATTTATCAAAATCCCAAGTTAATTGCCTTGGGTATTGAGCAGCATTATCACTTCACAGCCCATGTTACATTAGCCTATTTTGGGGAGGTTACATCTGACCTAGACCGCATAAGCTTCAGCACTATGCTTTCTCAATTGAATGAACAATGGCTGTTAAATTTGCCAGAATTTTTGATTGATCGTGTTGAATTGCGAAAGTTTGACAACATGACACGTTATTATCGTGAACCAGACTGGCCGATTTTAGATTTTTAAGTAATTAGTTAGTAGTTAGTAGTCAATAGTTTCCACTCACTGACTACTGACTACTCATTATTAATTAGCTTAAAATTTCCGTTGTTGATAACCGAGGTAAATTGCTTCTAAAAATACATCAGGCGTAACAGCTTCTGGCAATTTTTCTAAATGAATAATAGCTTTAACTTGCTCGGCTAGCTTGAGAGATAGTGATGCTCTTGCCTTTAACGACATTGCACTACGTCGCTGTAAATACTCGCGAATCACAGCAAAATCATCTGGCATCAATTGCGAAAAATCAGCAATTTCGATTAAGTGTTCATGAAGTCCTTTTGCCTGTTCTGAAATTGTCAATCTTGCAGATGCAGTGGGTGCTTGGACTTGAATGACAATTGTGCCAGCAGCCAAATCACCTAAGCGCTTTTCACGGCTACCCAACATAATTAAAAAAGCACCAATAAACAAAGTTTCATCAAAGGGTCGCAGTAAAGCACGTAGCGTTGCTTGTTGTAACCCGATCAGTCTACCATCATCTCGAACTACGCGAATTTTAGCAAATCGTTTACCAGGAGTTTCCCCAAACCATAAGGTTTCAAAAAATACAAAATAGCCGATGTAAATTGCAAAGGCGATAATGAAGAAAATTGCTAACAACCAAATGTCTAAACTTGGTAATTTTGTAAAAAAATATTCAACAAAATTTAATAGCTGTGTCGAGAAGACACTCCAAGTAAGGACAAACAGAAGCAAAGTTACACCCAACACTGTATAGTCAATCAGGAGTGCCAAAGCTCGATTACCGATTCCCGCTAGAGTGAATTCCAACTCTACACTTTCTGGAGTTTGGAATGTGATGCGATTAAAAAAGCGCATATTTTAAATAATTCAAAATTAATAGAGTTGGATTAAGGTGTTGGGTTAACGAAAATCTTGCGAGGGAGGTTCTCGTAATTGCAAACCTAGACCTTCACGCCGACTACGCAAGTCCAAGTATAAAACAGCTTTTAGTGCTTGCCAGAATGGCATGACTAAAACTCCACCGATCAAACTTCCAATCAGAGAAATAAGATAGACAATCAAGTAGATAGCAGTACCAGGCTCAAGCCTGATTAAAAATAAGCGAGGTATATAGTTTAATACAAATACCAACGGCATTGTAACGATAAAACCAACTAAAACAATGCCTTGAATGCGAAATACTGAGGCTTTAGTTAACTCCCAACTTCTGGCAACACTTTCGCCACCATTGATATTTTCCTCAACTGCTAAGGGGACTTCAGCTACTATCCAACGGGAGTAGAACCAGGTTAGTCCTAACAGCACAAGAACTCCCGTTACAATTAATCCCATAATGGTGGCTCCTAATATCCCTCCTAATACTCCTCCGATCAATCCACCTACCATAGTGCCCACGATCGCTAATCCAAGATAAATTAAAAGTATTGATATACCTACTTGGAAAGCAACTCTTAAAAATGACCAAAGACGTGGCTCAATATGGCTTCTGGCAGTTTGAACACCTTCAGGCTGGTAAATTAATTCTCCAAAAGCCAAGCGTGAAATGAGTCCAGAGATGGCTGCATATTTTGCCCAACCATACACAGGAACTAGAATCCACAAGTGCGCGATCGCAGCCAGATTAAGATAAGTCTTCAAATGAGAACGATACAACTTTACCGCAGCACTGACAACGTTACCAATACTCAGTGGTTGTATCTGGCCAGAAGATCCAAAGTTTTCAGACATAATGCTAAATTTGCCTTGAAATTACGGAGATGAATTTGAGGCTATCTTAAGCTAAGTTAAACTCAGTGTTCACAAAATTCATGAATATTCAACGTTGGATTGCGCGACGAGAACCAAATTGGCAGCGTTTAGATACCTTATTAAGGCAGATAGAAAAAAAAGGGTTAAAGTCCCTACGAGCAGCAGAAATTAGAGAGTTAGCAAGTTTATATCGTTCCGTAGCGGCAGATTTGGCACGTGCCCGCACTCAGCAAATCGGCAATACCTCGATCCAAAGTTTACAATCTTTAACAACTCGTGCTTATACGCAGATTTACCAAGGTTCGCGGCGACAAGAATGGCAGGCAATCCTAGAATTTTATCGTTGGGGATTACCATCAGTAGTCCAGAAAGCATTTGTATACATTGCTGTGGCAACGGCACTGTTTTTATTAGGCGCACTAGTGGCTTGGTGGTATTCCTGGCAAAACCCCAGCTTTATGCCTTTGATTGTACCTGAAAGCTTGATTACCAAGGTGCGAGATGAGCATAAATTATGGATGGGTTCAATTGTCGGTGTTGAACCTCTGGCATCTAGCGGGATCGCAATCAATAATTTGTCGGTGTCTTTTGGGGCTGTCGCTGGTGGTATAACTGCTGGAGCATACACAGCCTATTTAATGATATTTAATGGTTTATTAATTGGTGCTGTTGGTACTTTAGTTGCCCAAAATAATCTGGCTTATCCTTTTTGGGCCTTTGTGTTTCCGCATGGTTCTTTGGAATTACCAGCAATCTTTTTTGCTGGGGGGGCGGGATTCTTATTAGCAAGAGCAATTTTATTTCCTGGTAAATATCGCCGTGGGGATGCACTGAAATTCTATGGTTATCAAGCAGTGCAGCTAGTATTTGGGATTGTACCAATGTTGATTATTGCTGGTGCGATCGAAGGCTTTTTTTCACCTAATCCCAGCGTACCTGAGCCGATTAAATATCTTGCAGGAATAGGATTATTTATACTTTTAGTAATGTATTGTAGTCGCAAACCAACATGAAACAATTTAAATAGCCTCTAATTGGCAAATTTAAAAAATATTTGAAAATAAGGTAAATACTAACTACATAAAAAACTCATTTACCTTTTGAGGAAATTGAGTCTATTTTGCCAGTACTAAAATTATGCCAGAGGTTACAGTTGATAGTAGGTGATATTTTGGGATGGTTAAAGGGAATTCTGTAATAAATATTATTTTTTCTATTTAATTAATAATTACTAGATTGCATTATTTACTACATTTTAATTATTTAAATTATACTGAAAACTTTTAATAGTATATTTTGACTAACTAATTTAATCAATCAAAATTTATAAAAAAGTTTAAAATTTAAGATTTAAACATATCTTAATGTCTTGCTTATCAATTGTTAAATCAACTTTAACCATAAAAAATGTAGCTTATTTAAGACTGGAATAACAGCAGTAAAATATTCCTTAAATCAGAGGTAATATGATTTTTTCGACCGCCATATTGAATCGTGTCATTGCTACTTCAATGATGACAACTTCTGTTGCACTTAGTCCATTTTTTGGTGCGATCGCACAAGCTGAAACTCTCAATGGTGCAGGAGCAACTTTCCCGGCTCCGCTTTACGAACGCTATGCTCGTGAAGTAAAGAAGAAATATCCAGATTTGAAAATTAACTACCAAGCAATTGGTAGTGGTGGCGGTATTCGTCAAGTGATCGCCGGAACTGTTGACTTTGGTGGTAGTGATGCTGCAATGAAAGATGATGAAATCGCTAAAGTCAAGAATGGTGCAATCTTAGTACCTACAGCAGGCGGTGCTGTTTCTGTTGTTTATAATCTTCCAGGCGTTAACGATCTCAAATTATCCCGCGCTACATTACCAGCAATTTATTCAGGTCAAATTACCAAATGGAATGACGCAAAAATTAAAGCTGATAATCCAGGTGCTAATCTACCAAATCAAACAATTAAATTTGCTGTTCGTGCCGATGGTAGCGGTACAACTTTCATTTTTACAAATCACTTGAGTGCTATCAGCGGTTATTTTAAAGGCAGAGTTGGAACTAACACTGCTCCAAAATGGAATCTG
The DNA here is from genome assembly GCF_036917535.1 of Nostoc sp. Taxonomy (GTDB): domain Bacteria; phylum Cyanobacteriota; class Cyanobacteriia; order Cyanobacteriales; family Nostocaceae; genus Nostoc. Next base: position 16,009 of record NZ_JBALDA010000071.1, read on the forward strand.
CCAAATGTCCTCAAAGGCAAAGGAAATCCAGGTGTAGCTGCTATAGTAGCTCGGACTCCTGGTTCTATAGGTTATGTAGAATATAGCTACGCTGTCAAAAACAATCTGAAATCAGCATTAGTACAAAATAAGAACGGAGAATTTGTTGCTCCTTCTTTAGAATCTGCAAATGCAGCTTTATCAACCGTCACTTTCCCAGACAACTACCGCGTTTTTGTAGGAGATCCAGGACAAGGTTATCCCATTGTCGGTCTTACTTGGATGATGGTTTACAAACAGTATGCTAATGCTGCTAAAGCTAATGCAATTAAGAAATGGATTAATTGGGTATTAAAAGACGGTCAACAGTATAACGATGACCTTAACTACACTAAAATTCCATCTGATGTAGCAAATCGAGTGCTTCAGACAGTGAATAGCTCTGTCAAGCCTTAATTTACAATTTTTAAGACTTACGCACAAGAGATTCCTTTATCCCCTTAAAAAGGGAAGAATGCTTTGAATATATCCCCCTTTTAAAAGGTTTAGGGGGATTATTTTACTATTTTCCTCCCTAATAAACTGAGTTAATAACTCGCTCTACTAGTAAGAAAAAACTATTTTATTGATTTGTAATGGCAAATTTATCAGATGATTCAAATCTAGGCGATGAAAATTTCAATCTAACTACTACCAGCGGCACAAATTTCTGGTTTGACCAAGGTTTTACACGGCTAGTATACTTTTTTGCTGTGATTACCGTTGCAGTACTATTGTTAATGAGTTGGGTAATTTTACACGAAGCTCTACCAGCCATTAAGCAGTTTGGAATGGGGTTTTTGTGGGGACAAGATTGGGATACAGGTAATCAGATTTTTGGTGCATTACCCTATATTTATGGAACTTTGGTAAGTAGTGCGATCGCTATTTTATTTGCTGTCCCAGTAGGAATAGCGGTAGCTTTAGTCACGAGTGAAAATTTTTTACCTATATCACTGCGAACCATCCTAGCATTTGTTGTTGAATTAATTGCCGCAATTCCCAGTGTAATTATTGGTTTATGGGCGATTTTTATCTTTATTCCAGTTCTAGAACCTTTACAAAAGTGGTTAGCCAGCACTTTTAAATGGATACCACTATTTAATACAGAAGATCCTTCTGGGACTAATATGTTGACTGCTGGAGTTATTCTCGCCATCATGATTTTGCCCACAATGGCAGCAATTAGTCGTGATGTCTTAATGGCTATCCCTAAAGAATTACGTAGTGCATCTATGGCTTTAGGTGGAACCCGTTGGGAAACAATTTTTCGAGTCTTGCTACCATCTGGCTTTTCTGGAATAGTGAGTGCAGCAATGCTTGCTTTAGGACGTGCTTTGGGTGAAACAATGGCTGTAACTATGGTAATTGGTAACTCTGCTCAAATCAGCATTTCTTTACTTGATCCAGGTTATACAATTCCCTCTGTATTAGCTAATGAATTTGCCGAAGCTGAACCAGGTTTGCACATAGGAGCTTTAAGCTATTTGGCATTAATTTTATTTGGACTGACTCTAATTGTAAATATTGGCGCTGTCATTTTAGTGAAGTGGGTTGGTAGAAAAAATAAATAACACTCTTTTACATTGAAATTACTATAAAGACTTAGTATAAGAAGACATTTATCAATCAAAAAATTTCAAAATTATGAGTGGTTACATCCAATCAGAAACAGATGAATCTTTGGCGGCAGAATTATGCAATCCTCTGCCAACAGAAAGAGTAGTATTTACCTATGCAATGAATGCGATCGCCTTTGGTCTTACAGGTCTAGTACTCATTCCTTTATTATCAATTTTGTGGGAAATTTTCATCCGGGGAATCTCTGGACTCAAATCAGAAATGTTTGTCAAAGCAGTTATTGAAAATGGCTTTGGCAATGCCATCTTGGGAACCATAATCATGGTGGTAATTGGTGCTATTTTAAGCATTCCCACAGGGGTCATGACTGGAATTTTCTTAGCAGAATTTAGTCAAACTAATCCAGTTGCTAGTATTGTTCGTTTTGTCACTAATATTCTTACAGGCGTGCCTTCAATCATTGTAGGCGTGTTTGCTTATGGTGTGATAGTTTTGATAACTAAAGGATTTAGTGCGATCGCAGGTGGTTTTGCTTTATCCGTGATTATGCTACCTGTAATTATACTGACAACAGAAGAATCTTTAAAACTGATCCCCACATCTCAACGTCTCGCCTCTGCTGCTTTAGGTGGAACTCGCTTCCAAACGACTTTTCGCATTGTTGTGACTACTGCAATCCCTGGAATTACTACAGGCATTTTGTTAGCTGTAGCTCGTGCTGCTGGTGAAACAGCACCCTTAATTTTTACTGCTTTATTTAGTCTAGACTGGTCAGAAGGATTGTTAAGTCCAACAGCTTCTTTACCAGTATTGATTTTTAACCTCTACAACGACCCCGACCCACAAAAAAGCCAATTAGTATGGACTACTTCTATAGTTTTACTCGGTTTAATTTTATGTGTCAGTATTCTCTGTCGCTTAGTTATTAGACAGAGAAGAATTAAGTAAAAATAAATTTTTGTTTTATTTCGTACCTTGGGAAAGCATGAGTAACCTAATTCCAGCTATCAAAGTTAAAAACATCAGTTTTTACTATGGGACAATAAAAGCTATTGAAAAGGTATCAATAAATATTTATCAGAACCAAGTAACTGCAATTATTGGCCCTAGTGGTTGTGGTAAATCTACCTTCATTAAAATCTTAAATCGCATTAGCGAATTAGAAGGGCCTGTAAAAGTTGAAGGAGATGTAGAATTTTTTGGTCAGAATATTTATGCTCCTCGTGTCAACATCAATCGGTTACGCCGCCAAATTGGTATGGTGTTCCAAAAACCAAATCCTTTTGGGATCAGCATTTACGAAAATGTTGCCTACGGGATGAGAATAGCAGGCAGATATTCAAAATTAGAATTAGATGAAATTGTCGAATCTGCACTTCACAGCGCTGCTCTTTGGGATGAAGTCAAAGATAAGCTCGATAAATCAGCTTTAGGGCTTTCTGGTGGTCAGCAACAAAGATTATGTATTGCCCGTGCTTTAGCAGTCAAACCAAAAGTTCTGCTGATGGATGAGCCTTGCTCGGCTCTTGACCCCATCGCTACCATGAAAGTTGAGGAACTACTCCACAGTTTACAGTCTGAGTTGACAATTGCGATCGTTACCCATAATATGCAGCAAGCCGCTCGTGTTTCTGATTTTACGGCTTTCTTTAGCACCGATGAAAGTCGGATTGGTCAAATGGTTGAATTTGGCGCTACAGAGCAAATCTTTAACAACCCATTAGACCCCCGCACCCGCGACTACATTTCCGGGCGTTTCGGTTAAGATACTTTCAAGCGTGAATTACTGATTTTCGTCGATCTAGCTTGTACTATAAGATACTTATAAAATGTAGCTTACAAAAGTTATTATTAGTAATTTATCATTATAAAAAACTAACTCCTCACTATCTACATTGTTCATTTTATCGGCACGCTGGTAACAAAATAATCAATTTTTAATCACTATAACCCTTGATTTGTAACGCTTTTTAGGGAATGAAACAGCCCTGTTTTATAAGGGGGGATTAAGGGGGGTAATAATTCGATTAAAATCACAACATACCACTTTTCAAACAACCTCTTAGTCAAGGTGCATAAAATGAATATAAAAAGCTACAAAAAATACATTTTGAAACACAGTCTTGATACAAATATCTAGTAACAGTTTATTTGCTATATGGTTACTGTATAGCTACGTAATTTCCATGAATATATCCTTTTGGGAGTAACATAGTGAAACAGTATTGCTGATTTGTACTGTTTTAGTTTGTCAAGTTTTGTTTCAGACGTTTTGGGAATATGAGTAAACTAATTCCAGCCATCAGAGTCAAAAACTTCAGCTTCTATTACGAAACTAAAAAGATAGTTGAAGGCGTGTCAATGGATATTTATCAAAACCAAGTCACGGCAATTATTGGTTCTAGTGGTTGTGGGAAGTCTACTTTTCTTAAATCGTTAAATCGCATGAGTGAATTAGAAGCAGAAGTAAGGGTTGAAGGAAGAGTAGAATTTTTTGGGCAAAGTATTTATGAGCGTCGTGTCAACATCAATCGCTTACGTCGCCAAGTGAGTATGGTTTTTCCCAAACCAAATCTTTTTCCCATGAGCGTTTATGATAATGTTGCTTATGGGGTGAAGTTAGTTGGATGGCATCCGAAAGTAGAATTAGATGGAATTGTTGAATCTGCCATCAAAGCTGCCGAACTTTGGGATGAAGTGAAAAATAAGCTGCACAAATCTGCTTTAGAGCTTTCTGGTGGTCAACAGCAAAGATTATGTATTGCGCGTGCTTTAGCGGTTAAGCCGAATGTTCTTTTGATGGATGAGCCTTGTTCAGGTCTCGATCCTATGGGTAGTATGAAAATCGAGAATTTGATCCATAACTTGCGTTCTGAGTTGACAATTGTGATTGTTACTCACAATATGCAGCAAGTTACTCGCCTATCTGATTTTACCGCTTTCTTTTATCGTAATGAAAATCGTATTACTCAAATGGTTGAATTTGGTACTACAAATAAAATCTTTACTAACCCTATGGATTCTCGCACGCGCGACTATGTTTTTGCTCGTGTCTGTTGAAGTGTTTCTTAAATTCTCGCTATTCAGAGGGTTACTACACGGTGCAAGCGGAAGTGAAGGGTTAAGTTGAATTTTCGCTTGCTTTAAGTTTTTCTGCTGTTGGGCAATGCGATCTGATATTGACAGTATTTTTTATACTATATATTTAAAGACAAGTATTTGCTTTAGACCACCTGAATTATAAAATGAAATGTCCCCGGTGCCAATCTACTTCATATCGTAAAAATGGTCGTCGGAATGACAAGCAGAATTACCTCTGCAAAAGTTGTGGTAAACAATTCCTTGAGCCTGTATTCTCTCATTCCTTAAAAACTGACTTGCTTTTTAACAGCAACGGACATACTAAAGTATCTACGGCTGAAACGACGGAATTTTCTTTAGTAAAAAATCTGCTAGAAGAAAAAATCACAGAGAAAAGTCTTGGCTTTTTTAGTTTGACATTAGCTGAACAACTGCTGCAAACGATATTATCGCCTGGTTGGTTAGAATCTGCTGCTTTTAGCCAATTTATCGAAAAAATCCAACAAAAAACTGAAATACAACATAGATTAGAAACAGGAATATCACTTCTACTTTTGGATGCAGAAAACTTAAAACTAGATATTAATTCAGAATTATTTTTAGCTAGTGTCTGCAAGTATCCTCTCCAATTTAAAATTGCATTTGCTAACTGGAAAAATCCAAGTGTTGGAAAGCAAGACATTGAATTATATAACCGTGGCTATCAACTTGTCCATGTGCCAGACGGTAAGGATAGTGCTGATGCAAAAATGATCGCTTTCGGTGCTTGTGTTTTACGCTATTATCCAACAGTTAAAGAAATATTAGTCTGTTCTAGCGATGGAATTTTAATTCACCTTTGCAATGAACTCCAAAACCAAGGATTAATTGTCTATTGGGTACGTAGACAAGGGCAAACTTTGCATATAGAAAATCGGAATATTGGCAAATTAACTCATTATTCTTTAGCAATGGCAACAGAAGTTCCGTCTTTGGAAAAAGTGGTTGAGCAAATTCAAGATTTAATTAAAAATGAACAAGATTCAATCAATACTCAATTACACAGGTTAACAACTATTGCAAGTTTATTTCAAGAAAGATCCAATATCAATAATAAATCTAATCTTAAGATACCAGAAATTGAGGAAATTATCCCGATTATAGATAATTTATCTGTACAATCTATTCAAGAAGAAGATTCTGCGGAAATCTCTAATGAAAAAACATTAGATAAATTATTATTAAAAATTATTCAAGATATACAAACAAAGTCTCCCCAAACTAAATTATCTGTGTCCAAACTAGGTTCAGAGTTACGTAAAATAACCGGAGAATCTCCTAATTCAATTATTAAAAAATTAAAGTTAGGTTCCAATTTTACCAAATATTTAGAATCATCTCCCACATTTACATTAAAAATGAATGGCAAAGAATATGAGGTGATGCCGCTACTCTCCGAATAGATGCTTTCTGATGTTTACGTACAACCTAAGCCTGTAATTCTGTATTATGTAAAAAGATGTAAAGAAATGTAAATAATACGATGCAGGATAAAGTTGTTGTTATTGTCGGTGCCACTGGTGGGATTGGTTCAGCTTTAACACAAAAACTTGCGCCTACCAAAGTCCGGTTGGTACTGGCTGCAAGAGATACGGTGCGTTTAACGACACTGGCTGCTGATTTACCAGGACAAGTTTTGACTGTTACCACCGATATTACTGACCCCCAACAGGTAGATACTTTGATAGAAAAGACCATTGCTGAGTTTGGTCAAATTGATATTTTAGTGAATGCCGCTGGTGCTGGTATACTCAAGCCCTACAACAGCCTAGAACCCGCTGATTTAGACAAGATGTTAGATGTCAACTTAAAAGGTAGCTTTTACACCACTCAAGCGGCTGCTGAAGAGATGCAAAAGCGCAAGTCTGGTCACATCTGTAATGTAGTAGGAATTCTGGGCAAGCATTCGATGGGGATGGCAGCAGCTTATTCTGCTTCTAAGTTTGGTGTTGTCGGTTTTAGCAAGTGCATAGCAGAGGAACTCAAACGTTTTGGTATCAAGTTCACGCTATTCTACTTTGGTGGGGTAGATTCTCCTTTTTGGGATAATGTCAACCTAAAAGTAGACCGGAAAAAAATGCTTAGTCCTGAAACTGCTGCCAATGCAATTTTCTTTGCCCTTTCTGCCGAACCGCAAGCTGTGCCAATGGAAATTAACATTCAACCTGATAGTCATTTATTCTTTTAGAGTGGGAGTACGCTTACATAATTCTTGCTTAGGAAAGAAGTGAAAATCTAGCAAAAAAGGCAAAGTTTACAGATATATAAACTGTTATGCTTGATTTTCAATATCTATGAAAATTGATCACGTTCATTTCTATGTAGAAGACGCCAAAGTGTGGCGGGATTGGTTTGTACACCATCTTGGTTTTCAAGCAGTAACCGATCGCATCAGTTCATTTCACACTTGTACAGAAGTGGTGAAAAGTGGTGATGTCTGCTTTTTTCTGTCTTCACCACTGTTGCCTACAAGTCCAGTAATTGAATTTCTGCGTCAATATCCACCTGGTGTGGCAGATGTCGCTTTTGCTGTCGAAGATGTCGAAGGCGCGATCGCCCTAGCTCAAAAACACGGTGCTACAATCCTACAACCCATCCAGGAACGCCAAGAGGGTACGAAATTCATCAAATGTGGCAAAATTGCCGCCTGGGGTGGACTGACTCATACATTGATAGAAAGGTCATTAGTCATTTGTCCGTCGTCATTTGTAACTAACACAAATGACAAAGAACAAATGATAAATGACAACACTTTCACCGCCATAGATCACGTAGTGCTAAACGTGGCGGTTGGTGAATTGGATCGTGCTGTGGCTTGGTACGAAAAAATTCTAGATTTTCAACCCCAGCAGGCATTTAAAATTAAAACCAATCGCTCTGCTTTACATAGCCAGGTGATGGTTTCGCGCAATGGTAGCGTTCAATTGCCAATTAATGAGCCGGCTACCAGCAATTCTCAAATTCAGGAATTTCTAGATGTCAATCGGGGGCCAGGAATTCAACATATTGCCTTGCGGACGACTAATCTTGTGAGTGCGATCGCTAAATTTCGTGCCAGTGGTTTATCCTTACTCTCGGTTCCCCAAACCTATTACTCGCAGCTAAAACAGCGACCAGGACTTACACTATCACCCTTAGAATTAGAAGCGATCGCTCAACAAGAAATTCTGGTAGACTGGCAAGAATATACTCCCGTAGGGACAAAACAAACTGCGCCCCTACTACTGCAAATTTTCACTCACCCCATTTTTGAACAGCCGACATTTTTCTTTGAATTTATTGAACGCCGTTTCCAAGCTCAAGGTTTTGGCGAAGGTAACTTTCGCGCCTTATTTGAAGCTATTGAAAGCGAACAAATCAAACGCGGTACTTTGCAATGATGCCTGAGTACAAAATATTAATTAAAATTCAGCCAGACTCCAAAGAAGTTGATTTTATAGACAAGCAACTTCAGCAATTCAATATAGGCAAGATTGGAGATTACCAATATACGCCACTGTTTCTATTGCTGCGTGATTCAAAAGAAAATGTAGTGGGCGGCTTGGAAGGTTTTATCGGCTTGGGATGGCTTCATATCGGTACTCTCTGGATTGCACAAGAGTTAAGAGGTGATGGATATGGAAAAACGCTACTTTTGGCAGCAGAGCAAGAAGCTGCTAATCATGGCTGCTTAAACATATATGTTTTTACTTACAGCTTCCAAGCTCCGGAATTTTATCAGCGTTTGGGATATGAAGTTTTTGGAGAGTTAGGGGATTTTCCTCCAGGTCATCGTCGATACTTTCTTAAAAAGAATTTACAAAAAACCCTTAGCTAAACTTGATAGTCTCCAAAAATAGCCATACATCTGAGATAATTTTAATAAAAATTAACATTTTCCGCCGATGCTAAGACTGATTACTGACTTCGACGGCCCAATTATTGATGTTTCCGAACGGTACTACCACGTTTATCAATTCTGCTTAGATAAAACCCGTCGCCCCAATCAAGTAGTGCAAGAACTTCCGAAAGCAGAATTTTGGCAGTTCAAGCGATTGCGTGTTCCTGAAAAACAAATCGCCTTAAATTCCGGGTTAGACGAAGCCCAAGCCCAAGAATTCGCCCAGTTGCGGCGGCAAACTGTGCATACAGAACCTTACTTTCACTATGACACTCTTGCGCCTGGTGCTGTGGATGCACTGTTAAAAATTCAACAAGCTGGAATTGATTTGGCAGTGATGACGATGCGCCGATTTCGGGAACTAGATTATGCCTTCCAAAAACACGATTTAGGGAGATTTTTTCCAGAAAATCGTTGTTTTTGCTTGACTAACGACTATGTTAAAACTCGCGATATTGAAGATAAGCCCTTGTTGATGGCTAGGGCATTAAAAGAACTGCCCCCGTCTGCTGATACCTGGATGGTGGGTGATACGGAAGCCGATATTACCGCAGCTAAAAATTATGGGATTAAAGTGATGGCTGTGGAATCTGGAATTCGCGATCGCACCCAATTAGAACTTTACCACCCCGACTTAATCGTTAAGGATTTCAGCGCTGCTGTAGATTTAGTCCTAGAACCTAAACGCCTTGTCTAGAAAGACTCTGTAGGCTGCAATAGCTTGAATCATATAATCAGTTATGATTTCCAGCACAGTCATAATAATTCATAATTACTCATAGCCTTCAATCCCTTCTCCCAATTTTGGGAGGAAGAGGAGCCAATTTTAAAGTCCTTCTTCCAAGTCTGGGAGAAGGATTTAGGGTGAAAGCTCATTGATTCATGCAAAAAATCTAATGATTATATTTTTATTGTCTTTTAATATACTGCCATATATAGTAAGGGCACACAGACATGCACCCTTACCGCGTGTTACATGCAAATAAACAACACACATCAATCACGTTTTCTTTTTAGAAGCTTCCTTACGTGTATAAATTTACCGTAGAAAACTACTAACTAACCACAACAATATAAACGTCACTACAGTAGAGAACTGATTCGTTTCCAGACTGATAAATGATATTTGTGGTAAGAGCCAGCTAGCAACTAGTCCCCCAACGATTAGGCCAATTATTAAACTGACCAGGGTGAACAAAACTGCTCGGCCAAATTTGCCTTCCTTGCGATTAAGAAAGTAAATACTAGTGCCTACGCCAACCACCAATGCTAACTGCAAAACCTGATCGCCTCCCTCTGGATAGAACAGGCTAATAGAACTCAAACCGAGAAACCAAGCTCCTGGTAAGAGTATATCCGCAGGCGTTGGCTGATCCAGCATCCGTTGCAGCCATGCGGGTGACTGCTCGCGAGGGGTTGGACTTTCTTTTGGAGGCGATTGCACTCGCAACTCTGGAAACCGTATCCGCTCAGGGACTTTGATTTTACCTTCCTGGCGCATCCGTAAGCGATCCATTAAAATCGCATCGTAAGCCGCCTCAATCACTTCTAAATGCTTGGCATCGCCATTATGTTGCTCGAATAGGCGATTACGAGCATCCTGAATTTCATCGAAGCTAGCCTCTTCTGATACCCCAAGTTTTTCGTAGGGATTTTGATCGCTCATGGGAGTTTGTTACTTCAGCCTCAGTCAGCGGCAGTCTTTTATCGAATAAAAAACAGCTTTAGGTTTTATTTTGATCGAAACTAAAGTCTCGACCTATTTATATGCTCTACCAGGATAGTAGCACGGGTTAGTTTGATCGACTTTGTAATTTCAACTATAGTCAACTTTAACATATCGCTATAACTCCGTGTATACCCTCATGTCGTTGTCTAATTCTGGCTTTAATCTAGAATTTGAATGGAGAGTACCTAAAATTCATGGTTTTTATGAAAAAATCAACTTTACTGTTTCAAATTTGGCAACTTACTGTACCTTAAAAGAATTTTTTTTAATTATACTGAATAATCGCTTGTGGTATATATCCACATATCGATTTAAAATTGAAACGTTTTAAGTTACCACCTAACTGGGATCAAGAAGGTCTCTTGCTATCAAGAACGGTTGCAGTTAAAGTCAAAGCGCTTATATACTGTTGGCTAACAGAAGTTTCGCCTTCTCATGCCCACAATCCTGATTAGAGTATTTATTTTTTTTGAACGATCAGGATTCTTATACCGTAGCCATGTAGATCCTTAGTTAGTCCAAAGTGGCAACTGCGTTTTTACGCAACTCTCTTGTTAATCTTACGAATTTTTGTGCAAAGTAATGGTCATGGCTCCTGCCAAGATTCTTGTTGTTGACGACGACCCTGCGGTTCGGAATTTAATCCAACGCTTTTTGATTAAGCAGAACTATCAGGTGGAGGCTGCCGAAGATGGAAAGACAGCCTTAAATCTATTTGAGCAATTTAACCCTGATTTGGTGATTCTAGATGTGAATTTACCAGATGTCACAGGGTTTAACCTCTGCCAAGAGATGCAAAGTCGTAATGGTGTTTTTGTTTTGATGTTGACTAGCCGTGCTGACGAAGCTGACAAAATTCGCGGTTTTGCTAAAGGTGCTGACGACTATCTCACCAAGCCTTTTGGGCTAGGAGAGCTAGAAGTTAGAGTCGGAGCTATTTTGAGGCGTCAGCGAGTGATAACTACGGCCGAGCAGAAACGCTTGGTATTTGAAAAACTTATGATCGATCCAGTGCGACGGGAGGTAGCACTTAATAACCAACCAGTACCATTAACGGCTCTGGAATTTGACTTGTTGCATTTTTTAGCTAGTCATCCAGGCCGAGTTTGGCGGCGGGCAGAACTAATCCAAGAGGTGTGGGATTATGAATATGTCGGCGACCAGCGGGTTGTAGATGTTCATATCGGCCAAATTCGCAAGAAGATTGAAATTGATGCTAGTCAGCCAGCATTAATTCAAACTGTACGTGGCGTAGGCTATAAGTTTGAATCTGCTGCTCACCCTCAGCAGTTGGAAAGCAAGTCCTGAGTTTATAGTCTAGAGTTTTTTAACTCTTGACTTTTAACTCTTGGGGTAGTGGTTAGTGAATGTTCTTAGCTTTAGTAACAGACAAATTTAGACAATCAAAATAGGTAGATGTTCCTCAAATATAGACCAAACAGCTATTTGAGATATTTATCTATCTATTTAAGATACTGGACAGCAGAGAGTCCACTGGAAAATATTTCTTTGTATGTGACCGTTTCAGTAGATATAACGGTGCTTAGATTGGAGTTTGTAGGGCACATAGCTGTGCATTAGCGTCAACTTCAGCTAAAGTCCCCTTAAAAGCCCGTTTCTAGCCTCTGTCTGGAAATGCTGCTCATTGGGCTGGTGCTGTAAGTCAGGGAAGCGACAGTCCCAAAATAGGCATTCCCAGTCGGAGACTGAGAACAAAGGTGAATTCTGCCCTATTACCAACTAGTTTTGGCAATAAGAGAAACTATTATAACTTTTTCATGGATCGGAATCTACCGATCTTTTTTATTGTAATATTGCCGATCGCTATTATCTGAAAATGCCGTTAATGGAGCACGGTATACCGTGCCCCATTAATCGGGGAATAACGCCCTTCATACCAGTACCTATGGGGTGTCTAGTAAATTAGCTGTTGCTGGTGAGTCGGTACAGGGCATTTCTACTGTGGAGTGGTGAAACAAAGTTTCCAGATAAACTCGCGCAGCACGGCGATCGCTATCTCCATTTTGGAGTAAAAACAATGATAGCGCCGCCGTCAATACTCTGTTTTCATCCCAATCGGGATGGGTTTCTAAGTAGTTTTTTAAGGATTCGTGGAGTGTTTCAGGAATTTCTGTAAAGATGCTAACCGTTGCTTTCATGAGATTTTCCTCCTATGAGGATAATCAAGAGGGACAAGTTGCTTGCAGTAAAGCGGTTTAGGGCTTCACAGGCTCTTTCGCTATCCCGACAAACTGCACTTACATCTGGTAGTAATATATTTTACATTTTTGATGTCAACAGTTGAACGGATTACAAAAGCAAGCCGCATCATTGTGCGCTAAGAGGGGGTGGGTTTGTCAATGCTGCGAAATGTTAAAAACGATTGTATAAAAAATAAATGCGAACGAAAGAATGAGACTTTAAATCTATTTTTTGTTACTTTACTTCATAAAAACTCAGTCCTTAAACTTATTTGCCACTTGTAATCAACAATCCCCAGCAAGACAGCAAGAAGCCTATTAGCTCGTATAGCACCTGTGGAAAACTGCTAAAATGCCTGTGGAAACCCTGTGGAATGAGTGAGGAAAATAGTTACCAATGATAAGAATTACAAAAATGTCATCAGATTATGACATTTAAGCTGATGAAATTAGCTTCTCAATCTCAGTTATCATCGTGGTTGCCCTCGATACATCCCCAGGTATGGATTTTCGCAACTGGTAGATTTCTCTCGGAAGTTGGTACCGGCTTTACCCTGTTTTACGCCCCCATCTTTTTTGTCAATGAAGTTGGTTTATCTGCAACCAGTGTCGGGGTAGCCTTGGGTAGCGCATCGATTTCTGGCATTGTAGGGCGGATTGTAGGTGGTTCTTTGGCTGATTCTATGGAATGGGGACGCCGCCGTACTTTGCTGCTAGCGATGGCGATTTTAGCCATTGGTTCTCTAGTTTTAGCTGCAACCAGTAATTTTACTATTTTGGTAATTGGAAGCTTGATTAACGGTTTAGGAATAGGTTTCTATTGGCCAGCGGCTGAAGCTGTGGTTGCTGACGCCAGCCAGATTGACAATCGCCGCGAAACTTTTGCGATCGCCCGACTAGCTGATAATCTTGGGTTAGCGATCGGAATTGTGCTAGCAGGGTTTTTGATCGCAATAATTGAGAGTTATCGATGGCTATTTGTCATTGATGCCATCTCTTTTATGCTATTTTTTGGGGTTGTCTATGTGGGAATTAGTGAAACTGAACAACAGCAGATAGGAGAATCTGAAAAGATAGAACTTTTTGCTTCTTGGATAGCAGTATTAAAAGATAGGCGTTTCCTGGTCTACATAGCAGTTAATATATTCTTCACAATCTATATTTCTCAAATCCACAGCACCCTGCCGCTTTACTTCAAAAACTTTGTTATAAAAAGTACTACCGAAGGATTTGCTCAAACTACAATTAGCGTTCTATTTGCTTGGCATCTGGTGTTTGCCATCATCTGTCAGTTGCCTGTCACCAGCATCTTAAAACGCTGTTCTTACACACTTGCACTTACTGTTTCTGCGATTTTCTGGGCAATTGGTTTTGGACTGATTTGGGTAAGTGGCACAGTTTCATCTCATCATCTGCTTTGGGTAACATTGGCATTGGCAGTCTTTGCTGTGGCAATTGTTTCCTATACCCCATCTGCTGCCTCTTTAGTGACTGAGTTAGCTCCAGAAAATCAACGCGGCGTTTATTTTTCCATCAACGCTTTGTGCTGGGCTGTTGGCTCCTTTATTGGTCATCCTTTGGGTGGATGGGCATTAGATCAACCACAAATTATTACTAATACTTACTGGCTAGGCTTCATCTTCAGTGTAGCGATCGCTGTGGCAATTTTACAGTACCTGAATCGAATTTTGGCTGATTAACCACCAAAATGGTATTATGCTCATGTTTAGCAATTTTTTAGGGAGTTAAATCACAGTGGTACGTTGATACAACAAACAGGCAAATCATTATAAGTCGCTGCAATCGGGCTAAAAGTCCGATAATTTTTGATTTTTTATTTGTTGTGATTGCGTCAGAATTTACTGTGAATATTCCTTCCTTGTATCTCGAAAAAATTCGTGCTGTCTATCCTAATATCTCTATTGAGCATCTTGACTTTAATCAAGATGGAATGGTTAACGATATAGTAATTGTTAATCATGAGCTTGTATGTCGCTTTGCCAAAGATGACTGGGGAAAACAGGTACTTTCCCATGAAGCTAAGGTGTTAGAAGTGGTGCAAAATTATGTTGAACTGCAAGTTCCGCACTTTGAACACCTAGAAGAAGGCTTTGCTAGCTATAGATTTATTAAAGGTGAACCGCTATCTCGTAACACCTTGCTAAAGCAGAGTGATGTATCACAAGTGCATATCATCTCCCAACTAGCCAGATTTCATCAACAATTGCACAGCATTCCAAATGAAGTTTTAGTTAATGCTAGGGTGTCTTCTTCTGGTGCAGAACGTTCCCGTGAAGATTGGCTACAGTTGTATGAGCAAGTTCAGCAAACTCTCTTTCCTCACCTGTGGCGTCATCAGCAAACTTGGATACACGAACTTTTTGCGCCCGTAATTACAGGTGAACTTGACCTCAGCTACAGACCCGTACTGATCGACGGCGATAAGCCAGTGTATCACATTTTGTTTGACCCGATCTCAGAGAGCATCAGTGGTCTTATTGATTTTGGCACGGCTGGTTTGGGAGATGCAGCTTGTGATATTGCAGTGCAACTTGGTAATTACGGAGAAAGCATTGTG
This sequence comes from Nostoc sp., assembly GCF_036917535.1. GTDB lineage: Bacteria > Cyanobacteriota > Cyanobacteriia > Cyanobacteriales > Nostocaceae > Nostoc. Next base: position 31,116 of record NZ_JBALDA010000071.1, read on the forward strand.
CGGCGTATGGAAAGCGACTATCCTATGTTAACGGATGTCATCGACCGGGCGCGTTTCTGGGTGGGAACACTTGAACTTCAGTGGGCTTTGGCTGGAGTAAAGTTTAACCATATCTCATTGTCGTTGGCACATATTGGTTTAGCCAGAGAGGTTCAACCTTTAGGTACAGGCTTAAGTTAACCTGTCATAGCCAATAACAAAGGGGACGCTTGTTTTAAGTCTGGTAACTGGCAAAGCTGGTGAATCAAGTGTTTTTATTGCCGACGTTCTTGCAGCTTGCGATATACAGATTTTAAATCAACTTGATGGTGAGCTAAGGCAACCAAAGTATGATACAGCAAATCAGCCACTTCACCTGCGATCGCCTCTTCTTGATCATCCTTAAAAGCCATTACCACCTCAGCGGTTTCCTCACCGATCTTTTTCAAAATTTTGTTATCGCCACCTGCAAATAGTTTACAAGTATAAGAACTTTCAGTAGGATTATCGCGGCGATCGCATATTATTTGAAACAATTGTGACAATGTATCCCCTGGTGGTGCAGCAATTTTTCCTTCTATTTGGTGAAAACAGCTACGTTCTCCAGTATGGCAAGCAACATCTCCTAATTGTTCTACTCCGATAAGCAGTGCATCACTATCACAGTCATAACGAATACTTCGCACTTTTTGGATATGCCCAGAAGTCGCCCCCTTGTGCCACAACTCTTGCCGGGAACGACTCCAAAACCAAGTTTCTTCAGTTTCTAAAGTCTTTTGTAACGACTCCTGATTCATCCACGCCATCATCAGGACAGTACCATCTAGATAGTCTTGGACAATTGCAGGCACCAGACCCCGTTCATCGTAGCAAATTTTCTCAATCGGGATAGTGTAATGCAGCGATCGCGAATCGTTAGAAGACATACTAGCTAGTTTGCTCTCATGAGAATAATTTATGGATTCACGATACCATTCAGAATAGGCTAGTTGGTATATTTTTTGGAATTAAATATCTAAAATCAAGTCTTCATTGAACTTGCATAACATATTGTTATTTTTTTGGTTCAGCTAATTTTATAGGATAGAAATTCTAAGCAGTGTTTGACCCTATCCTAAGATAGAGCGTTTTATTGCCCACTGTTAGGAGAGAACTTTGGTAAATACCACAATTAAAACAACAAAATCACAAGAAGTCTTCACCGCTGCTCAAAACCTCATGCCCGGAGGAGTCAGTTCTCCAGTTCGTGCCTTTAAATCTGTGGGCGGACAACCCATCGTTTTTGATCGTGTTAAAGGCGCGTATATTTGGGATATAGATGGCAATAAATACATAGACTATGTAGGCACTTGGGGCCCAGCTATTTGCGGTCATGCTCATCCAGAAGTAATTGCAGCGTTGCATGAAGCTTTAGAAAAAGGCACCAGTTTCGGCGCTCCCTCAGTTCTAGAAAATGTTTTGGCAGAAATGGTCATTGATGCCGTTCCTAGCATCGAAATGGTCAGATTTGTCAACTCTGGAACTGAAGCCTGTATGGGAGTTTTGCGGCTGATGCGGGCTTTCACCAACCGAGACAAAATCATTAAATTTGAAGGTTGCTACCACGGACACGCCGATACGTTTTTAGTAAAGGCGGGTTCTGGTGTTGCTACACTTGGCTTGCCAGACTCACCAGGAGTACCTAAAGCAGCAACTAGCACCACTCTAACTGCACCTTTCAATGACCTAGAAGCAGTCAAAGCTTTATTTGAAGAAAACCGTGACGAGATTGCTGGTGTCATTCTTGAGCCAGTCGTCGGCAATGCTGGATTTATTGCGCCTGACGCTGGCTTCCTAGAAGGATTACGGGAACTTACTCAGGAATATGGAGCCTTATTGGTATTTGATGAAGTGATGACAGGCTTCCGCATTGCTTACGGTGGCGCTCAAGAAAAATTTGGCGTCACTCCCGATTTAACAACCCTGGGTAAGGTGATTGGTGGTGGTTTGCCAGTAGGGGCTTATGGTGGCCGTCGAGATATTATGTCAATGGTTGCGCCCGCCGGCCCCGTATATCAAGCTGGGACTCTTTCGGGTAATCCTTTGGCAATGACTGCTGGTATTAAGACTTTAGAATTGCTGCAAAAGCCAGGTACTTACGAGTCTCTTGAGCAGATTACTAAAAAGCTTGCAGATGGTTTGCTGCAAATTGCCAAAGAAACTGGTCACGCAGCTTGCGGCGGTCAAATCAGCGCCATGTTCGGCTTATTCTTTACCTCTGGCCCAGTTCATAACTACGAAGATGCGAAAAAGTCTGATACAGCCAAATTCGGACGCTTCCATCGCGGGATGTTAGAGCGCGGTGTTTACTTAGCACCCTCTCAATTTGAAGCTGGGTTTACGTCTTTTGCTCATACTGAAGAAGACATTGAGCAAACTTTAGCAGTTGCACGGGACGTAATGTCGAGCCTGTAACCTGTTTGTTAAGGGATTTCCAAATAAAAAGTATCCTGTTACCTCTTGTGGGGTGAGCATCTTGCCCCACAGAATGGATGATTTATAAGAACTCCCTTTTTTAAGACAGAAATCAGCGTGCGGAATTTTCGGACTCACTCTAAAGCATTATTTGCAGAACTTTTAGCAGCTAATGGTGTTCAATCATTTTGCGCGGTTGGGGTTGGGGATCAAAGAAATTTTTTAACAAGTTTGCTTTCTACCGTCATTACTCAAGGAAAGTCATATCTTTGTCATAATTTTGCAATGGCTTCGTCAATAGGATATGCAATATTTAGCCTACATTAAGATTCATAGTTAATCAGGTAGGATTAATAAATTATGGGGAGTTAAGTCCTTTGCAACTAAGAAGTGGCAAGTTTTGTGGCTCTTGTCTTTATCTCCGTTACAAAACTGAATTACGAATTATTTTAATTACCTTTTACAGTTCTCAAAATTCCCTTCATCCCCTATAAATTAAAAAAATTAATGTGTAAGAAGGTTCTCACCTTCATGGTGAGGATTTTGCTTATAGATATTAGATTATCCATTGGGTAAGGTATTTTTTCAGAGTCAGGGTTGAAGCTAACTTTAAAAAATATACCAATCATAACTGTAGCTTGTATGGCAAGGCTTACAGAGTAGAAAGAGCTGCCATAATCATTGTGAAAAAAAGATGGTTTGACCTTGAAGGAGTTATGAAGTGGACGGCAAGAAGTCATTTTTTGGTCTGCAAAAAATATTAGTTACGTTGCTTATCTTGAGTGGCAGTATGAGTGCTAGCACGATGATGCTTATTAAGTCAAGTTCCTCTAATGCTCAAAGTACAGAGAATACAAGCAAAGTTGGAATTCAGCAGCAGATTGAAGAACTAAAAGCGACGATGCTTAGAAGTTGGCAGCAACAAGTACAAACAAAAGGTTTTTCATATACTTTGCCACAGCGTTTTCAAGGGGCAATAGTTGATGCGGCAAAACTTACTCCCGAACAGAAAGTAATTGCGCTCACCTTTGATGATGGGCCATGGCCTGAAAGTACCGCGCAAGTACTCGATATTCTCAAAAAAAATCAGATCAAAGGGACATTTTTTTTGATTGGGCAAAACGTGAAAAATTATCCAGGCTTAGTGAAGCGGGAGATTGCTGAGGGTCAGGTAATTGGTAATCACACTTGGCATCATTGGTATCAATTCTTAAATCCACAAGCAGCTGCCTATGAAATTGACCACACAGCAGACTTGATTTATCAACTGACAGGAATTAAAACAAATTTATTTCGACCACCAGGGGGAATCATGCACAATGGGGTGGCTAGTTACGCCAGAAATAGCAAGTATGCCATCATTCGCTGGTCATCTGACTCTGTAGACTACTCACGTCCTGCTGTACCAAAATTAATTAATAATGTGTTTAGGAAGGCCAAGCCAGGTGGAATTGTGCTGATGCATGATGGTGGTGGTAATCGTTCTAAAACTGTGCAAGCTTTACCAGAAATTATTGCCAACTTTCGGAAACAGGGCTATCGCTTTGTGACTATTCCTGAACTTTTAGAAATGCAAGATAAAGATCAAAAGCTGATTGCAAACAAAAAAACCGTCCAAAATTAATATCTGAACGGAATTTTAATGTATTAATACTTTATACAAATCTAGTTATGTTGCCAGTTGTGCTGATACCGTGCAACTACAAATCAGGAGGTAAAATCACCTGATCGATCGCGTGGATTACGCCGTTACTACCTGTAATATCTGCCTGCGTCACTTTAGCATCATTGACAGTTACACCGGTAGCAGGATCAACTTTAACGTTGATTGTACCACCTTCAAGACTTTTAACTTCACCAGACTTCAAATCAGTGGACAATAACTTACCAGTCACCACATGGTAACTTAAAATCTTGAGCAATACTTCTTTGTTATCTGGCTTTAACAATTCTTGCAAAGCATCTGGTGGCAACTTAGCAAAAGCTGCATCTGTGGGTGCAAAAAGAGTTAAGTTATCTTTGCCTTGCAAAGTTGCGGTCAATCCTGCTGCTTTCAATGCCTTGGTCAACGTGGTAAAAGAAGCGTTTGACTCTGCCAAGGCTAACAAATTTTTGCCTTGATTATCACTTGCCCCTGGTCCTGGTGGAGTTGTACTCGGTGTCTGAGTCGGTGGTGTGGTAGGTTGAGTTTGTGGGATAGGACGTGGGATGCGGGGTGTAGGTTTACTAGGGGATGTAGGTTCACTAGGAGGTGTAGGTTCACTAGGAGGTGTAGGTTCACTAGAGGGTGTAGGTTCACTAGAGGGTGTCACACTACCACCACCACGGTTATAGGGAGGCTCGTTGAAAATACTTGGTTTGGGATTTAGCGTTCCCCCACTATTCTGTGCTACCGATTTGCGTTTGGTATTGCCTTTTTCTATTGGAGAAACAGCCTCAGCAGTTGTGTATTGAATGTTTACTTGAAGGCGTTGACCTCGGTTATAGGGAGCTTCGTTGAAAATACTGGGGTTAGGATTTAGTACCTCTTTGGCATTAGATGGTAAAGTAATGAGGACGCTGAAACTAGTAAATCCCACTATGCCTGCCAACGTGGTCAGTAATTTGCTGTAATTCGTCTTCATAAATTTTGTTTTTCTTTTTGTCCACAGATTACATAAAGATTTATAACATTTTGCTATGCACAAAATCTAACTCAAGAGGGAAGTAAGATTTTTCTCTAAAAGAATTCGTGCTATTGAAGTAAAATGTTTAACCTTTACTCCCACTGATAAGTATGAAATATATCTACCATATATTTCATCTAAGTTGAACAAATTTTCTTTATTACACCAAAATGAGTTAAAAAGCCCCACTTGTATAACGTAAACTCTAGGTAAAGTGTGAAAATCTCACATCTACAAATTATGAGTTACAATGATCTTTCAAAGAAAGATTATATTTAAAAGCAAATTTAGATACAAACTTGTACGTAAATTAATAGTTGATTCATAAATCCTAAATTACATAGAAAAGATGGTTATAAGTAAGTTGACATTAATATTTCCATCTACTATATTTTTAAGAAATTTCAATGTATGATGTGTCGTGCAACGCACCGTCAACAATTTAAGGTGCATTAGCATAAGGCATAACCCACCCCACTTCAAATTTATATTTTTTCATACGTAGATTTACTTATCTCAGAATTAACCATTGATTATTCAGCAAAAGCACAGAATTAATTACCGAAATATTTTAACGTAGGCTAACGCTGATAAAAATTGAAGTAACTGTTGAAGACCTACAAATGATCGGTTAGCTCTATTTATATATATGCTGAATTAAATTACTTAGTTATTTAAGATTTTAATCAATTAGAAAACAATATTTTTTAAATCGACAATTTTGCCAAAAACTAGGCATCAGTCAAACTCTAATGTCAATTAAATAGACAGCTAATTAACTAGTACCAATAAAAATTACTTAAACTAAAGATACAATTGTAAAGTTAATAAGTTGACCAGTTACAAGAGATAGAACACATGCTGGAATTATACCAATGGGAACTCTCTCAATACTCAGAGAAAGTGCGCTTAATTCTAGATTTTAAAGGACTCGATTACCGCAAAATTGAGGTTACACCTGGGATTGGACAGGTAGAACTGTTCCGGCTGACCGGTCAAAAACAAGTGCCAGTATTAAAGGATCGTAATAAGTATATTGCAGATTCTACGGAAATAGCTAAGTATTTAGACTTAGAGTATCCCGATCGCCCCATAATACCGCAAGATCCTAAACAACGGGGTTTAACTTTATTAATAGAAGAATGGGCGGATGAGTCCATAGGCATCAAAGGTCGCAAAGCACTATTTGCTGCTATAAGTCAAGATCAAAATTTCCGTAAGTCTTTATTACCCACCTCAACACCAGATATATTTAAAAGTCTGGTTCAAGGAGTACCTAGTGACTTACTGACAGTGTTGGGTTTTGGCGTCGGTTACAGCCCAGATGTGATAAAGTCAGCGATCGCATCTTTAAAACAAGACTTGGAAGCCTTGACGTTATTATTGGCAGATAGTCCCTATTTAACAGGAGATGAGCCGACTTTAGCTGACTTAGCAGTGGCTGGCTTATCGATATTACTCAAGTTTCCTCCAGGGCCCTATCTGGATTTACCAGCTTCTATCAGAGGTAAAGGATTGCCAATCTTTGCCGAGAATATAGATTATGAACCATTCTTTACCTGGCGCGATCGCCTTTACGCCCAATTCCGTAAACCGTTAATTAGTACCACTCTACCAACGGGAAGTGCGCCAACCTCGATTCAAATTGATTAGATAATAGGGCATGGGAAATTGGGCATGGGGGAGCCACTGCGTTGGGGAGACAGCGCCGTGGGCGGGTTTCCCGACTTGAGGCGACTGTCGTCGGCAATGCCAGACTTGAAGCAAGTGGCGTCATAGGGGATGGAGAAGAAAAACAAATGACCAATGACCAATGACAAATAACAAATGACTAATCAGATGAATTCGGCACAGCCATTAGGTTCGGTCATTCAAGGTTCTCTAACTGAAGGTTTAGAAGTACGATTGCATCCTGACATTTCTGTGGAAGATATGCGGGTGGGTAAGTTTCTTGTTGTGCAAGGGATGCGATCGCGTTTTTTTTGTATGCTGACAGATGTAGCATTGGGAGCTGCTAATGCCCGAATTATTGCTAATCCCCCGAGTTGGGAAGACACTTTTTTACGAGATGTTTTAGCCGGCAGTGGTACTTATGGTACTATCAACCTCGCGCCGATGTTGATGTTCACTCCCGAAACTGAAGAATCTTTCTCTCCAACAAATGGTAAATCGGCAAATCCTTTCCTGCCATCGGTGACGGGTTTAGCTTCATTTATGCCACAAACCAGCACAACGATAGAATTGTTGCCGGTTAAAACTATTCCTAGTCACTTTAGTCAAGTTTACGAAGCAAGTGTTGACGATTTTCGCCGGGTATTTGGTTGGGAAGATGACCCTCAAAGGCGCAATTTTTCCATCGGCAAACCTTTGGATATGGATGTGCCCGTTTGTATCGATTTGAATCGCTTTGTGGAACGGAGTAATGGGGTCTTTGGGAAATCTGGTACTGGTAAATCTTTTCTAACCCGGCTACTTTTAGCTGGTGTTATCCGTAAAAATGCGGCAGTCAACTTGATTTTTGATATGCACTCTGAGTATGGCTGGGAAGCCGTTGCAGAAGGAAAGAACGTCAATACAGTTAAGGGATTAAAGCAACTTTTTCCTAGTAAAGTGGAAGTTTATACCCTCGACCCGGAATCAACAAAGCGTCGGGGTGTACGTGATGCTCAAGAACTTTATTTGAGTTACGAGCAAATAGAAGTTGAAGATATTAAGTTATGTAGCCGAGATTTAGGACTCTCTGACGCAGCCTTAGATAACGCCAATATTCTGTATAGCGAATTTGGCAAGTCTTGGATTGTCCAGTTGCTGAATATGACTAACGAAGAAATCGAGATGTTCTGCGAGGAGAAGCGAGGACACAAAGGCTCTATTATGGCATTACAGCGCAAACTCTTGCGGATGGATAGCTTGAAGTATATGCGAGCAGTTTGCCCACAGAATTACATTAGTAAAATTGTGCAATGCCTGGAATCTGGGAAGAATGTTGTGATAGAATTTGGTTCCCAGTCTAATATGCTCTCTTATATGTTGGTGACGAATATGATCACCCGACGTATTCACAAGCATTACGTCAAGAAAGCAGACAAATTTCTGCAAAGCAAAAATCCTAGCGATCGCCCAACGCCATTGATGATTACCATTGAAGAGGCGCACCGTTTCCTTGACCCCGCAGTAGTACAAAGTACTATCTTTGGGACTATAGCCCGCGAACTGCGGAAGTATTTTGTCACACTTTTGGTAGTCGATCAACGTCCATCAGGCATTGATAATGAAGTTATGTCGCAAATTGGGACTCGCATTACCGCTTTGCTGAATGATGAAAAAGACATTGAGGCGATTTTTACAGGTGTATCTGGTGGTGGCGGACTGCGATCGGTATTGGCAAAACTAGACTCGAAACAACAAGCTTTAATATTAGGTCACGCCGTTCCTATGCCCGTAGTAGTCCGTACCCGTCCTTATGACGCAACTTTTTATGCAGAAATTGGCGAGCCAGCCTGGGAAGAAAAACCTGACGCTGAAGTATTCGCCGCTGCGGAATTAGCCAAAGCTGACCTTGGATTTTAGATTGTCATTTGTCAGTTGTCCTACCTGCGGGAAGCCGCTAGCGCGTCTATGTACTTTGCAAATAACCAAAACAACTCTTAAAAAGGCTGCGTCAATGACTACGCTCAGTACAAATGACTAATTCGTGACCGAAGAACACTCATGATACAAGCCCCTCTCTTACAAAGTTCTGATCGGAGGAAACCTCCGCTCAGACTTTGCGCTAAATTTATTTATGGAGATTATTAATTTTGAATTTTGAATTCCCCGAAGGGGTTGACATCCCTCCATCATCACAGCAAATTAAGTTCGGTTATCCCGCTAGTTTTGGCAACAGAAGAGGGGTTTTTGGCGTCACTATAGATGTAGTCAGCAATTTCGAGGAACTTTAAAAAATTTTTATATAACGGCTGCTTTTAAATTATAATGATAGGTTTTATCTTAAGATAGTTTACTATTTGCCTGATTTATCGTATCATAAGTTAAGTAGAACTCATACCGACTTCGGTTTTGCTAATCGGTGTAGTAACTGTCCAAGAGAAAAATTCTCAAAAATAACCAGCGTGCTTATAAAAGATTGAAAATTTAAGGAAGGTAGGGGAACCTATCATTGGGGGCTTACCGTCTTAACAACGGCTGTATCAATTGATTAATTACTTTTGGTAGCTCCCAATATTTCGTGATAGATGTACTACTTTTCCCATTCATTTTAGTAATAAAACATACATTATCTTTACGAAGTAGAGGACATCGCACCAATGCCTACTGTCAACACCCAAACAGAAAACCTTAACACCAAATTCACGGCTGATATGGTGCGAACCTATCTGCGAGAAATTGGTCGCGTACCACTGCTAACCCGCGAACAAGAAATTGTCTTTGGGAAACAAGTGCAACAAATGATGACGCTCATCGACGCCAAGGAAGCTTTGGCCAAGAAGTTGCAACGCGAACCGGATATTTCAGAGTGGGCCGATCACGTTCAACAATCGGAAACCGATGTGCAACAAACAGTGGCGCAGGGTAAGCGAGCAAAACAAAAAATGATTGAAGCGAATTTGCGCTTGGTCGTCGCTATTGCCAAAAAATACCAAAAGCGAAATATGGAGTTTCTGGATTTAATCCAGGAAGGAACATTAGGATTAGAGCGGGGTGTAGAGAAATTTGACCCGACGAGGGGTTATAAGTTCTCGACTTACGCTTACTGGTGGATTCGCCAAGCAATTACTCGGGCGATCGCTCAACAAGGACGTACTATTCGCTTACCAATCCATATTACCGAGAAACTGAACAAAATCAAAAAAGTGCAGCGCGAGTTGGCTCAAACCTTGGGGCGGTCGCCGACTCCAGCCGAAATTGCCAAAGAACTGGAACTAGAACCGACTCAGATTCGTGAGTATCTGAATATGGCTCGTCAACCTGTGTCTTTGGATGTGCGAGTTGGCGAGAACCAGGATACTGAGTTGCAAGAAATGCTTGAAGATGATGGTCCATCACCAGAGTATTACACCAACCAGGAATTCTTACGCCAAGACTTGAACAACCTGCTAGCAGAATTAACCCCGCAACAGCGAGAAGTTGTAGGTTTACGCTTTGGTTTAGAAGATGGTAATGAAATGTCATTGGCAAAAGTGGGTGAGAGATTAAATCTCAGCCGCGAACGCGTCCGTCAGTTAGAGCATCAAGCTTTGGCTCATCTGCGTCGCCGTCGTGCCAATGTCAAAGAATACATTGCTAGCTAAAAATAGAGACGCGGAATTTCGCGTCTCTACACCACCTTGGTGATGCGCTTCCTGAATTCAGGGGGCGATTTTTTTATGCTGAAAACCAGAAAAATGTGTGCTTGCTTCCTCGTAGGCAAATTTTTTATCAGTTTAAAGGTCAAAAGGCTTTGAATTTGAAACCCCCATTCACTAGTAGGGAATGGGGGCTAGGGGGGTTAGGTTCTTGAGGCTCAGATGTGAGCAATTATACTTTTCAAACAACCTCTTAGGAGACTGGGTTAGAGAATGAGAGTGATCAAACTTTTTTCCACAATTGGAATGCTCCCCCGTAAGTGGATTTTTAACTTCCTTGGTTGTAGATACAAGAAGAGTGTAAATTCAGATAAATAAAGCTGAGGAGCGAGCTAAAATTACGTTGCTCTAAAGTCATCAAAGATTTATAACTGTAGAGTTATTTCCCAACTCCAACTATTAGTAGGACTAGACAAAGCTAAAATAATAGCTGGTTAACTCTAAACCAGTTTTATCTTGAACTACTGCTAACAAGTCATCATCATTCTGATATATGAGTGTATCAAGGTCACTAGTTCCCTCATAATTTGCAGTCCCAAGATAAAAAGAACTTGCACTTCCTTTCAGTTGGATATAGTCATTCGCAGGATTGTAGTCTTGTATCGTAGCGTAGCCACCTCCCTGATAATAGTTTCCATCATAGGATGTACCTAAAACAAACCTATCGTAGCCATCACCACCATTTAAGACATCATATTCATTACTGTTGTAGGCAGTTGAGCTAGAACCGTATAAAGTATCGCCATCATCTTCGCCATATAAGGTGTCACTACCAGAGCCTCCGTATAAGACGTCGCTACCAGTGTAACCATATAGGTAGTCATCGCCACTATTTCCATAGAGGTAATCGTCGTTAGTATTGCCATAGATGGTATCATTTCCTCCATAACCATAAGCATAATAGCTGTTTGAACCAGTGTAGTTTTGATAATCATTTCCACTTGTGCCGTAATAGTAATCAGCCATGTCTTTGCCCTCAGTAATTTGGTTACATTCTTGATCGCTCTGATCTTAGATAGATACTAAAAGACTAGTATCAGGTTTGTCGGTCGGAAAAGGTCGGGAAAAGGTCGGGTTCTTTTTCGTAGATTTACGTAAACTTTTGACAAAAAATTAAGCTTATAGTGTGAATATTGTAGTCAGCCTGTATTACTACTGAAAGAAATGACGGTTGAAGAAGCGATCGCAATAGTCGAGCGATTATTGGAACGAGGATGCTTAACGAGAGCGCAAGAGATTGTATTTCGCTACGCTTGGGAAGGGAAAACTTATCTAGAAATGGCGCGAGCAGTCACTTATGACCCAGGTCACATCAAAGACATTGGCTCAGAATTATGGCGATCGCTCTCTCAAGCTTTGGGCGAAAAAGTTACCAAAAATAACCTGCAAGGAGTGCTGAAGCGAACCGCACAGCGACAACAGAACATAAACACCTCCTCAACCTTAAACTTTCAACCCTTTACGAACTATACAAATTGGGGGGAAGCAATCGACGTTTCCCAGTTCTATGGACGTACTACAGAATTAGAAACCCTCAGCCAATGGATTGTGAGAGATCGCGCTCGTGTAGTCACACTATTAGGTATGGGTGGTATGGGCAAAACCGCGCTCTCTGTGAAGTTAGCAGAACAATTACAGGGAGAATTTGAATATGTGATTTGGCGATCGCTCCGACACGCACCTTTTTTTCACGACAAGGTGAAGGAGTACATCAAAATCTTTTCTGATCAACAAGTTACCATATTGCCTGCTTGCCCCTATGAGCAAATTACTTGTTTAATCGATTATCTCCGCAAATATCGATGCTTGCTGATTCTGGATAATTTCGACACATTATTGGAGCAAGGTAAAGGGACAGGCTGTTACCGTGAGGGCTATGAACCCTATGGCGAACTTCTGTGGCGATTAGGAGAAACTGGGCATCAAAGCTCTGTCCTGCTCACCAGCCGGGAAAAACCTCCTGAAGTCGCTGCCTTGGAAGGTGATGGTTTGCCAGTCCGTACCCTTGCTTTATCAGGATTAGAAGTCGCAGCCGGGCAAACAATTCTGAAACTTAAAGGGCTATCAGGCTCCGAGGACGAAACCCGCCAACTGGTTGAGTGTTACGGTGGTAATCCCCTAGCTTTGAAAATTGCCGCCACTTCTATTCGGGACTTACATGAAGGTAATATCGCCTGCTTCTTTGCCGAAGGCACAACTGTATTTCACGGCATTGGCAATCTTCTAGAACAACAATTCAAAAGACTCTCTACGTCTGAGCAGTTAGTGATGTACTGGCTGGCAATTAATCGGGGCAAGCTTTCCTCCACAGAATTGCAAACAGCTTTCACACCAATATTGCCTAAGCCTAAGTTAATCTCAGTCCTCGAATCTTTACGCTGGCGTAGCTTGATAGAAAGCAATACTGGAGGATTCACACAGCAACCTGTGGTGATGGAATATGTGACAAAGTGCTTGATTGAGCAAGTGTGCGAGGAAATCTTAACAGAATCACCGCAATATCTGTTGACTTATTCTTCTATGCAAGCTCAAGCAAAAGACTACATCCACAATAGTCAAATTCATCTGATTGTAAGACCTATCCTAAATCAACTACGAATAACCCTTGGCTCTACTGATCAGCTTGAGGATCAGCTTGAGGATAAACTTGGCAGACTAGTTAGAAACCTCCAAAATGAAAAACCCTATCCACAAAGGGATGAAGTTTTTAGGCATGGAGAATGGGATAAGGAGATAAGAGGGGGCGGGAACAAAGCGGACTCAAACTATGTTTGGGCAGTTGCGGTGAGTCCAGATTGTCAACAAACGTTGAGACCAGCCCGCACTTATGAAGTTATTAATTAGTGTAACAGGGTTGACTGAAGCAGAGGTAGTAATACCAATTCAAAATTCAAAATTCAAAATTTAAAATTAAGAAAGTCAGACAGGACAAAGGTATGTCCGTATGTATCTGTCGCATTCTTTTTTCAAATTGGTATAACTTTAAAAACTTTAGGAGCGCTAGAAGTGGATTGATGCATGTCCCTGTCCCCAATACCTAGTTCAATTAGTTTAAAAACGTTTTAAATCTTGTAAAACTGCGGTGGCTGATTGATAGCGATCGCTAAAATGATAGCAAACCATTTTATCTAAAACTGCCGCTAATTCTTCGCTTACTTGTACCGTTTGTCGCCACATCACATTCCCTGTTTCTGGATCTGGGTGAAATTCTTGCGGTAGTATCCCAGTTATGGCTTGAATAGCAATCATTCCTAAAGCATAAATGTCACTGCATAAGCGGGGATGACCGGCAAATTGTTCTGGAGGTGTATAACCCCGCGTCCCAATGGCTACTGTGGCTAATTCTGTTTGCTCACTACTCGACGGTTGCATCAATTTGACAGCACCAAAGTCAATCAATACCAGCCGATTATTTTGAACGCATCTAATAATATTAGCCGGTTTGAGATCGCGATGAATCACTCGATGTTGATGAATAAATTCTAGAACTTCTAAAACTTGTTTGAGCATTTCCATCACAAATGATTCGTTTTGCACATTTTGTACAGGTGGTAATTCTTCGCTTAGGGTATGTCCCTCAATATATTGTTGAATTAAATAAAATTCTTGGTTATCTTCAAAATAAGCAAGTAGTTCGGGAATCTGATGATGTTTACCCAAAGTTTCTAAAATTTCAGCTTCACTATGAAACAACCTGCGAGCCACTTGCAAAAATCGTGTATCTTGACGGGCTGGCATTAACTTTTTAACTACACAAGTAGGATTACCCGGTCGTTGAGTATCTTGTGCTAAATAAGTCCGACCAAATCCACCTGCACCAAGAGTTTGAGAAATTTTGTAGCGTCCACTCAAAAGCAAATCACCTGATTTTATTTCTGGTGAATCAATTGGGGGAAGAAAGTCAACAGAGGAATCGGGAAGTGCTGTTTTATCTTCTAAGAGTACATTTAATTGGGCGATCGCTTCTTGTTGTTTTTCAACTTGCAGAATAATCACCTGAGTTTGTCGTTGATTTTGGTAGCTAGTATAAGCAATCACACAGATACTACTAATTACTAAGGCAAGAGCAGAGGGAATTAATGGTATCCATCCGGCTTGCAAAAACAAAGCAATGCAGATTACTACTAAGCCAAGTAGAGCTGTTGCTTCCATCACTAGCAAAAGCAGCGGATTTTGCCACCGCCATGCTAAAATACTACCTAATAGCGACCAGCCCCACACCCAAATAAGTTCTGCCCAGTCGGGCCAATACCAAATCAAGGGTCGCCCATCCAACACTGTACTGATGAGTTGACTTGCTATCTGTGCATGAATAAACAGAGCAGGCATTCTGGCTGGCTGATCTGGTAAAGCGCTGTAGGGCGTATAAAAGCCACTTGGTGGGAGATTAGCTGCCGTAGTGCCAATAATTACCAAACGGTCTTTGAATAAATTGGAGTTGACTCGATCATTAAGAACATCTGTAAGGGTTACTTGGTCGGCGAGGCTGTTGGGATGACGGTAATTTAATAATATTTGATAGCCTTGTGCATCCAAATGTTGATAGCCACCAGAATTAGGTTGTAAACGCAAAAACAGGGTTTTACCTAACAGAAAATCTCCTTTTTTAGTAAAATCATATTCAATACCTTGTTTTTCCAGAAAATTAATTGCAATTAATGCACCAAATGCAAATGATGTTGTACATTTTTTATCTGTAGGGTTAGCAAATAACAAACTGCGGCGGAGAGTTTGATCGTTTTCATTGTCAGTAACTACATCGCTAAACCCAACATTATCTATAAGAGCATTCGGCGGCGGGGGAATTTCATTTCTACCCAAGCTGCTGAACAAACAGGTAGTGACAATGTTATCTTGATTTTGGAGATTAGCCGCCAAATTATTGTCTTCTGGTCGGAAAAGATATAAACCAACAATTCGCGGTTGATAAGACTCAATTTTCTTTAACAGCTGATTGATTGTCCGATCTGATAGAGGCCATTTCTCTCGTTTGAGATCCTCATCAGTTATTGTTACTAACAAAATCCGCCGATCGGGTGCTTCTGCGGGACGCGATCGCAACATTTGATCATAAACTCTTAACTCCCAAGGCTGTAACCATTTGAGTTCCCGAACTCCCCAGATAAAAGCAGTGACTCCTACACTGGTAACAAAAATAACTTGTAGCCAGCTTTTGCTCTTAGAAGTTTCACGGGAATCCTGAACTTTGACAAAAGGTACACGGAGTTTTTCTAATAGTCCACTAATCACGGCGTTGAGGCGGTAGCCTGAATTGGGTAGATGTTGCAGGCGCAGAAGTCAATTTTCGGAATCTAAGTTAAAAGCTAGTTAACCTAAGCTTTTATTAATGTAGCAATTTACTTGCTAGTTAGAGACTTTGACCAGAAAGAAAAAGGTACAGAGCAAGTAAATTTATTTATGGGGTTGGTAAATGTTTGACTTTTGAACGCCAGTTGCTTCAAGTCGGCAGAGCCACCCAACGCACTGGCTCCTTTTGACTTCCCCGTTCGCGCAGCGTCCCGTAGGGAAGGGGTTGACGTATTCCTACTTTGAAAGCAAGCTTACGCCTAGTGTCAACTATAGAATCAGACAAGTGCTAATCATCTGTTTGAGATGTTTGAACATCTTCAACAGGACTGGTAATTGGAAAAGAAATCGGATTAGTAGATGGAGTTAGTGAATCTAACTGGGGTTGTTCAAGCGATGCTTCTATACTTGAATCAGCTAAATAGGAGCCAACAATTTTATCATAGTTAGAAGCAACAGCTAAAAAAGCCCCACCCAAAATATAGATAGGTAATGGCAGATTAAATTCTTGCAACCAGTCAAACAGTTCCGCTAAGGCAAACAGCACCAAAAAGCAGGCAAGCCAAACCTTCATATTCTTATCCCCTGAATTGAAACAATTCTATTACTAGCTTAAATAGCTTGCATGATAGTTGATGTAATACATAATCACCAACTTACAAGAAAGCAGAGGGGCAAAGGAGAAAATGATTTTCAGTACAAGCCCTACCCCTCGTAGGTAATCTTTTTTCTCCCCTGCCTCTTCTTGATAACCTCTATAACCTTAGATGGGTGCAGTTAGAGCTATAGCATCTGCTATATTGCATTATAAAAATAAAAATATATTTAGATTGAGCTTATGCCAGCAATCGAACAGCCAAGTATTGACAATTGGTTCGTGAGACTCGACAGCGCCTTAAATTTACATAGGTGAAACTGGCAACGATATTAGGGGTTCCCCTCCACACTAGAAATCGATGGAAAAATAGACGGATACAACCTTCACTCCTGGCGATGAAACAAATTAAAGAACTATTACAGCAGACGGGAGAACCCGGTGAGTCGCTTTTAGCTAAATACTTTTAAAATGAGTGAGAACCTGAAAGCTCAAGAGGTTACTGATTTGCAGCAATATTTGAGCGAACAACAAGCTGCACTGCGCGATAGTGAAGCACGTTACCGTTCACTGGCAGAGGCCAGCGCATCCATTGTCTGGAGGGCAGCACCTTGGGGCAACGTTGTTAATGATATTCCAACTTGGCAGGCGTTCACAGGGCAAAATCCCGAACAATATAAAGGATGGGGTTGGGTTGAGGCACTACACCCAGAAGATCGTGCCTCGATAGCGGAAATTTGGAAACAGGCATTTCCTACACGCAGCGTTGCAGTTGCTGAGTATCGAGTTCTGCGGCATGACGGCGAATACCGTTATATGAATATACGCGGTGTGCCGATACTCGACGAAACAGGCGAAATCCGCGAATGGGTGGGAATGTGCGTCGATATTACCGAACGCAAGCAGGCTGAGGTCAGACTGCGCGAGAGTGAGGCGCGTTTTCGGTTGCTAGCTGAGAATTCAACTGACATTATTTCCCGCCATACAGTCGATGGAATTATTCTCTACGTTTCACCAGCTTGCTACACAGTGCTGGGATATCAACCAGAGGAACTAGTCGGTCATCCTAGCCATGAGTTAGTTCACCCTGACGATTTGGTAGAGATTGCGAGAAATTACCCAGTCAATGGCGATTTACCAGATATTTATACTATTACTCACCGTGCGCGTCACAAAGACGGACATTATATCTGGTTGGAAGCAACTATTCGAGCGATTCGCGATCGCCAAACTCAACAAATTTTAGAGATGCAAGCGTCTTCGCGAAATATTACTAAGCGCAAGCAGGTGGAGGAGGAACAGCGTTTTCTGGCTGAGGCTAGTGGGATTTTGGCTGCATCATTGGATTACGAGACAACCTTAGCAGGTTTAGCGCGTTTGGCTGTGCCGGAAATTGCTGATTGGTGCTTAGTTGATATCATTAGTGACAATCAATTACTCCGTCGGGTTGCAGCAGCCCATGCCAATCCAGAGAAACAAGAATTGGTAGAACAGTTACAAAATTATCCACCTGACTTGGCCCAAACAAAAGGTGTTGCTGAGGTAATAGAAACAGGCAAATCACAAATTACTCATTTTATTTCTGATCAACAGATCCAAGGGTTAACCCACAACGCCAGTCACTTGAAAATATTGCAAGAACTAAATCCAACATCTGGTATGAGTGTACCGCTGATCCTTCGGGGACGGGTGTTGGGAGTTATGACTTTGGTATCTTCCTCAGGTCGTCGCTACGATACCAAAAGCCTGATGTTAGCTGAAGAGTTGGCTGGTCGGGCGGCGATCGCAGTTGATAATGCCCGACTCTACAGAGAAGCACAGCAATCTCAACAGGCGGCTTTACGCGCAGTATCTCGCACTACCCGTCTGCAAACCATTACTGCTGCCCTTTCGGAATCTCTAACTCCGACACAAGTCGCTGAAGTAATTGTGGAACAAGGTATAGCAGCTTTGGGAGCTAGCTTTGTTTTTGTCGCACTACTGACTCAAAACGGCACTGAATTAGAAATTGTCCAAACTGTTGGCGATCAACAAGAAATAGTCGATTCATCGCGTCGATTCTCGATTAATGCACCCGCGCCACTGGCAGAAGCAGTAAGAACTAAGCAACCTATTTGGCAAGAGCCAACCGAAACAAGGGTGGCTCGTTACTCAAATCTGGTTCAGGAATACGCCCAGTACAACTATAGCGCTTGGATTTCGATTCCATTGATCATCGAGGGACGAGCTATCGGGGGAATGTCTCTAGCTTTTACCGAGATTCAGAAGTTTAATCAAGACGATCAAGCCTTTATGCTGGCACTAGCACAACAGTGCGCTCAAGCGATGGAACGTGCCCGCCTATACGAGGCAGAGCAAACCGCTCGGAAAGCAGCAGAAAACGCCAACCGGATAAAAGACGAGTTTCTGGCAGTACTTTCTCATGAATTGCGATCGCCACTCAACCCAATTTTAGGTTGGTCAAAGCTACTCCAAACCAAAAAACTTGATGAAAAGACAATTCCTCAAGCGCTGAAGACTATTGAGCGAAATGCTAAGTTACAGGCTCAACTGATTGAAGACTTACTGGATATCTCCCGGATTTTACAAGGTAAAATCAGCTTGAATATCTACCCAGTCGATCTGACATCTGTGATTTTGGCAGCAATGGAGACAGTGCGGCTATCGGCAGAAGCTAAGTCAATTGAGATGCACATCAGCCTGGAACCAAATTTGGGACAAGTTTTGGGAGACTCCAGCCGATTGCAGCAAATCGTTTGGAATCTGCTCTCAAATGCAGTTAAGTTTACACCAGAGGGCGGACGGATTGATATTCGACTATCATCATGTTTTAAGTCAAATTCCAACTCAGCAATCATTCAAGTCAGCGACACAGGGAAAGGCATCGACCCTAATTTTCTGCCTTACGTGTTTGAATATTTTCGCCAAGAGAACAGCAGCACCACTAGAAAATTTGGTGGATTGGGGTTAGGATTAGCGATCGTCCGTCACTTAGTCGAACTGCATGGCGGCACAGTCCAGGTAGAAAGTGAGGGCGAAGATCGGGGGGCAACTTTTACTGTCAGATTACCGTTAATCCAAAATCAATTAGAGATTAAACAAGACAGTAGCGACTCTGAGCCATCCTCAAATTTGAATGGTGTGAAAATTTTAGTAGTGGATGATGATACAGATACGCGAGAATTTATTGTCTTTTTACTAGAGCAATATGGGGCAAATGTGACAGCAGTAACATCAGCCAATGAAGCTCTAGTGACTTTAGCCCAATCCTTGCCAGATATAGTTTTAAGCGATATTGGGATGCCAGAAGTGGATGGATGTATGTTCATGCGACAGTTGAGAACACTGCCACCAGAGCAGGGAGGGCAAATTCGAGCGATCGCACTTACCGCCTATGCTGGAGAAATGAACGCTCAACAGGTGCTAAGAGCCGGATTTAACAAGCATATTGCCAAACCAGTAGAGCCAAGCGAGTTAATAGATGCGATCGCTAACTTAATCGCTGAATAAACCTGCCTCTACCTGTTCACTGTTACTTGATAAGTTGAGTGGAACATTTTAATTAAAACTAATTGTCACTTCCAAATCATATCTGTAAAAAACCTGAGTTCGGGTTAAGCCAGAAGCTAGAAAGCTTATTTTATAAGGATTGAACAAAACTCTAAGCGATCAAAGAAGCGATTAAAGTTGAATCATTTTGTCAATAAGGTTCACAAATGAGACTAATCTCAACAACATGCCTTATAGAGAATAGATTCAAACAAAGCTTCAGACCGAATAACGATAAGTCAAGGCTTTTGAGGATTTCTTATCCCGAACTCAGGTTAAAAGGATTCGCGATCGCTTGTTTCTTCCTCGGTTTTTACTTAACCAGACAATAGGCTTAACAAGTTAGTTGAGCAACTTGTTAAGCCCCTTGTTGAAGTTAGGCAAACTTCCGCTACAGTGTAATAGCTAGCCAAGTTAATAACTGAATAAACCTGCCTCTACCTGTTTACCGTTTAAAACTGTACGGCGTTGTGGTTGAAATGGCTTGATCATGAGTTGTAATTTTCCTTGTAAGTTTTAGCTTTTACGTTGTCAGTCTTACTTTCTTTCAGCAAGTAAGATAATAGGAAGTTGCTATTTAAACCTCCTAAAACACCAATTTATGATGAAAATTTGAGATTATGTTAATTTAATAAATCTCCTTTTTCATTTAGAAAATTGGTATTCTAGTTTGTTTAAAAAAACAAACTTTATATCTGATTATTCTCTACTTTTCACTTATCAGTGTTGGTGGAGTAATAGCTGCATATTCTTGAGGTGTGAGCAATGCTTCTTGAACATCAATCTTTTCGGGTAATATTTTTTCGTTATAGAACAAATCAGCAACACTTTGTTGAGCTTGCATTAGTTCTGGAGTGATTCCTCTAAGTCGATAATTAGCACGGCTACAAATTACTTCCTGAATAGGTAAATCAATTTTGAGTACAGGTGCTATGAGTTTGGCTACTTCTTTACGATTTGCTTCTGCCCATTGACCATTTTTATCAATTTCTTCTAGGATGATCCGAACTAATTCGGGATTTTCTTTAGTAAACTCACGTGTTCCTATGTAATACCCGCCTGGAGTGCCAATATTTGTAGCATCTCGCAATACACGCGCACCGTGGAGTTTTTCTACCAAAGCTAAATGAGGATCGCCAGTTACCCAAACTGGAATAGTCCCCTGAATAAATGCACCACGTGCTTCAACATTGGGCATACTTAGAACTTTAATATCACTATATTTTAGATTCACCTCTTCTAAGGCTTTGATAATAAAATAGTGAGAAGCCGAACCTTTTTGAAAGACTACTTTTTGACCTTTAATTTGAGCTAAAGTTTTAATTGGAGAATTTTTAGGAACTACGACCGCACTACCTTTACCGGAATTAGGATCAAGTCTTCTCCCAGCCAAATAGATGATTTTTGCACCCGCAGCTTGGGCAAAGATCGGAGGCGTTTCTCCAACTGAACCAATATCAATTTTGCCCACATTCATCGCTTCCATAAGTTGTGGCCCTTGAGCAAATTGTGACCACTCTACTTTCAAGCCCAAAGGCTCTAAACGTTTTTCTAAAACTCCTGTGACTCTAACTAAATCACCAGAGCTTTGATACCCTATTCGCAGCACCTTTGTTTTAAAAGTTATAGTTTTAGCCCCTGCTGGTTCTGCTTTCGGCTCAGTTCCTGTATTTGTGTTAGATACAGTTGACGTACAACTGATTAAAGTAGTAGATAAAGCTAGAAAACCAGGTATTGTAAACAAGGCAAACTTACTGATAATTGTTGTCTTAGATTTCACAAAACTTTTAAACATTTTTGCACCTCAATTTTTGATGGAATACTGGTATAAAACCATCATTTAATAAATGAGAAGATCCAACTTATTAAAGTTAATTACAATGATTTACTTGTTAGATTTAATTGAATCAGGTGTGAATGCTGCATATTCTTTTGGAGTAAGTACTCCATCTTTGACATTAACTTTTTTTGGTAGAAGTCCTTGTGCATACCACAAATCAGCTATTTGTTGTTGTTTTTTAATAACTTCATCGGTGATTGGTAGCAAACCATATACTGCTTTACTATGAATTGTTTTAAGAGTAGGTACATCAATACCAACGTCACCAGTCTCAAGTTCTGCTAACTTATCAATATTTTTCTGCGACCAATCTTCAGCTTTGGTAAACTCATCTAGAAAAACTTTAAGAATATCAGGATGCTCTTTGGCAAATTTACGTGAGGTAGTATAAAAGCCACCAAGATCCTGAAGTCCTTGTCCATCTATTAATACACGACCAAGATTTTTTTGGATATTTCTTGTAATGTAAGGTTCCCAAACTACCCAAACATCAATTCCTCCTTGACTAAAAGCTACATTTGCATTTGGAGGTGGGAGATAAAGAGATTTTACATCACTTAATTTTAGTCCCTCTTTTTGTAATGCTTTAAGCAAGACATAGTGGGCGATAGAGGCTTTTTGATAGGAGATTTTTTTGCCTTTAAAGTCAGCAACACTTTTAATCGGAGAGTTTTTTGGTACTAAAAAAGAAACTGCTCTACCATTAAATCGAGTTGTTGCAATATACACAAGAGGTGTACCTGCGGCTTGAGCAAATATAGGTGGTGATTCAGCTGTAACTGCGATGTCAAGGGAACCAGCATTTAATGCTTCTAAAGCTTGCGGCCCAGCAGCAAACTCTAGCCACTTTACAGTAAAATTTTTTGCTGCTAAACTTTTTTCTAGAGTACCTTGCTTTCTCATCACTGCAAGAGAACCAAGCTTAGAAGAAACAACTCGTAGCTCTTGTTTTTGGGGAGTATTAGAAACTGTTTGACTTTGAGATTGTGTACTAATTGGGGATAGTTCTTTTTGAGTAGTTTTAGTTTCTTGGCTACAACCAACCATACCTATTGGTATGGTAAGAGTGTAAGCAGCCATTAATATAGATATATGTTTAGGCTCTATTTTATATTTGGCTTCTATAGGTTTAGTATTTAGGCTATACTCACATACCGTCTTAGTATTTTTAATTTTTGATTGCAGTAGCTGTTTATTGCTAAACAGATTTAGCCTTTGCAAAAATTCCAAAAGCATCATAATATTTATTTTTAGTTAAATTTAATAACTTTGTTTGTAGCGTTTTTAATGAGTGCTAACAACTATCAATTTCAGTCTAGAGTGTATCAAGTTTGGTCTGAAAATAAAGTATTCATTAACACTTGTTTTGAAATCAAAAATATTTTTTTACTATTTTTGATTTACAAGCATAGAGTACGATTTTCAGACAAGTTTTATTGGTCAATAGTCCAGAATAACTCTTGACTATTGACCAATAAAATGTATATTCAAACGCCTATTAGCTTAATCTTCTGAGCTATAAATTCTAAAAGGGACGACTACCTGCAAGGCTAACCCGTTTTAATACTCGTCGCTCATTCGGATTGAATGCTTGGCGGTAATGTAAGGTAGCTTGATTATCCCAGTAGACAATATCGCCTACAGACCATTTGTGTTGGTAGTAGAATTTGGGTTGATTTAGATGTTGCCTCAACTGTTCAATCAGTTTAGATCCTTCTTCTGGCTCTAACCCAACAATTTCCACTTCTGTAGCAGCATCTAAGTAAAGATGCTTTTTACCACTCTCTGGATGTGTCCTAACTAAAGGATGGGGAAAAACAGGACTGATTAAAGGAATATTCTTATCCAAACGGTACAAAGAGCGCGGTGCATTCCGATCTCGCAAAAATGGGTTGTAGGTAATTAATTGTAAATCTGCAATCCGTTCTTTGGTGGCTTCATCTAATGCCTCATAGGCTAAATTGGTGTTTAACCAATAAGTATCTCCACCTTGAGAAGGTATTTCTAAGGCATAAAGAAGCGAACCGCTAGATGGGATAGGAGTCCATTTGTGGTCAGAATGAAAAGTCAGTTCTCCAGTACCGGTATAGCCTCCATCGACGTTGGAAATCGGAATCACCACTGGGGTTTCTCCCGGTTTAGAAGCTAAGACTGGAGTTTCATCAGATGGTACAAACAGTGCGCCAAAGTATAGAGCGAAGTTCAAAAGCTGTTCATCAGAGAGCTTTTGGTCTTTGAAGATCAAGATGTGGCGATCGCGCAGAACTTGCTTAAGTTGTAATATAACTTCAGGTGCGATCGCTTGACTGGCATCAAAATCGGTAACTATAGCTCCTAAAGGTGCATCGATAGGACTAATTTTAACCTTTGTCAAAGTCGAGGTAGGCATAATACTCTCCTGTCCTTTAATTTTTTCTTCAGATAATTACTTATTTGCTAGAACATCAGAGGGAGTAATTTTGGCGTACTCTTCAGGCGTTAAAAAGCCATCTCTAACATTTACCTTTTTGGGGATAAGTCCGAGGCTGTACCACTTATCTGCAACTTCCTGTTGCTTGATAATAGTTTTCTCGGTAATTGGTACTAGCCCATAATCATATTTCTTATGCATTATTTCTAGAGTCGGCGGATCTAGCTGAGTTACAGGAGCAAGCAGTTGTGCTACTTCTTTGGGATGATCCTTAGTCCAGATTTCTTTCTTTTCTAGCTCCTCTAAAAACACTTTGATTACATCAGGATGAGCCTGATAAAATTGGCGCGAGGTTGAGTAAAAGTTGCCCGTATCCCTCAACTTCCCGCCATCTGCTAAAACACGAGCGATTTTATTTTGTACATTTCTAGTAGCAAATGGCTCCCAAATATACCAAGCATCCACTTTATTCTGACTGAATGCCGCATTTGCATCTGCCGGTGGTAAAAAAACTGATTGGACATCGCTCAGTTTCAACCCTGCATCTTCTAATGCTTTAACTAATAAATAGTGACCAATGGAAGCTTTCTGAAAAGCTACTTTTTTACCCTTCAAATCGCTAACAGTTTTAATCGGAGAGTTTACAGGAACTAAAAGTGAAATAGATTTACCACTAGGGTGTGTAGTAGCTAGATAAACAAGAGGCGCTCCTGCTGCTTGGGAAAATACAGGAGGCGATTCGGCTGTAGATGCGATATCCAGTCCATTTGCATTCACGGCTTCTAGCTGTTGTGGGCCAGCCGCAAACTCAGCCCACTGTACTTTAAAACCTAGAGGCTCTAATCGCTTTTCTAAGGAACCCTGTTTTTCTAAAACTGCTAAAGCGGTAAGTTGTTTTGAACGTACAATCCGCACTACTTTTTTCTCAGTTGACTTCTCTGTAGTATTAGATGAAACTACTGGCTCAGACGTAGTTGTTGACTGTTGAGCGTTATTTTTGGCTTCACCACAACTTGATAGGGTTGTCGATAGCATTAAGCAGTAGCCCAAAGCAAATAATAAAGAACGACGTGTTGTTTTCGGGCTTTTTCTGAATTCAAATTTTCCTTTTAAAGTTGGCATGGGTTGTTTTATTGATTTTCCTCTAGGTGGTTAAAACAGTGATGATTAATTGCAATGTCAAAAAACAAAAAATCTTTTTTATTAAGTTATTTATAAATTAAAATAAATATTTTTTAATTTGTAATTTTTAAACTTTATCTATGAAATTAAGAAAGAGAGTGGGTAAAACCCACCCTGAAACGACTCGAGGAACTGAGAATTTAATAGTTAGGAGGCAAAAATGTAGGAAGTGGAGTGAGAAAGACCCACTCCAATGTTGTGCTAGTGGAAAATTGAAATTTGTGAATGGAACTCTATTTTATTTGCGTGCAATTTTGCTAGTGCTTCCAAGCGACTCGGATTGTAGCTTTGAGTTCTTCTGTAAAATGCCCAGACGGCTCAACTGCTAGTAGCGCTTCTTTGAGATCCTTTTCAAATGCTGGGGCGTTATCACCATAGAAAATTTTCAGAGAGAAAGCTGTAGTGTATAAGTAGCCAAGATAGCTATCGACAGTCCAAGATTTTTCAAATAGCACTTCATAGGTTTCTTGACGAGCAAAAGCCGAATTGCCAATTACGACTTCATGGGGAGGATCGACTGGCTTACGAATGCCTTGTCCTCGTAAGCCAGTTCGGCGTTCTTCACCTAACCATTTTTTCACTACTCCAACAGCAGCTTGTTTCCAAGGTAAATTGCTTTCCCAAGGATTATCACCAGTTTGAAGCAGTGTTAATCCACCATCATCAGTAAGCAATTCATAAAGCCTCTCAAGTACTAATTCACGTTCCATCCAGTGGAAGGCTCTACCGATAGTGGCTAACTTAAATGTCCCTAAACTAGAGTCGATGAATTCTGCTCCTTGTTCTAACCAAGTAATATTATTTGCTCCAACTGCTGCTGCTTGCCGTTTAGCTTCTGCAATCATGTCGGGCTCGGGATCGATCGCCACAACTTCCTCAAATTTGGTTCGTAGACCAATTGAAATTAATCCTGGGCCAGTACCTAAATCAAGGAGTCGTCCTTGACCATTGAGATGAAATATTTCGGCTAGTTTGTCGAATACAATCGGTGGGTATTTGGTTCTATATTGAGCGTAGCCCTCTGCGGCTCCCTCAAATAAACTTGGGTCGTAGGTAGGAAGTGTTTTTAGTTGAGTCATATCAATTTTGGATTTTAGATTGGTAAGTAGAGACGCGATGAATCGCGTCTTTGAGGATAAAGGTGGAGAGAGAAATAACCAATGACCTAAGAATATTGAGTGATAACGGGTAGCTGCTCGTTAAGTACCCAATCACCGATCGCTCGCAATTTGTAATCCACAGGATCGTGCAGGGTAAAGGTTCGCAAATCTCGCCAGTAACGATCAAACCCATATTTAGTTGCAGTGGCGCGAGTTCCGGTAACTTCAAAGATGCGGTTGGTAATATCTATACCTACACGGGTAGCTAATGCCTTGGACGCGGAAACTGCGATCGCTACTTCTCCTCTTTCTTGAGGAGTGAGTTCTACATCTTTGTCCCATGCTGCTTGCACCTTTTCGGCTGCTTGGTCAGCTAGAGCGATCGCAGCTTGAATTTCCACCCAAAAGTCACCGTAATGATGCAGAATATATGGATCTTGAGTAGCACTATCTACTCCTGATGTAATCCACGGTTTAGTAGTAGTTTTAGTATATTCACGAGCGGCGGCGAAGGCTCCTTTAGTAATTCCCAGATATACGTTGGTTTTTGTTAGCTGGGCAATAATGCCAAGAAAAGTTGAGAAGGCATTATCAGGGGGATTGGGTGGCCCCAAAATCTCATCTTTTTCTACTAGCACATTATTAAATGTATAACTACTGCTATCAGTGCGACGTTGCCCAACGTTGTCCCAATCTTGATTGGAAACTAACCCTTCCCTTTGTTTGGGAATTATGAATATGAAGGGCAATTCTACGCCATCTTCCAAAGCGGAGAATACCCGATAATCTGCAACAGAAATACCTGTACCAAAGCTTTTAACACCATTAACCCGAAAGTTCTCACCTTCTGGATTAATTTTCAGCCTAGTGTCTTTTGTATTGATGGCGTTTGCCCAAAATAAGTTATTTTTAGCAGTTTCTCTATAATATTTTTCCTTTTGGGACGGCGTGCCGGAAACATGACCTAAAGCTGTCAAATTGAGATGATTACCATATAATTGACCAATTGATCCATCTGCTTTTGATAGCTTTCTGACAATTTTTAAGGCATCAATCCAAGTTGCACCAATTCCACCATATTGCTTGGGCACAATCAGTGGTAGCAAGCCAGTCTCACGCAGTCTATTAATTTCCTCTTCTGGAACTCCAGCTTTGGCATCCCGTTCAACTGCGGATTGAGCAAGTTCCTTGGATAAAGAAGCTGCTAGGTCAATGTAATCCTTTGGTTTTGTAATATCTAGCACCATAATCAAATCATCCTTGTAATTCGTAATTAGGGCAAACACAGAAAAATGCTTATTAATAAAACTTAGGAATTTATCAAATGTTTATAAGTTCTATTTGTGAAATTGACATTAGATACAGAATTTAGGAGAAATGCAGAGTGGGTAAGACCCACCCCACAAGTGAACAGAGGAAATGGAACATGGAACGTTGTAAAAAATTGTCCTTTGTCATTAGTCATTTGTCCTTTGCAAATGACCAATGACCATTGTACAGACGCGATTAATCGCGTCTCTACTGACCAATGAATAATGACAGATATTCATTTGCGGCTTTCTCAACACTTGTACCTTTGAAGAAGTCTTGATTAAGACTGGTGTACAACTCTAAAGGATGGATTGAGAGGAAGTAGCGGAGGTCTTCTTCGGTAATGATTTCGTGTTCTGCGATTGAGTAGGCGTTGGCAGTAACGGCGGTGATATCAGGCACATCCCAGTGACCGGAATCGGAACCTAAGAAGGCTTTAACTCTGTCCCCAAAGGGATTAGCGGCACGGTTAAATGCTTGGCTTACACGGGTATCGTCTGATTCTGTACCGAAGTAGAAGTGATTCAAGAACCGATCGCGCACATCTTCTGGCTTCTCTATTCCTGCTAGTTCAAATTCGTCGAGTTCGCCTGGATTTTCTGGAGCTAATAGTTGATGATGGAATCCTAAACCGTCACCAATTTTATCTAAGCGTCCATCTACTAGTTCGCCACCATAGCGAGTATATAACTCTACTAATGCTTCCTTGTCGATAATAGCAGGATTGTTATTTGACAACAAATGTTGTTTATTGCGGGTTTCCCAATGCCAAATAATATCAGCGTATAGACTAGCACCCCAAGCTGAACCACCTTCTAAGAAGGCAAACTTTAATTGCGGGAAGCGGCGGGTAACTCCACCAAAGAACAGCGATTTGCATAATGCTTCTGCCGCAAAGGCAAAGTGATTTATGTGATTGTACTGAGCGTTAGTGACAGAACGCTGAGTTGTCCAACCTTGGCTAGATGCGTGAGTTGTGGGTACAACTTTCAGTTCTACGCACTTAGCCCAGAATGGATCGTAATCATACTCGCTATCTAAGCCAAAGTTATCAATCCAAACCACTTCGTTAGCTACTTCTTTGCCATACTTCTCAAAAGCAGGAATTGGACGACGAACGTAACCAGGAATTTGAATTGCTTTGAGTCCGAGAACATTCACTGCATATTCCAACTCTTCAATCCCTTCTTCGGGAGTGTGCAGTGGAATGGCAGCAATGGGTGTTAAGCGATCGCTATAAGGGCGGAAAATATCAGCATGGTAGGTGTTAACTGCCCGACAAACAGCCCGCCGCATTTCTTCGTTGCCAATATTCGGAGCCATTGTTGCCAAATTGGGGTACACAACGGCAAAGTCTGTACCTGCTTCTCCCAACCGCTCATGCAGCAACTTGGGCAAGCTAATGGTAGCCAAATTCAAAGTATTTTTTGTCGGACGACCCCACCAATTAGGGCGATTGGAGCGATAAGCAAAACGTTCTTCCCAACTTTGCTTATACCACTTGAAGCGAGAAGATCCTGGTAAATTCTCTTTGAAACGTTCGACAAGTGCTGTTCCACCAACTTGCTCTAAATAATCCAAGACTGCTGGTTCAAATTCCTGGGTATGTACATCGGTGTCAATGATCGGATAACCAAGTTTTTCCCGAATTTGAGCAGACCTGGTTTTTTGTGGGCGGTCTAGAGCGATCGTCATGATATTTTACTCTAAATATTCAAATGTTTATGGGCATTGGGCATGGGGCATTGGGCATTATCCCCCTCATCTCCCTCATCTCCCTCATCTCCCCTACTCCCTTTTGCAGCCAAAAATTCATCTGCGGCTTTCTCGACAGCCGTACCTTTAAAGAAGTCACGATTCAAGCTGGTGTACAACTCCAAGGGATGAATTGACAGGAAATATTGCAAATCTTCTTCGCTGATAATCTTGCGTTCTACCATTGAATAGGTATTAGCTGCGATCGCAGTAATATCAGGTACGTCCCAATGACCCGAATCAGATCCCAAGAAGGCTTTAACGCGATCACCATAAGGATTAGCTTTACGGTTAAAAGCTTGAGCTACACGGGTATCATCTGATTCTGTACCGAAGTAGAAATGATTCAAGAAGCGATCGCGGATATCCTCTGGCTTCTCAACTCCTGCAACGGCGAATTCATCCAAATCACCTGGTTCTAAGGGAGATACTAAGTCAGCGTGGAAACCTAAACCACTGCCTAGTTGATCCAAACGATCATGTACTAGTTCACCACCATAGCGGGTATAGAGTTCCAGCAGTTCTTCATAATTAACATTGGCGGGATTGTTGTTTTCCACCAAATGGTCTTTATTGCGGGTATCCCAGTGCCAAATCAAATCGGTGTACAAACTAGCACCCCAAGCTGCACCTCCTTCTAAAAAGGCAAACTTGAGTGTGGGGAAGCGATGAGTTACACCACCAAAGAATAGAGATTTACACAATGCTTCCCCAGCCGATGCAAAGTGACCAATATGGTTGTATTGGTAATTGCTAATGGAACGCCGATTGATCCAGCCCATACCAGAAGAGTGGGTGGTGGGTACAACTTTCAGTTCTACGCACTTCGCCCAGAATGGATCGTAATCATATTTACTATCCAAGCCAAAGGTATCAATCCAGATGGCTTCGTTGGCTACTTCTTCGCCATACTTCTCGAAGGCGGGAATCGGGCGGCGGATATGGCCGGGGATTTGAATTGCTTTGAGTCCCAGCACTTTCACCGCATATTCTAATTCTGCGATCGCCTCTTCGGGTGTATTCATCGGGATGGCAGCAATGGGTGTTAAGCGATCGCTATAAGGACGGAAAATATCAGCGTGGTAAGTATTAGTTGCACGGCAAACAGCCCGTCGCATTTCTTCATTACCAATGTGTGGTGCCATTGTTGCCAAGTTGGGGTACACAACGGCAAAGTCTGTACCAGCTTCTTGTAAGCGTTCGTGCAGCAACTTAGGCAAACTAACAGTAGCTAAATTTAAAGCGTCGTTAGTGGGACGAGTCCAAAACGGAGGGCGGGCGGTGCGGTGAGTACGGCGTTCTTCCCAAGATTGGTTGAACCATTTAGAGCGAGATGCACCGGGTAAGTGTTCTTGAAAACGCTGTGCGATCGCACTTCCAGCAACTTGCTCTAAATAGTCCAAGAATGCTGGGGGAAATTCTTGGGTATGTACATCGGTGTCAATGATCGAATAACCCAGTTTTTCTCGAATTTGAGCAGACTTGGTTTTCTGTGGACGGTCTAGTGCAATAGTCATAGCATTTTACCTGAATTTTTAGATAGATTTAGTCAAAAGGTAAGAGCCAGGAGGAAAACAAAAAGCCTTTGAGCCTGGAAGTTGCACCTTTGAGCTTGGAAGTTGAGCCTTTGAGCCTGGAAGTTGCACCTTTGAGCTTGGAAGTTGAGCCTTTGAACCTGGAAGTTGCACCTTTGACCCTGAAAGTTGCACCTTTTAGCTTGGAAGTTGCACCTTTGACCCTGGAAGTTGAGCCTTTTAGCCTGAAAGTTGCACCTTTGAACCTGAAAATTGCGCTTTTGAAAGACTTAATTACAAAAATTTGTTTTTCTTGCTTAGAAAAGCTACTTATTCCTGCTCCCCCTGCTCCCCCTGCCTCCCCCTGCCTCCCCTGCTCCCTCATCCCCCCACTCCCTATTTTTCTTCAGCAACCCAGTTTGTTAATTTAAAGTCCGATTTTGCTAACCCCTGCGAGACTAAAAATTTCTTTGTTCCTTCTAAAAGTTTCACACCATCCGCTGGTAATGGTTCTTCTGATACCTGTTTGAGTGGGAACGATACTTTGATAATATCGATGGGATATTTAGTAATTTGGGCATGATACTGATAATATTCTTCAGAATTAGCTTTTAAATCTTTGGCTGCTTCTGTGAGAATTGCATTAAATTTCTGGGGAAAATCAGGCTGTTTCGCCAGAAAGCTTTCAGTTGCGACAACTAATGATGTTCCTGATAAACCTTGATGATTCGCCGAAGAATCAATCACTGGAAACCCTTGTGATTTCAAATAAGGCCCCAAATCGCTTGAGGTTGCATAAGCTGCTACATCACCACGTTCTAAAGCCGCTTTTGCCTCAGTAGTCATCAAGTGAACAATTTTTACATCCTTGGGAATTTTAGCTTCAGCTAATAGACCCAGGAGGTATCGATGCATATAAGAACCTTTTTGGGTAGCTACTTTTTGACCTTTAAGTTCAGCAAGCGATCGCGGGCCATTCTTTTTCGCTACTAGCCAGGCGGTTGTATTAAATTGACTGATCCGCAGCAGTCGCGTTTCGACACCCTTAGCTCTCAAAACTATGGCTGGTGTATCGCCTAAAGAACCAACATCTAATTGTCCGGCAACAAGCGCCTCATTGAGATCCGGCCCGTTAGGAAATCTGGCAAAAGTAATGTTTTTAAATCCCTCTTTTTGCAACTCACGCTCTAGTATTCCCTTTTTCTTTGCCCAACCAAGTGCTCCTGTAGGTTCTGAACTACCTACATAACCTATTCGTAGGGTAGAAATATTGGAAACATCAGTGTTATTGACATTAACAGCCTCAATGGATTGAGCAGATTTAGTTTCGCCTTGACTACATGCTGTAGTTAGTAGCAGTAGAACACAAGCCACTGAAGTCGATAATCTGGAAGTAAATTTATTTTTACTGATAGAACCTGTTCCTACTTTGAACGACAGCATGACTATTTTCTCCGTCGCACTATTTTATCTGCTTCAAAATCTGGAATGTTTGATCGGCTTTTGCTGTTGAGGTGCGTTTATGTCCCCAACCGACGTTTTCCCGATAACTACCCAGTAGCCCAACTTCTGCCAATTCTGCTTCGTTAACTGAAGTTGTTACATCGCTCTCTGGTGCAACATAAAGCGCATCAACTGGACAATACAATTCGCACATATAACAGGTTTGACAGTCACTCTGTCGGGCAATGGTTGGCGGCGCATCAGGTACTCTGTCAAATACGTTGGTTGGACAAATATTCACGCAGATATTACATTTTATGCACCGCGACTCGCTGACCAACTCAATCACACTGCTGCTCCTATTTTAGCTAAAGACTTTTCTGTAATATTTAGCGGCTGACTCTTCACCCAGACTCGATCTAATCCGCCACTAATCAGGTGATGTCGCTGATTGACATCTTGTTCTGGATAGTCTTGATGTTTGTGCATCCCACGAGTTTCTTTACGTTCAATGGCACTGCTGTACATCCATCGTGCTGTGGCTACCATCGCCGCAGCTTCTCGCCCCCGGATTAGCTCTTTACCTGATGTTACTTGGCTACTACGAAGTTCTTGCCAAAGATGATTGAGCTTACCCAAAGACTCAGTTAAACCTTGTTCTGTGCGGAAATAGTTCTTTTCGTAAGGAAATACTTCAGCTTGGACTGCCTGAATTACTTCATCAGTCGCTAAGGAGCGATCGCTCCCACTCTGTAATCCTACTTCTCCAACACCCTTAACTTGTCCTTGAGTTTTATGTTCTCCCAAACTACGGCTATATTCAGCAGCCGATTTCCCCGACCAATAGCCAGAAGATATTGCCCAAGCCGCATTATGACTACCACCGCCAGTAAATCCGCCACAAATCAGTTCCCGTGTAGCCGCATCTCCAGCCGCATACAGTCCTAGTACAGAACTTGTACAAGTCTCATCGACAATCCAAATTCCTCCCGTACCGCGTACAGTTCCTTCTAGGCGTAGAGTCACAGGGAAACGTTGAGTAAATGGATCGATACCTGCACGGTCAAAGGGTAAAAAGAAGTTGGGCTGTGCTAAACGCATAGATGGCCGCATCGATTCTGCCGCTTTGTCGATGATGGCGTAAACTGGCTGTTGCAATAATGTCTGGGCAATTATTGACCGTCTATGAGAACTTGCCCCCGGAATTACAGTACCGTCTTCGTAGGTGAAGGTTGCCCAATTATAAAACAGGGTTTTGGTAACTGAAGAAAAGGCGGGAGAGATGCCATAAGCATTGGAAAATTCCATACCCGACATCTCAGCACCTGCTTCTGCCGCCATCAGATAACCATCCCCCGTCAGGACGTTGCATCCTAACGCTTTACTGAGAAACGCACAGCCGCCTGTAGCAATGATTGTGGAATGCGATCGCACTATCCATTTCTCACCAGTCTGACGATTTACACCCGTTGCACCAGCAACAGCACCATCGTCATCAACCAGTAATTCTAAGGCGGGGCTGTTATCTAAAATCTTGACTCCAGCGCGTTGAATTTGCCGCCGCATCAGCCGCATATACTCCGGGCCTTGCAGCGATCGCCGATAGGGTTTACCTTCATCGTCGGTAGGGAAAGGATAACCCCACTCTGCTAACTGATTAACGTTGATATAGGTCTGATTTAGTACTCGATCCATCCAATTGCGATCGGCTAAAAACCCACCCAACGATTCCCGACTCGCCTTTGCTGTTTCCCGTGCTTCTGGATCGGGTGGCACATACCACACACCATTTCCAGATGCAGCAGCGCATCCAGTTGTGCCGCAATATCCTTTATCTACCAGGATGACTTTAGCTCCATTTGATGCAGCACTCCATGCCGCCCAAGTTCCAGCTGGCCCACCTCCAATTACAAGCACATCTGCTTCTAAGTCGAGTTCAAAATCGTTTGTTAACGTCTTCAGCATCTACCATTCCCCCCCATTTATAAAGTCTTAAGCGTCAAATTTTCACCCCATCCATGCTGCAAAATCAATATTTAAAAATCTATAAATTGCGATCCCTTAATACAAATTTTCACCAACTTGATACTGTAAATTACTTTAACTTGATCGATAAACCGTAGTTTTAGCATAATAGAGTTTTTCACAGTTTTCGACAAAAAGCAAGCATTTTACCAAACAACTTCAAAGGTAAATTTATGTATCAACTTTGTTGGGTGAGGCAGGAGGCATGGGTGTCAACTTAAGCTAAAACTCCTTTTCAAACTTCGTTTCCAGCCAGAGGTTGGAAATGCTTGTCATTGCGGCTCTGCCGCGAGTCAAAAAGTGGGAACCAGACAACAAGACAATCTCTCAAAGCTGTGTCTAGACTGGTTTTTACGTTAATTTGATACCACTGGGCAGGAGGCATAAACGGTTTTGTCTGGATAAGTAGAGACGCGAAATTGGATTGGGCTTTGTCTTTAACGTGTCTGTTTGTGGGTTAAGAGCGATCGCTCCCTTAAGACTTAAGAATCCCCGGACTTTTAATTAAACAAATGTAAGCAAATTTTTATTCAGTCCGGGGAGTGCCATTCGGTTAAAACCTAAAGACAGTACGAATCCAAGCAAATAAACTATCAGGATTGCTGGCATCCGAATCTGGTGCAGTAATCCAGATCAAACCTGGTGTAACCTCAATATGATCTCCGATTTTATATTGGTAGAATGCCTCAACGTGCAGAGAAGTATCTTTGTCCGCTTGTCCGAAACCTTTTCCCAAATTTACATTATTACTAAGACTGATGAGTTTTGGCTCCATACCAACTAAAACCCCCCCTAAAGCACCTTCACTAAAAAGATCCGGGAATGCAAGTCCTACGGCCCAATCCATAGCTTCGCCATCTCCGCGCCCCAAATAGCGGTGTACCCCATAACTTACCCACGCATTGATTGCCAACTTGGAACTAACTTGATAGAACGCCTGTAGACCATAAAGGTTGCCTAGAGTTGCGACTCCATCCACGGTGCTGTTTACCAAGTTACTCCCGACTGCTGGACCGAAATTTGTCCCACTAAAACCTAGTGTCCTTGGTGGGCTATAGGTATTAACATAAGTTGCAGCCACCCGAAAATTCCTATTACCGGAGTAGTATATTAACTGTGCTAAAGCTAAATACCTGCCTGTAAATAAGCCATTATTAGCTGTGGGATTACCACCGTTTGGTGCGCTGTACGCTATCCCGAATTGAACCTGTTTGCCTAATCCCTGGAGTATGGCAATTCCGGGGCCGCTATCTCCATAGTTATAGACCAAAGACCGCCGTGAAAATCGTGAAATCCCATTAGCACCAGTCACAGAAGACGATTCAAAATATGGGTTAACCGGACCAGAAAGACCTATCTCACTAGCTCCGTCAGACAAGGGATAAATGTTGACCTGGGTATTTGGAAAAGGTAGAAACCGATAGCGAACACCACTAAGAATAATAGTATTGCGTGGAAAAGTAATACTGGAGTTATCAGAAGTTCTCCCCTCATAAGTTCCTAATAATCCGGCTCTTGTTTGTCCCAATGATTCAAGATTTCCACCTCCTATTGTTATACCTAGTGAATCTTTACCGTTAAAACTGGTGTTTAACCGTAAAGAAGTTACGCCTTGAAGTGTGGGATTGTGAGGTGCTGGTCTCTTGGTGACGACATTATTGCCTGCTATAAGATCGCCAAGAACAATCTGAGAGCGACCTATAAGTTTGGTTGTGGTCGTAAACTGAGTTGATTCTAACTTCGCATTTCGTACTTCCAAGCCATCTAAGCGTCCCCGAAGTTGAGCGAGTTCTGGAGAAAATTCTTCTTGTAGTTTTTTGATGGTATCCAAGTCTTCGCGTTTGACTAAATCTGTTGTCGAAGTCGCTATTAGTTCATTGAGGCGATCTAAAGCTGCATTCAATCCAGCTGCAAATTCATAACGCGTTAAGGAGCGATCGCCTTTAAATGTACTATCTGTATATCCTGCAATTACACCGTAGCGCTCAACTAGAGACTGTAATGCTTGAAATGCCCAATCTGTCGGCTTAATATCTGATAGTTGCGAGACAGATGTTACTTGCCCTGCTGTATTATTTGGAGCTTTTTTGTTAGCTGGCGGTGCAACTTGCAACAATTGCGAGACAGGTGTCACTCGATCTTGAAGCTCGTTTGGAGCTTTTTTACGAGTGACTGGTGCAATTGAAGTGTCTACTGTTTGATTTACAACTGCTTCTGGAGCTTTGTTTTGTTCTACTTCAGTCGGAGATACATCAGATTTAGGCAGTTCAGCCTGACTTTTGGCTGAAGAAAAAACCAGGATAGCTAGAATATCTAGCAACAAAACCAGGAACACTATGGATCTATAATTCCAGCGAAAATTCGACATGACTCCTTAACTCCTCAACCTTAAAGATGAATAAATTAGCTCTTAATTAGACAGGAAAACCATTAATAGTCTCGCTCTAATCTTATTTGGAAACGATTAAAACACAGATTTAGCAAAGGTTTAACTGCTGATAAAAGCACAAGCTTCTAATAAATATCGAACTCGGTACTAAGTCGTTGAATGTACAATCCAAAATTCGCCGAAAACTAGTAGTTCTGACGCTTGAAAGAATCCTAGTAACGTCTTGAATGAGACAGTCACTGCCTTAGTAAAGACTTCTATCCTTTTAAGGGAAACTCAACCACACGCTATGTAAACTGATACTTCTGAAACATACTAATGCCGTTTTTTTGGGTTATGCTGTACAAAGTTAATCAATGGCTACTGACATTGACTAAAGCTTGATTTGGATGCAAGTGATTATTTGCCAATTAACATTAATTGAAAACACTATTTTGTAATCAACTGTATTTTGGCAGCATCAATTGTTATTTAAGTACGATACTTCTATCGAGTTACCGTATTTTTTTACAATTATCTTTGCATAGAGCTTGGTACAATGCAAGACCTAGTACTTTTTCATGAGGCGAAAATATGTGAAAATTCTTGGGTAAGTCAATTCCAGCAACTGCGATCGCCTAAGCTTCACAAAAAATTAGAGAGCCTACTGATGCTATTAATACACCAATAAGAGCAGCCTAGATATATAAGCGTTGCTTTTTAGTATGAAAAAGATTGTTTCCAGTATTGTTTTGTGTGCGTGCGCTGTGTTTGCTGCTGCTGCATCTTTAATGGCTACTCAAATGTCTTTTTTGAATGAGTATGTTTGTTTTTATTCTCACTAGGCTTGTTTATTACCGTAATTTCCCTCTGTGACAGTATCAGGTGCAGAAGGAGGGATAGAAACAACTGCAATTGTCTCTCTGCTCTTAACTGGGTTTTCAGAAGTAGGGGCAATGGGGTGCTGGGGGCTGGAGATTATCCAGACTAATAATCCCAACATAATTAACCTCAGTTCGAGTTAAGGAGGTTTATTCAACGTTAACTCGCTGAAACGACGTAAGCACGTTGACAGATCCCAAAATTAAGCAACGGCGTAATGAGGGTTTCAGCTTATCCCGAACTCAGGTTAATTATCTCTGGCTGGCAATACCAGAAAAACAAAAGTCTTGGAGCTATGTTGGTCAGTTTTTCCGCCTTCTTAGGCAGTTCTCTAGTCGGAGCTAGTTTCAGTATTCAACGAGATAAATTTTAGAAGGAGAAACGTAAGAATTCAGCACTCAGGAGTCAGAAGCCAGAATTTAAAAGCAGTTCAGTATAATTCGCCTATTGATTGAGAAGAGTTCGACTAAATTTTCTAACATTCTGACTCCTAAATTCTTGCTAGAAATTACCTTATGTGTTCCTACGCAAATAAAAGGTAGTAATGATGGTAACCGCTCAATAATCCGGGGTAAATCGCTCAGTGACAAGGCTCAAATGGCGTAAACTCGTTCCTGAACTGGTAGTTCGCCCAGATTTATTGAGCGGATAGTAATGATGGATGAGCAGAACAATCAAAATTATCGTTCACAAAGTCGTTACTGACCGTCCCGCACGTAGGGAACCACGAGTTCAAAAACGCTGTCCTAAAGCTTACCCCTTCATGACAAAACCTCGACAAGAATTGCGTAAACAACTGCAAACTTCTTAATTGGCAACTGTTTCCGCTTTTCTTAGTACCATTTGTCTTTAGGCTACAGTGACTTCTAGCGTATAAGAACCAGGATTAAAAGAGCCAGAACTGAAAGTTCCGCCATTTTGAGGGAAGTAATCATAATCACTTACTGAAATGGAGTAAGTACCTGCCCCTAGTGAAGCGGTGATTGATTGAGAAGTACTGGAAGTCTGTAAGTTCCCAGCACTATTAAATAGGCCGAGAACTGGAAAGTTACCACTGTAATTAGGCGTGCTGATAGTCACAGTTCCTGGGTTGGCTAAAGAAAATGTGAAAAAGTCGAAATCAGGATTGTTCCCTGGAAATGTTGCCAGCTGAGCAGAGGTATTAACTTCTGAACCTGATGTTAAAGCACCTAGCTTCTCAGCAGTGGCTAGTGTGTTGTTTGTCCCTTGTCCAGCATCTTCTTTCTCGTAGAACAGGAAGTCGTCACTATCAAGCTTCAGAGGCGATGCTTGCACAACACCAACGAGTTCATCTAACTCTCCTGAATTGTCTAGAAATACATTTGTATCGGCTCCCACAGTCTGCAAGCGATAGTCTGCCAGTGTTCCTTTGAGCTGGATTGTATCTTCGTTGGAGTTGAAGCCACTGATGGTAGCGTAGTCTGCCAAACCACTACTTCCATTGTTGTTATCGTCATAAAAGACATTAGTAGCATCTCCAAGTAAGAACTGATCTTCCCCAGGCCCTCCAGTTAGGATATCAACCTCTCCTAATCCAGGAGAATCAGAACCGTTAGTATCAACGCCTATGAGGACATCATTTCCAGGCGCTCCAAGGAGAGTGTCATTGCCGACTCCGCCACGGAGGGTGTCATCGCCTTCTCCTCCTTCGATTTGGTCATTGCCAGCCCCACCAAACAGGCTGTCATTCCCATCCTCGCCCAAGACGAGGTCATTACCTTCCTGACCATCAAGAAAGTCATCGCCATCCCCACCAAGCAAGGTGTCATTGTTGCCTCTGCCAAAGAGGGTATCACTGCTGCCTCCTCCAATCAGGGAGTCTCTAAAACTAGAACCAAAGACTTGCTCAATATTGAACAGGACATCTCTCCCATCTCCCCCAAATGCAATTCCAGCGCCAAGGTCAACGGTGACTCCGGCAGTGGCATTTAAATAATCAACAGTATTAATGCCAGTCCCACCAAAGAGTTGGTCATCCCCGCTTCCACCTTGGAGTTGGTCATCGCCATCCCCACCAAGCAGAATGTCATTGCCGCTGCCGCCTAGCAGGGTATCATTGCCTTCTCTACTAATGAGAGTGTCACTCCCGTCCTCACCATTGAGAAAGTCATTGCCAGCCCCACCAAGCAGGATGTCAATACCGCTACCGCCAAGCAGGGAGTCATTGCCGTTCCCGCCATTGATAAAGTCGTCGTTAGTCCCGCCAAGGAGGGTGTCATTGCCGTTATCGCCAAAGAGGCGGTCATTACCAGCCTCACCATTGACAAAGTCATTCCCGTCCCCACCACTGAGGAAGAAGTCATTGCCAGCTCCGCCCAAGAGGGTGTCATTGAACCTAGAACCAACGAATCTTTCAATCTCCAACAGGACATCATTCCTGTCCTGCCCTGTAGCGGTTCCAGTGGCAAGGTTAATCGTGACTCCGGCAGTGGCACTGAAATAATCAGCAGTATCAACACCAGCTCCACCCAAGAGTTGGTTATTGCCAGTCCCACCACGCAAGGTGTCATCGCCAGTCCCACCACGGACAATATCGTTGCCTTCCTCGCCATCAAGCAGGTCATTGCCAACTCCACCATCAAGCAGGTCATTGC
Organism: Nostoc sp.; assembly: GCF_036917535.1. Taxonomy (GTDB): domain Bacteria; phylum Cyanobacteriota; class Cyanobacteriia; order Cyanobacteriales; family Nostocaceae; genus Nostoc. Next base: position 71,456 of record NZ_JBALDA010000071.1, read on the forward strand.
CACCTCTACCAAAGAGGGTGTCATAACCGCGCCCACCAATTAGAAAGTCTTTGAAACCAGAACCAAAGACTTGTTCGATATTAAATAGGACATCATTCCCAGCCCCTCCACTGGCAGTTCCAGTCGCTAGGTTAACGGTGACACCGGCAGTGCTATTTGAATAGTCAGCAGTATCAATGCCAGTCCCACCAAAGATTTTGTCATCCCCGTCCCCTGCTTCTAGTCGGTCATCGCCAGCCCCGCCAAGGAGGATGTCATTGCCAGCCTGACCAATCAAGTTGTCATTGCCATCCTCGCCATCAATCTGATCATTGCCAGCCCCGCCATTGAGCGTGTCAACCCCTTCCCCACCAAAGAGTTGGTCATTACCGTCTTCTCCAGCGAGTCGGTCATTTCCGTCCCCGCCTTCGAGAAGGTCATTGCCAACTCCACCAAGGAAAGCATCATTACCGAACCCACCAAGCAGGGTGTCGTCACCGCCTTTGCCAAGGAGTTGATCGTCGTCCTCCTGGCCATCGAGAAGGTCATTGCCAGATCCACCAAGGAGGACATCATCGCCTAACCCACCAAGCAGGGTGTTCTCGCCGTCCTCACCATTGAGAAGGTCATTGCCGTCCTCGCCATTAAGCGAGTCATTGCCAGCCCCACCCAAGAGGTCATCATTGCCACCCCGACCAAAGAGGTTATCATCACCGCCCTGACCAAGGATAGCGTCATTCTCAAACGTGCCAATTAGAGTGTTATTCTTGTTGTCTCCAATAAGGTCTGCCATATCAATCCCCTCAGTTATAAGTTTGATTCAGAGATATTTGCTGGCAGAGGTGTCATCTATGAGTAGCCCTGCCAGCAGGGAGAAACCCTAGATAGGTAATTGAAATAAATGTAGCATGTACTTAGACTGATTTTGTAACCGCTCAATAATTCGGGGTAAATCGCTCAGTGACAAGGCTCAAATGTCGTAAACTCGTTCCTTAACTGATAGTTCGCCCCGATTTATTGAGCAGATACTGGTTTCTTATTGTCTAAATAGCTATCACTAGCATAGGGCAAACGCATCTTAATTTACTACTAAAAACTAAGAGAAGAATGGCACTAAAAAAAGCTGAAACACTTGTGGTTTAAGCTGTCATTAAGGGGTCATTCGTGAGAGGTTAAGATAAAATGCTTTTTGTCAATCGGTTACAATACTCAAGTGTCGCTTTTGACAAAGGTAAAGCCGATGACCATATTAAATACTTTGCCGCCCCAGAGAATCAAGACTTAGGTGTGGTTAAATATTTCTGAAAGCCAGTCTCAAAGCTCGATTTATCTCCTTTTCCTGCTACCTCTTGACAAATGTGCAATTATCTTAACCTGTCACGGATGCTCTTAGGGTGAGGTCTTTTTAGGATCTTCTAAATTATCTCGTTTCTCAGAATTACTCGTTGAGTTAGAAGATTTGCGATAAAAACCACCTACCTCTGCCAAAGTATAGAGGGGCCTGGCTTTAACTTCTTCGTAGATGCGCCCTATATACTCGCCTAAGATGCCAACACTGACTAACTGCACAGATCCGAGGAAGAAAATTGCCATCAAAATAATCGTAAACCCAGTTAAAGGCGAATGGGGGACAAAAAGACGCCAATACAAGACTAATAAAGCCATGAAGATGGCCGCCGCCGCTGCTACTAACCCTAAATAAGTTGATAACCGCAGTGGTACTATTGAAAAGGACACTAGACCATTGATGGCAAGGGCTAAGGATTTGCTAAAAGTGTATTTAACTTCCCCAGCAAAGCGGGGGTTGCGCTCGAACCGAATTGCTGTTTGCTGAAAGCCAACCCAAGAACGCAGACCACGAATATAGCGGTTGCGTTCTGGCATAGAATTGAGAATATCTACAATCTGCCGATCCATTAAACAAAAATCACCAGTATCAGTAGGAATCTCTACATCTGCAAGCTTTTTGAGGATGCGATAAAAGAAATAGGCAGTAAAACGCTTAAACCATCCTTCTTTAAAGCGTTGAGTGCGTTGAGCGTAGACTACCTGATAGCCCTGTCGCCATTTTTCAACCATATCGGGGATTAGTTCTGGTGGATCTTGGAGATCGGCATCAAGGATGACGATAACTTGACCCCGGACAAAATTGAGACCAGCAGTAACTGCTATTTGATGACCAAAGTTACGAGCAAAACTCAGATAGCAAATGCGTGGGTCTTTTTGATGAAGCTCTCGTAGTAACTGTAGGGAGCGATCGCGGCTACCATCATTGATTAAAATTAATTCGACAAGCCCATCCATCCGATTCATTACTGCACTCAGTCTGCGGTATAGTTCTGGAATAATTTCTTCTTCGTTATAAATTGGAACAATGAATGAATACTTTGGTAGCATCTAAAAATATGGTTTAATTTTTGAACAGCTAGGCTAACAGACTGCTTTTGATCGTAAAGGTTTGGTTCACAGTATACCTAGCAAGACTCAAGTTGCATCCCCATAATTTATTTATTCTTCGGATTGATGTTATCTGAAGAGTCTGATTCTTTAAGACTTTCTACAACTTTTTTGGGAAAAGTCCGACGATGGCGGTACCAAGTAGACCCTGCTACCAACGTTCCAGTTAAGCCTAATGCAAGTATTAGCGGCAAAAAATCGCCTGTATTCACTGCCTTCAGACCAGAACTACCTAGTAGTACAAAAGGTAAGACACTAGGAACAGTACCAAGCGTTGTACCGAGAACATAATCTTTAAAACCGATCGAAGTCAGTCCAGCGACAAAATTGACTAAACCATAGGGCATGATCGGTACTAATCGGATGGCAAACATATAAAAAAGCCCTCCACGTCGTACCTCAGCATCCATAGCTTGCCAGCGTCCTGCTAATCGTTTTGCAACTGTTTGGCGTCCAATAGTCCGAGTAAAAACAAAGGCAATTATTGCCGCAATCACTGCTGCCAGACTAGTCCAGACAGTACCCAGCCAAGGGCCAAAAATCGCACCTCCAGTCAAATTAAGCACCGTTGAGGGCAAAACTAACATAGTTGCCACAACATACAAAGCAATATAAATAATAGGTGCCCAGATACCAGAAGATTTCAGCAATGCTTGGATTTGTGCTGGTTCAATGCCGCCAAGAAGATATACTGCTATACCAGTTGCAATTATGCAACTCAGTGTAAGTATCAAGATACCAACTTTCAAGTTCCACACCAGAATACTCCTACTTTTTTTGTAACCCAACCCATCTTTACTTAAACTTCTCCTTTAATTAATTCTTGAAAACTTAGGTTCTGGAAACTAGTACAACACAGCGTAAATAAACATACCATTTAAAATGACGCGAAAGCCCGGAATACAATACTTTTGACTTTTGAATGAGTGACTTTTGCGCAGCGGTACTAGTGGTCTGTCCCATTAATTTTGATGGGTTGGATAAATCTTTGAAAGCTTAACTCTTGCATCCTCTGTACGAAAACGCCAATCTACA
>NZ_JBALDA010000072.1:0-39331 GCF_036917535.1 Nostoc sp.
AATTTCAGCTATGCTCTCTAAGTATACAACTTTTATATAGTACTTAGGTACTATAATATTGCGATCACCCTGTGCCAGTTGCGTAAGTCCTGTTGATTTACGAATTACGAATTACGAATTACGAATTACGAATTACGAATTATATTGACACTTGCGCTACGATATCCCCTATTGCTTTCGTGCAATGTACGTGAGGAGTAGTACAGGTCAAACAGATGATAGAAAAATTCAATACACAGGATACCCGGAATCTGGTGGCAATCGCTAACCAATTTGCCCAACTGGGGAAGGTTACAAGCGTTAAAGCATTTGGCAGTGGTAATATAAATGACACCTTTTTAGTAACTCTAGATGACTCAAAAGAACAACATTTTGTCCTGCAACGTATTAACACACAAGTATTTCGTCAGCCAGAATTGATTATGCGGAATATGTGTACCTTCACTGAACATGTTCAAAAAAGGTTGCAAGATACACCCCTTAATCGTCGCTGGGAAGTGCCACGCGTACTGTTGACCAAAAACGCTCAAGACCATTGGAGGGATGCAGATGGCTCATTTTGGCGAGCAATTAGCTTTATTCAAGGCTCCCACTGTTTTGATAGTATACGCGATCGCTCCCACGCCAAAGAAATCGGTTATGCCTTGGGAATGTTTCACAATCTAATCAGCGATTTGCCAGCAGAAAAACTCGCTGACACCCTCGAAGGCTTCCATATTACACCGTTTTATCTCCAGCATTACGAGGAAGTTTTGCCGAAAACTAGTGCGCCTCAATCTTCTGAAGTTAATTATTGCTTACAGTTTGTTAGCGATCGCCAGACCTTTGCACATATTCTAGAAAATGCCAAAGCAGAAGGTAAGCTACCCCTACGTCTGATGCACGGCGATCCCAAAATTAATAACGTGATGTTTGACATTGTTACCCAGCAAGCCGTCAGCGTCATCGACCTAGACACCGTGAAACCCGGTTTGGTACATTACGATATTGGTGATTGTCTGCGATCAGGTTGCAATCCGGCTGGTGAAGAAACCGAGAATTGGGAAAGTATTTATTTTGATACCGATTTGTGTCAGGAAATCCTCCAGGGTTATCTCGCTGTGGCTAAGGCATTTCTGACCGAGAATGATTATGCATACATATATGATGCCATTCGTCTAATTACTTTTGAATTAGGACTGAGATTCTTTGCTGATTATTTAGCAGGGAATGTCTATTTCAAAATCAAACACCCAGAACATAACTTAGCAAGAGCGATCGTCCAGTTTAAGCTTACCGAAAGTATTGAATCTCAAGAAACGCAGATTCGCCAAATTATCGAAGATATGAAATGAGTAACCAAATATTTGACTTGCAACCTTTCTCTTCTAACGAGTCTTTTCCTCATTTGAAAATTACAGGCAATATCTGTCGAAATGCTAATCAACTTACCATCTGCTACAACCTTGGAGGCAACTTAAGAAAAATTGCAATTGCTCCATTATCAAATGCACCATCACGCAAGGACGAATTGTGGGAAGACACTTGTTTTGAGTTCTTCCTTGGCATCAAAGATTCTGCACGGTATTGGGAATTTAATCTCTCTCCCGCCGGACACTGGAATGTCTATCATTTTGATAGCTATCGTCAAGGGATGCAAGAGGAAACAGCTTTTGAAAAGCTACCCTTTAGCGTTCAGAATCAAGCCGACAGTTTAGCACTTGCGTTAGATGTCGATTTGGGTAAAATCGTCTCGGCAGAACAAGCTATTGAAATTGGCATTACTACTGTTATCAAATATGGAGATAGTGAGGTGACTTACTGGGCGTTAACTCATCGAGGCGCGGAGGCTAACTTTCATCTGCGGGATAGTTTTATTGTTAAGTTGTGAGATACATTTTTATATAGCTTGCAAAGTTGGGAATATTAGCTGTAGAGACTTAACTTAGTAAGTATAGAATGTGAATATGAATGCGAATGAATTTATCTTACAATTACCTCATACAAGTATAAAAAATAGAGAGTTACTTCCTGAAAAATCAGGAATATACTATGTACTAGATGAACAATTTATAGTTTGGTATGTAGGGCAGGCGAAAAATTTACGTGGTCGTTGGACAGGTGATAGCCATCACAGACTGTATCAGTTACAAAAACAGCGAAAGAAGCAGTTTGTCATATACTATGAATTGGTAGCTGAATCACATCTCAATGCTATAGAACGACAGCGCATTGAAGAGTACAACCCGCAACTGAATGGAACTAAAATTAGAACAAAGAAACTACATCCAACAGAAACGCTATTACGGGAAACACTAACTATCCTTGCACCATACAGTTTTATTCTAGGTGTAGAACCTCCACGAAAACAAGATCCTAAGCTGATTAATGATTCTATACTTTGGCGAGATGATTGGAAAGTTCAGAAAGCTGTATTGCCACTGAATGTAATACACATCTGTATAAATTTAAAAGAGTTAGAAGAATTTGCAAAGGATTGGTGGTCTATTAATCGTTTTTTAAAACATGTATTTAAGCAGCGGACTAATTATTCAGATAACTGGGCTTGTAAAGGTCAAATAAAAGATGAAAAATATGGTTTATTCTTCTTAAGAAGATTATTAGTTAATGGCTTTGCTATCGAAATCTACAGAGCTGCGAAAGAAGCTTTAGAACATATTCAAGGTTATGAATTGACTCAATTGGCTGGAGTTGATATGAGGGTTGTCAATGAAGATTCTCTAATTGTACTCAAAAATAAATGCCTGCTAAGTGTTACTGGAATTTATGTGTCTTCTGAAAAGCAATACCATGCATATGAGCAAAATCGTCAGAAGGCAATAGAACGATTATCTCCATATAATAAGGATCTGATAAAATTACTATTTAACGAACACATAGACATTAGCAAACTTAAAGTTATTCTGATAGAACACAAGACGGAGGAAGAAAGCAATACCAACTCTCCCAATAGACTAACAAACTTTATTGCCAAAAAAGAGTATTTTAAGAAATTATTAATAGAACGTGGTATTGACTTGGAACAGTATCAGGTTAATAAGTATTTGGAGTCTATACCAATAGATGATGACTACGTAGACAGTATGAAAGATAAAAGGATGGCTATTTTCGTCAAAACATTTTTGGGTAATCTTAAAGAACCAATAAGCTACATGGTTATTAAGCTAGAGAACGGTAAAACAACGACAGTTGGTAGAGGTAATTTCATACATGGAGCAAAAGGTAGGACATTACAAGGTTCTCTTTACAAAGAAGTTTATTTAGCAGCGACAGTAGATCGAGTTTTTTGGTTGGTGTTAGAACCATACTTATCAGATTTTGCCCAAGTAAAGCTTAATGAAGAAGAAGGATACATAAGCAAAGCGTATATATCCCCTAGAAAATTCTTAGTACCTGCTATGCTTTCTGTCAGTTTAAACGGAAAATGGAGAGCAGATATACCATTTGGTCCTAAAGATGATATGTCATACAGCGAAGTTGTAGACATTATCAAAAGTCGCTTACAGGAAAGTGGAATACCTAAACTTAGATTTTCATTCAAATCTGAGTCTTCACGCACTTAGCTACTAGTATTTTACTCTGAAAAACTTTGACCATCAAATGGATCGTATTTGCTCCTCTGTAATTTGGTGTTTTGAAAGTAGGTTGCAAACGCATTGATTTAGAGTATAAAATCTAGTAAAACAAAACAATTACAACGGGTTTACAAACAAAATCAACCAAAAGATAGATTTATTTAACCAAAATTTGCCCAAGTCTTGGCTGCAATTACTAAAGAAATTGTCTCTGAGCAAGACAGGGTGCTGCTGGTAGGAGTGCAAACAAAAGATGGTATCTGTTCAACTGTTTAGGGATGCGGTTTATCGGAGGGTTAGATGAACTCAAAATATAACTTTCAATACTTTCAAGGGAGTTCTCTTTCTGATTTGTTTGCTCAAGACATTACAGATGCATCTTATGGGTTTATCCTAAATTACCCTGCAACTGCCAGTTGGGCTGCTTATCCCAACGTGGAAAAATATTTTATTCAAGATGGTAGTAGTGAAGCCACCAAAACCTCCTTTGACAAGATTTGCCAAAAGGAACCTTGGAAAATTTTAGCAGTATTAGGCGATCGCATTCTGGGAATTGCGATTAATCCGCCGCCAAAGTCGCTGCTTGCATACTGGCAAGAGCATTTCGGCTTCAGCTACTCTAATAGATTGATGATGGATCGCCTGACTTATCTGGATGATCTCAGTCACAGCGAACGCTTTGACAAACTTATCACTCTATTTCCTTTTGATCGCCTCAAAAAAGAAAAACACGCCATTGATTCAGACACTCATTACCGCTTACTCAGCAAAGTAACCCTGGCCGAACTAGGGGTGCAATGTCCAAAATACGAGAGTTACAATTTGCACACCTATAGTCTAGAAGACATTGAGCTACCACAATTTCCCTACTTAATTAAAACGTCCCACGGACTTTCAGGAGAAGGCACTTATATCATCAAAAGCCTCAGCGATCTCAACTACTGTCTTGAAGAAATCAATAAATATCTAGATATTAAGTTGCTCGATAAAATTATTGTCTCGGAGTTCATCAAGAATCAGGTGCAGAATTACTGCGTACAGTTCTATGTCAACAAGGTGGGAGAGATAACCCTCATCGGCACTACCAGCCAACTCGTCACTCCAGAAGGTAGCTATTTAGGGGGACTAATTGACTATCGCAACACTGACATGAGCAAGTTCTTTGAGATGATTGCCGCCATTGGCCAGTATGCTCACAAACAGGGTTATTTCGGCGTAATTGGGTTTGATGTGCTAGAAGACCAAGATGGACAATTTTATGTGATCGATGCCAATTTCCGAGTCAATGGATCGACTCCGTTATGCTTGCAACGCCATACCTTACTGGGACTGGGAAAGGAAGTTGCTAAATATTCCAGTGACTACCGCATGGAAGGAACGTTGGATTCAATTTTAGTGACCTTAAAACCAGAATTAGATCGCAAGGATTTAATCGTTCTATCGGCTTTAGAAAAGGTCAAATACGGAAAAATCTACACGGAAATTTATGCGATCGTCACTGGAGAAAATATTCAGGAAATGCAGCATATTGAGCAAAAATTACAGTATAAGGGATTACAATGGCTCGAAATCAGCTTACGTTAATATAGCCAATTGGTTGTGCCGTTAGAGTGCTGGTGTGACTGGCTTGATCGGATGCAGATTAACCCTCTTTCAAGAAACAAGGCAGGAGGCAGGAGGCAGGATGCAGAAGGGAAGAGGATTTGACTTGTTTCTTCCATTCATAGCGGGTGGTGTGCCGCCAGTGGGGCTGCTTCTAAGAAACAGAAATGTTTCTTTACATCCATTGGGAATGCGTAGACGCAAAGCGGCTTGTCGTCAGATATCGCTTCTTCAGACGCTTTTGTCACTCAGGGAAAAGAAAAATAAGAGCCAAATTTTCAACTGTAGATACAGCGAGCATTTGAGCCTTTATTTTTTAATAGAATGGCCGAAATCAAGGTTTTTGGTAAAAATCTTATGCTGTAAGCATCCCAGATTATTCTCTGCCAAAAGTAACAAAAGAGGGTTAAGTAACGTTAAAATGTGTGAAATTTCAATTCAAACCGATCTCTACAGAAGAAATATGGTTAAAAAAGTGGTGATCGTCGGTGCTGGACCCAGCGGTGTACTTCTGGCTTACTATCTACTGCGTCGTGGTGACCAGTATCAAATTGATATTTACGAGCGTCTCAACGATCCGCGAGTCGTCGAATTCTCCAACGCCAGAACATACCCAATCTCCCTAACCGAGCGGGGAATGAAGGCGCTGAATCAAATTCCGGGAGTTGAAGCAGCAGTGAGAGCCGTCAGCCTGGAGATGAGCGGCACCTTTTTTCACCAACAAAACGGCAAAACACGAGTCACCTCTGGCAAAAAATCGCTGGTGACACTTGATCCCTCTAGCAAAAAACCGCTGGTAACACTTGATCGCACCAATTTAGTCATCACATTGCTGGAAAAGTTGACTGAACAGTACGACCCCAGTCGACTCAAGCTGCATTTTAATCAGTCCTGCACTGAAGTCGATTTTGCCACCAAGACGATTACGTTTCAACCCACAGCCCAATCCGCTGAATCCACAGACGCCAATCTGACGGTGAACTACGATCTGGTGATTGGTGCAGACGGCGCACGTTCAGCCGTACGGTCGGGTTTCTTGAACACAGAATTGTTTGAGCTTGAGCAGAAATATGTCCCGATAGACTATAAGTCGATCCTTTTACCTCGTTCTGACCAACCATCAGATACTTACTTGGAGTCAGACAAAATCCATTCCTGGCGGAACAATGATGCCATAACGGTATTGCTGCTTCATCAACTGGATGGAAGCATGAGCGGTGTCATTCACTTTCCCCGTCGGAACACTCAGGTTACAGATCTGACAACCCCAGAAGCGGTACTGAAATTCTTTCATAAGCATTTCCCAGAAGTGGGGCAACTGATGCCTCCATCAGAAGCAGAGGCGTTCTTGAAGCGACCGTCCTCTCATGTTGTAACCATTCGCTGTAATCGCTATCACTATGGGGATAGCGTCCTCATTCTGGGGGATGCAGCCCACGCTGTATCCCCTTCTCTGGGTCAAGGTTGTAACGCCGCCCTAGAAGATGTCGCCATCGTTAACGATCTGTTAGATGAATATGCTGATGATTGGGCAGGGGCGATCGCCCAATTCACCGTTCGTCGCAAAGCCGACGCTCATGCCTTAGTAGAGTTAGGCGACCACTCGTTGCCATCTTCCCCCAAGCTATTCCTTGAGTTTGGACTCAGAGAGCAGCTTGCTAAAACGCTGCATCGCCTGTTCCCTGCTTACTTCGCACCGTCGTTATTAGAACTGGTATCTGAGAGTTCCGTACCCTATTCAGAGATATTGCATTCCTACAAAGGCTGGATCACCAAAGTGAAAAAGTCAAACCAGCAGTTTTTAGAAGTCTCATAGCATTTCATCTATAGGATTCCTATTTGATTTTTGAAAAAGATTACGAGTAAATACGGTTAGGGATAAAAGTATAAGAGAAAACAATGGGAAAGCAGCATAGATCAATAAATTGTGATCGCGGATTTACAAGGCTTTATTGCAGACTCTCGTGATACCTGTGAGGCAAGAAAAGCTTTTTCCTTCAAGTTGGTTTACCAAGGTTACCTGTACAAAGAAGCAACTGATAGGAACAAAACGACTGAATTAATTACTCAAGCTAAAGTATATAACGGTGTCGAAGCTAATTTCCAATCCCTAATTTATATTGAAAAGTAACACTTATGCAATTAAAGCCAATCAATCAGCAAGTCGTTTCTGTTGTTGGAGCCTCCAGTGGGATCGGACGGATCACAGCTCTTGAGTTTGCTAGACGTGGGGCAAAAGTGGTAGTCTCCGCTCGTAGTGAGTCGAAGCTAAAGTCTTTAGTGGAGGAGATTCGCGGCTTTGGTGGCAAGGCAACTTTTTGCGTAGCTGATGTGGAAGTATTTGAGCAAGTTAAGGCGATCGCAGATAAAACTGTTGAAGTCTACGGACGACTCGATACATGGGTACATGTCCCTGCTGTCGGCATCTTTGCCACTTTTGACAATACAACACCGGAAGAGTTTAAGCATGTCATTGATGTCGATCTCATGGGACAAGTGTATGGTGCAATGGCGGCCTTACCTCATCTAAAGCGTGAGGGAAGAGGAGCATTGATCCATGTTTCTTCAATGGAAGGTAGGCGATCGCTGCTACAGCAGCATTGGCATTCCTAACAGTTCAAGCATTCAAAAAGGAAGGATAAATAGACCTGTCCGAAAATTTACAATCCAGTTTTTACAATGGGTTGAGAGAAATAATTGCAAACTTTTTGGCAACATAGTAATAATATTTCGAGATGATTACTAATAGTTTAGGGCAGAAAAATACATAACTATTGACTCAGGCAAGCGCTATTTTTTCTCAAATTGAATCAACCAATACTCTAAAAGGGAAGATTTAATTTTATGAAAGCCTTATGTAGTTGCGGTATTGGTGTATTTCACTTTTATTCAGGTTCGTCAATATTTAGATGCGTTTGTCGTGTCAGTTTAGTAGGTTCATTTTTACATCAATTAATAACGAGTTTTATAGCTAAATTCGTAGTGGACATCAATAAAATAATTTAGGTTGTGTCAGTGCATGATTACAAAAAGATGAGGTATAAAGTTATTTTTAAGGATGATTAATTGAGTAAATTTCAGCAGTCAAAGTGTCTGATCCAGGAGCATTCCAGCCAATGAAAGACTATCAACGCACCCTACCGCCTCTATGGATAGGTTCGGCGATCGCCTTCTATGCCTTTATTGCCATTGGCATTGCTGAAGCAGGATTAGGAGTTCTTCTGCCCTCAATTCTGTCTACTTATAATCTGACTCCAGCAACCATCACTCTGCTGTTTGTCAGTCAAATTAGCGGCTACATTCTGGCAGCATTCACCAGCAGTATTGTGAGTAGTCGGCTGGGATTAGCCCGAATGCTGTTGATTGCTGCGGGTGCGCTGACGATGGCACTAACGATCTATGCTACCTCACCCTTCTGGTTTCTGATGGTTGCGGCTGGATCGGGGATGGGATTGGGCATTGGGTTGATTGATGCAGGCATCAACACTTACATTGTGCAAAATTCCGGCAGTGCCAGTCTGATTGGTTTGCTCCATGCTTTCTATGGTATTGGCGCGCTCTCAGGCCCCGCGATCGCTACTACTTTATTAGCAGTTGGCATGAACTGGCGACAGGTTTATGGGGTATTAGCCGGGATTGTCAGCCTATTAATTGTGAGCGTGCTGGGTATAATCATTTTCAACTACACACCAATGACACAACGGGTATTGCCATCAAATACAACTGCCTTAGAAAATCTAGGCAGAGCGCTCCAAACTCCGACAGTGCTGCTAACTGGGCTACTTTTGCTGATTTATGTTGGCACTGAAGCTTGCATCGGCAATTGGGCATATACTGTACAGTCTGTCGCTCGTCATACTCCCACGCTGATTGCTGGTTACAGCGTTAGTACTTACTGGCTGGGATTAACATTGGGACGTTTCATCTTAGGTTATTTCTTGCAATGGCTTGGGGCAGTCCGCACAATCAGTATGTCGCTCAGTCTTGTAATAATTGGATTGCTTGCTTGGTGGCAACTGCCAGATCAATGGATTAGCTTACCGTTGATTGGCTTTGGCTTGGCAGCCATTTTTCCTGCAACCATTTGGTTAATTCCTCAACGATTACCAGATCCCTATGTTCCTGCGGCTGTTAGCATTACCACTAGTGCTGCCAGTTTGGGGGCAGCGATCATACCCACTGGAGCAGGCTGGGTTGCAAGTTGGACAAATTTAGAAATCATCCCAATGTTGATGCTGCCATTGGCGCTCTTAATGGTGGGCTTACATTGCTGGCTGGTGCAACATTCGGTAAGAGGCAAGTAGGGGCACGGTATACCTATAATGAAAGTCCATCTTCCTTAAGATATAACCTTAGTACTCATAACTGTCTATACATCTCACACTGGATACTGAAGATAGATTTTGATTCTAACAGTGCCTTTATACAGCAGTTTTCATTTGCATGAAGTACAAAGTTACGGGTTTTGAGGCAGAAGGCAGTTCTTGCTGGAGGCAAGAGGAAAGAGGTAGAAACTCTTTATATTTGATAAATCAGTCCTGGATTTTGTACCTCACTTACTTGCAATCTGCTGTAGTTTCATCATTACCAAAAATTTGGTATTAACTCCTTCAATCATAATTGAGGGGCAATCTCCCCATGCCTGCTTTCACTAATCAAAAGCAGTCACAAGGCTATTGCCCCTAAATATTTTGAGCGTTGATCGCTCTTTCGCCAGAAACACCTATGAATTGTCCTTGATCAAGCTATCTGAACTTATGACTCCACACACCATACTCCGCAATCTCAACACGATTACTCAGCTGTGACGAGTTCAGTACTACCGCGTGTACGACGCCGTGTGAGGCTATTATACAGCATTACACCGATCGCCTTGATCAAATTACCTTCCAATTCCTGGAACATCTTCATGTTTACACCAAAAGCAGCGTTAGCTTCATCAACGATGCGATCAGTTGCCGCCTCGTCAAGGGGTAATTCATCCAAAATTTGCCGATATTTGGCTTTGAATGCCTTCTCATCAGTAATTTCTGGAAACTCATAAAAGGCGATTCCTTGTCCATCAGACAAATTCATCGCTGTTACAGCAATATTTTTGAGAATTTGTCCCCCGGATAAGTCACCTAAGTAACGAGTATATGAATGGGCGATTAACAATTCTGGTTCTGTAGCAGATACTTCTCGGATGCGCTGTACATAAACTTCACCCGCCGGAGATAGTTTGATTTGCTCTTTCCAGTTTGCACCAAAGTAATAACTTAGGTCTTGCTCTAGGCTATGCTTGCGGTTTAGCTGAGGAAAGTTAATTTTAGAAACTATTGGGTGCTGGCGGTGCTTTTCCATTTCCTCTTCCATCGCTGAGTAGACGAAGTAGAAGTTAGCAACAAGTTTTCGGTAAGAGTTTTTTTCCACTACTCCTTTTAAAAAGCACTTGACAAAACCTACATTTTCTGCCATTGTGTGGGCTTTCTTAGTGCCTACACGTAATTTGGTTGCTAAATTGCTGCTCATGCTAAATTTCTCAACTTTAAAAAGTTAACTGCCGGAGTTTTGATTCACTAACGGCTAAAAATAGCCATTAAAACGTTACCTTAAAACTATTTGATGAGAATTTATATTAAAATTTTTTAAGCTGTGATGATTTTGTCGTTTTTTACACAGCAACGAGGCTAAGAAAACAGAACTTTAGATTTCAAGATTTTGATGATTTTTTTGTGTTCTTAGCTGAATCTTGCTTTCATTCTCAGCTTTGGTGAAAATTTTTGTGATAAAACCAAAGTAATGTTTATTACATACTTCGTGGTTGGTAGCATTGCAATGTGGGAACTAAAACAGATAAAAATCAAAAATAAAGTTGCGGATATAAAAGGAATAATTAGCTAAGATGTGGAGATTTTACTGATCAGGTAAAAACCAATACTGATTTCATCAAAGATTTACAATCCAAGACCAAGTAATTCAGTATTATTACGTAAAGATAGTTTGATCTAGAATGAATTTCTAAAGAGAAAAAGCATGTCAAAATTGCTGAATAAAGTCTTAAGTGCTATTTTTCAGTGTGATTGTGTGGAGTGTTTAAAAATATGGTTTCATCTATAACTCGGACATCGGGCATTTCTGGGGGTTCTACTTCTGAAGTTGAGGAATTGGGCAAAGGGATTGAGAGCAGTTTTGGACTGAATTTAATCTCATTACCAGCAAATCCCTTATTTGGCACAGATGGGATTCGCGGGCGAGTGGGAGAATTATTGAGTGCGCCTTTAGCATTGCAAGTTGGTTTTTGGACGGGGATTGTTTTACGTAACCATGCAACTCAAGTAGGGCCAGTCATTCTCGGACAGGACTCTAGAAACTCCAGCGATATGCTGGCAATGGCTTTGAGTGCAGGGTTAACAGCAGCAGGGTTAGAAGTCTGGTATTTGGGATTATGTCCCACTCCTGGCGTTGCCTATCTCACCAGCATCACTGATGCCATTGGCGGAGTGATGATTTCTGCTAGCCACAATCCCCCAGAAGACAATGGGATTAAGGTTTTTGGTGCTAATGGTGGGAAGTTACCGCAAATATTGCAGGCAGAAATAGAAGCGGGACTGCGTGGCAAGATATCACCAATAACTAGAGTCAGTAATTGCGGACGGCATTACTCACGTTTTGAGTTAGTGGAAGATTATAGTTCGGCGTTGAAAAAACCCTTGAACGGTGCTCTAAATCTTCAGGGAATGAAGATTGTTTTAGACTTGGCGTGGGGAGCAGCAGTTGGATTAGCACCATCAATATTTACACAAATGGGGGCGGAGGTAATCTGCTTACATAACGAAGCAGATGGCGATCGCATTAATGTTAACTGCGGTTCTACGCACCTAGATATTCTGGCAGCGACGGTACAAGAACACAACGCCGATATCGGCTTTGGTTTCGATGGCGATGCCGATCGCGTCTTAGCAGTAGACAATACAGGCAGGCAAGTTAACGGCGATTACATTCTCTACCTGTGGGGACGGCACTTACAACAAAACCAACAATTGCCAGACAACCTGATTGTATCTACAGTCATGGCCAATTTAGGCTTTGAGAAAGCTTGGCAGCAAATTGGTGGTAACTTAATTCGTACCGCAGTTGGCGACCAATACGTGCAAGCCGAAATGCAGCGCACTGGGGGAATGCTAGGTGGCGAACAATCAGGTCATATTCTTTGCCGTCATTATGCCGTGACTGGAGATGGCTTGTTAACAGCATTACACATAGCATGTTTGGTAACAGAGGCGGGCGTTCCCTTGAGCGAATTAGTAGATCGAAGCTTCCAAACCTATCCACAATTGTTGCGGAACGTGCGAGTTGTTGATCGCGATCGCCGTTTGGGATGGCAAGATTGCCAACCTGTGCAACAAGCGATCGCTCTTGCTGAAGCTGCAATGGGCGATTCCGGCAGAATTTTGGTTCGCGCTTCTGGCACAGAACCAGTCATCAGAGTAATGGTGGAAGCAGCTGATGCCGAACTCGCCAACTACTGGACAAATGAACTAGTTTCACAAGTACAGCAGCATTTGATGGACTAAATTAGCTAATATCTTATCTCAGCTTAAAAAACGCCAAATTTAATCATAGCTTCTACCAATTAACCACCCTTGGTTATGTGTAGAAGCTGTGACATTTTGATTACTTATTAAACCCGAATAATTCAATAAGATTTGGTTAAGATTTTTTGATGAAAATTCTAGATCGCTAAAGATGCGATCAATCGCCGTCAATACGAAACGAATAATTATTGTAGAGACGGCGATTCATCGCGTCTTTTGCCTTAATTTCATAGAGATGGCAGTTGGATAAATTAAGCTTTTTGGCGATTGTTGCGTAAGTTCTATGTAGAAATCACAACTAAAGAATGAGGACATGATATGACATTTAGTCTTAGCATAAGTCTTAACGTGTTATTATTTGCTTCGAGATTCCTAGCTGTTTGTTCTGATAAAATATAGTGCTTATTTTTGTTATCCCACTCAAAAGTGTACAAGTTTCCAATTCCTGGGAGCGTGTAACACAATTATTTGAAAGATGCATTAAATCAGTTTGCAATCAAACCTCACCTAACTTTCACGTTATTGTTGTTTGCCACGAAAAGCCCAAAATAGAATTTACTCATCCTCAAATCACATATATTACAGTTGATTTTTCTCCTCCAAACGAGCCTACCCGTGAAGCCAAAGGAGACACAGATAAAGGGCGTAAAATCTTAAAAGGATTGGTTTATGCTCGTCAATTTTCTCCCACTCACACCATGACAGTTGATGCTGACGATTGTGTGAGTGAAAAGTTGGCTAAATTTATTCAACAACATCCTGATTCTAATGGATGGTTTATAAATAAAGGTTATAAATATCAAGAAGGCAGTAATTACATATATATTAAAAGAAGCAATTTTTATAAAATGTGCGGTACTTGTAATATTCTTCGGTATGATTTGAATGATTTGCCAGAAACCGCAGAATACAATCGTGGCTATGGATACTATAAATATTATATAGACCACGCTAAAGTTAGAGACATTTTAAAGAGCAAAGGAAAATCAATTAAATCGTTACCATTTCCAGGTGCAGTTTATATTTTGGAAACAGGAGAAAATCTTTTTGAAAATTCCAAAAGATTAAAATTTAGCATTTTTAATCGTAAATTGTTAAATCAATCATTGAGAGATGAATTCGGATTATACGAATTACAGCAATCCAGAGAGATTTATCAACTATCGGAATTGTAATTTGTTTTTGAAAAATTCTAATAATTAGTTTTATAGGACTCATATTTGATTTTTGAATAGAACTCCGTACACTTTTATTTCTTCTTCTCTGTTCCCTGTTCCTTCCCTACGCAAGTAATTTCAGAAATCAAATCGGATTGCTATATATGACGTGTTAGCAGAGTGTAACGCACCAAAAACTTGAAATTATGCCGTAGTTTCGGCGCTAACACACCCTACGTGTCAAAATCAAATATTAGTCCTATATAATGGAGTATTTTGCGAGGCTGATAGGCTACAGTGCCACTATGCCAAAATTCAAATCAAAATCTCGGCAATCTAAAAAATCGAAAAAGCAGGCTAAAAAGGAAACTTCTACCCTTAGCCTCAAAGAACAGTTAGCCCAAAAGCGCAAATCTGCTCAAGTACGTAAAGAAGTCACTAGCTTACTCACCACCGCCATTTTTGGCGGTGTCTTCGTTGGCATTTTACTTTTTTTCGTAGCTGGAATTAAAGCAGCAGTCCCTGGCGTGTTAGGGATAATAGTCATGTCCCTTTCCTACAAATATCCGCGCCAAGCTCTATATGCCTTTATCATTTATATACCTGTGGGAGGTACTGTCACCTACTACTTGGGCAATAGTCCCATACTCCAATTAGCTAAAGATGCCTTTTACGTTCCAGCGCTAATTGGACTTTGGCAGACTTGCCGTAGACAGGGGCTACCTATAATTATTCCTAAAGGCATTAAAATCCCACTTTATATTGTTTTGGCTTGCAGTCTGCTAACACTGTTGTTTGTCAATGGTGGACAACAATTTAATCCGCCTAGTGCGGGACTATTAGAAAAAGCACGCCAAGAAATACCATTAGGCATGGGAATTCTGGGACTAAAAGTATTTTTAGGCTATGTTCCCCTGATTGGTTGTGCCTACTATCTAATTCGCGATAAGCGAGATTTTCTATTTTTATTGCGCCTCCAGATTGTCCTCACACTGATTTGCTGCGCGCTGGGATTTATTCAATATTTCTTACTACTAACTGGTGTGTGTCAAGGCACTAGAGGTCTTGAAGGAGATGCCTTATTTAGAGCAACACTCGAAGCTCGGTGTTATTTTGGTGGAGCACTAGTATATAGTCCCGAAGAAGGAGTTATTCGCCTACCAGGAACATTTGTAGCTCCTTGGCAGTGGGCATGGTTCTTAATTTCTAGCACCTTTTTTACCTTTGCCACTGGCTTCAACGATCCCTCCCCAATATGGCGGATAATCGGTTTAGCTTCTTTAGTGGGAGTCTTTATCGATGCTGTAATCTCTGGACAGAGAATCGCCTTAGCTTTAGTACCAATCTGCTTCGGAATTTTGCTATTACTCACCGGACAACTTGGCAACCTGAAACGATTTATTCCCATAGGCGTGGGACTTGCCTTCATTTTGGGAATTGCGATGGTGACTAACCCTGCTGTCGTACAAGAGAGAACCGATAGTTTTGCCAGTCGTTGGAACGCCTCACCACCTCAAGATTTTATCATCCAGCAATTTGAAGAAAATTGGAAAAACGTAGACGGGCCATTGGGAAGCGGCTTAGGACGAGCAACAAACTCTGCCCGTGTGATGGGTGAAACTAAGCTTGTAGAAACCTACTACCCCAAAGTACTTTATGAAGTGGGAATTTTTGGATTATTAGCGTTTCTAGGTTTGGTAACAAGTTTAACAATTCTTGGCTTTAAAACCTATCGCTCCATAAAGAACCGTAATTTCCGCAGTTCCGCAGCAGCTTTATGGGTGTTTATATTGTTTATTAGTTACAACACTTACTACTATCCTCTGGATGTCGACCCTGTTGCTGCCTATTATTGGTTTTTTGCGGGAGTTCTTTTTAAATTGCCAGAATTGGAGAAACAAGATAAGGAAGATGCCAACCCTCAGCAAAAAAACAAGAAAAAACGTCTAAAAACAATTTAAATGAAATAAAAATGGCCAAAGATTATGATTGAAGGTCAAAAATACTTCAGTATTTCAAACCTATCTCGAAATTATCGCCATACACTTGTTTTTGATGATACTTATTGATGAGTAAGCAATTTCGTAGTCAGGGAGAGGAATGAAAGCGAGGTTTTCCAAAACCCGTGAAAATACACTGTGTAAATTAAAGCAATAGCCACTTACTGAGTTTCATGAAAATTAATTTTTACAAGGCTATTATAGAAGTTGTAAAATTACTTAATAAAAATTATGAATAATTGGCCATTAGTTACTGTAGTTATCGCAACCTACGGACGAGAAGAAGCGCTACGCGATAGCATTGTAGATGTATTAAAACAGGACTATCCAAATTTTGAAGTTTTAATTGTAGACCAAACTCCAAAACACCAACCAGAAATTCAAGCCTACCTAGAAGAGATGGCAAAGGTAGGTAAAATTAAATGGTTGCGCTTAGATTGGGCAAGTTTGCCAGGGGCACGGAATTATGCCGTCCGGCGGTCATCTGGTGAAATAATATTGTTTATTGATGATGATGTTCAGTTAACCCCTGGATTGTTAGCAGCTCATGCGAAAAATTATGTGCAAAACCCAGAGGTAGGGGCTGTAGCCGGTCGGGTCTTTGACAAAATGAAATTAGGTGATTCTGGAGGAGATTTAGAGATTGAATATCTGCCTCCTGAAGCTATGGACCCAGGAATTGCTTGGTATCATATTGATTTAGTACATACCATTAAACCCCAACAAGTGCTGACAGCGAGGGGTTGTAATATGTCATTTCGCCGCGAAATTTTTACTAAGTATGGATTGAGATTTGATGAGAGGTTTGGCGGGAGTGCAGTGCGCGAAGAGTCAGATTTTTGTTTGCGGTTGCGACAAACTGGGTATAAAATTTGGTACGACCCAGAAGCCCATTTGGTGCATTTAGGTGAAGAAACAGGGGGTTGTCATGATATTAGTATGCGATCGCTAAAATATCAACTCACCTTTTATCACAACCATTTTTTACTGGGGCTGAAAAACCTCACTGTGACTCAAGCTTTACGCTTATATAGTCGTTTATTTGACTGTCACGTTCTCGGACGCCCACCTTGTCATAAAAGCGGTTCCCCTATCAAAATTGCCACTCGCGCTATTTTCTACACTTTGGGTTTTTTCAAAGCCTTGGGTACTATTATCCAATCACTCTGGAACGATGGTCAAATTTACAGTCGATTGGATAAACAAGTTTAGTTATTGGGCATTGGGCATGAGGCATGGGGTATTAATTATTAAAAAAACAATAAATGACAAATGACAAATAATAAATATCAATGAAAATCTTAGTTGCTAGTCACACTTATATCGTAGACCTCAACTGTGAAAAATTACGCGCTTTATCTCAACTAGAATCTGACATTGAAGTTACAGTTGTAGTCCCAAAGCGCTGGAAACCAGGCGGTGTACAAAACAGAATTATTGAAACTGAATACCGTGATGAAGGCAGATTTAGAATAGTTCCAGTTTCTAATTTTAGTCAAAATCATCAGGGACTCCTTACCTTTGGCGCTGATTTGATATCTTTATTAAAACAATTTCATCCGCAAATCATCCAAGTGGAACAAGGGTCTAGAGCATTGGCTTATACTCAAATGATTGCCTTAAATCAGCTATTAGGACTCAAGGCAAGAAATGTATTTTTTACCTGGTGGAATCTTCCTTATGAACTGAAACTACCAGTTGCTTTATTAGAAAAATATAACCTTAACCACAGCCACGGCATTATTTCTGGCAATCAAGATGGAGCAGAAGTTTTGCGGCAACGGGGATATACAGGGGCAATTAAAGTCATGCCACAACTGGGTGTAGATGAAAGTTTATTTACTCCCAAAAACCAGCCAGAGCTAGCAGCTAAGTTGGGCATTGAAAAAGAGGATTTTGTAGTAGGTTTTGTTGGGCGATTTGTGCAAGAGAAGGGTTTGTTGACGCTTTTGCAAGCCTTAGCAACTTTGAAAAATCAACCTTGGAAATTACTGTTATTGGGACGGGGAGAGTTGCAAAGCGAATTAATCAAAATAGCGGCAGAAAACAATATTAAAGAACGATTAATTTTGATAGAAAGTGTTCCTCATCATGAAGTTGCAAGCTATATCAACTTAATGAGTACTTTAGTATTACCTTCAGAAACAACTTACAAGTTTAAAACCTTAACTTCTGCTGGCTGGAAAGAGCAATTTGGTCATGTACTAATTGAAGCGATGGCTTGCCAAATTCCCGTGATTGGTTCTGATTCCGGGGAAATTCCCTATGTAATTGGTAATGCTGGCTTAGTATTTCCTGAAGGTGATGCTCAAGCTCTTGCTAATTGCTTAATTCAATTAATGGATAAACCTGATTTTGCTCATATTCTAAGTGAAATGGGTTATCAAAAAGCAATGATTCAATATACAAATAAAGCTTTGGCTAAACAGCAATTAGAATTTTATCAAGAGTTAGTCATTAGTGAATAACAAAGGACAAAGGACAAATGACGAAAGACAAATGACAAATGACAAAAAAATGAAAATATTACAAATTGTCCCCTCAATTTCTCTAATTTACGGTGGCCCTAGTCAAATGGTACTAGGATTAGCTCCAGCGTTAGCAAAAGAGGGAGTAGAAGTTACAATTCTCACAACTGATAGTAATGGTGATAATGGTCAAACACCTCTGGATGTTCCTTTAAATCGCCCCATTAAACAAGATGGCTATGAAATAATTTACTTTCGTTGTGCCCCGTTTCGTCGCTACAAATTTTCCCTAGATTTATTAAACTGGCTAAAACGTCATGCTCACGAGTTTGACATAGCACATATTCATGCTTTATTCTCACCAATAATTAGTGCTGCTGCTATTGTGTGTCGTCAACAAAAGCTACCTTATATTTTCCGTCCTTTGGGTACTCTTGATCCGGCTGATTTACAGAAGAAAAAGCAATTAAAACAGCTTTATACCGCAATTATAGAACGTCAAAATTTAGCTAGTGCCGCAGCAATTCATTTTACCAGCGACCAAGAAGCTAAAATATCAGAACGATTTGGAGTATCTACACCAGATTTGGTGATTCCCTTGGGTGTGATTCCCCATCAATCTTCTATTAAAAATGTATGTAGTCAGTTAGAACTACCAAAGGATGTACCATTGGTGCTGTTTATGTCACGAATTGACCCGAAAAAGGGGTTGAATTTGTTGATTCCGGCGCTAGAGAAGCTATTAGCGATTGGTTATAAGTTTCATTTTGTCTTAGCTGGTACTAATCCCCAAGAACCAGATTACGAACAAAAGATAATATCCCAAATTCAAAATTCACCATTACGAT
The DNA here is from genome assembly GCF_036917535.1 of Nostoc sp. GTDB lineage: Bacteria > Cyanobacteriota > Cyanobacteriia > Cyanobacteriales > Nostocaceae > Nostoc. Next base: position 19,228 of record NZ_JBALDA010000072.1, read on the forward strand.
CGCACGCTACAATTACAGGCTTTGTCACTGGTGAACTCAAAGTTAGTTTACTACAAACTGCTGATTTATTTGTCTTACCTTCCTACTACGAAAATTTTGGGATTGCTGTAGCTGAAGCGATGGTTGCAGGTGTACCCGTAGTCATTTCTGACCAAGTGCATATTTGTCAACAGATACGTGATAGTGAGTCGGGTTGGGTAGGCCCAACAAATGTCCAAGCACTGGTAGAGTTACTGCAAGAGGCATTGCAAAATCCCCAAGAACGCCAACGACGGGGATTAAATGCCCAAAAGTATGCCTTGGAAAATTTTAGCTGGGATGCGATCGCCAAGCAAACAATCCAAGCCTACCAAAAAATTCTGCTACTTAAAGTGACAACGCAGAGAATACAAAAAATTCCGTAAGTAGAACGAGGTGAAAAACATAAATGTATAGTGGGGGAGGAACGCCGCTCAGGGACTGGGAAAGTTTTTAAAATTTGCTTTGGGTAATAGCCCCCACCATAATTTTTCGATTTGACACCCAATCCCCAATCCCTAATCCCCAGTCCCCAGTCCCTTTTACATCACTCGTCAAACGAAGAAGTTGATTTGGGGTAAGGACCTCGAAAGAAGTTGCATCTTTTTAGTTATCGGTGCGCGTTCCTCATGGTAGCGGCGCAGGGCATCGGGAACATTCCTCATTCCTTCCCTGCTCAATGCCCGGGCTAAAGCATCGGCATCCTGAATCGCTTGGTTCGCGCCCTGACCTACGCGGGGAGCCATAGGGTGAGCCGCGTCGCCCAGCAGGGTAATGTGTGCAGTGCTCCAGGTGTGGATGGGTTCGCGTTCGTAGACAGGGTTTGCCCGAACCGGAACCGTCCCAGCTTCGATCAGGTTGATTATGGCAGAGTCGAAGCCTTTGAAGTAATCAAGTAAAACCGACATTGGCACCTCGCTCGTCCAGAGATCCTTCGGCGGGGTGTCGTACTCCATGCTGGTGTCCATAGCAACCTCGGCACCCCCGCGCAGAGGCAGCAGCAGCATCACCCGGGACTCTTGGCGCCAGAGGTAGAGCCGGTTGTTTAGCGTGCCTTCAGGCATCGCGGAACTAGGCGCGAGTCCACGGAGGACGACCAGCTTCGAGAAGATGGGCTCGTCGTTATGAACGAACTTGCGAACCACGGACCAGATGCCGTCGGCTCCGATCACGACCTTGGTGCGAACCTGCTGCCCGTCTGCAAACCTGACTACACCGCGCTCACCGTCTTCAAATGCCTCGACGCATTCCATGCCGAGATGGATGTGCTGCTGATCCACGCCCTCCTGCAAGAGAGCTTGGACATCGGCGCGATGCACAGAGTAAGCCCTGCCGTCGCCAGTCGGGTCGGCGGAGATCGTCCCAATGGGTTCGCCGTCGCTGTCACGTACTTCGATCAGCGGAATCTGCACAGCCTCGGCATGGAAGCGGTCGGCGATGCCCCATGCCTCAAACAGCCGCACACTGGGTTCGCGGATGACGACAGCTCCGCCAACTGCTTTAAGGACTTTGGTTCGTTCGTACACGTGGGCTTCGATGCCAGCCTTCCGCAGTGCTACGGCGGCAGCTAGCCCGCCGATACCGGCTCCGATGATCGCGACATCGACATCCGAGGGGATGGTAGCTACCGTATCGCTATTATTTGTCATCTTTCATAATCTCCTTAATTCATCTGTATTTCGAGTTGCTACTTTTAGGCGGCAGCAACGTCCGTTCGCTCACCGATGCGAAGCCTGGAAAGAGTATCTCCAACGCGCCGATGATCAATAAGCGCTGGTCGTTCGCAAGCGGATACTGCTCGAGCTGGTCGCCGAATCCCCCGATGAATACAACGAGGAAAAACGAAACCGAAACGAGCTTAGAGCGTTGTGAATAAAATCAAGTCCTTATCCAACACCCATACTTTTACGGGAAGATCCTTATCAACAAATTAATTGAAACGAAACTGTTTTGTTTCAATTAATTTTATTGAAACAAAACAGTTTCGTCTTGTCAAGAGGTATGCTAGAAATTAGTCAATGTCGTTAGTGGATTCCTAGCAAAACGGGGAAATTGAGTGATGAGTAACGTTAAGAGTGCTGAGCGGGAGTTGTCCCCTGAAAAAACCGAAGCCATCCTGCGTGGAGCGATGCAGGAGTTTCTGGAGCATGGCTATGCAGGTGCCAGGATCGATAAAATTGTGGCAGCCGCAGGAGTCTCTAAAGCCACAGTTTACCGACACTTTGCCGATAAAGCAGTATTATTTACCGCGCTTATCCAACGAATAGCTGTGGGAGTACACTTTTTTCACCAACAAGAGCTTCCACCATTGGGAGAGGAGCCGATTGTATTTTTGAAACGTTATGCTACTCAAATACTTGACCGTATTACTTACAACCCGCAAGAGCTAGCGTTTTTCAGAATTATCATTGGGGAGTCAGGACGCTTCCCAGAACTGGGACAGGAATTTGTTCAGAATATTGAAAAGCCAAATATTGACTTTCTGACGCAGTACTTTGCGACTCATCCTAAACTTCAGCTTGCTGATCCTGAAGTTGCAGCACGAACGCTTACGGGAACACTGATCCATTTTGTGATTATGCGAGATATGCTGCATGGTGGGAATATTTTACCAATGGAGTGTGATCGCTTCATAGATGGCTTGGTTTCACTGATTATTCACAAAAACAAAAGTCATTGATGAGTCATTAGTGATTGAAATGCGATTGCATGAGCACGATCTAAGTAAGTATAGTTTTTACCTCTCTTTCGTCCTTTATCCGAGAGTGTTGACAACCTAAAATTTTGTTTCAAACCGCTAAAGCCCGATTGGGAAATAGGGGTTTATGTCATGATGGCATACTAGAATATATATGCCTTTCTAACTACAGGTAATCTCTCATGGCTCTCCGTCTAGGTGACACAGTACCCAACTTTACGCAAGCCTCAACACACGGCGACATCGATTTTTACCAATGGGCGGGTGACAGCTGGGTTGTGCTGTTCTCTCACCCTGCTGATTTTACACCTGTTTGTACAACAGAACTTGGCACAGTTGCCAAGCTCAAACCAGAATTTGACAAGCGCAATGTCAAAGCGATCGCACTCAGCGTTGATGACGTAGAATCCCATAAAGGCTGGGTGGGAGACATTGAAGAAACTCAAAGCACCACTCTTAATTACCCAATTTTGGCAGATGCAGATCGTAAGGTTGCAGACCTTTACGATATGATCCACCCCAATGCTAATGCAGCTGTGACAGTGCGATCGGTTTTCGTAATTGACCCCAATAAGAAACTCCGTCTCTCTTTCACCTATCCTCCCAGCACGGGACGCAACTTTGATGAACTTTTGCGGGTGATTGATTCTCTGCAATTGACTGATAACTACAGCGTGGCGACACCAGCTGACTGGAAAGATGGAGAGGATGTTGTAATTGTTCCCTCACTCAAAGATCCAGAAGTACTCAAACAGAAATTTCCCAAAGGTTATGAGGAAGTTAAACCTTATCTGCGGGTAACTCCTCAGCCTAACAAGTAAATCTAAAAATGGTTTCGGATACAAAAGCAAAGACGCCAAGATATAACTTTGCGTCTTTGCTTTTTTGCGTGAGAATATAATCAGTGGGCTAGGCATCTAAAGCTGGAGGAAATCCCGATGTTTTCATCTCCTTTGGTTTTGCAAATTCCGTCATCAATGCAAATGACAGACGAACAATTTTTTGAGTTTTGTCAGGTGAATCGTGACTTACGTATTGAGCGGAATAAATTCGGAGAGATATCAGTTATGCCGCCTACAGGTGGAACAACAGGCAACCGTGGAGGCAACATCTTTGGGCAACTGTGGGTGTGGTCGGAACAAGATAGTACAGGTATAACTTTTGACTCTAGTACTGGATTTAAACTATCAACAGGTGCGAACAGATCCCCAGATGCTTCTTGGATTAAACTAGAACGGTGGAATTCTCTGTCTCCAAAACAACAAGAAAAGTTTGTACCCATTTGTCCAGATTTTGTAGTCGAACTCAAATCTCCCAGCGACAACCTCCAGACTTTGAAAGAAAAAATGGAGGAATATATGAATGAGCCAGGAATACAGTTAGGCTGGTTAATTGACCGTAAGCAGCGTAAAGTTTATATTTATCGTCCTGGATTGCCAGAAGAATGTTTAGATAATCCTGCTACCGTTAGCGGTGAGTTGGTATTGCCTGGGTTTATTTTGAATATGAATAAAGTTTGGTAAGAAAATTTTATTTAAATTTAGGCTGGCGACGATAAGTAGGTCGGCGTAAATAATTACTGTTAGGATAAGGCAGGGGGCAGGGAGCAGGGGGAAAGAGGGTTTTAAGATTTTTGCATAGATGCCCAGAATAATAACTAATTAAGCATAACTAATTAAGCGGACATGATATAATTGCCTGAGCGATCGCTGCAAATTCCTCTACTTTTGGCTTAGTATCGCCACGCAAAGACTGAGCATAAAGTTGAGGCGAATCGCACAGTCACGATCAAATCCTCCTCGAATAAGCCAGTTTTGACCAGAAAGAAAAAAGTACAAACCCCTAAATTTATTTATAGAAAATAAAAATGCAAAGCAACATTAATTCAAGCTCCCGGATTTATCCGTGGGGTCTTCAATTTTGAATTTTGAATTTTGAATTTTGAATTCCCCGAAGGAGCGTGCTACTTTGCATTGACTTGGCAACATTTTATCAGAGGTTGTTTAGCTAAATTCTCTAAATCTACGGATTTAAGCAAATTCATCCATTCCACTGCTATAGTTGGATCTTCAGGTTTGCTAAGACGTAATTCAGCCAAAGTAGTCAAGGCATCGTGCCAAATACCATTCTCGGCATAAAGGTTTACCCGTTGCTGAAGAGTTGCTTGCTTCAAGCTATCTACTAATTTAGGATTTACATTGACCGGTTGCACCCATCCTTCCACATACTCTCGTTCTGGAGGTTGTTGTGGATTGCAAATGACTTTTATTTTGAAAAACCAGTGATACATCTTGTCTACTTGCAATGGTGGATTATTTGTGCTTAAGGGAATGCTAATAATTCCTGGTACTTCTGGTATTGTTACTATTGTTCGGTAAAGAGTTTGACTTGGTTTACTTGACTCATCTTTGAGAACAAACTCAATAGAATCAATTATAGATTTTTTATAGGGGACAAAAAACCAAAAAGTTGGATGTTCCTCATTCGTTAAGCCCCAAACTTTAGTAACAGAAACAGCTTCTGTTTGTCCTTGTTTGAGTCTCTCTTGGTATATAGGTACAAGTGCAATAACAGACTGATTACTAACACCACAACCACGACTTGCAGCTCCACCGCGATCGCCTGCTGCACCCCTGTCTGGAGGAGGCGGAGGAGGCGAAAATTTCTTAGGAATGGCCGCACCTGATGTCATCGAAATCATTGCAGAATAGCCGATAATTCCCAACAAAGTCATTCCAAATACAGCGATTAATTGGATTTTTTGCCAATAACTTTTCATAAAAACTCCTAACTTCTGCCTGATAAACGGTAATTTTAATACTTCAAATTGGCATTATTATTAATTTTTAAATTTCCTGTTTAAGTAAGTTATAGCTATTAAACCATTACCTACTAAAGCCAACATAGTAGGAATGAGGGGAACCCAACAACTATATACAATTAAGAATATAAAACAGCTAACGTATAAACTAATAATGGCTATTCCTCCTGCCAAGCTTAGATAAATAAATCGGTGCAGATAAGCAGTAAACAAACCGCCTAAAAAAGACCAACCCCAAATCCAAATTACTTCACACCAAAGCGGCCAAGTCCACAACAGAGGTTGTCCATCCAAAGCAGCACTGAGCAGTTGACTGACCATCTGGGCTTGTAAAAATACTCCTGGTATTGCCTGTAATTTCCCTTGAGGAGTGATGTAGGGAGTTAACCAGTAATCACCAAAAGTTTCTGCTGTTGTGCCAATAATAACTATTTTATCTTTGACTGCATTGGCATTTAGCTTACCCCTTAGCACTTGTTGTAAGGTCATGCTTGGTGCGATCGCTTCTGGTGAAGGAGAAGAACGATAATTTAATAAAATTTGGTGTCCAAAAGCGTCAACCCCTTGATAACCTCCGGTATGAGCTTCTATTGGTTTAAATGTCAGCTTCCCCAGTTTCCATGCGCCATCAGAGGTAAACTGCAACCGAATTCCCTTGGTGTGCAGGTAACGCAGCGCAAGTTCAACGTTCAGGGCATAGGGCGCAGTACAAGGAGATGAGGGTGAAGGAGTTAACGCTAACAGCTGGCGACGCACGACATTATCTGAATCTGTGGCAACAATATCGCTAAAACCGAGATTCTGTGAAGAAAGTTCTGGGGGTGGTTTCACACCTGGTTTTCCTGCTTGAGGATCGCTGAGTTGACATACCCCCACAAAGCGATCGCTCTTTCGCATTCGTTCTGCTAATGCTGGATAATCCTTAGCCACTGGATAATCTCGGTATATATCCAAACCAATAACTTGCGGTTGATATGCCTCTAATTTTTCTAACAGTTGGCCAAGTGATTTGTCTGACAACGAACCTTGAGGTTTTTCCGGTTTTTGCGCTTGCACATCTTCTTCAGTCACAGTCACAACCAGTAGGCGTGAGTCTGGTTTTTCAGGAGGACGCAAGCGTACCAGTTGGTCAAATGCATTTAGCTCTAATGGTTGCAACACACCCAAATACCGTATCCCGATTAATATTCCAGTTACTACCATGCTTGTCAGTAAGATCAATGAGAAGCCAAGCCGATTTGTGGTTCCTCTAACAGGCGTGGTTTGAGACAAAGATGCAGGAAGATTGGGTGTATTTCTAAACAATTTCCCCCAATTCAACACCATCTCAGCCGGATTTTGAAAGATCACAGGCAACCATGTAGCGCAGGGAAATTGGTTTTCTAGTCCCTGTAACCTTTCTCGTGCTTCCCTTACAGCTAAATACAACGAACCTCCCCGTGCGAAGGCTTCTAAAAAATACTTTAAAAACTGTTGCGCCACCCGATCGGGTACAGGCTCTCGCATCACGATAATTTGAGGAATATGTAAATCTGCAAACTCCCATGCCAATCCCAAGCCATCACAGGAATTGAAAATCGCTAGTTGTAGACCTCGTTCTACTGCCTTTTTCAAGGCATACTTTAACTGGCTAATTGTTAGACTTTCTGTTTGGTTGATGTAGATTCTTCCTGTTTGATTCGTTTCTTGAGTGGAACTATGTCCGGCAAAAAATAGAATCTGCCAATTCTGATCCCATAGCTGATCGGTAAGGTCAAGACATTGTGGTTCAACTAAAAAAGTGATGTCTGTATTGGGTAATAAATTAAGTAGCGCCTGGTCTGCTTTGGTATCAATACCTTGACTGTTACCCAAAATCGCTAAGATTTTTACTTTATCGTATGTAGTTGCTATGCGGTTAAGATTGACTTGTTCGTAGGCAGGAGCGCTCATGGCTATTTCCGCCTGGGGATAACGTTCTAGCAAATCCCAAAGATGCCAAGGGAATTTCTGTAATCGCAGGTCTTTGGTTTGTAAAAGCATACGGATATTATCCGCAAGCATGAGTTTTTCTAACAATTTCTCGCGGATAGAACGAAAGGAATCGGAAGCAAGCCAAGTATTAAAACTTACTTTAAATTCCTCACTCACTTGTTGGCAGTATTCTAGGCTGGGGACTTGGTTAAGTTCTTTAGGTAAACCAATCGGACGAGATGGCAGCCTTAAATTACGATAAATAGATTGCCAACGGTGATAATCGCGGAGAATTTCCGGGTTGGGGGGAAGCTCACCTGTAATTTCCACAGTCGGGCGGACATTTTCATTGCCAATCTGTAGAGTCACGGTAAAACCTTGTTCAAAGTTTCCCTCCCCTAACTTTAAGATGATTAACTTGTCCACAGCTAGTTCTCCCTAGATGTTGAGTTGTATCTATGTGAGGTACACCCGTAGGGCACGGCACTGCCCATTGGTGTCAACTTAAGCTCAAATGCTTGTCCCGCATACGCTTTACCCCACCCTAACCCTGCCCTTGCAAAGGGGAGGGAACTCGATTTCCGGCTTCTCCCGTTTGCAAGGTTAGTTAGTGGGCGACAATTCACCAGCCCCTTTAAAAGGGAACTCGATTTCCGGCTTCTCCCCTTTACAAGGGGAGCCACTGCGTTGCGGTGAGGGGGTCGCAGTCTTGGCGGTTCCCGTCGATTGCGAACCCCCGAACCCGAAGGGAGGTTCCCTCCGTTGTAGCAAGTGGCGTGGGATTGAGGGGGGTAATTTGACTTGTGTGTACACCGTAGCCCCAAGGCATCGGGGAGGGGCGGTTTTGGTTTTAGACAAAACCGAGATGGAGTGACGCTGTGAGTAACCATAAGCGAATTAACTCAATATCACGTCTTGACAAGGATTTCTACGTTAAATTGACACCAATGGGCACTACCGTGCCCTTACACCCTGCTATATATATCTTGGTTGCTAAATGAATTGCCTACTGTGTGTAGTTAAATTCAGTGTAAGAGCAAATAATACAGGCTAAACGTGAAGATTTTTGAAGGTAACACTTAAAACCGCAAAATCTCTCGGTCATAGTCTTCAGGTGTAGGTTCTATTTCCCAAACCAATCCTTCTCCTAGTTCCAAAATTACTTCCAAATACAACATATCTACAGGAGTTACTGCCGTATCTTGATTATTTTCAAAAGCTTGTAAGTCTTCCGTTAGTAGTCGGAGCTTAAAGCCAGCAGGAATTTGACTATCAAGAGTTGTACTTCGCAATTCAAAACGCCAAACATAGTTCTCAGAAGTGCTTTTTGGAAAAATGCGTAACTCGTATGTTTGCTCTGCAACTATTATTTGCCGAGACAAGCCGAGAACTGGTTCTGCACTCCGCATTCTGGCAGGTACCACGATGAATTCTCTTTTTTCCCATCCCCACTGTTGAGCTAAATTGGCTACTCCTGTCTGTAACCATTGCGGAATTGACGACTGTATGAGTAAACCCTGACGCAGTTCATACAACTTTTTTCGCCAACCGCTATGTGTTAAGAGCGCACCCCAGAGTGAAAATGGAACTGCCAAACGCGGAAATTTCACATTGGGATCGCCTAATCTTTCTAAAAGGTTTTCTGCCTGGGTTTTGGTAATAGAATCTAAAGGTGCAATCTCGGCACGTAAGGCTTCTAGCTGATTAAGTTGGCGTGTAACCCACAGCACATTAATATCTGGAATTAAATCTTCACTTTCCAAGCTGTAAGTGCGATCGCCAGCATCATAAATCCCTTTTGTTTTCAGAATTTGATGGGTTGTATAGCCAAAAATCTTCATCCAGCCATCATCGGGATTAACTTGTACTGCTATGTAATAGTCAGCAACCCATTCTGGGATATCTACCCATTCTTGCGGTACGCGCAACTCATTGTCATCCATTGCCAAGGTGGGAATTAATACAAGGCGATCGCGATCAAAAGTAATAGCTGTGCCATTGACTACTTCCCAAAAACTCGGCAATGCCGCACTGTTAGGATAAACCCTGGCGGTGGGAGCAATTTCCTCCTTGAACCAAGGCAAAAATGCTTGCAAGCATTTTTGATTTATCCACCCACGTTGACAAGCACCAGCTGTTGAGTATGGTTGTTCTTGCGCCTCTGGAGATTGGTTAATTTCTAAGTATAAATGCTGTGAGTCAATAGTAAATGGGGGAGGTGGGTTCAACATAAATAATTTTAAAATAGCTCCATATAAAGACCATAGTAGGGAGAGGGGAGAGACAAAATTATACCAATTCAAAATTCAAAATTCAAAATTAAGAAACCCAGAGAGAACAAAGGTTTAGGAGTATGTATCTGTCGCATTCTTTTTTCAAATTGGTATTATTTCTTGTCTGCTCATTGAATCTGGGTATGGCTATATTGAATTTTGAGCCATTCCTCTAAACTTGTGTTTATGGCATCTACTACGTCGGATTTAGGGGAAATATGCAAGGTGTTTTGACTCCATTGCGTGAGAGTCAAAAGCAATGACTTTTTAATGCTGCTAAGGCGACGGGAAACAGTATATTGCTTAATTTCTAACTGTGCAGCAATTTCTTGTTGAGTCAGTTGTTGAACGTAGTAAGCTTGTAGTACTTTTTGAGACTCAGCATCGAGTGCAGCGATCGCTTTGTACAAAACTTGGTTTAACTGAGTTTGCTGCGATCGCATATTCGCAACTTCTTCCTGCTCAATAATTTCCGTTAGTAAAGATGTTTGCAAATCTACAGGCAGTATATCTAATAAATTACCCTCATCTTCTTTGAGGGGAGCGTCTGCGGAAACAATCTGAGGATAGAGTAAATTACGGGCGGCTTTAGCAGCAGATAATACCCAGGTTTCTATGGTTTGCTGATTGACTGTGGCAGTGGGCGAACTTAATCGGCTGAAACGTTCTGCATTATAAAGATTACTAATAGCCTCCCAAGTCCGAGCATCTGGTTTGGCAAGCTGACGAATTTTTCTATTGTCACTTGTGTAGAGTTCCTTAAAGCATTCCCAGGCTAAAACATAACTCTCGATGCTTTCGGCGTTAAATCCGGCATTTTGTAATGACTGCACTAGTCGTTTGCGGCTGAGTTTATGCAATAATGCCCAGTCTGAGCAAATGTCTGCTTCCCGCTGTAAACGCAGTGCATCTTTGATAATCGATTCAAAAGTTAATTGTGCATAGGATTTTAAATGCGAACTGTATTCAGGATTAAAAGTTTTGAGTATTTTGTTAATATGAGCGATCGCCATCTGAAAACAGTCTGCTACAGACGATTGTGTGGGAAAGTTGAGGGCGAATTTTCTGGCTGTCCAATAGCACACCTCTTGTAAATAAGCAGAAATATGTGCAAGTGCCACAGCACTAGATTCAGTCTGCCAAACTCTATACCAGTAAAGTGCCCAAAAGGTATCTGATTTCTCAGTTGATGTTCCCCCCAGGCAAACTTTCATACTGCGTCGCAGTTTGGCATCTGTTGCCCAACCACTAAATTGGTCTAGATCAAATTGCACAAAGGTAGAAAAGATTTCAACAATGCCCTGTCGGGGTTGCATGGAATACTTGCCGTTGTTTGAAACATAGCTGATTTCAATTATACAGCCATAGAAGCAAAAGCTAATTCCTTGCTGCGTAAGGACTTTACAGATGTTTCCAAAAATTTTCCAATCCAAGTGCATAAAGACTAAAAGTCATCGTAGAGAGTGATATGCAGAGAAGTTCATTTAGTAAGTAACACTAAAAAGATGCTTTCTTTGGGGGCTTGCTGAATCATTCGATGATTTCGTCAAGAACAAAATTTCGATGGTTACAACCGCAAATTCATCCCGCAAATATGCAACGTGTTAAAACTTACCTAATTCTCTTTGCATAACCTAATTAAACAAGGAGAAAAACCATGTTAAATATCGATACCATCACTTCTACTTCTAACAATTCTGTTGTTGCTCAAGAACAACTGTTCACCGAATTAACTCTCGAAGAAGGAGCAATAATTGAGGGAGGACAGTATTTAATTTCAATTAGAGATGCCGGTCCAGCTAGGGCCGCCGTGCCTGTCCAAAGAACTTTAAGTACTAATATTGGTCTCCCTACGCCCAACCCGACAGTTCTTCAAATAACAAATGCCACTAACTACAATTTGTCCTATAACTTAGCCTATGATGCTCCTAACGCTGGCAGTAATCTTGCCATTGCCCCAGGGCAAGTTTCAGATTTTCTAGGTCTAGATCCAACAGCTACAGCAAGTTGGGATCTTAGTTTACTGCTACCAGGGGTACAAAATCAGATTCAGGATCTAGCACCAGGAAGGAGATATGAATTTTACGAAGTCTAACTGAACTGGTTGTCTGACATTTTAAAGAGTCCCTACTCAGTTAGACCTGAATGGCACTAAGTTAAGATACAGCCCTTGCCCTGACTGCTTCCCAGCCTCCAGGCTCGGAATCCATCATAGGAGGCTCCGCCTCCTCTTTCTTGACGAGAGGCAGAGCCTCTCGGAATACGTTCCCAGTCTTAAGACTGGGAACGAGGCTACACAAGCCTTTGGGCTTTTCTTAGTGCCATTCCAGTCAGACCTAATAGTAAAGAGTGGGGTGGACATCTTGTGGCGATCGCAATCGGTGCGTCTTGAGGGACTGCTAAGCGATCGCTCTTACCAACTACTTTAGACTATACCCCAAGCAGCCAAAGGTTTGAATATAAAAAATAAATACTTAATACAATCGGGTCACAAGACTCGATTGTATTTTCTCTTCAATCATCACATCAGAAAAATGAAATACCAAATTCCTCCAACACAGTGAAGAAGACTGTGGTGCTGCAAGTCTTGCAACCATTGCCAAACATTACGGACGCATATTTACCCTCAACCGCGTTCGAGAACCCGTAGGCACAGTGTGTAGGTTGGGTTGAGGAACGTAGCAAGATCCCGCAGGGTAACCCAACATTTCCGGGACTTTGTTGGGTTGCGCTTTGCTTAACCCAACCGACAATTTTCTTAACTGTCTTGGTTCAGATCAAAGAGTCACTACTCAAAAATCTGGGTTAAGAAGCTGAATACAATATAAGGTCGGGGCAAGTACCCCGATTTTTTTATGCATAAGGATTTACCAGATTTTTAAAAATAGTTCTGTTCCAAATGCATAAAAACTCAAAGTCGTCGTAAAGAGTGATATGCAGAGAGGTTCACTTAGTAAGTACTACAAAAAAGGTGCAAATAAGGTGAATTATAATTTATCTAATTATCTCTGAATTGGGCATTTAATTAATGCCTAATTGGTGACTTTTCAAAGTCAAAAAAAGTAACAATTAACAATATCAAACGGAGAAAATCATGGCTAACAAAGAACAATTATTTACTAATTTAACTCCTGAAGAAGGAGCAGACCTCAATGGCGGTGCTGCTTACGATCTTGTGATCAAACAGCTGTATTGCGTGAATGCAGGTGCAGATATATTAGGTGACGACGATACCATGCTCAAGGTTAACGGGAATAAGGTTTGGAGCGGTGGCATGGGATCAGGGAGTAATAAGGATTTCGACCCCCTGCTCCATGTTGGGGTCGATAACGGCTCATTCGTTGGTCTCTACGATGATGATGGCTTTTGGAGCGGTGATGACTTCATGGGTGGCTTTACAATCAACGGCCTGCAATCGCCGACAACCATAACCTTGTCCGGAAGTGGTTCCCAGTACACACTGACTTACAAAGTCATAGAATCTACCTTTTGATGCCTTTGAATAAGGCAATTGTCATAAAAATAGCGCAGTTGAAGCTAAAGCTTTTCGTGTAAGCTTCAACTGCATCCCTGTCCTATCGGGGCGAAAGCCCCGATATCTCTTTCTCCCTTGCTATTGGTCTTGAAAATGAAATACCAGATAGTTCTACAACACAGTGAAGAAGACTGCGGTGCTGCAAGTCTTGCCACCATTGCCAAACACCACGGACGCACATTTACTCTCAACCGCGTTCGAGAAGCCGTAGGCACTGGTTCTAGAGGAACATCCTTGCTGGGATTGAAGCGAGGTGCAGAAGTATTAGGATTCAATGCCCGCCAAGTTAAAGCCACTCCCCAAGTAATTGACCAATTAGATCAAGCTCCCCTACCAGCAATTATCCACTGGAAAGGCTACCATTGGGTAGTATTATACGGACAAAAAGGTAAAAAATACGTCATCGCCGACCCTGGTGTTGGTATTCGTCATCTTACCCGTCAAGAGTTAATGGCAGGTTGGGGTAATGGCGTCATGTTACTGCTGACTCCAGACGACAGTCGTTTTTATCAACAAGAATCAGATAAAATTGACGGACTGGGAAGATATCTGCAACGGGTTTGGCCCTATCGCTCTATTCTCGCTCAAGCGATCGCCATTAACATCGCCATTGGACTGCTTTCTTTGGCATCTCCTTTTATGATGCAACTCCTCACCGATGATGTCTTAGTACGAGGTGATACCCAACTACTAACCACCGTTGCCATTGGCGTTATCGCCATGAACTTGATTAGAAGCGCCATTAGTTTAGTCCAATCTCACCTCATCGGTCACTTTGGTCAAAAATTGCAATTAGGACTAATTCTAGAATACGGACGCAAACTCTTACATTTACCCCTTTCCTACTTTGAAGGACGACGCAGCGGGGAAGTTGTCAGCCGCATTGCCGATGTCAAAGCCATCAATAACTTAGTTTCCCAAATTGTCCTCGGATTACCCAGTCAATTCTTTATTGCTGTAATTTCCTTGGGTTTTATGCTCTTTTACAGTTGGGAACTAACTCTAGCTTCCATTGTTGCATTTATAATTGTCACGGGTGTTAACCTGCTTTTCTTACCTGCGATGCGCCAGAAAACCCGAAATCTAATTGTTTCTGGTACAGAAAACCAAGGCTTTTTGGTAGAAACATTTCGCGGCATCCAAGTATTAAAAACTACCCAAGCCACTCCCCAAGCTTGGTCAGAATACCAAAGGAATTATGGTCGCCTCGCCAACTTGGGCTGGAGTGTGATGAAACTGGGACTGTATAGCAGTACAGTTACTGGCATTCTTTCCACCTTCATTAGTATTGGCATCCTTTGGATGGGTAGCTATTTAGTCATTAATCACAGCTTAACAATCGGGCAATTAATGGCATATAACGGCATGAGTGGTAACTTTCTTGGCTTCTTAGGTGCTGCCATCGGCTTAGTAGAGCAGTTTATCACAGCCCAGATAGTCCTGCAACGCATGACAGAAGTGATTGACGCTACCCCAGAATCCGAAAATGATTTTAAAAAGCCTTGGGCACAAATTCCTGGTCATGCAGATATTACTTGCACTGAACTTAACTTTCATCACGCAGGTAGAGTTGACCTCCTACAAGATTTTTCCTTAACTATTCCTGGCGGTAAAGTCATTGCTTTAATTGGCAAATCTGGCTGTGGTAAAAGTACCCTGGCAAAATTGCTGACTGGCTTATATAAAGTTGAGTCTGGCAATATTCGTTATGGTTTTTATAATCAGCAAGACCTATCCTTAGAATGTCTCCGTCAACAAGTGGTATTAGTTCCTCAAGAACCCCACTTTTGGAGTCGTTCGATTATTGATAACTTCCAGTTTAGCTATCCCCATCTTAGTTTTGAAGAAATTGTCAGAGCTTGTCAAATTGCAGGTGCAGATGAATTTATTAGCAAACTACCTGATAAATATCAAACTGTTTTAGGAGAATTTGGGGCAAATCTTTCTGGTGGACAACGCCAACGATTAGCCATAGCCAGAGCCATAGTTACTCAGCCACCAATCTTAATTTTAGATGAATCCACAGGCGCACTCGACCCAGTAAGTGAAAGAGAAGTACTAGATAGACTTTTAGCCTATCGTCACAATCAAACGACTATTTTAATTAGTCACCGTCCCAAGGTGATACAGAGGGCAGATTTAATTGTATTTTTAGAACAAGGACGCTTAAAAATCCAAGGTACACCAGAAGAATTGCGCTCTTTACCTGGCGAACATTTAGATTTCTTAGATGATATTTTTCCCTCTTATAATGGGTTGGCGCTAATATCTTCCCCAGCTCATCATAACGGTAAGACTGCCACCATTAATTAAGATAATTCGTAATTCGTAAGACATCATGGTTAGCAACACAAATTTTCTCCCCCCAATTCAAACAAACGAATTTCTCCCACCAATTACTCGTTGGACAACATGGGGCGGAATGTTTATTCTCTGCGTTCTCGGATTAGCTGTGCCACTTGCGGCAATTTGTAAGTATAAGGTTACAGTCCAAGGACAGGCGGTTGTACGTCCGACGGGTGAATTGCGAATTGTGCAAGCGGCGACTGAAGGTCAGGTAATGCACATTTATGTCAAAGAAAATCAACTTATCAAAAAAGGAGATGCGATCGCAACTATCGATGACTCTCGTCTGCAAACCAAAAAAAGTCAATTGCAAACTAGTATTCAACAGTCTAAGTTACAACTAGTGCAAATCAATGCCCAGATTAGTTCCCTTAATAGCCAGATTCGAGCCGAAACTGACCGCCTTAACCGGATTATTACTGGCGCCGAAGCCGAATTGAGCGGTCGCCGTCGGGAATATCAAGATAAAAATCTTACCACTGTTTCCGAACTTCAAGAAGCTGATGCCAACGTCAAAATAGCTGAGAAAGAATTGCAGGCTGGGGAAGCACAGTTAAACACAACACAAGCAAATCTCCATGCTGCTGAAGCTGCCTTGGGTGCAGCTCAGTCAAAACAGAAACGATATGAGACTGTAGCTAACCAAGGGGCGCTATCTCAGGATCAATTTGAAGAAGCACAATTAGCTGCCAAACAGCAAGAGCAAGCGGTAAAGGCGCAAGCAGCAGCAGTGGAGGTGCAAAAACAGACAATTGAAAGGTTACAACAAGCAGTATCTGCTGCCATTGCCAGAAGACAACGCGCCCAAGTTGCCGTAAATCCAAGTAATACAGAAGTAACTGTTGCTACTGAAAGGATAGCTCAAGAAAAAGCCGGAGGGGAAAGCAACAAAGCAACAATAGAAAAGGAACGTCAAGCCTTAGTTAATCAACAGATTGAAACTGAAAAGCAGTTAGAACGCGATACTAGCGAACTCAAACAAGCCGAAATAGATTTAGCTCAAACCGCGATCGCAGCTACAGCCGATGGTATCATCTCCCAACTCAATTTGCGAAACCCAGGTCAAACTGTGCGTGCTGGCGAGGAAGTATTGCAAATTGTCCCCACTGATGCACCTCAAATTTTGAAAGCTGCGGTGGCATCTGATGAGCAAAGTAAGTTAAAAATTGGTCAAAAAGTCCAAATGCGGGTAAGTGCTTGTCCTTACCCGGATTATGGTACTCTCAATGGAAAAGTACAGACAATTTCTCCAGATGCGATCGCTCCTCAAAACAATGGCACAAATGCATCAATGAATGGGACTACTAGCCCAAAAGCTACTGCGTCTGGTGCTTTTTATGAAGTGACTATTGAACCGGAAACTCTGGTTTTAGGTAAAGATAAAAACCAATGTCACATTCAATTGGGCATGGAGGGTAGGGTTGATATTATTTCCCGTGAAGAAACGGTGCTGCAATTCTTTCTCCGTAAAGCGAGGTTGATTAGTGATTTGTAACTTTTTATTTTGGGAAGCATTATCTAACTTTAAGTTTTAAAACTTTACTCTCATTGAGAGAAAATATCTATTGAATTCGGGCAGTCGTTTATTGAATTCGGGCAGTCGTTTATTGAATTCGGGCAGTCGTTTATTGAATTCGGACAGTCGTTTATTGAATTCGGACAGTCGTTTATTGAATTCGGACAGTCGTTTATTGAATTCGGGCAGTCGTTTATTGAATTCGGGCAGTCGTTTATTGAATTCGGGCAGTCGTTTATTGAATTCGGGCAAACTCCAAGAATTTACATAAAACTATTTAATGATTTTGTAATAAATAAATCATTTTATACGGCATTGTGCGGGTGTCAAGTAACCCAAATTCTGTCTATCCTAGTGCTGTACAGTTCAGGATAGAACTCAGTTTTTGTCCTGGCGCATTATTAATAATAGGAAAGTGATTTATGTCACGTCCAAAACGCGGGTCTAAAGTACTTGATAGAGCACAGCGTCGGATTGCGGCTTTGAAATCGATCAGTCCCACCTTAGACTTAGGCAATGGGATAACAATTGACTCCTTTGCATCTGCCATCAAAACAACGCAAGACAAGTTAGAAGCATATAACTCAAGCCTCTCCACCGTGGATCTGACTCAGGGAACCTTAGAACTTGCCGAAAAATCGCTGATGGAACTAACAGAACATATGTTAGTCAGTGTAGCTGCAAAGTATGGCAAGAATAGCGATGAGTACAAAATGGCAGGAGGCGTTCGTCGAAGCGAGCGCAAACGTCCAATGCGTCAGCCTAAACAAGGGGCTGTTGCTTGATAAAGACGCTATTCGATGTGGAATATTTTGAAGCTGCCGATGGTCGATTTAGCATTTTTTATGGTGAACCGTTGACGGTGCAAGCAACAATTCGGTGAGAGTTTTAACTTGCTTGCTTTATTGCTTATCGGCTCAACAACTTGACTAAAATAGTTTTTACCTCGGTGTTTAGAATCCCCGACTTTTTTTAAAAGTCGGGGTTCTAAGAAGATGTTTGAAAAGTCATGATTGATGTATCATATTCACCGAAGAGCCAGAGGGGAAGGGGGCAGGGAGCAAAGGGAGCAAGCCCTTAAGAGGAGCGCAAAGCAAAGCGGAGCATGGGTACGTTCGCAAAGCGTCTCGGAAAGAAGCCCCGCTCTTACAGGGCGCTTGAACTGGAGCGGAGTACAAGTTCCGTCTTAATCTTCCTCCTTGCTCCGTGCTCCCCTGCTTCTTTTGACAGGTAGGAAATGAGCAGGCGAGGCTGGTTATGATATGGCAATCTAGTAGAAATAGGAATTGGCTCTCAGGTTTATTAAGAGTTTTTAGCATTACTGGAGTGCTTGCTTATGTCATAATATTTTGTTGTGAAAATCACGCTTTAGCCCAGATTATCCCTGATAGAACATTGGGCGATCGCTCCTCAAGAATAACTCCCAATGTCAATATTAAAGGTAGTGTTGGCGATCGCATTGATGGCGGAGCAATTCGCGGTGCAAACCTGTTCCATAGTTTTCAGGAATTCAATGTAGGGCAGTTGCAGCGCGTTTACTTTGCCAATCCCACGGGAATCTCCAATATTCTCACACGGGTGACGGGGAGCAAGGTCTCAAATATTCTCGGCACTTTGGGGGTAGATGGTAGTGCAAATTTGTTTTTTCTCAATCCCAATGGCATCATTTTTGGACAGAATGCGCGTTTGGATGTGAGCGGTTCTTTTATAGCGACTACGGCGAACTCATTTGTGTTTGGTAATGGGTTGGAATTTAGTGCAACTAATCCTCAGACTCCTTCTGCATTACTAACAGTTAATCCTTCGGCATTGTTTTTTAATCAACTTCAGGCTGGTAGCATTGAAAACAGGTCAATTGCACCAGCAGGAATAGACCCATCAGGTTTGAAAGCATCTGGTTTACGAGTACCTAATGGAAAAAGTTTACTGCTAGTGGGCGGTAATGTCAGCATGGATGGCGGCAATTTAAATGCTTATGGTGGGAGAGTTGAATTAGGGGGGTTAGCAGCACCGGGAAATGTCAATCTTCTTTTTAATCGGGATAATCTCAGCTTGAAATTTCCTCTTAATGTGACTCGTGCTGATATATCGCTTACCAATAAAGCAGGTGTATTTGTCACTGGTGCTGGTGGCGGTAATATTGCAATCAATGCCCGAAATATAGACATATTAGGCGTAAGTGGACTTTATGCTGGTATCGGGGTAGGTTTGGGTACACCTAAAAGTGTTGCTGGGGATATTACACTTAATGCTACCGGGGAAATCAAAATTGCTGGTTTTGGTAGTATGATTGACAATTTTGTAGAACAAGAAGCAAAAGGCAAAGGAGGCAACATTACTATCGATTCTGGTGACTTCTCATTACAAGATGGCGCTCAACTTGAAGCCTTAACTGATGGACAGGGGAATGCGGGGAATGTGACAGTGAGTGCAAAAAATGCTGTTGACCTTGCATTCGGTTTTATCGTAAGTTTTGTAGATTTCGGTGGTGTCGGTAAGGGTGGTAATATCGACATCAATGCAGCAAACCTGTCACTCACTGATAGCGCTCAACTTGAAGCCTTAACTTCTGGACAGGGGAATACGGGGAATGTGACAGTGAGTGCAAAAAATGCTGTTGACCTTGCAGGTAACTCTTACATCTTCAGCAGAGTGCAAGCAGGAGGTGTGGGTAAGGCTGGCAATATCGACATCAATGCTACTTCCCTGTCACTTACTGATGGCGCTCAACTTTCAGCCTCAACTTTCGGACAGGGGAATGCGGGGAATGTGACAGTGAGTGCAAAAAATGCTGTTGACCTTGCAGGTAACTCTTACATCTTCAGCAGAGTGCAAGCAGGAGGTGTGGATAAGGCTGGCAATATCGACATCAATGCTACTTCCCTGTCACTTACTGATGGCGCTCAACTTTCAGCCTCAACTTTCGGACAGGGGAATGCGGGGA
>NZ_JBALDA010000073.1:0-25949 GCF_036917535.1 Nostoc sp.
AATTTCAGCTATGCTCTCTAAGTATACAACTTTTATATAGTACTTAGGTACTATAATATTGCGATCACCCTGTGCCAGTTGCGTAAGTCCTGTAAAAAATAATCCATCCCTGAGTGAGCAGGGAAAGCTGGCATTGCCGGAGAAGAAGAATCTGATAGTCGTCTTGGATAGAGGAATTGAGTAATTTAATCTTTAGAGTTGCCAAAAATCTTGTACTTAAATGCGAAATTTATCTGCATCAGTATTAATTGGCTCAAATATCAGTGTAGACGCACAACGGCTGGTTATTAGACAGCGCTCCACTATATCCACTAGCATGTTTAAGGGTATCATCAATCTGTTTAATAGTGTACTGCGGACGTATAAATAAAGGCTACTGGCAAGCAGTAGTAGTAATATACCAGTAATAGTAGTATACCAAAGTACGAGACGGCGACGGTAGCTTGAAACATATTGCAATGCCGCGAAAAATACTTTGGTTAAGCGAGTTAGCAAAGAAGAAAACAGATATGGTATTGTTGATTACTTTCCTTGAAAATACTTTTAATCAGGATAGAACTGAAAAATTTTTATACTAAAATTATTTTTATAAATAATTTAGTTTTTTAACAATTAGCCTAAATAAATTAAGTACTTTTACGCAGGCATCATCTTTTACCTAAGAGTTAAATTCTATTTGCAATAAAGTTTGAAAGAGAAATGCAAAAGAAGATTAAAAATTTCATAGCGGGACTTAAACATTTTTGAGGAATAAATAAGCCTCAAACCCTTGCGGGGTAAAGGAAATACACTAAATGCCCGAAAACGCCTGAAACCCAGATATATCAACAAACCAAGTAAAACGATGTTAAAACCCGTTGAGATATACGTTTGAGGCTATTTTATCGGTGTTTTTTGCCTAATTCCCAATAGCAACAGCTATTTTGTAGATGAATCTATAAAGTTGTTACAAAAATTATAAGTTGTTAGAAAAAATGAGCAACTTGATATTTGCAAGAACTTCCTGATCTGGTACTTAAAATTGGTGCTCGATTAACAGTAATAAACTTATTTTGCATTGCTATGAATAATTTGTAGTAGCCAGTATATGTGCTTGAGCTTTACAGAAAATAATAAATAACTATGGCAACTTATTCAGGATTCCCTGATCCAGGAAGTACGACAGCTACGGCTTTAGATACAACATCTTCATCTTATATTGGTGGTTCTCTCACTAGCACCGCCAGCATATTTCAAAATTCTCTTAGTAGCTCTGATACCTTTGATACTTATAAATTTACTATTAGTAGTTCCAGTATTGTTACTTTAGGCTTGGATGGTTTGAGCAATAACGCCGATTTAAAATTGCTCAATAGTTCTGGCACTTCTATTTATAACTCTGCTAAGTCAGGTACTACCCCAGAATCAATACGTGCTAACTTAGCTGGTGGCACTTACTATGCTCAAGTTTACTCAAACAGTTTTGGTGGGAGTAATACAAACTACAATCTCAGTCTCTCATCTGAAACCATCTTAGAAAGTTACCGCTCTGATAATACATTTACAAGCCCATTCGATATTGGTACAATCAGCAGTTATAATACCACTGATTTTGTAGGTAGTACTGGTGCAGTTGTAGATGATAATGACTATTACAAATTTCAATTAAATAACAACGGGAATCTCAGCATTAACCTAAATAACTTAGGGGATAATGCCGATGTATACTTACTTAGCTCTTCAGGGACAATTCTTGGCAGTTCTCTTCAATCTGGCACTGCTTCAGAGTCTATCAGCACCAATGTTAATCAGGGAACAACATACTACATTCGTGTAGTTCAGGGAACATCAGGTTTTACTAACTATAATTTGCAGATTTCGCTGGTTTCAGACCCAGTAGATAATGCGGGTAATACTTTAGGAGCTGCTCGCAATATTAATCCATTAACTACTAACAGCTACTCAGATTTTGTTAATTCATCTGACAATAAAGATTATTATCGCTTTGATTTAACTTCTGCTGCTCTAATTAACTTTACCTTAGCACCAGCAACAGGAAATGCAGATTTACAACTACTAGATATTAACGGTAATAATATTCAAAGTTCCAATCAATCTGGAACTGCTATTGATACCATTCGGCGCAGCTTGAATGCAGGTACTTATTACGCTCTCGTTACTCCTGCTACAGGGGTAGCGACAAACTACACTCTTAGTACTTCTGCTCAAGCCATAGCAGCAGATCAAGCTCCTAATTTCTTATCTACAGCGAAAGATATTGGTACTTTAAATAGTTCCCAAACTTTCAGCGATTTTGTGGGTAATATTGACACTGTTGATTACTACACTTTCAAGTCTAATACCAATAGTGGATTCAATCTCACCCTCAGTGGCTTGATTGACAATGCTGATGTGCAACTGTTGGATAGCAACGCTAGTGTAATTCAAACATCCGCTCAATCAGGGAATACGAATGAAACTATAAACGCCAATTTGGGGGTTGGAACTTATTACATTCGCGTTTACACCTCTGGTTCTGCCAACACTTACTACACCTTAGACTTGTCTGGGTATCCTCAAGCCAGGATGCTTGATCTCAACTCCGGTTCTGGTAGTTCCAACCCCAGCAATTTGACAGTAGCAAGTAATATTTTGTACTTTACTGCCAACAATGGTAGTACTGGCTCTCAATTGTGGAAGAGTGATGGTACTGTAGCTAATACTACCCGCCTGACTAATATTAATTCTGGCAATTTTAACCCAGCTAATCTGACTGTCTTCAACAACAAGCTTTACTTCAGTGCTAATGATGGAGTCAAAGGTAGAGAACTTTGGGTATACGATGGCACTCAAGCCCAAATAGTTAGTGATATTAATCCTAATTCTGGCAGTTCTAACCCTACTAATCTTACTGTTGTTGGTAATAAACTCTTCTTTATTGCTGATGATGGCACGCATGGTCAGGAATTATGGGAATATGACGGCACAACATCTCTGCTTGTTAAAGATATCTACTCTGGTGTCAATAGTTCTAAACCATCGAATCTCACCAATGTCAATGGTCAGCTGTTCTTCACAGCCAATAACCCCACTTATGGGACTGAGCTTTGGTCAAGTGATGGGACTCAAAACGGAACACAAGTTATTGACATCAGGACAGGAACACTTAGCTCATCGCCAAACAGCCTGACTTCTATAGGCAGTACCCTCTACTTTACTGCCAACAATGGTACGAGCGGATTTGAAGTCTGGAAGTATCAAGCTGGAGCAGCTAGTTTGGTTAAAGATGCCACACCTGGTAACAACAGCGTACCACCAGAGTACTTAACTGCTGTTGGCAATACCTTGTACTTTGTCAAATATAACAATAACTTTCAGCCAGAACTTTGGAAAAGTGACGGCACAGTTAACGGCACTGTAAGAGTTAAGAATGACACTACACAAGCACCAAATATTGGTACTGGCCCTACCGATTTGACTGCCGTTGGTAATACCTTATACTTCGTGACTTATGGCTCAACAAGTGGTCTCGAACTCTGGAAAACAGATGGTACTGATAACAACACAGTACTAGTTAAAGATATTTGGGCTGGTAACGATTCTAATAACCAGCCTAATAATAGTGTTCCTACTAGTCTCGTCAATCTCAATAGCACTCTGTATTTTGCGGCTTCTGATGGTAGCAGCAGGGAAGTGTGGAGCAGCGACGGCACAGTTTCTGGTACGCGGAGATTTAGCAATATTTACACTACAGGAATTGCTAACCCCGCCAAGCTCACTGTCGTTGGTACGCGGCTGTTCTTCACTGCTACGAACGGGACTAACGGCACAGAATTGTGGGTGATTTAACAAGGAGGTGATTTGTAAGACAACAGCCATAAAACAATGTGTAAACCAAGATTAATAAACAGTAAATTTACTGGAATTTTATTTCTTGGATATCAACCACAAATCAAATTTGTTTGCTTAACGAGATATTGAGATTGCCTCAAGCTCAAATTAAATTCACACAGACACAATATTACGGAGAAATTTTTCATCATGAAGACCAGATTTTTAGTAGTTTTCGCTGCTACATCAGCCTTTGTTAGCATCTTGAATAATCTGATTTGTGCACCTGCAAATGCTCAAGTTGCTGCTACAAATAACGTTGCTGTTACTCTTACAGTTCCCGAAGTTCTCTACTTGCGGACTGTCAGCCAAATTGATTTAGACCTTACAACCGCAGACTTATCTGCACAGACATTCACTGCAAATGGAAGTGGATCTTACGGTAGCGATAAAAGTGGTACAGCAAATTCAACCACCAGTGGACTTAATACTACCTCTCCATTCAATACTAATGGCACAGATCTCACAGTGACTAAGACAATACCTCAAGTGTTTGCAGTTTGGTCTAACAGCCCTCGTGGCCAGGGCATTTCTGTCAGCGTAGCACCTGGAACTACTACCCTCACAGGTGCTAGCGGTGCGACAGCAAGCCTGACCGGTGGTTCTGCTAATCCAAACTCTGCTAGTGTCCCTGGCTTAGTTACTCCTTTCGTTGGTGGCGTTAATTTATCCGTAGACGTGCCTGGAAATGGCATTGCTCAAGCAGGCTCATATACTGGTGCAGATATTAACATCACGGCTACAGCTAACTAATTGGTATTGCTGTTTGAGGGATAACAGGTATTGGAATTGGCATTTTGATTACACTTTTATCCCTTTATTCAGCAATTTTAGTTAATCAGGGCTAAGGTTCTTAGATTAATCATATCAATAGATTTTTCATCTACCCTTAGCCTTACCTAATATTTAACAAGATTTACACAGTGTTTACTCTAATTATCGTGGATTGGGGTTGAACTCTGCATCAGTAAATTTAATTTGATGTCTTTTAAGGATGGTGGAGATTGATGCCAAATGCCAGATAAATGTAAACAGGGTGACAGCAATCTAGTAACACGAAAGAAGCTATGGACTGAAATTATTAATTGCTTTTTTATAAGCATAACACTTTTAGTATCGCCACAGCCTCCTTCTTTAGGGCAGTCTTTCTTGAGAATTGCTGAACCTACAAATATTAATCAGTTATCTACTCCTCAAATACTCGTTATTCCTCCTTTATCAGCATCAGACATTGTACCTGTAGCTAAAAGTGAGTCTGTCGCCAATCCACAACAATTGCTATCTCCTTTGGGCTTTAATACCTTTATCAGCCGTGATTTTCCCAACTTCTGGCAAATGCGCGTGCCTATAGACCAAGTGGGTTTTCTCTATGCCACCTATGAAATGAAGGCTGAAAATGGACGCAACAATGCAGTCAGTAATCCTCAGAGTTCTAATTCAGCAGTTCAAGTAGTGGTAGAACCATTACCCATCATCGAAATTTCCCGCGATCAAAATAGCAACACAGCTTTAATGCAAGGGGGATTTCGATTGAAAATGGATCTTTCAACAGCCCAGTCAGCAGGTTTATATGGTGGCAATGTGGCAGTAACAGTTAATCGACGTTAGTTTTTTTAGTGATGTGAAATATGAAAGTGAAAAACACAATCCCAACTTTACAAAAATTCAGCAAAATAGCTTTAAGTTTACTAGGAGCTTTGGCTATAAGTATACCTTCTGCTTCAGCGATTAATATTGGTGTCACTCCACCTCGATTGGAAGTCAAAATTAATAGTAATAAGACACGCACTGAAACTATTCGCGTTCTTAACCTTGCTTCTGAACCAGTTACGCTGAAAGCCACTGTCAAATCTTGGGCAATGAATGAAGATAATAAAGCCCAAGACATTGCTTCTAATGAGCAATCTTTAGATCAGTGGATAGTTTTTACACCCTCTCAATTTACAATTCCACCTGGGGGCGCTCAAACCATACGCTTTGCTATTCGTCCTAAAGTTCAACCCCAACCAGGTGAACACCGTGCTGTACTTTATCTCCAAGAGGTTTCCCCAGTTTCCCCGATCAAATCATCTCAAGGAGTGAGGGTAAATGCACAGCTAGGGGTAGTAATTTATGGTTATGTGGGAGAGATTAAAAAAATTGGTGTCCTCAATTCTATTACTGTCGATGCCAAACCGAATGCTCTTAAGGCTGTATTTGATATTACTAACAAAGGTAATGCTTATGTACGCCTAAGTGGTCAGTATGCTATTTGGCCTGCTGCTCAATATCCAGGTATTGAAGCTACTAAACCCATAGCTAATACAGGTAAACCGGGAGAAAAATTACCAAAATCTGTATTAGATGTAGGCTCATTACCATCATTACCAGTATTACCTAATAATACTCGTCAACTCCACCTACCTATTACTAAAACTCTACCCCCTGGAAACTACGTCTTGGATATCAATGGGGAATTGAGTGGTGTACCAATTGATAAAGGTATTCCATTCACAGTTACGGCAGCTAATAATAACCAGTCTGGAAATAAGCCAGGTGGTAAAAATCTGATCAATTCTCTTCACCGTAAATAGATTTTGCAGCTTCCAAAGCTCAAATTCTTAAAGTAAATTAATTGTCACTTTTCTAGGAATGATTTGGTAGCCAAAAAAGTTTTTTGGCTACTTATAGAAACTTTTGTGCTCAAATATGCTCTACCATAATCCAACACCTCCCGCAACAGTCGCGATCGCACAGCCCACGAATTTCTCTTCTGCAAAGCTACTAGATGCCAATACTAAGAACACAAACAACATAAACAAGATCGTTGCAGCAGCGATCGCCCCACCAGAAACCCTACCTGCTGAATTTTCTCTATATAAAACACCTGAAAGCTCTGTCAATAAACAACTTGTTAAAAAGCTAATTGCCCAAACCACAAAAAATTCAGCTTTTGGTGAGTCGCCCACAAAGTCAACAGACCCAGTAGTAAAAAATTATCCTGTATCCAATAATTTTGCCGAAAATAAAGCTGTAGATACACAAAAATTATTATTGGGAATAATTATTAATGACCAAGAAGTTGGTAATTTAGATATTATACAACAGGGAAACATTTTATTAATTCCATTACTTGATTTTGCAAAAGTTGCTGGCTTTACTGTTGAAAACTCTGGTGACAATACAAAACTTAAAACGCCTGCTGGTCAAGTTATATTGACATCGAATGAACTTCAGAAAATCAACACCATTACTTATATTAGTGATGCAGTTTTAAAATCAAAACTAGCGACAACTATTGAGTTAAAAGCCTCAGATGCAGCTTTAATAGTTGACTTGCCTTGGCGAAGAAATAATGGGCAATATAGCACTCAGGCTGCTGATCTCCAACCTGAAGCTTTACCTCCTAGCAGTGGTTTATCAAACTTAAGGCAAGAGTTAAATTTTACTAATACTTTTGGAAATTCAGGCTGGCACAGTTCTACTCTTTTTGGAGGACGTTTAGCTGGCGGTTCGTGGCGTATACGTCTCGAGAACGATTTTATTAACCAGCCGGAGATTGCTGAATACTTTTTCTTTAAACGCTCAAATCAATTTCTCTATCAGATTGGTCGTCAACAAATCGGCTTACATCCCTTATTGTCACATATTGATCTGACTGGATTCCAAGTTGGTCATACCAATCTCCCCTTAAATAGATTTAATGCTAATGCAAGCTATGGTGCAACTGAACTTTTATCCAGACAATCCCAGCCTGTACAAAGCTTTAACGGTCGAGTTGCTCCAGCAAGTTTTGTACAGTTAAGAGTTGGTGGAGTTATAGTTGCTCAACAGCAAGTAGGACTGAGTGGAGAATACGAATTTGTAGATGTCAATTTACCTGCTGGTCAAACCAATGACATTCAATTGTTAGTTTTTGATCGTAATAACCTAAATATACCTAGAGAAATTCGTACTTTAAGACTGAGAGCTTCTGATTTATTATTACCATCTGGCGGAAGCACCCAACTAGCAGGTTTTGGTTTAAGTGGTAACTATATTCAGAGAAGTTTATTTGATGATTTTGTTAACGCTGACTCAGGTAAGCTTGCTGGATTTTTTCAAGCGCGTCAGGGAATTTCCAATGACTTGACTGTGGAAAGTTCAGTGCAAGTACTTTCTGATAGAACACAAACACAAGCAGGTTTTATTTGGCGATTAATAAATCCAGTAATTATAGCTGCTAGTGTTGGCACTTCTAGCGGTGAATTTGGCTATACAGCTAACTTAGATTTCCAGTTAGATCGCTTGCAAATTTTCGGCAATTCTGAGTTATATCCTGCTGGTTATTTATATAGTACTCAATCGCGCGATCGCTATAACCATAGTATAGAAGCTAAGTATACTTTTAGTAATACTTTGACTCTGGGAGTCGTAGCCCGTAATCGGCAATATGAGAAGAGTTCAACCAGTTACATTTTGCCCACTTTTTCATTCAGTCCATTTTCTAACTTATCTTTAAGAGGCGCGCCTGATTTTAACGGACGTTATTTATTCAATGCTTATTATCGACCAACACAGAATAGCAGTCTGGCTTTAAGCGCTGTTAGTGATATCTATACAACAGACTTTAGCTATAATCTAAGTAGAGAATATTTACTATCATTCGAAACTGAATCTGGCGGTGACTTGCCTACTCGTTACACTGTAACTCTCAATCGTAATGCCAGTAACTTCTCAAACTTAAGTTGGCGCATCGGACTAGGATATAGAGATGGAGATATTGGCCCAGTGATTGGTGCTAGTATGCGTGTGTTACCAGGTTTGTTCGCTAGAGTTGAATATCAGGGCATCCCTTCTAGGATTAAAAACATTTTTGGTGGTATCGGTGACGATCGCCTGTTTATCTCATTAGTATCAGATTTATCTTTTATAGGTGGGCGAATGACTCCTTCGGAGTATACCTCTATTGGTAAAGATAAGGGTGCGATCGCTGGACGAATTGTCATAGAAGGAGCAAAGAAAGGTTTTAATTTAAGTGAATCTACTATCCAAGTAATTAATAAACAAGGTCAAAGCGTCGGTGGAACTGTAACTGACTCTCAAGGTAATTTCTTCGTAGGTAATTTGCCAGAAGGTGTATATGTAGTTCAATTTGACCCACAAGGATTACCTGTGGAACTTTCTGTAAAGAAAAGTACGATCGTCGCTAAGGTGGAAAGCTCTGCTGTTACTAAGTTAGATTTCCCTGTCAGAGTAGAATATGGTTTAGCAGGAAGAATTACAGATGCCGCAGGTAAGCCAATACCAGGAATAGAGGTAGAAGTCATCAATGCTGAGGGTAAAAGAATTTCTTCATCTGCAAGTGACGAATTTGGTCTTTATCGTCTAGATGCAGTTCCGCTTGGTAAGTATACATTGCGAATCCCGCCTCAAGATGGCATCACAAATAACAGTAACTTGCCCACACGCGAGATCACGATTGACAAAGATTTCCTCTACGACCAAAATCTGCAATTGCCGTTTGCCACAACAAAGGAAACTAAGGATAAATGAAGTTCCCTTTTCCTACTCCGAGAAAAGCTGCTTCGCATCTATGCCCCATTTAACTTACTATATTTATTGTCCCCCAGTTAAATGGGCTACTTCTGCCTGCCTTTAGGTCATTATGGCAAAATCTAAGAAAAGCGCTACCCCCATCAATCTCAGCGATCCACAATATTATCTTAACCGGGAGTTAAGCTGGTTAGAATTTAATGCCAGAGTATTACATGAAGCCTGTGACGATCGCACCCCACTTCTGGAACGTCTTAAGTTTTTGGGAATATTTAACTCTAATTTAGATGAGTTTTTCATGGTGCGCGTTGCTGGCTTAAAGCAACAAGTAGAGGCAAAAGTTAGCCTGTTAACTCCCGATGGTCGCACACCACAACAACAGCTAGATGATATTCGGTCTACCCTCACTCCCCACTTTCAGAAACAGCATCAACATTTTGAGGAAGTACTTCGTCCTCTACTAGTAAGTCATGGCATTTATATTCTGAATTACATAGATTTGAATCAAAAGCAACGGACTCATCTTAACAGCTATTTTGAGGAACAAATCTTTCCAGTTTTGACTCCTCTGGCTGTTGATCCTAGTCATCCCTTTCCTTTTATTTCTAATCTCAGTCTAAATCTGGCAGTTGTCGTCAAAAACCCAGATACTGAAGAAGAATTCTTTGCCAGAATCAAAGTCCCTAGTGTTCTACCACGATTTTTACCGATACCGCCTGAGTTGGCAGATCAGAACAGCGAAAAATCTGCCCATTGGACTGGAGTACCTTTAGAACAAGCGATCGCTCATAACTTGGAATCTCTATTTCCAGGGATGAATATTCAAGAATATCATCCGTTCCGCATTACTCGTGATGCCGATTTGGTCTTAGAAGAAGATGAAGCAGATGATTTGTTGTTAGCGATCGAACAGGAATTGCGAAAACGGCGGCTGGGTGGTAGTCCAGTCCGGCTAGAAATTCAATCCCAGACTCCTGAAATAGTGCGATCGCGATTATTGCATGATTTGGAATTAACAGAAAGTGATGTTTACGAGGTTGATGGTCTTTTGGGTCTGCGGGATTTGATGTCTTTTATGGCCTTGCCACTGCCGGAACTCAAAGATCCACCACGCCAATCTGTTGTACCGTTACGCTTGCAAAGGCTCAGAGAACCGAGTTTAGACCCAGATACGCTAGAGACGGACGAAGGAAAAGACTTTTTTGCTGTAATTCGGGAAAAGGATTTACTAGTACACCATCCCTATCAATCCTTTTCGGCTACAGTGGTGCGCTTTATCACTCATGCCACCTACGATCCGAATGTGTTAGCCATCAAGATGACCCTTTACCGGACTTCTGGTGACTCGCCCATCGTCAACGCCTTAATTGCTGCTGCTGAAAATGGCAAGCAGGTATCTGTGCTGGTGGAATTAAAGGCGCGATTTGATGAGGAGAATAATATTTACTGGGCAAAACGACTAGAAAGAGTTGGAGTTCATGTCGTCTATGGTTTAGTCGGGCTAAAAACCCATAGTAAAACCGTGATGGTGGTACGGCGCGAAAAAGACCGGATACGTCGCTACGTGCATATTGGGACTGGTAACTATAACTCTAAAACAGCACGATTGTATACAGATTTGGGATTGTTTAGTTGCCGTGACGAATTGGGTGCTGACATCACAGATTTATTTAATTTCTTAACAGGATATTCCCTACAAAAATCTTATCGAGAGTTGCTGGTTGCGCCTGTGAATATGCGCGATCGCTTTTTAGCACTAATTCGTCGCGAAATTGAAAATGTTCAAAATGGATTTTCTGGACGGATTGTCGCCAAAATGAATGCCCTAGTCGATCCAGAAATTATCGGCACTTTATATGAAGCTTCCCGCGCCGGAGTGGAAATCGACTTAATTGTTAGGGGTGTTTGTTGTTTACGTCCAGGAATTAAAGACATTAGTGAAAACATTCGCATTATCAGTATTGTCGGTCGCTTTTTAGAACACTCTCGGATTTATTATTTTCATAACAACACACAGGAGGAAATCTATATCGGCAGTGCTGATTGGATGCGCCGCAACCTGGATCGCCGAGTCGAAGTAATTACCCCAGTAAAAGACCCAGATATTGCTAAAGATTTGCAAGAAATTATGGGAATTATGCTCGCAGATAATCGCCAAGCTTGGGAATTACAAGCTGATGGGACTTACATTCAACGGCGTCCTTATGATGATTCTCCAGAAGCTAATTCGCAAAAAATTCTCATGAACATGGCATTACGCTCAACTGGTATAGTCCCAACCTGATTGATTAAAAAATAAGTTCTTATACTTGACAACTAACTCAACTTAGTTTTTTTGGAAAAATTGAATTTTTTGAACAGTTGTCTAAGTTGTTTATCATCATAAATTCACACAAGTTATTCAACCATAGGATAGAGTTAGTGCTGGCACATGTTTTCATAAACTAGAGAGGTTATTCTAAATAAATTTGTCTTTCCCCTCAATGTTAATGTTATCGTGCGAGCTTTCTACCTTGCGTGTTTTAGTAGTTGATGACCACGAATTGACTCGCTTAACCTTACAGTTGGTTTTTTCTTGCCAAGAAAATATTCAAGTAGTAGGTTTAGCCAGTAATGGTGAAGAAGCTATAGAAATGGTTAAACGTTGCCATCCTGACGTAATTGTTCTAGATTTACAGATGCCAGTCATGGATGGGTGGAGTGCGTCTAGTCACATTAAAGCGATTTCTCCAAATACTCAGATACTTGCTTACTCATCAGTGGAAGATGTAAATTTTGACGGTACAAAGGCAATGTCTAGCTTTGACGACGTTTGCAAGAAAGATGTACCGACAAGCGAACTTATTGCCTTAGTTAGGCAACTGGGTCAACGTGCCGGAGATAGTTCAGTGGCAGGATAAATGATGCAGTGATTATTGCTTCGCCAACTCAGGCTTAGTTCAATTCTGGGGATTTGAAGACATGACACTACTGAATAACGTCGATCTAGCCTGGAGTTGAGGTTAAACCGACGTAATTTTTGATAAATTTTACTCTACCGGAATGGTACGTGTAAATTCATCAATTAGTTCATCCAGTTCTTCCAAAGCCTGATTTACGTCAATTCTCAAAGTTCCCAAGTTTGGTTGCTCCAGTAAGCTTAATAGGTAATCGCGTTTACTTTGAACTGCCACAATTCGTTCTTTTATAGTTTGTAGATCCATTATTATTTTCCTATCTTTAACTACCTTTAAATTTAAAGTTAACTCAAAATCTAATATTCTGGGACACTATACGCCCTTAGTAGTCAACTTAGAGTCACTTGCCTTTCCTAGAAGATGCTGCGCGAATGTAGACTAAGGAAAAATTGAGTATTTGAAAATCATAAAGACAAAGGTGGGTAAAATCTCGTTTAAACGAAGCCAGTACTTTGGGCGACAATGCCTGACCGAAAACGCTTTAGTATACAAGCCCCTGAATTTACAGCGTTTTGCAATTACATGAGCTACACTCCTTTTCAACCCTCCCCTTAGCAAAGGCTACGGTGTACACATAAGTCTGAAAATAGCTCAAGAAGACAGGTTTTACCCCACCCTAACCCTAACGCCACATGCTTCAAGTCGGCGGAGCCGCCCAACGCAGTGGCTCCCCCTTGTGAAGGGGAGGGAACCGGAAATCTCATTTCCCCCCAATACATCGGGGGGATTAAGGGGGGTAATTTGACTTGTGTATACACCGTAGCTTAGCAAAGGAGGGTGCGCGATAACGCGGGTGGGGTATTTTTGTACCTCACAAAGTTAAAATCTGCTGTATTTATGGGGATCATTAATTTTGAATTTTGAATTTTGAATTTTGAATTTTGAATTCGGAGCGTAGCGACGTGACTTGTTCGCTCTTGGTGTGTTCCCTTCCGGCTCTTTAGCAACTGGCGTGCGGTTTCTAACCGCCTTAATATGGCAATTTAGGG
The DNA here is from genome assembly GCF_036917535.1 of Nostoc sp. Classification (GTDB taxonomy): domain Bacteria; phylum Cyanobacteriota; class Cyanobacteriia; order Cyanobacteriales; family Nostocaceae; genus Nostoc. Next base: position 13,331 of record NZ_JBALDA010000073.1, read on the forward strand.
TTAGTTGAATACTAGCGCTTGGGGACGATGTTCTTTCCTAATTTGTTGCTCATAGCCGATGATAATAAAACTAAGGTATTCAGACTTTATACTAATTTAAGCTCATGCTACGCCAAATCTCTTTAGGAACACTCGGTCTAACTATCGGTAGCATATTAACCATCATTGGCTTTGTCGCCTATGCTGATAATAATGCCACACTCAATCTTGTCGGATTTTTTTACGGGATTCCTCTATTATTGGGAGGGCTGGCACTAAAAGCTAATGAACTTAAGCCAGTACCATTTACCCAAACTACGTCACCGTCAGCATTGATACTGCGCCAGCAGCAAGCAACTGATACGCAAAATAAAATTCGCAAAGACATCACCCGATATTGCTACGGTCAAGATGCTCATCTAGATACAACACTTTCTTTTCTGGGCTTGAGTCCTACTGACCAGGAACGGCCAACAGTCACAGGGTTACGAGAAACAGAAGTTAATGGGAGCTATGCCCTAATTTTAGAATTTGATTCACCACTAATACCAATTGATGTGTGGCAAAAAAAGCATGAAAAAATGACCAATTATTTTGGACCTGGATTGGAAATTCAAATAACGCAGCCATCTGAAAATACAATTGAGCTAGCGCTAATCAATACTCAAAAAGAATCACTAGTCAGTAGTCAATAGTCAAGAGCAAAAATTATCCTTACCCAAACTTCATTCCTTTATGACTTGTTGTTACCCATATTTTTACAACAGTCAACATAATTAATAATTCATAATTAAAATTAGTGGTAGCTCCTGTACCTCCATTCTTTTGTTTAACACTAAATTTTTGATAAGTGTGTGGCCTACTGTACAGTTGTCTTTAACTATGAATTATGAATTAGTAATTAGGGCTTGCTGAATAAAGCGAAAACTCTGATAAATCAATAGATTCAGAAGGGTAAAAAGTGAATAAGGTTCCAGAAAAAAGGCTAGATATATCTAAAAATCAATCACTTTTTCAGATTAGAGAGATTGAAAAGCAGTTTTTAATTCTCCTCCTCCTGCCTCCTGCCTCCACAAAAAGACTTTTTCAGCAAACCCTAATTATTCTTTTTGGAATTCCCTTAACCATGATTTACATCCCCGACTTCTTCAAGAAGTCGGGAATCTGAGCAGCAACTTTTACTTAAAATCTTAAAGTTTTTTGGACTTCTCTTAAGCACTTATCCAAAAACTTACTTTTCTAAACGAACTGCGTACCACTGTAAATATTGCCCAGGGCTAATATCTAATTTGCAGCTAGTGTCAAGTAAATATTGTGCTTGAGCTTCCACAGTATCAAATTTTTGCAAGTCAGGCGGCAAATCTTGAATTAAGAGTTGTTGAAGAGTTGTTTTGAGCTTTTCTAATAACTCTGATAGTGTCATAAATTGTTCTGGTTGATTTGTTTCGAGAACAACAAAATTATCCTGCTGATACATTAATGAGTCTGGCATTTTAAAGATTTAGCGAATGTCAATAGGTTTGATAGCACTCATTCGTTTAAAACAGAATTGAGTATGATCTGCAAAACTGTAGTTCTGAAGGATTTATGGCTAGAACGAGATTGTTATAGAGTCGCTTGAAAATAAAGCTTTAAACTAAGTTTAATCTCAATCTTATGTAATTATACTAAATCTCACCAAGCCTTGTTGAAAAGACTCAAGAAATTTCAGTCAGGCGATATTAGTATTTAGTATTAACTATCTTCTGATGGTACTTTGGCAATTGCCTTGCTCTGGATCGCTAGGTTTCTCAACTAACTACACAACTAAAGAATAAGGTGTGTATTTGTAATTTTCAAAAAAATCGTAATTTGACTTTAACAATAGGGAAATATAAAAGTAACACTTCCTCCCATAATCATCGCTGAACAAAAAGCTAGCAATTGCCTTCATGTTCCAATTACAGATTGTCTATGCAACTTATTTATCTACCGCTTGCTTGGCCCAACAACATTGAGCAGTCTATTTTCAAAAAACAGTTGATTGTGAAGCCAGACACACCTTTGCCGCAAATCCTGGCATTGATGAAAACAGCGATCGCCCCCATGCGATCAAGTTGCACAGACTTTTTCAGGATAGTCTTGCAAGTGGAAGGCAACTCATGTCAGGCATAAACCCATCTTCTGTTCATACTAAGCAACAGCCACTGATTCTAGTGGCTGATGATGACAAAGATATCCGAGTATTCTTGCGTAAATTTATGGAGCAAGAAGATTATCGAGTGGTCGAGGTCAATGATGGTAAGCAATGTTTAGATGCTTACCAAACTATCAAACCGGATATAGTTTTGCTAGATGCTCTAATGCCTGTGATGGATGGCTTTACCTGCTGTAGGCACTTGCGCCAGATTGCTAAGAATAATTTAAAATCAGCTGTTGCAACCTTTGATACTGACTTGGATATTAACAATACTGTGATCTCTCAGATGTGGGAGCGCACTCCCATATTGATGATCACATGCTTGCACGATGAAGAATCCGTAAACCATGCTTTTAAAGTAGGGGCAACTGATTATGTCACTAAGCCAATTCATTGGCCTGTATTACGCCAGCGGTTGCACGGACTGCTAAAGCAAGCGCAAGTATACAAACAATTAGAGGCAGCACACCAAGCTTTGCATCACCTTGCCAATGTAGATGGCTTAACTGAGTTGGCTAATCGTCGCCGCTTTGACGATTATCTCAATACTCAGTGGATTAATCTCGCACAAGAAGAATCTCCCTTGTCAATGATTTTGTGTGATATCGACTTTTTTAAATTTTATAATGATAAATATGGCCATCCGGCAGGGGATGTATGTTTACAAAAGGTGGGTGCTGTCTTAAGTCTTAAGGCACAAAAACATCAGGATTTAGTAGCGCGTTATGGTGGCGAAGAATTTGCTGTGATTATGCCATACACTCCTGCATCTGGCGCACTTCACGTTGCCGCCACGATCCAAGCGGGAATCAAAGATTTGCAAATTATTCATGACGATTCTGCGGTGAGTCAGCACGTCACTCTCAGTATGGGCGTGGCAACTGTTGTCCCGACTTGGGAATCTTCACCTTCAGAGTTGATCGTGCTGGCAGATAAAGCACTCTACCAAGCAAAAGCCGGAGGACGCGATCGCTTTGTCTCAAGTTCTTAATTGTCATTTGTCATTTGTCATTTGTCATTTGTCATTAAGTGTTGCTAGTTTTTTTACCAATGCCCCATACCCAATACCTAAGAAGGATAAACTGGCAGTGTGAAGTGAAACCATGCTCCGTTATTGGGCGCAGAATCCACCCAAATTTGGCCATAATGTGCCAGAACGATGCGTTGGCATAAACAAAGGCCAATGCCGTAACCTTCTGTACCTTCATCCCGTTGCAGGCGAAAGTGGTTTTCAAAGATGCGATCGCGATTCTCTACAGGAATACCAGGCCCAGTATCGCCAATACTAAACTGAACTTTTTGGGTAGTGCGGTGCAATCCGGCGATGCTAATCTTGCCACCTTCTGGGGTGTATTTGATGGCATTATCCAACAGATTTACTAGCACTTGTCGGATGCGTTCTGGGTCAGCATATACATAAGGTAAGTCATTGGGAATATCTGTTTCGACCTTTTGGAATTTAGCGGTGTAGCGATCGCACAATTCTTCTAGTACATCTAAGCACAGTTTACCTAGCTGTACCTTTTGTGGTAATATAGGAAATTCTCTATCTTTGCCACGACCTACCTGCAAAAGGTCGGCAATCATCCGATCAATAATCTTAGTTTGATTACGGGCTTGTTTTAATAGATGCGCCGTCAAGGATGGTTTGAGGCGCTGAAATTGGCCTGTTTCTAAATTGTAATTGGATTGGAGAGTTTCGATGGCGATCGCGGCGGCAGTTAGGGGATTGCGGAGATCGTGTGCCAGCATAGCGATCACCCGATCTTTAAACTGTAGCTGCTCTTGGAGGTTATCTTTTTCCTGTTTTAAGCGAAAAATTTCGTCTGAGAGTCGAATAAGTTCGGCAGAAACAGCAACTGAACGGATAGTGGATTTGGGTGATGTCACCCTAGCATTATCGTCTATCCGTTCTTGTAAGTCTTCCTGTAATTTCAAATAGGCGTCTACAGCGGCTTGCCAACGAGGCCACCAGTTTTTCAATTGCGCTATGATATTACTCCCAGCCAAAACCTGTCGTGGTTCCGGGTGAATTTTGATTAAAGCTGGCGTTGCTACCAATTTAAAGTGTTCTGCTAAGTAAGGTTGTTGACCAACATCAATAGTTTGAAGTTCAAAACTATACTCAGCCTGCAATTCTTTTAAGTAAGCACGTATTCGCTGCACCTGTTGACGGGACTTGGGGCGTCCATCAACAAACAGTAACAGCTGGAGTGGTGCTTCAGAATAAATAGGCTGATCCTGGGAAACTTGCATGTAATCGTGTTTCAGCACTGGTAACAAGCCGGTGACGCTTTACAGAGAGTAAATTAAGAACTGACGGTTGTCGATGGTCATTGTTTTTTCTTGTTAATATCTATTTTAGATTTTCATACTCCTATCCGATGTGCGTTTTTGACATCAGACATACCTTTTTCAGCCTTTTACTCCCTTTTGGTTAACTTTATCTCCAAAAAACACCCAAGCTCCTTGAATATAAGTCTTAATTTACCCTGAATCAAAAATTTTCCCAGAGCCAGCAGGTGAAAGGTTTAATACTATGTCAAATCGGTTAGTGCAGATCCATGTTAATTTGGGTACTCGCTTTGAGCAAGCGATCGCCCAAGAAAACACAGATACTTATTGTATATAATATATCAGGAAGCTGTTAACTGTTCAGACCAAGTTTGTAGAGGGTTTTCTCAACCGCCAGTGCATGCTTTACCTATACCCCAGTCGCCAAGAATAACGAACTTACGCTAAGTTCCTGGAATTGTTTAACACTGGCATTTTCCAGATATTGCCTTACTCACCTTACCATCGTCAGATGAATAATTTCCAAAATCGATTGTCAGCCCGTGTTAGTGAACTCGATCTATTCCCCTCTTTGGATGAGGCTAAGGGGAGCTTTATTCCTAGTTTATCACTTCAGTTGCTTGGCGATCGCATTACAATTAGTGCATCTGGAAGTAGATTCAAGCTTTTGCTAGCTAGTTATCAATCAGCTATCTGCTCTAAAACTTGAATGTTTAGATAACTCTCTAAAAAATTGGTTCACAATATAGTATTGATCGGTTTGTAGTCAGTGGCTCTAGTCCTCATCTAAATCCTAAAGTCCTTGTTACGAACTCCAACTCATAAAACTCTTATCTAGCAATGATTTCAGGTTTATTTATGTTTTTTACCAAAAATGTTAGTTTTCCAAAATTTTAGGGAACTCTATAAATAAGCATAGGAATTATCAAAACCTAATGGCTGTAAAACGAAGACAATACGGTAGCTTTTGCTACCGTTTACTCATTTTTGGAGATATCACCAACATAGACATTTACGAAGAAGACGTAGTGAGTCGGTAGTGTCTTTTGGTGATATATATAGTCAGAAAAGAGTAGGGGAGACGAGGGGATAACAAAGAATTATTGAACAAGTCTTTCTTTGAAGTTCTGATGCCTACGGCGGGCTGCGCCAACGCCAAAAGCCGGCGCTCAGACTTCTCTCCTTGTCTCCCCCCTCTGACTTGTCTACCTTGTCTCTTCTCTTCTCCATTCTCCATTCCCATTTAATGGACAGTCTACGCTAGGGTAGGAATTGAAACTCAATTTGTGATTTCCTGTGCTTTTCTGTAAACGTCCAGCTGTATTTCTAATTTGGGCTGTTCTACTCACTTCGTTAACAGCCTGTGCTAATAGTCCAGTCGCCAAAAACCTTGAAGAATCTTTGGCGGCAGATCCGAAACTGCAAAGCGATAGAGTTGTCTTTGGAGAATCTCAAGGTAATCAACCGCAAGCACAGCAAAATGAATCAGCAGTTCAGTTACCAGCTGATTTTCCTAAAGACATACCCTTATATTCCAATGCCAAACTACAGGAAGTTACACCTGCTAGTGGCTCAGAAAACAAAATCTCAACTCGTTGGTTAAGTTCTGACCCCAGTAATTTTATTGCTAGCTTTTATCGCAGTCAGTTTCAAACAAATAACTGGCAGATTTTACAACAGCCGACAGATGATGCCGGAGGATCTTTTGAGGCACGTCGCCACGATTTGCTGTTGAAGGTTTCCATTCAGCCCAAATCAGTTACTAACGCCACACCTAATCAACCCCAAACAGCCACTGAATTACTGATTGATTACGTACCGAATAGTACTGCAACGCCACAACCTACCTCAACTACAAATCCTAACGAAACTACTAACGCTGTTCCCCAACCGGGAAATTCACAGTTCATTGGCCCAATACTACCCACAAACTTGGCAGCACAGCCACCAAGTACAACTAATAACCAAACAATCCCTACAGCCACGACAAATAAATCTCAAGTATTTAACGATCTGAATAAGGTATCGCCAGAATTGCGGCAACATATCGAAGACTTGGCTGCATTAGGTGTTTTATCTACAGAAGCAAACACAACTAAGAGCAACTCTACTAACACAACTAACCAGTTTGAACCCGGTAAAATCGTTACACATCGAGAATACGCTCGTTGGCTAATTGCTGCTAACAATGCTGTATATGCCAAGAATCCGGCTAAACAAATTCGCTTAGCATCAGAAAGCACTCAACCAGCTTTTAGTGATGTGTCGGCAAAAGATCCTGATTTTCCAGCAATTCAGGGATTAGCCGAAGCTGGGTTAATTCCCAGTCCTTTATCTGGAGATTCTACAGTCGTTTTATTTCGTCCTGATGCACCTCTAACGCGGGAACAGTTGCTCTTGTGGAAATTACCCTTAGATACTCGCCAAGCTTTACCTTCTGCTAACTTAGATGCGGTTAAACAAACCTGGGGTTTCCAAGACGCGGCAAAAATTGACTCTAAGGCTTTAAGAGCAGTGCTGTCAGATTACCAGAATGGCGAACAATCGAATATTCGGCGGGTATTTGGTTATACGACTCTGTTTCAACCCAAAAAACCAGTAACTCGTGCTGAGGCTGCTACGGCTTTGTGGTATTTCGGCAGTCAGGGTGAGGGTGTATCGGCTACTGAAGCTTTGAAATTAAAGCAAAGTTAAAGCTATGTCTACGATGGTCTACCTAATTTAGTTGCAGTTAGTCTCTGTGGCATAAAAGTGGCCAATTTCGCCCTTGAATATACAAATTTCGCGATTTCTTTGTAATGTACCTATTTTTATCAAGAAAATGTAAATTTAAGTATTTTAAGAGTTTTTACCTGTGTTTGATGAATTTTTGAGGCATAGTTAAGTAAAACAACGTAAATTAACTAAATAGATGTACTTAGTTTTGAATTATAGCAGGAGGCAGAAGGCAGAGGGCAGGAGGCAGGAGGTAAAACTATTGCTAACTCTAGCATTCACCTTTTCAAAATGTCCTAACCTGTGTGACTACGGCTATATTTTAAAAGACTAAGTTGTTAAACTATCGCCTTTTCATTGCTTTTAAACAAATTAAAAAAACTACAGGTAAAACAAATATGAAAAAGCAAGCTGTAGCAGCAGGATTTGTTCTATTTTCTTTCATGTTGCCGACTAAAGCCTCGGCCCTGAGTTTTGATCGGCTTTATGTATTTGGTGATAGTCTTTCCGATACAGGCAATATATACAATGCTAGCGGGAAAACATACCCTCAAAGCCCACCTTACTTTGATGGACGTTTTTCCGATGGGCGGCTTTGGGTAGATTATCTTGGAGAGCAGCTAGGTTTAAAACCTACTTTATTAACTACTATTCCTTCCACACCTCCTACCCAAGGGATAAACTTTGCTTTCGGTGGTGCTAGTTCTGGTTTAGATAACGCTGTCCTTCCCAATCAAAATTTACCGGGAGTACTCAAACAAGTTCTTGGTTTCGCTGGAACTCTGCAAGCAAATAATCAAACCGCTGACCCAAATGCACTTTATACATTGTGGGGAGGTGCGAATGACTTCTTTTTTCTTGACTCTAAAGACTCAACCACGCCAATCAATAATATATCCCTGGCGTTGAATACTCTGGTAGGAATCGGCGCAAAAAATATTTTGGTGTTTAACTTGCCAGATTTGGGAAAACTACCAGCAGCTAAAATCGATGGTCGCGACTCTGCAACCCTTAGCAAATCGAGTAGTGAGTTTAACTTGGGTTTAGCAACAACTGTGAGTGCTTTGAGCCAAAACCCAAATCTCAACATTATCTCTATTGATATTTATTCTTTATTTAATCAGGCAAGTGCATTAGGTTTTACGAATGTAACCGAGTCTTGTCTATCTAGGCTAGATATATGTAACCCAGGTAATAACAAGTTTCTCGTCTGGGACGGTTTTCACCCAACAACTGCTGCTCATAAGGTGATAGCAGACACTGCATTAGCGGCGATTGAGGCTAAGTCTGTTCCTGAACCTGCGATTAACTTGGGGATTTTAGCCCTTGGTGCTTTTGGTGCGGTAGGAGTGCTGAAGCGTCAACAAAAAAGGTCAGCATTGATGACAGCAGACCGGGTTTTTGATGCACAATTGTCTCATACAACAGTTGAAAACTAAACTAACTGTATTGATGTCGAATTACGATCGCTTATTTGAAATTATTGAAGAATTAATCATGCACCATTCCCCTAGTGGTGCAGAAGCTGAGATTAATCAGTTGTTAATGCAACGATTTGCGGCGCTGGGTGTGGAAGTCTGGTGCGATCGCGCTGATAATATTATTGCCAAGATTCCCGGAAAAAATCCAGACCGAGCGATCGCGATCACGGGACACAAAGACGAAATTGGCGCAATTGTCAAGAGTATTGGTAATGAAGGTCGTGTGGAAGTCCGCAAGCTTGGCGGTTCTTTTCCGTGGGTTTATGGCGAAGGCGTTGTCGATTTACTGGGAGATAACGAAACCATTAGCGGTATTCTCAGCTTTGGTTCCCGCCACGTTTCCCACGAATCGCCCCAAAAAGTGCAGCAGGAAGATACTACTGTGAAGTGGGAAAATGCCTGGATTGAAACGAAGCTGACATCTGCTCAATTAGAAGCAGCTGGTATTCGACCTGGAACTAGAATGGTGGTTGGCAAACATCGCAAGCGTCCAATTCGGTTAAAGGATCATATTGCTGGTTACACTTTAGATAACAAAGCTTCTGTGGCGATTTTGCTAGCTTTGGCTGAAAATCTCAAACAGCCAGTAGTCGATGTTTATTTAGTAGCGTCGGCGAAAGAAGAAGTAGGAGCAATTGGGGCGCTATTTTTCACCCAAAATCAGCGTTTGGATGCGTTGATTGCTTTAGAAATTTGTCCGTTATCTGAGGAATATCCGCTTAAAGATGGCGAAAGTCCTGTACTTTTATCTCAAGATGCCTATGGAATGTATGATGAGGGGTTAAATGGACAACTGCGCCAATCTGCCAAGCAAATTGATATACCAGTGCAGCTAACGATACTAAGTCAGTTTGGTAGTGATGCTTCGATTGCAATGAAATTTGGTCATGTTGGGCGTGCTGCGTGTTTGGCGTTTCCGACACAAAATACCCACGGTTATGAAATTACTCATTTAGGAGCGATCGCTAATTGTATTGATTTGTTAAAAGCTTTCTGCGAAACTGAATTTAACTGATAGTTTGAGGTTTTGACTCGAACGAGCGATCGCATATCAACCTAAAATTGCGTGAATTTTTCTGGTTGTCGAAAATGGGCGATCGCACAGCAAAATTGTCCTTACTGTTGATATCGTATGAGGGGCGTAGGCGTAGCCTGTCCCAGACATCGCCATATCTTTAGATTAGGGATTAGATGTATAATCACCGAATGCTTCATATATTTATTGACTGGTTAAAACTATTAAATGATTACCATTACACCAGAGGAAATTACTCAGTTTCGCAGTCAGTTGGCGGATAGTCCAGAGGCTTTAGCAGCTTTGGATGCCATAGAAGAGTGTAAAGGAAATCTGGAAGCAGCAGCACAGTTAATTGCTGTTGAGACAACCGATACAGAAGTCAGCTTGAGAGGAGATTCAAATTATTTAGACAATTTAGCCCAAAAACTCAGCAAAATCATCTGTCAGAAAGAGTTTGACGACTTGATGACGGAAGTATTGACAGCAGCGATCGCCACTCTAGCAGCAAGTGGTAATATTCCCGTAGCCCTGGCAACTCCAGTGGTAATTTATGTTGCCAAAATTGGGAAGAAGCAATTTTGTGAAACTGCCAAACCTGAATCCTAAAGCCCTGTAGCTGTAAATCCTGCCCAGTAAAATGGTGCTGCAAAAGGGTGGGGTTTACGTTTACAGGTTCTTTTTAATATCGCTCTTGCTACTGGATGCTTTTCTTCTGGGAGTTGAGCAAAAATTTCTTCTATTTGTGGCTGATATTGACTTAATAATGCTTCAAATTTCTCGGTTGTTAAATTTCGCAGCCACTGCTGCGCTTGATTGAGTGCTATAGAGACACTATTTATTGTTTGCAGGTTTTCATAAAATTTCATCATCAAAAACGCTGTAGATAAATCGCTGACAGTCCACAAACTACTGACTACAGCTTTACTCCCAGCTAATAGAAAACCGCTAGGTAAACCAATGTATTCGTCACTGATATTTTTAAAATCAATCAATCCAGTTTCGCAAGCGGAAAGGGTGACGAGGCGACATTTTTCTAATTTGAGACTGAATATTCTATCTAAAGTTAGGCATTTTTCTAAATCGTGGGTTTCTCTTGCTCGTAAATTCAGGTAACGTTCGGAGTCGGGTTTTGTTGGTGTGTCTGCGATAGGCGCATCTGCCAAAATTAGGGCTGATTTACCGGGATTTGTTAAGTTAAAATACCCGTGGCAGCTAAAGTGGGCGCAATGGTAAATATTTAAGTCGGAATTATCGATTGCTGTGAGTGTCGCTGCTGTTTTTTTCAGGACGTTGGCAGGCTTAAAGTGGCTTTGAATAACTTGTACTTCTAAATCTGTATAGTTTAAATCGCCTGTGGGGTTTTGAATCGCAAACAGGGATTGAAAATCAGGGCGTTGTCGCTGTTGTACCTGTTGCAGTAGTTGACAACTGGGTGCATAGCTCACACCACCAGCAAATAAATCCAGAAGACAAGACGAATTTTTAGAATTTTGATTTACTGGTAGTGCATGAAAGGGGAACAAATGCAGGAATCGATGGGGAATTAGGATAAGTTTATCGAAGTGCTTTGGTATCTGGGTTAGTATTTCATCAATATGCAGAATCAAAGCTAATTCTTCGAGTGCTTCCCCTAAGTTATTTCGCCATTGGTCTTTTTGACCGTAGTAATTCTGCAAATATTGATTTACCCAATCATACAAAGCTTCTTGGTCTTCTGATTGGGATTGCCAAACAGTTAGCTCTCCTTGTTTTGTGACAATAAACGCCAGAATTTTATCGTTGAGAATATACCACTCAATAATGGCTGTATGCTCATCCAAAGAACCTTGGAAGGAGTCGAATTTGAAACCATAACCAATAGGTAAGTATTGGTTTTGCAATTCATTACGCTGCTTTCGCAAATTTTGTAGATGTTGTGCAAGGACTTTAGGATTTTCAGCTTTGCCATTTTGGATTTGATATTGTCCTACGGCTATTTCATCCCTATATGTTTCTAATTGAGTGAATACTTCTGGAGGGAAGATGGTTTTAGAGTCACGTTTAAGAATTTGTTCAACTAAATTGCGGGTTTTACTACGTTCAACATATTCAATTGCTTTTGTGATATAACCTAATTCCGGTGTGATATAAGAGAACTCCAGGCAAACTTCTACCATGCTGCGATAAAGTTGGTTCCATTCTTCTGCTTGTTTGCGCCTAGCTTCTTCGCCAGAATCAATTTCAAGCCGCAAAGCTTCCACTGTTTCTATTGCTGCAACAAAGGTATTATAAGCTGAGTCAAACTGGTTTTCGTCTTGGTATAACCTGCCGAGATTTAACAAAGTTGTTGCATGGTATTGAGGAAAGGCGCTCTTGGTTCTAACTTCGAGTGCTTGATTAAAAGCAGCGATGGCTAATTCAATATTCTCGGCTCGTTCTCCTAATATTCTGTTACCGTAAGCAGTGCCCAGATTATTTTGCGTCATTGCCCAATTTACTGGAAAGGCGCTCTTGGTTCTAACTTCGAGTGCTTGATTATAAGCAGCGATGGCTAATTCAATATTCTCGGCTCGTTCTCCTAATATTCTGTCACAGTAAGCATTCCCCAGATTATTTTGCGTCATTGCCCAATTTACTGGAAAGGCGCTCTTGGTATATACTTCGAGTGCTTGATTATAAGCAGCGATGGCTAATTTAATATTCTCGGCTCGTTCTCCTAATATTCTGTCACGGTAAGCATTCCCCAAATTATTTTGCGTTGTTGCCCAATTTACTGGAAAGGCGCTCAAGGTTCTAACTTCGAGTGCTTGATTAAAAGCAGCAATGGCTAATTCAATATTCTCGGCTCGTTCTCCTAATATTCTGTCACGGTAAGCATTCCCCAGATTATTTTGCGTTGTTGCCCAATTTACTGGAAAGGCGCTCTTGGTATATACTTCGAGTGCTTGATTAAAAGCAGCGATGGCTAATTCA
>NZ_JBALDA010000074.1:0-80886 GCF_036917535.1 Nostoc sp.
AGTACTTGAAAGTCGTGTTGAGGTACTCCGAAGTCGTGTTGAAGTACTTGAAAGTCGTGTTGAGGTACTCCGAAGTCGTGTTGAAGTACTTGAAAATCGTGTTGAGGTACTCCGAAGTCGTGTTGGAGTACTTCAAACTTTGTCGCACCGCGATCAACTACACTTTAAAACAGTCGCTACACATTTCTATTTTTTAGGCAAAACCTACCCAGTATTGACACCACTCCCTATTCCCCGTCTAAGTTGTAGTCTAAGTACCTAAAAAATGCCATAAAGTCCATCAGCTTAATTAAGGGGTTAAAAAGTCTAAATGGTTTCCTGATTGGGCACGCAAATCTTCCACAGTCCCCTGAATTTGTAATTTGCCCTCATTTAGTAGCACAATCCAATCAGCACGAGTAATTACTCTCGGACGGTGGCTAATCAGAATCGTAGTTTTGCCTTGGCGATGCAACAACAGCTGATTCAAAACTTGAGCTTCACTAACTGGATCGAGTCCAGCTGTTGATTCATCTAAAATCAGGACTGGTGGATCGTTGATGATGGCTCTTGCTATAGCCAATCTTTGCCGTTGTCCACCAGAAATATTTGAGCCAAATTCACCTAATACAGTTTGATATTTTTCAGGTAGTTTACTAATAAAATCGTCTGCTTCTGCAATTTGACAAGCAGCGACAATTTGCTCAAAGGTGACGTGAGGAGAACCTAACCGAAAGTTTTCAATAATTGAGCGACTCCAAAAATGAGCTTCTTGGGGAACAAGGACTACTTGTTGTCGCAAACAATCAAGGGCTATGTCTTGCAGATTATAAATACCAATGCGAATGTTACCAGAGTTAGGTGTATATAATCCTGCTATCAGTTTAGCGAGAGAACTTTTGCCACATCCTGATGTACCAATTAGGGAAATCACTTGACCGCCAGGAATAGTTAGGGAGAAATCTTGCAGTAACTCTAGTCTCCCAGCGTAGTGAAAATTTAGATTTGTACAAATAATATTAGCGTTGCTAGGAATCTTCGTAAAAGGTTTTTTAGTATCGCCTTGATTTTCAGGTGTGGAATCGATAACTTCTGTTAAGCGTTGCGTGGCAGTTTTGGCACGAGTGAATTCATCTATAAAGTTGAGCACAGTACTAATGAATGATAAAAAATTACCATTCATCCCGCTAAATGCCAACAGCTGACCGATGCTGAGTTCCTTGTTAATAACTAGGATGCTGCCGAAACCAATCAGACTAATGCTGCCAATACTAGAAATTAAGCTAGAGAAAATACCGTTAATAATTCCAATTTGAATTGTACGAAATGTTTGATTTGCTAAACGACCAAATCGGTTCTGAAATTCTTCCCAAAACTGGGGAGCGGCGGTAGTAGTTTTGAGTGTCAGGGCGCCTTTAAAGCTTTCAACAAGAACACCTTGGTTTTCTGCATCTAAGACTAATACACTTCTAATTTTTTGTTGAAGCGTAGGCAGAAAAACAATTGTAGATAAACTCATTACAATCGCAATAATCACACCAACTAAGGTAAGTTTCCAGCTATAGAACAGCATAAAACCTAAAGAAACTGCTGCAATGAATAATTGGCTTGGTAAACTAATAATTGCTTGAGATATTAATTGATTAATTTGTTGAATATCTTGCAATCTACTTACAATCTCGCCACTGCGACGCGATTCATAGTAAGTCAAAGGCAACCGCAGGATTGTCCTAGCAAATTCTAAAATTAATCCTAACTCAAGCCGTTGGGCAAAATGGGCAATCAGGTTATATTGAACTAGTTTTAAACTACTTGACACAAGATTCATCACCACAACGGCAATAATTACAGCAGCAAGAAGCTGGGTGTCACCCCGAACTAGTACATCATCCGTCAGAATTTGGATTAGGAATGGAGAAGTTAATGAAAGCAGACCGATAAGTAGGGAGCAGAGAAAAGCCTCGAATAGTATATTTCCATAAGGCAATACACGCCGCATAAAGCGCCCAAGACCGTCTATTTTATCATCAGGTTGAGCATAAAAGCGAACCGAATCTGGCTCTAGTAAAAGCATCACTTTATCTGACCAACCTTCGATTAATTCTTTTTTAGAGACATAACGGATATTAACGGCTGGGTCGGCAACTATATATTTCTTACCTTTTTGACCATACAAAACAACCCAGTGCGTGCCTTGCCAGTGAATAATTGCTGGTAATGGCGCTTGGTTCATCCGGTCTAATATTTCATTAGATGCTCTGACTGAGCGTGCATTAAAACCAAGCGCCTCGGCTCCCCGCCTCAGTCCTAACAATGTTGTTCCTAGTTGACCAGTGCCTACAGCTTCCCGGATACGATTTAGTGTAAAGTTGCGTCGATAGTGCTTGGCAATGGAAGCAAGACAAGCAGCTCCACAATCTTCTTCACTATGTTGTGTAACAACTTGGTATTTCATTTTGCACTCCAGTATCCAATAACATCGTGACAAAACCCAAAAAAATAGCAGGGTCTTATCCCTGCATGATTAAAAATGTAGCCCATACTTTAGTCATACTATAGTTCTAATACACTAGACAAAATATCAGATTTTGATGCTCAAAGGAATGTAACTAGCAACTTACATTAGTTTATATTAAATTCGCTTTGTTAAATAAAAGTTGATACGGACTGTATCAACTTTTACTATGCTTACCTGTCTTTACGACTACTCAAAAGTGATGGATATTTTGAGCAAAAAGCAGAACATAAGTCTTATTGACAGTTGCTCATCAATGCAAACAAAGCATTCATGAGTGCTTGTATGCTGTTACGAACATTATATGGGTGAAACTAGTTTGATAAAACAACTATTTTCTTAAGAAATATGTATTACAAATTCTTAGTAAAGATACTACTTGGCTAATATTTATACTGTTTTCTGAAAAAACCATAAATTTTATTCTATTTAAAGAGATAAATATTCTGGATTTAATTGTATGGCAAAAATATATATGCATATAAAGATTTTTGCAATAAGCAGTGTCTGATTTTATACTAGAAAATAAAAAATTGACGTATTAATACTGTTGTGAAGTCCAAAACCTTAAATCAGTTAAATAGTATTTTGTTATACAAATTTATGAAAAAGCAAATTTAGAGAACTCCAAAAATTTTACTTAATATTTTATTTTACGTATTATCACGTAAGTATCATTTTTATTTTGCTTATACAGAGACTATCGAAAATACATAAAATATTGTAATAACAACGCTTTTAAACTAGCTTAACTACTTATTAATTAGAAGAGAAAAGAAAAGTTTTCTCTCTATTATAGAAATTTTTGCAAGTAAATAAAGAAAGGGTAAAGTTTTAGAAGAAAATTATAAAGATTTGGTCTTTTTACTAAAAGACACTAATTGTTATATAGACTTAGGCTATGGATCAGTTTTTAGCTATTGCTGATGAAGAAACCTCTAAGACAGCAGCGGCTTATCTTCTCCCAAGGGAAGAGGCTCTAAGAAGACTAAGCTTTCAGAGGATGTTTGAAAAGTCGCAAAGTATACTAGAAAACCCTTTCTAAACCTCTCCCCAAAAGGTCGAGAGGCTTTTAAAACCTCGCTTTTCTAAAAGAAAAGGGGTATAGAGACGTTAGATTTCTGAGGCTTAGATGTTAGCAATAATACTTTTCAAACAACCTCTCAGAGTGCAGAAAAAAGGCTCCTATACTTGAAAATGCTCTTTCAATAAATATCTATATATATAGATGTAATGTCGCTCGGCATTTTCATACTTGGTAGTGTACGAAGTTCATAACTATTACCTTCTTGCACTAACTAGCTATTTGCTAGATTGTTTGCACAACCAAAATATTTTTAACGTATATGCTTATTGACCCCCAACCGGACTTTCTCCGACCAGTTGAAAGCGACGAATATCTTCCTCCGATTAGCAGTTGGACATGGCTGGGAGGGATATTTTTAATTGGAAGTGTTGGCGCTGCTTTCGGTCTTGCAAGTGTCATTCAATACAACATAGTCGTGAGAGCAGATGGTACTGTCCGTCCCACGGGAGAAATACGGTTAGTGCAAGCAGCAGCAGAGGGGACGGTTAGAAGCATTAGGGTGAAAGAAAATCAAGTTGTGAAAAGGGGAGATGAAATTGCACTGCTCTACGACACCCAATTACAAAGTAAAAAAAGCCAAATTGCCGGCAATATTCGGCAGAATCATTTACAAAGAACGCAAATCGATGCACAACTAAGAGCGCTACAGACTCAAATCACAGCTGAATCCAATTCGATGGGACAGGCGATTATCTCCGCGCAAGCCGATCTTAGTCGTAATCAACGGGATTATAAAGACAAGGGAATTACCACTAAGGCAGAAGTGGATGAAGTAGAAGCCTCTGTGGAGTTAGCAAGGGAGGAACTGAAGCGATATCAGCAGCTAGCAAATACTGGAGCGATCGCAGCTTTACAGATTAAAGAAAAAGAACAAGCTTTTAAGGCTGCATTTGCCAGATCAAAAGGGATCAAAACTGGACTCAATCCCACTAGCGCCAATGTGGAGATCGCCCAAGAACGCATTGCCCAAGAACGGGCAAAGGGTGAGTCTATGCTTGCGGCATTGAACAAAGAAAAACAAGAACTTATTGGGCGTCAAGTAGACATTCAAAATCAAATTAGCAGCGC
The DNA here is from genome assembly GCF_036917535.1 of Nostoc sp. Lineage (GTDB taxonomy): Bacteria > Cyanobacteriota > Cyanobacteriia > Cyanobacteriales > Nostocaceae > Nostoc. The sequence goes on from NZ_JBALDA010000074.1 coordinate 4,650, forward strand.
TCAAGAAGAGCTAAAACAACTCTCAACAGAACTGCAAAAAACTGTAATTCAGGCTTCAGAGTCAGGTACTATCCTGAAACTAGAATTAAGAAATCCTGGGCAAGTTGTGCGGATTGGGGATGCGATCGCTCAAATTGCTCCTAGTAGGGCTGCTCTGGTAATCAAAGCCCGTGTTGCCGCTTCTGATATTAGCAAAGTGCAGGTATGTAAAGCCGTACAAGTAACAAAATGTTCACAGGGGGAAGTACAAATGCGGCTTTCTGCCTATCCGTACCCAGATTACGGCATCCTCAAAGGAGCTGTTAGAGCCATAACCGCCGACGCTATTACATCTCAAGTTAACGGCAATCTAATTGCGCCTTACTATGAGGTGACAATTGAGGCAGAGAGACTTTATTTAAAAAAGGGCGATAAATCCTATCCCATTCAACCAGGAATGGAAGTTACAGCTGATATCATTTCCAAAAAAGAAACTGTAATGACATTTATTCTGAGAAAAGCAAGGCTGCTAACAGATTTGTAGGCTTCTTCCTATATTCGACGCCATTGAGAACCACTCAGGATTTACCCATTGAAAACCGGAAACCTAGATCCTCCCTAATTCTCCTCAAATACTTGTGTGTACACACAAGTATTTGAGAGTTACACCACAGGTTTTTGATCCCTTTAACCCCCCTGCAAAAGCAACGCCGACTGTTTCACTGTCTCAAAGGTTGATTAGAGGTAGGAGTAGGTTGAGGATTTGATGGTTTGCTGGACTGGGGAGTTGGCCCACTCCAAATTTGATTGAACTCAGCTACCGACAACGACTGTAAAAGACTGAGATTAAGTGGCTCTTTGCTGATAAATTTGGCGTAGGAAGGCTGCAAATAAGAACGATATTCAGGGCGATTGAGGAGATGGGTTTCTAAAAAAGCGACGCTGAGGGCGTTGAGATAGGAATAAACAGCAGCGCTATCGGGGCCTAGCAAGGCAGGTGGCACAGGTAAGACATTGTTTTGAGGAGTAGGTTTGGCGATCGCTGAAAAGTGGGTGGCATTTTCAATCAAAGCCAGGTATTTATTGGAGTCAGAAAGCCAGGTATAGGGGCGAATTTGCTCAAAAACAGGTGGTGCAAAAACATCTTGACTACCTGCTACCAGCATGACGGGAATTTTAATTTGACTAATTCCTCCCTGACCCAAAACTGAGCTGTCAATGGGATTAATCGCCATGACCGCCTTGATGCGATCGTCTTTGAGTTCGTAATTTATTGGTGGTAAATCGTTTGCTTGACACTGTAAAAACACAGACAAATTTAAGGAAGAATTATTGGGATTACAATCTCGCTTCAGTTGGCTAAAGTTAATATTCGCTCCTGCTAAAGTCAAAACAGTATAACCACCAAAAGACTGACCAATCGCCCCAACTTGCTGAAAATTGAGTTTTCCCTGGAGGGTGGGATCGGATTTATCTAGACGCTGGAGTTCATTGAGGAGATATTTGATATCCAAAGGTCGGTTGATAAATTCTGCTGCATCAGGCGGCCCTGCCAAACCCGCAAAGTATAGCTGAAAGCGTTCGGCATTACTACCAGGGTGTTCTAGTACAGCAACGGCAAAACCATAGGATGCTAGATGTTCAGCCAGATAGACAAAGCTAGAACGGTCTGAGGCCAGTCCGTGAGAAATTACAATCAGGGGAAAGGGTGGTGAGAGTAATTCTCCAGCTTTTTGTGAACCTGCTGACGGCAGATAGATATCCACAGGTAAACGGCGTGAGCGACGAATGTCATTTAACTCCAGGCTTTTTTTCTGCCAGGTGAATTTTCCTGGCGATCGCAAATCTGGTTTTTGGGAGAAATCAATTTTGGAAGTGGCTGCTTGAGCGATCGCTTCTTTTTGCAGAGAGGCAAAAACTTCATCCTTTTTTTTGATCAATTGCGACAAGTCATCAACTATCCTTAACCCCTCTGTGAAATTTACTCGGATAGTATCGCTAGGAAATTTCCGCAGTAAATTCACAACCGTTAACCCTTCTTTTTGATCGGCAGCAGACAAAATTAAAGAGGCACGTATGGCATAAAAGCCATTTTTTCGAGACTCAGTGAGGAGTAATTTTCCCAGTTGTTGCACCAGCTGCTCGCCTATCGGTGAGTAGGTAACTTGAGATACTAGTGTAGGAGTGACATCAAAGCGCTGCTGGAGTAGATCCCGCAGTTGAGCAAGTTGTTCGGGAGTCGCACGACTAGCATAAAATGAAAAATCTTGATCGATTTTGCCTTCTTTAGCAAAGGTTTCCAACGAATCCACCGATAAGGAAAATTCGCCGAAGGGAGGATAATAAAAGCTAATGCGTTCAGCCCCCAATCCGGGAGTAGCAGTCAAGAACGTAGATAGCAAACCTAAACCCAGATATCTCAAAAATTTTTTCATTAGAAAAACCCACTATCTAACCCTGGCAAACAAGTTTGGGCAGGGAGGAAAGCGGGGCGGGATATATAACCGCTTTCCTGTTTAATTGGTTTAGATATATCAAACAGGCTACAAGCATAATAAAGCAAGTACTTACCAAAAATTTGACAAGAGCTTTGAAAGATCAAAAGACATGGGTAGTAAATTTTTCAGCCAAACAGCATCAGTAGCGCGATAATAGATATAGAGATCAAAATTAAGTTATATGTCCCCTGCTTCCTGCGCCTGTTGTGTTGTCGTCCTCAACCAACAACAAGAGCAGAATATCTCCCACAAAAACCAGTGCCAGGATGTACAAGTTAACCACAGTAAGAACGCGGTTAAAAGTCGCACTGTAATTGAAAATGGTCGAGTGGTCATTAAACCTTTACAATCACCACTCAATCAGACTTCCGAGTAACTTTCAGAAATTTAATCTCTTCACTCTAAAGGTAAAACATCGTGAAAGCGGTTGTAATCAAGGTAGCGATGTCCATCGGGTGTGTGGTAAAAGATATCGACAAATTGATTGTTCCACAAAATCTCATTAGCACTATAGCTATGACGGGCATTGACGACCTGGACAACCGTTTCATCAATGCCACTCAAAGAGACAATCAGCGTAGTATTTGTCTGGGTTAACGATTCTGGTGTCATCCCGTATAGAGGACTAAACTCATCAATGACATGCATCACTGACCAGCTTAACGTAAAGCTAGGTGTTTGGTTCCTCACCAGTTTGAGATCGTAGAACCGACGCATGGATCGTCCTTCTAGGGTTACTTCGTCGCGCATCAAGTATACTCGCATCTGCGCCTCCAGAATCGTATTGCGACGCTTATTAGCGCTGCGAAATACAAGAGTCGGCATCGCATCATGAACTGTAATGACAGCAACACGGCTAAAGAGTACACGGGCTGTAGGTCGAGAAAATCGAGCAAATGCTAGTCCTGTCATCACAGCAATTCCCACTAAACCGATCATTGATTCAATCGTGACGATAATGTTGGCATAAGTTGTTTTGGGATACATTGCCCCATAGCCGATGGATGCTAGGGTTTGGACGCTAAAGAAAAAGACATCAAAAAAAGAGCCAGGTTGGGCGTTGGCAATACAATCTCCTCCGATCAAATAAGCTAGGGCAAATAGAGCGTTAATAGTTATATAGAAAGTACAGATCAGGAGCAGAAAGCCAGTCCAGGGAATGGTTAGCAGCAGATGATAAGGATCGCGCCAGTAGGAATGCCATGCACCCATACCTATAATCTCAAATTTTCCGTCTTGAACTTGAATCTTAATCGGTGGGATCAGACGCTGTCGTTTCTTGGGTAAAAGTCTCTTCAGTCGAAATTTCATTGCAAGTAGCCAAAAGAACGGCAACTACTTAGTATTGTAAATTAAGTTGCTTTAGAGACATTCACTTTAGACGATTAGAGAGTAGTAAGTGGAAATTTAAGTAAATCGGTGTGAATATTTATCAGGAAGAGACAGGAGACAAGAGGAAAGAGGATTTTAGCCTATTTTACTTTTATTAACATAATTTAATTTTTTCCACTCGTTCTACTTAAACTTTCTTTTGTTAAATCAGCAAAAAAATAGGGTGGACATTGACCACCCTAATAATTTATCTGCTAGAAACTTTTTGTTATGGCTTTAGTGATTGACCTTTAGAACAGCGATCAAACCACTCCTGGTATTTTTTTTGGTGTAACTCATCTTCAACAGCAATGGTAACACGCACCTGCTTGCAGCCGTGATTTCGCTCTAGTGCGATCGCATTCAATAATAAATTAGCAATTCTTGGTGAGCTAAATTCGCCGCTTACCGTTAAACCATTGTTGTCAAAATGTGTAGCTTCAAGTCTTTCTGCTTCGGTCAAATCAACGCCAGGAATTTCATCTTGTCCTAAATCAATTTCTGCAAGTTGTTTGTGTTCTGGGCTAATTTGTTCCACAATCAGCTTTTCACGCCGGACAGGAACTTGTACCATCTGGGTTTCAATTACTTTGCGAACAATTACCTCACCAACTTTACGCTTACTGCTTTCAACAACTAGTCGTTCTTCTATTAGACGAATAATCTGTTCTTCAGGAACCTGTTCTAAATTATTTAATGACTCAACTGGGCTATTTGTCATTTGATTGTTAGCTAGTTGCTCAGTTGAGTTAAAATCGCCTGGTGTTTCTGATTCTAAATATTCAGGCATATATTCAATTTCTGATTTGTTTAAGTCTATGAAAACAGATTGAGTCGGCTTGTCTATTTTTTTTATTCTCTGGCTCTGCAACTGAAATAAAGAAGGATGTTTATCAGCTAACTGCTGGTTATATTCAGCAGTTTTTTGATTAGCCTGGTTAGATATAACGAGGTTTAGCCGACGATTATCATCCACAATTAAATCATGAACTACTCCTACTAGCTGACCTTGATTATCAAACACAGCAAAATTATTCACCTTCTTTCTTAAATCTGCCAGCGAGGAGCTAGTGCGAGAATTACCCTTTGCCTGTAAAGTGTTTTTTGCCATAGTTTGGCTATTCATCTGGAAAATTTACGAACTGCTTTCTACTTAGCTAAATTAAATGTATTAATCATCTGGATACCATTTAGAAAATATTTGCGATCAATGCATTTCTCCAACTCATATCCAGAGTAATATTTGCAATCCCAACTCCAAAGTGGTATTAGGTATTACAAGTACAGGTAAAGCTAATTCAACAGCCTTACCTGCACTGTGTAGAATTAATTATTAGTCATTAGTCATTAGTTACTAGCTAATGACTATGTTTAGTTAGCGTTCTTCAATTGGAAGATTACCAGAATTTACATCTAACTCTTCACGACGCACGGTTTCTTGAGTTTCAACTGTGTCTTGATCGACTACTTTTCTAACTCTGACTTCTTCACGCAAAAATGCTTCTTTGCGAACATCAGCAGTTTCTTCATGGATTTCTATGCGAGCAACTTCACCTTCACGGAAATCTGCTTCGCGCCCAGAAACAGCCGTACCTGCATCTGCTGGAGTTACACGCTCAATCACAACTCGTTCTCTTTCTACTGGCACTGCAACCCGTGCAGTATCAGTTTCAACATGCTTGCCAATTGTTACTTCTCCAGTTTTTTGGCGTCGTTTGCTAGCAATTAGCCGTTCTTCATACAATCTCAGAGTTTGATGATCTTGCTCATTTAACCCGTATAAAGCAGGCTCATTTTCGTAAGTATAGCTATCACGGGTGTAAGTAGGAGTTGTAGGAGTTGTACCTAATGGAGGCTCATTTTCATAAGTATAGCTACCACTGGCGTAAGTAGGAGTTGTACCTAATGGTGTTACAGGCGTTCCTAAAGGATCTAATCCTGCTAAAGGGTCTAATGGTGTTGCAGCTTCTACAGGAAGATTATTGTAGTTTGTGGGTTGACGATATACCCCACGCACCCGTTCTTCATAATCGTAATCAAGGGTTTGACGTTCATCGAACTCAGGCAAATCTTCAGCTTGCTCTCTAGTCAAGCCAATTGTGTAAACGCGATCAACGTTATAGTCGATACGGGCGCGGCCAATTGGTAGTAATACTTTTTTACCAAAAATCCAGAAGCCTAAGTCAACAACTAGATAGCGAAAATGACCTTCTTCATCAACTAAAACATCGCTAACTGTACCAACTTTTTCATCAGTTCCCTGTGTATATACACCTAGCCCCTTAATGTCATGATTATCAAAACTCTCTCGATAGCTAGGCTCAAAATCTTCTAATTTGTAAAGAACCATGATATGTTTAACCTCAAATATTTTTTTCATCCTTTAACATCTAAACTAGACATTTATTTATTTTTGTACATCCATCTGCCGAATGAATTATTTCCAGAGTTAAATAATCGAAAGTTATAGAAATTTTTGATGATCTGGCTAACTAGAGACATGAAATTGCGAGCATCACTTTGCTTTTGTAAAGATATGTCTAGCTTTAATAAACTGTATTAATCAGGTATATTAAAATTTTCAATACAAAGTTTTGTATTTTTGGATCTGTACATAATTTCTCAAATTGTAATTTTTTTTAAATATTAAGATTTCCAACTTTATAGAAAGTCGAGAATCTTGTTATTGAATAAAAAACACAGGCAAAGATAAAAATTAACTTTGCCTGCATGATTATTTTCAGATAAATCTATCAAACAAATGTATAAACCAGCTAATTAAATAGCTTCATGTGCAGTAATACCATATTATTGCACATGTAAATCTCCCGCAGTATCAACATCTAACTCTTCTCGACGAATAGTGTCTTGTGCTTCCACAGTGTCTTGTTCTACTACTTTCTTCACCCGGACTTCTTCACGCACAAACGCTTCTTTATGTATCTCAGGTGTTTCTTCATACACTTCTATGCGTGCTACTTCCCCTTCTTGAAACTGAAGTTCATTAGAATTTACAACCTTTCCTGCTTCTGTTGGCGTAACTCGCTCAATCAGAACTCGTTCTTTTTGAACAGGTACTGTAACGCTTACAGTTTCTGTTTCAATATGCTTACCAACCGTTACTTCTCCGGTTTTGATGCGATGTTTGTTAGCAATTAATCGTTCTTCATAGAGTTTAAAAGTTTGATGAGATTGCTCATTCAACCCATATAAATCTGGATCTTCTTGGTAATTGTATGTATCGCGATTGGAAGTCACACCGCTAGTTGGAGAACGAAATACACTACGTACCTTTTCTTCGTAATCATTATTAAGGATCGCATCTTCTGTATGATCGGGTAAACCTTCTATTTGCTGTCTGCTTAACCCATCAACATAGACGCGTCTTTCTAGATAACTGATCCGGCAAAGACCAGTTGGTAGTAAGATTTTCTTGCTAACAAAATCTAAGCTTATATCAATAATTAAATAGCGGAAATGACCATCATCATCAACTAAAACATCAGCAACTGAGCCAACTCTGTCTCCTCCGTCAGTATAAAGATCCAGCGCTTTGAGATCGTCTCCGCCAAAAGTATCTCGATAATTTTGGTCGAAATGTTCAAGTTTATGAAGAGGCATACACTGTTCCTACAGTTGTTTATAAGATTTCTTTCCAAGTATAAAAAATATTGAGCTAAGTATCCTCCTGCTGGCGACTGAGTTCAATGGAGATATTTGAGGATTTATATTATTTAGAGAAATATTCAAGTGAAACAGTCCTGCATTTTAAGGGGATTGGGCAATCTCCTCTGCGTAAGTCCTAATTAAGAGCTAATACTGAAACAATGGGAGTAGACACTACAGAACCATGCAGATTATGAGTGAACTTCCAAATAGTCTTGAAGATGCGATCGCCCAATCTCGTGTAGCTGTCCAAGCTGCCCTTGCAGATGGCTGTACTCGCATACAAGTTGAATTCCTGTTCCCAGAACTGAAGTTTATGCCGGTGGCGGAACAATTTCTGCCAGCCTTTACAGATTATGATTCCCGTTTGAAGATTTTCTTTGCTGACGCTGGGGCTGCGGCCCTAGCCCGGCGTGATTGGGTAGATGCACCATTTCAAATTTTGGATATTGGTACGGGTAGGGCTGCTTCCTTGCAGACAAAAATTCAGCCAGAGGATGAAATTTTCTTATTCATCGCCCCAACATCCGTAGAAGTGCCGCAGTTAGAAAAGTTGTGTGAAGTAATAGGCGATCGCCCTGTAGTCTTGTTAAATCCCCGCTTAGAAGATTCCGGGGTTGTGGGCATTGGTTATGCAGCAAGGAAAACTCGCGAGCGTTTCACCAATACCATTGAATCCGTCTATTACCTCCGCCCTGTAGACGATCAAAGTGCCCTATGTCGCTGCTACCCAGGACAGTGGGAAGTTTGGCTGGAAACCGGCGGTGAATATCAAATAATTGCCGAATTACCCACAAAACCATCGGGTGATGAGTTGGATCTCATCCTCATGAAGGGACAACCGCAAACAACAACAGATGCGGCACCTGCAAGAAAGCCCAGCGTGTTTAAGAGTTTGCAACGGTTTTTAAAGGCGTTGAGTAGTTAGGAGAAAGGAAATAAAGCAGAGGTAGCAGGAGGAAAGTTGATCATCTGCTGCCTCATTTTAAGTTTTTTATTTATCCTTTGATAGTAAATTGTCACGAAAAAGACCGCTCCCATCACGAGGAAGACTGCTCCCGTCACGAGGAAGACTGCTCCCGTCACGAGGAAGACTGCTCCCGTCACGAGGAAGACTGCTCCCGTCACGAGGAAGACCGCTCCCATCACGAGGAAGACTGCTCCTGTTGCGAGGAAGACCGCTTCCGTCACGAGGAAGACCGCTCCCGTCACGAGAGAGAACGCTCCCGTCACGAGGAAGACTGCTTTCGTCACGAGAGAGACTGCTTCAGTTTGTTGGGGAGTGCGTAGACGCAAAGCGATTTGTTGCTAGATATCGCTGTTTCGGCAGAGCAACAACTTCGGCGATCGCACTATATAATTCACGCCTGATGTGAATTAAAAACGCCTCTTGTACCGTAAGGGTTTTGAGATTACACTTAATTCACATTAAACGTAAATGATATTTTTCTAAGTAGTTTAGCAACAAGCCTTTAACCCACAGCATAATCAATATATTTTGCAAAAATTATAAGATAAAAAGAGGAGTTAGGAATTTTACTATTAACTCCTCATTATTCACTCTTAACTTTTTTAATTTGTTTGCAACGGTGCATTCAAGACTTTCTCGATCCGATCGCGCGTTTCTAATAAGTGCGCTTTGGTATATTCATCTTCAGAATTAACACCCTTGAGCTTCTCATCAAGCTGTTTTAGTTTATACCAAGCTAAAGTGCGAGCATCTTCTGGAACATTTTCTTTTCGCAATACCATACTAGTCAAAATGTCCAAATATTGACGCTGCAAGCCTCGCCGCAAACTGGTAATCTTCATTGGTTTACCTTTTGGTTTGATGACTTCTGTCCAAATATCTGATTGTAAAGTATCAAATAGTTCCGGCAGGGTCAGTGCTTTTCCTTCGGGAGTTTTGAGTTCAATATCCTTGAGACGAGAGAGGCGATCGCCTGAAAATAAATCTCGCAACACAGAACCCTGCATCAGTAGCACCAAGTCATGAATGGGAAAATCCAAACGACCAACTTGCGGAGAACTACCCCAATGTCGCCAACGGGAAGGTGCTAATTTATTCAGTAATTCTGGTGAAAAACTGAGGGCATCTTCTGCAAATACATACTTTTGCAGCGTTTCTAAAGCTTGCCGTTGTTCTTCAACGGGCACTGGTTCAAATGGTAAACGGTGTTGGGGGACTCCAGAAACTTTCTCAGAAGGTATCTCGCTGGGGTGAATGCGATAGAAAGATTGTCCACCGATGTATTTTGTGGTGTAATATATTTGCTGAAAATAGTTACCCAATACTGTGCTAAAACGTTCGCTGACATCGCTGTAACTATCACCAGCCATTGGGAAACGCTTATCGAGACGTTCCCACATCACCCGCGAATTATTCAACTGCCACTGAGAATAAAGCAGCACATTACCGCTGTTATCCCAAGCATCAGCTGTGGGATCAAGGTCATATACATCTTCATCTGTGGAATAACTTAACTCTGGCTTGTAGGATTGTGCAGCAATTTCCTCCAAAATTGGCTTTTCTGCTAGAGGAGTTGATGTCTGAATTGTTGTGTAGCCGTACTTAATCGCCCATTCATCATAAGGCCCCACCATACTAGGAAAATAATCTCCCTGTTTTGTCCCTTGAGGGGCGATATTTGGGGGAATATAGTCCATTACGGAAGTTGTCAAGCCTTTAGTTTTAGTAATTTCCGTATTATTCATCTCCTGTGGTGGTAGCAGTGTACTACCACGGAAGTTATGACGCAAACCAAGAGTATGTCCAACTTCGTGAGCGATGATTAAACGTAAATATTGATTGATATATTCTTTCATCTGGTCTGGAGTAGCCATAGTATCAGGCAGCAGTGACATCGCCAGCGAACCAAAGGCAAACTGGTTAGCAGCTTCCATCCCGTAGCATAAATCGTATTCGCCTGCCATTTTCGATAGACGACTCAACAACCCCTCTTGTCCTTGCATCTTCTGGGGCACACCATTGTTTTTCGCATCTAAACCATTGGCGCAAAGTAGACGATTTTGCATCAAAGCTGATAAGGTAGTGCGATTTTCTGTTTGGCTGGGTTGGACGATTTTGCGATATTCACTCTTGAGTGCCCGGATAAAGCTAGCATCTACGAGAATATCTGCATCCAAAATTTCCCCTGTCAATGGGTTAACGCGGGATGGTCCCATTGCAAAGTAGCCATCGACTGTATTAATCCAGCGAATCGTGTTGTAACGAATATCTGCCGGATCCCAGGTAGCATCATCTGGCATTTGGCGGACTTCAATTGCATCTTTGAATCCGGCTTTGAGAAAGGCTTTGTTCCACATGAGAACGCCTTCTTTCATGGCATCGCGGTATTCTAAGGGTACAGCGTTATCAATCCAGAAGACAATCGGTTTTTTGGGACGAGAAATGACTGCTTTCGGGTCTTGTTTTTCTAAATGCCAGCGATTGATGTAGCGGACAAAAGAATCGCTGCGATCGTCGTCTTTGGATAAATCTTGATAGGCGGTGATGAAATAGCCGACGCGATCGTCAGCAAGGCGTGGTCGATAATCTAGGTCTGGTAGTTGGGAAAGACTGTAGTGAACGCGCAGGGTAAAGCCACGGTTGTCAGCTAGCGATGCAAAGCTTGCTACTTCACTTTTAGATTCGGCGCTATCAGAGTAATTCAAAACTGACTCGACTTCTAAGTTTTGGGGAAAGGCTTTAGCAGTACCAAAATAAGACTGGTCTGTGCTTGGCGGGACTCCTAAACTTGCAGATAATCCAGCTAAGTCTGTGAGTAACAAATCTCCCAAGTCAATGAGAATAGTTTTGCGTTGTGGATGAATGCTTTTAATGGAAATGGTGTAGAGAACGGAGTCACTAAAAGATCGTGTCAGCGATCGCACTTGCGGATCTCCCTCACGAGTGCGAAAATTCACATTGCGGATGACAAAGTGTAGTTTATCATCCACCCGTTGGAAATAAAACAAAAAATCTTGTAGAGGCATACCACTGTAAATACCCCGTTCGCCAATACCCGATTCCAGGGTTGCTGTAGCTAGGTAATTTTTATTAAGTTGTTCTGGCTTAATTTCTAGATAAATCTTATTCTTTTCTTTATTGCGATAAAGTGTGAACAATCCTCCTGACTTTTGGGTGTTTTTAATTACTTCGTTAAATGGCTCTAAATCATCCTTTGCTGCTGGTTTAGTATTAGAATCGGGCTTTGCATCCGGTTTTTCTGAGGGTTTTGCAACTTGTAAGAATGGTTGCTGACCTGCTTTTTTCAGATTTTCTACTATCCAAATAAACGGTTGAGGCTGTACGTGTTTATTTTGATTAACTACCCAAACTTGCCCTGACGGTAGCCTCCGTTTCTGAGGATTATTGATATCCTTTAGTGATAATGCTGAAATTTTAGTTGAAGAAGTTTTTGTCGATAAGTGACTATTGGATTTTTCCCCATTTCTGGCTGTTACTACATTTTTTACAGCGATTTGGTTAGCTGACAAATCTGTATCAACATTGTTAAGAAACGGTGACTTAGCACTAGCTGTCGCTATCCCTAAAAACAAACTATGTAACAAAATCATATAAAAGGTTAATCTGTTCATCGCATTCATGACCTGATAACTATCTCTCGTTAATTTTTAACTTTTGCAAAGCCAGATAACCTGCCTTCTGGCGATTCTCTCTCTTAACTGCTTTATATTAGGCAACAAACTTTCAAGTTTAATTTGAATTGCCATTTTTCAACTTTGTTGTACTGTTTTAGTGTAGGATTTTTCCTAACAATTGCATCTACAACAAACAGTAAGTATGATTTTTACATCAGACTGTAAATTTCTGGGAAAAAAATATAAAAATTTAGCTAAATCATGGAGTTACTTGATTTTTGAAAGAATTTTTAAGCTAACACTTTATTTACATCATGAGAAGAAGCTTAAGGCTACTACAGGTGAGCAAGAAGTCGCCATCTAGAATGTCGTTGGCAAATTCACCAAAAGTAGCCCGCCGTAAACATCGCCAACTTATGATTTTTTGACTATAGTATTTATTTATACTAGTGAATGTTGAGAATGCAAAGCAAACCAGCATAGAAAAGTTTTTAATTCAGGATTATCAAAAACAGTTATTTAAATGTAACAACGGAAACAAAAATGTCAACATATTTATCTCAAGTCTGGCAACTGCTGAGAAATTATGTGAGGGGTACAAGGTTACAAGAGATGCCAAAGACCATATCGCTAGAAACTGAAGCAGTTTTACCTATAGAAAAAAATATTAAAAAACCAGACAAAAGCGTTAAATTGGCTCAAAATAATTTGCAGGAATATTTATACTCTCCAAGACTGCAAAAAAGCTTAGAAAAATGGACAATACCAAAAAGCGGTTTGACTTCTCAGATAGACGATCAGACATTGAGAACTTTACCCCCTGAGTTTTGCTTTAGAGTATGCGATCGCCAGATGCATGAAGAAATTTATGATTTATTGGGCAATGCTGCCCTGAAACCTGAAACAGTCAACCAACTAATGGAATTGGTTGTGACTAGTCAAAAAAATCGCCCAGAATTGCTTTTTTGGCGGCTAGAAGATTTTTATCGTCGCTGGTGTCAGGGGGAATTTATCGATGAGACACCAGATGATAACCTGCCTCAGAAAACAAAGTTAAAGCTAGCGGCACAAAATATTGCGATCGGGTTGAGACAGGTAGACATATATACAGGACAGAACGTACTGATTTTATTATTAGAGTTACACCGCTACGCCCAAGGGCAAGATGAACTTAAACAAAAAATTACCTTCTATCCATCTGCCCAACCGGACATAGACAATTTTTTCACATCCCAACTGCTGCGGATTATCAATTATTGCGATGCCCTGGAAATTGGCAACTTTAGCAGTATAGTTGGACAATTCCTTAAAGGCGGTAACTTTCGCAATGCTTACCTCGGCGATGCCAACCTTACAGGGGCAGATTTTAGTGGTGCTGACCTCAGTCAAGCTTATCTCGGCGATGCCAACTTAACTGGCGTAAACTTCAGCGGTGCTAACCTTAGCGGTGCCAACCTCGGCGATGCCAACCTCAGCGGTGCCAACCTCACTGGTGCCAACCTTAGCTGTGCCGACCTCAGTAGCACCAACCTCAGCGGTGCTAACCTTAGCTGTGCCAACCTTAGCCGCGCCGACCTCAACCGCGCCGACCTTAGCAATACCAACCTTAGTCGTGCCGACCTTAGCCGCGCCGATCTCAACCGCGCCGACCTTAGCAGCACTAACCTTAGCCATGCTGACCTAAGTAACGCCATCCTTTTCGGTGCAAATCTGAGTGAAGCCAATCTTAGTAGCGTCAGCCTTAGCCATGCCGACCTTTGCCGCGCCGACCTCAGTGGTGCTGATTTGAGTCACGCCATCCTTAACGGTACTAACCTCAGTGACACAATTCTTTTCAGTACCAACCTCAGCAATGCTATTCTTGCTGCCGCAGACCTCAGCTATGCCAAACTTAACGGTGCCAAACTTAACAATGCCAGACTTAACGGTGCAATGTTCTTAGGTGCCGACCTCAGCGGTGTAGACCTGAGTCGGGTGATTCTCAACGAAGCTGACCTCAGCGGCGTGATTCTCAACGACGCCGACCTCAGTGGTGCTGACCTCACTGACGCCATCCTCTTTGGCACAGACTTCAGCTATGCCAACCTTAACAGTGCTAACCTCAGTGGCAGTAACCTTAGTGGTGCTATCCTCAACGGTGCGGATCTCAGTCATAGCAACCTCAGTTACGCCATTCTGGGTGGTGCAGACCTTAGCGACGCCAATCTAGAAGAGATGATTTGGGGTAAAAAACAGCAGTGGGAAGGTGTGCGGGGATTAGAAACAGCAGTTAATGTACCGGAGGCGTTGAAGGAAGAACTAGGACTGAATTAAGATGAGGCAGATGAGGAGAAAGGTAAAACCCAAGCTTGATGCGATCGTCTTTTCTCTTCCTCCGTGTCCTCTGCACCTCTGTGGTAGCCTACGGCAAGCCGCTGCGCGTCTACGTCATTCTTCCCACACCCTTCAACCCCAAATTTTACACTAAACTCTAAATAATCAGTAATTATACGAGTCCCGGTGAATGAACAAGCGTTTATCGCAAACCTAGCAGAAGTTTCAGCAATCCTTCTCAATAGAAGAGAGTCTGAACACCACAGTTGAGACTGGCAAGGCAGTTTTGGAAGCCGCTGAACACCTAAAAGCGTGGACACAATACGAAGAAACAGAAGACGGAAGACAACTAGTTATTCTCGAAGGCGAAATGAATTGGCAAATTTATGATTTGCTGGGTTTTGGCAGACTCACACCAGAAATTGTGGAATATTTGATGGGGTTGCTGACTAAAAAACAAGATTTCCCTTGGGAGCAATTGTTTAAACGCTTAGAAAATTTTTACTATAACTGGTGTAAGGGGAAGTTTATTGATTCTGCGAAACAGACTTTGCCTCAGAAAAAACTACAACAGTTGCAACAGTATGGGATTCAAGGGCTAGGTCAGCGTGAAGTGGATATTTATACTAGGTTGAATGTGATGATTTTGCTTTTGGTGTTGCACCGTTATGCTAAAGGGCGAGATGATCTCAAACAAGAAATTGTTTTCTATCCGTCTGGTCAAACTGGTGCAGACAATTTTGAAGAATACCAATTAACTCGTGTCATCAATTACAGTGATTGCTTTCAGCTTGGAACTTTTAATAGTGTAGTTGGGCAATTCCTTAGCGACGCTAACCTTAGCGGCGCAGACCTCAAAGGTGCAAACCTCAGTGGTACAAACCTCAGCTACGCAAATCTCAGTGGCGCATACTTTGGCCTCGCAAACCTCAGTGGTACAAACCTCAGCTACGCAAACCTCAGTGACGCATATTTTGGCGGCGCCAGCCTCTATGGTGCAAATCTCAGCTACGCAAGCCTCAGTGCTACAAGCCTCTATGGTGCAAACCTCAGCTACGCAAGCCTCAGTGCTACAAGCCTCTATGGTGCAAATCTCAGCTACGCAAGCCTCAGCGGCGCAAATCTCAGCGGCGCAAATCTTTTCTTCGCAGTTTTTGACGAAGCAAACCTCAGCAGTGCAAACTTCAGAGGCGCAGACCTTGGCGAAGCAAACCTCAGAGGCGCAAATCTCAGCCGCGCAAATCTTATCTTCTTAGACCTTAGCTACGTAAATCTCAGCAGCGCAGACCTCAGTGGCGCAAATCTCAAAGGTGCAAATCTCAGCCGCGCAAATCTCAAAGGCGCAAATCTCAAAGGTGCAAACCTTAGTGGTGCTGACCTCTGGGGCGCAAACCTCAGCCGCGCAAATCTCAGCCAGAAGAGTTGGGGAGATATGGACTGGGATGAAAATACAAACTGGGAAAATGTGGAAGGACTTGATACAGCAGTGAATGTGCCAGAAGCCTTAAAGAAACAGTTGCGGCGGAGTTAAGAAGAGGTGGAAGCAAAGGAGGCTTTCCCTACTTGACTTTTTTCACATCACTCTATATTGTCACCAATAAACGTTATCAGCAAAGAAAGTCACCATCAGAGCAGAAAGCCCCCGGATGAATCCAAGGGCTGCGATAATTTTGGTTGCGATCGCCTACAGTCGTTACGCGATCGCAATCTGTGGTAAATGCACTCTAAAATACTTAATTAATTACGGTGATTATTGCTGTAGTGAACCCTTGTACCTGCCCACAGCAACTTCTCCCGTAGCGTCTGATAGTAGGAATTGTTTTCGCGCAAAATAATAAATTTAGCCCGACACTCTGCCATCCGCACATCAACACGGTGTCCGGGCCAAATCGAAGTCCCCAACACGCCATCTGTCCACAGCTTAGTACTTAAATCGTAATCCCCCAAAGGCCAAATACTTACCACAGAACCAGGGGGTAAAACGAGGGGACGACTAGAAAGGCTCATTGCACAAATGGGAGTGATGGTAAGCGCCTCCATACCATCATGCATAATTGGGCCATTAGCAGAAACGGTATAACCTGTAGAACCTGTGGGAGTAGAAATAATCAACCCATCCCCGACGTATTGATCGACTACCTCACCATCGATTTCCATTTCCAGAATTGAGGTGATCATTCGGTCAGCGGAGGCAGGTTTGACACAAAATTCATTCAAAGCCAGGTAACGTTCGCTCACTGGTTCCAAATTAGACCCATGACCCTCATACACCGCAGCTTGTAACATCATCCGTCGTTGGATAGCATAGCGATCCTCAAACAGCCGATCCCAAACTTTCTCTGTATCCTGAAACTCTTCCACTGACTCAGTTAAAAACCCCAGATGACCTCCCACATTCACTCCCAGAATTGGGATACCAGCTGGGGCTAAATGTCTGGCACCAGTTAAAACAGTACCATCGCCACCGAGTACCAAAGCGAGATCGATTGGTTGACCCGCCGAAGCCAAAAAGACTGGATAAGGGTTGTCTTTCGGTCCGCTAGGCCCCATCAACACCTGGCACTCGCGACTTTCTAGTTGTTTCGCACAAATTTCTGCCCATTGTTTACTCCGGGCATCTCGCGCTTTATAAGCAATGATTACCTGCTTGAGTTGCACGCACAATTACCACTTCAGGAGATTAAACTGCTCCATATCGACGGTATCGCGGTTGCGATAAATGGCCAGCACGATCGCTAAACCCACCGCCGCCTCGGCTGCGGCCACGGTAATCACAAATACTGTGAAAACCTGACCCTTAATTAATGTTGAGTCGAGGAAGTTGGAAAATGCCATTAAATTCAGATTAACAGCATTGAGCAGTAATTCAATTGACATCAGCACCCGCACAGCGTTGCGGCTGGTAATTAAACCGTAGATACCGATACAGAATAAAGCTGCTGCTAGTAATAAGAAGTACTGAAGTTGCATTAATCTAAGTATTCCTCCTCAAAAATCTGGCTGTTTATCTGTGACTCAGGTCGCAAATCTTACTCTTTTGTTTCACTGGTTGTTGATACTAGTTCTCTAGGGCGTTCTTGCAAAGTCAAAACAGTTTGCCCCAGTTGGGATGGTGTCAATAGGTCTGGCAAATACTCGCGGCGTGCCAAAATAATTGCTCCTACCATTGCTATAAGCAGCAAAATGGAAGCTAGTTCAAAAGGCAGTAAAAAGTCAGTGAAAAAATGTTCTCCAATTAAAACTATAGAACTTTTACCACCAGCCACAGAAGCAGTTGAGTAGGCCCAAGGAGTAGCCAGCACCATCGTACTTAAAAGACCAAACAATCCTACACTGACTACACCCGTAAGTGCTTTCCGCACCCAAGAGTTGGGAAATGCTACAAAATTCTGCCGCTTGTTCACCAACATAATGGCAAACAAAATCAGCACGTTAACCGCCCCAACGTAAATTAGTATTTGTGCAGCTGCAACAAAATCAGCATTTAACAACAGGTAGATTCCCGCTATGCTGATGAACACGCCCCCCAGCATAAAGGCAGAATAGACGATGTTGGAGAACAGCACCACACCAATGGCCGCCCCAATCATCATCACGCCCAATATGCCAAGCGATACAAGCTGTACTCCTTCTGCTAGATTCACTGTTTTTTGTCCTTAATCATTGGTCATTAGTCATTGGTGAGCCAGTGCGGTCTTGGGGGTTTCCCCCATGAGCAACTGGCGTTAGCGCAGCGCTAGCGACGCAGGAGCGTCACCCGAAGGGTCATTAGTCATTGGTCATTGGTCAAATAACAAAGGACAAATGACATTTATTTTTCTGTTTGTTCTACCAGGTTTTCTGGACGCGCACCTGCACGCGGGGCATCTGCGGGCAATCCATGTGGTTCGAGGACGCCGTTGGGTAGGTAAACTAGTTCGCGCAGTGGTGTAACCATTGAATCATCTGTTACCTTATAGGGCAGACGACCTAGCGCTACGCTGTCGTAGTTCAATTCATGGCGATCGTAAGTGGAAAGCTCATACTCTTCTGTCATAGATAGACAGTTAGTTGGGCAAAATTCCACACAATTACCGCAAAAGATACAAACTCCAAAGTCAATGCTGTAGTGGTTGAGTTTTTTCTTTTTGCTGGCTTTGTCGAATTCCCAATCTACTACAGGTAGGTTAATTGGACAAACGCGAACGCAAACTTCGCAAGCGATGCACTTATCAAATTCAAAGTGAATCTTACCGCGAAACCGTTCGCCAGGAATTAGTTTCTCGTAAGGGTACTGTACAGTAATTGGACGCCGCCGCATGTGGTCGAAGGTGACAGAAAGTCCCTGACCAATGTAACGCGCGGCTTGTACCGTTTCTTTGGCGTAATCACCAACTTGTTTTAGGAACTTTAGCATTGTGTTTCACTCTCTCTTTTCAAGCTATCAGCCTTATTTGTCCCTTGTCCTTTGTCCTTTCTTACAAAGTTGAGGCAGTCTGTTAGCGGGGTTCCTCCGCTTAAAGGAACTGCCGTCTGATGCCTGCGGCGGGCTGCGGCAACGGATAGCGCAGCGTTAGCGAGTCCGCAAGCGTCGGAAACCTCCGCTCAACGCCAGTTCGCCCAAGTCGGGAAACCCTGACTGTGCGACTGGCTCGACTTTGCGCTTTGTCTTTCGTCATTAATCATTTGTGTATGCTAATGACTAATAACTAACCACCAAAAGCGAAGGGAAAGGCTAGTTTCAAGGCGGCGGTTAATAGCAGATTAACTAAACCAACTGGCAACAAAAACTTCCATCCTAAATCTAACAGTTGGTCAATCCGTACCCGTGGCACTGTCCAGCGCAACAGGATGGCGACAAACACTAATAAATAGGCTTTGAACACGGTCATGGTAATACCTAAAGCCGCAGTTACTATCTGGAACACGGGATTTACTTCACTGACTCCCAGCCAACCAGCGATGAGGTTGAGGGGAAGAGGAAAGTCCCAACCGCCCAGGTAGAGAATCGCTACTAGTAAGGAAGAAAGGATTAAGTTAACGTAGGAACCCAGGTAGAACAGACCGAATTTCATACCTGAGTATTCAGTCTGATAGCCGGCGACGATTTCTTCTTCCGCTTCCGGTAAGTCAAAGGGTAATCGTTCGCATTCAGCGAGGGCGGCTATCCAAAAGATCACAAAACCGATTGGTTGTCGCCAAATGTTCCAGCCCAGAATACCGTAGCCAGACTGTTGATTGACAATATCAACGGTGTCGAGGCTGTTAGACATCATAGCGATCGCTAACACCGCCAGCGCCAAAGGAATTTCATAACTAATAGATTGCGCTGCTGCCCGCAAGCCTCCTAAGAGGGAATATTTGTTATTAGATGCATAGCCAGCCATCAGCAAGCCAATGGGTTGAATGCTTGACAAGGCAATCCACAAGAATACGCCCATGCCCACATTGCCAATTACGATATTCTGTCCAAAGGGCACAATCAGGAACGACAGAAACACCGGAATTACAACAATAATCGGGCCAAGGGTAAACAGCCAAGGGTCAGACTTGGCTGGTACAATATCTTCTTTAAATACTAGCTTCAGACCATCTGCTACAGGTACCAGCAACCCAAAAGGCCCTTGGTACTCTGGCCCAATTCGCTGCTGTGCGGAGGCAGAAATTTTCCGTTCTAGCCAAGTAGCAACCAATACTCCTACTGTCGCCCCAATCAGCATCAGTATCATTGGCAGCGGCATCCAAATCGCTTTGGCTGTTCCTGCTGGTATACCTAAATCCCGGAGGGATTCAATAAAAGTTCCTTGGAGGTCAATTCCTGAGTTCATGTTTGGTGCTCTTTAAGACATCGAGTCATGGTGAGTTACAACTATTAGTTAAATTAATACCTGTAAATTCACTCATTTTTAATTTTTACTGTGATGACGCCCGATTGAAGATTTGTTGCCAATTCCCATGCCTAGTATATCGTTGGATGGTTTGAGCACCCTGAAGCGAGATGAGAACTTCTACTTATGGTTGGCATTGAAATTGGCTATTGAGGAGACGGGGAATGAGGGGAGATGGGGACGCGGGGACAAGAGAGGAAGTCAAAAGCTAAAAGGCAAAAGTAAAAAAAGAATCTTTTGACTTTTGACTTTTGACTTTTGACTTTTTAATGCCCAATGCCCATTTACCGTCGGTCAATGGGAGTATAAGTAACTTCGTGATGACCGTTGTAAACCTGTGTAGGACGGAAAATCCGGTTTTCTGCTAGTTGTTCTTTCCAGTGGGCTAGCCAACCGGCAACGCGGGCGATCGCAAATATTGGCGTAAACAAATCTGTGGGAATTCCCATCTTTCTGTACACCAAACCGGAATAAAAGTCAATATTGGGATAAATCCCCTTGCTACCAAGTTTTTCCTCTACCACTCGTTCCATTTCTTGAGCAATGTCATAGAACTTGTCATGCCCAAACTTCTCAAACAATAGCTCTGCAAGTCCTTGCAAAATTGTGGCTCGTGGGTCTTTCACTTTATACACACGATGTCCAAAGCCCATAATCTTAGATTTACTTTGCAGACAGTCCTCTATGTAGGGACGGACATTTTCCACAGAGCCAATTTTTTCTAACATCTGAATTACTTCTTCATTGGCTCCACCATGCAGAGGCCCGCCCAAGGTTCCCACAGCACTAGCAACCACAGCGTAAGGATCGGTCAAGGTGGAAGCTGTCACCCTGGCACTGAAAGTGGAAGCATTCATTGTATGCTCGACCTGAAGTATCAAGCAGATATCAAAAATCCGCGCCATCAGGGGATCGGGTTCTTGCTCATTGAGCATGTATAAAAAGTTAGCGGAGTAGTCTAAGTCATCACGGGGACGTACCGGATCGTTGCCTTTTCGCATCAGTTGGAACGCCGCCACCATTGTGGGAATGGTTGCTATCAGGCGCACTACTGAATCTCGAATATAGACAGGATTATGTAAATCGCGGAGCGAATAAAACAAGCCTAAAGCAGCAGCGGAGGCTTGCAAGGCATCCATTGGATGACCGCTTTCTGGAAAGCATTTCATCATGTCCCGAATGCGGTATTTTATCCGCCGATGGTAACGAACTTCATGTTCAAATGTTTCCAGTTCTTCTTTGCTTGGAAGTTCGCCCCAGATTAAGAGATAAGCAGTTTCTAGGAATGTACTTTTTTCTGCTAGTTCTTCAATCCTAATGCCACGATATTCTAGTATTCCCTTTTGCCCATCAACATAGCTAATACTTGATTGAGCGGCGGGAATGCCTTCTAAACCAGGCTTGTATTCACACACCATCATGGCAACACCATTTGCTTGTTGAAATATTTGCTGGAGCTAACTTACCAGAAATTTATTGTCGCCATAACAGTAGTCGTTCTAACAACAATCGAAAATGTTGAAAAACTGTTATAGCAGGTACTTGGGTGGTGTCAACCAAAACATCTGACTACGACCCAGAGCAGAACCTGTTTCTGGTAGTTTTATCCCAATCATACCTGCTTTTTTCAAGACGAAGCTTGCTTTGACTTCCGAGAACTCTGAGCGGCGGCTTCCGCCGATCAGAAGTTCGGTACCCCACAGGAGAATTTCTGCCCATCTGGTCAAATCAGGTTCGTGTCCAACGAGCGCCAGTTGGATATTTTGGGAATAATTTCTCGGTTCTAACCAGTCTTTTAGCCAACTAGAAATTTGACCATCGTGGGCGAGGTGGCTAGATTCCTCTAACTGGGAGCTTAGTTTTTCTGCTATCAGGATTTCAGCCGTTTGGCGGGCACGCACTAAGGGACTGGTGAGAATTAAATCAAAGTTTAAACCTAATTTAACAAGTTTCTGAGCAACTTTTTCGGTTTTTTGCCTTCCTTCTTTGGTAAGGCTGCGCTCCTCATCTTTGATGCCTAATTCCTTGTCTTCGGCAATGCCATGACGAATTAAATATAGTTCCATATTTTTAATATTATTAGCGTAGCGGGGTATAGCCTGTACTGAATTAGGAGTTAAGTCTGGTGTGACTTCATCTATCCTAATCTTAATCATTATTACGTATTCGTCGATCTGCCATCTGTCCTTTACAGTAAGGTGTTAGACATTCTAAGTATTATGGATATGGCAATAGGTTTAAACCTTGAATAAATCTGTAATCGCGTTGGTTTTTTGTGATAAACGGGTAATTTCCCACTATTGCTGTAGCTGCAATAAGACTATCAGGAATGACTAAACCATGACTAAACCGATAAGACCGCAACAAATCAACTGCTGTGTCAGATACAGCCTGGTCAATCTTAATAATGTAAAACTGTTTGAGGAAATTTTCTAGTATTTGTAGCTCTGCTTTGTTAGCACAACCAACCATTAGTTCCATTTGTGTGATTATGCTAATTGCTATGCCAGAACTAGCTTTCAGATTTTGCAAACACTTTACTGCTTTGAGAACACCGCGACCTGTATCAATTAGAATATCAGTATCAATGATAGTTGAGTTAGTCATGTGACTTTGACCACTGATTTTCTCGAACACCACGTACCCAAATAGTACTATCAGTTAAATCTTGGCGCTCGCTCCACATGCCAATAAAGTTATCATTTATCGAGTCAAAATCTGGTGACTGGAAGGCAGGTTCAACTAGTGGATATGTTTTTTGCGATTTTACCAAAGCATCATTCACTACAGAATTCAAAAACTCGCGCGAGGCACTAATTATTAATGACTCCTTTTGATCCTCAGGTGTCCATTCGTCCAACAATTCACCAACCAAATTATCAAACTCTAGCACATTTCCACAATATGGAGTTCCAATGTATCCGTGAGCAAAACTATTCCAAGCTTCAAAACAAAACTGAGCAAAGTCAAATTGAAAAATTGATAATTCTCCCAAAGAGTACATGTGCTTCAGTAAGCCTATAACTGGGAAATATTCAATAGGAATCGATACATCAACTGCTCGCTTTCTTAACGCTCCTTCAAAAGTACTCCATAGCAAAAGAAAGGCTGCTTTAAAGGCTTGTTCAATTTCATCATTCTCAATCAGCCTATGAGCTTCGTGAAAACGATCAGCTAAATCTTGCCATGAAGGAAGTTCTTCGGATGTTCCAGGCAAGGATTTGGCTTGTATGTCTTCAAGTGTTAGCAATAAAAAACGCCAGCCTGGATGTTTACTCACTTCCTCTGCTAAAGCCTGTAAACGATCAACTGACATTCGGCTGAGGCTGGTTTTTACATTAATTACCAAACCTGAGCCGTCTTTAATAGCAATTATATCTGGCTGGTAGTTACCAAAATCGAATGGTAATTCATCTATTTTAGGTTCAATGAAAACACGAAATCCTTTGCTTTCGTACTTCTCGGCCAGAGATTTTACTTTTTCATCATATAGAGTTTTAGTATTGTTAATCATAAGTATTTTTCCAGTGGTTGAGATTCACTCACTTTTACATAAACACACTCTTTACCTGTAATGATAGCGCGCTGTAATAAGGAAGGTAGATTTATAATCTCAATCGGGTCAGATATAAATCGACGATGACTATCTACATCTGATACTAAACTATCATCTTCAAAAACTAAGTTGACAAGTGCATCCTGAATTGGCTTGATAATGTTATCGATGTCAGCCGGAAACTCATCACAAAGATAAACTAGCGTCAGTTGTAGATCGCCGTCTTTAATGGGACTGTTATCTTTCCAAACCTTTTGGGCTTCAACGCGCACAAAACTCTTCCATGCCTGAAGATTTTCTCTTTTCTTTGTCTGTAACGAAACAGGTCGTCTGGGAATGAGAAATTCAAAAGGTATTATTCGCATTCCAAGTACATATCTTGATAAAAAGTTTTCAAGCTTACAGCAATTTTCATAGATGACTCCTTCTCATATTGAGCATATCTACACTTATACAAAAATTCTACATGGTTATTCGTCAACGTTAGGATAAAAGTCTAAACAGCAAGTCTAAACTCCAGTATTTAATATTAGGTACGAACTAAATTCTCAATCAGTTCAACCTCTGTGAAAAGATCAAAATTCCCGACTTTTGAGAAGAAACGTCGGGAATTTTGATCGCGAATGACTTAGGGATACTATCTGAACAAACACTTTGACTGCTGCATGAGTTAGGAGTTCTTTGCGTCTCCTTGATATCTCTACTCCGACTGAATCGGGTTGTCTCTGGGATTAACCAATCTCAACAGTTTTTGCTTAATTTGAGTGTCGAATACTTCCCATTTCATTTTCGCATAAGCGGAATTTTCGTTGCTGCCAGATAAGAAGCCCATCGGAATT
The DNA here is from genome assembly GCF_036917535.1 of Nostoc sp. GTDB lineage: Bacteria > Cyanobacteriota > Cyanobacteriia > Cyanobacteriales > Nostocaceae > Nostoc. The sequence continues at coordinate 29,344 of NZ_JBALDA010000074.1, forward strand.
TCAAAGCCACCTGCGCTTGTTCTTCCACCGCCGAAAAAGCGCCCTGTGCTATCTTGCCCAAAAGCTTCTTTGATGAATTCATCAGGGTCAAGGGTAAGTTTGCTAGTTCTCAGGGAGCCAATGACTATTTCTAGTTCTTCGTCTTCATCGTGAACAATGCCGTAAACTACGGCGGTGTGAACGTTTTCTTCAGTGACAAGAAAATCAGCCGCTTGGGGGATGGCGTCACGGTCTTCATAGCGTAAGTAACCAACACCAGCGATGGAAAAGTTATTTTGGACGATGCGATTTTTTAGCGATCGCTCGATCACATCCATTACCCGCTTGGAACGGTTCGCCTGTAAAATCGCATTCAGCAGTTGGGCGTCATAAAATCGGCTTAAATACGCTGCTGCCATAAAATCTTCTTCTTGCGCTTGCATGAGCCGATCTGTATCTGATCGCAAGCCATGCATTAAGGCAGTAGCGCATTTAACGTGTTGATTTATGCTGCTATCTAATGCTAATAATCCCGTTTGCAGGTATTGAGTAAAAATTGTTGCTGTCGCTCTTACATAAGGACGGATATCCTCAAACTCTGATTGCAGATCGCCTTGGATGCTGTGATGATCGACGAGTACCACTAGGGGTATTCCAGCCTGCTGTACCGTTGACAGTAGTTGTGAAGTGGTTCCCTGATTATCAATTAAGACAAAACCTTGATAAGATGACAAATCTTTTGTTTTTAAGGTTTGTGTTGTCCAGCGTTGGATAGGTAAATTAGTCAGCCTTACCAAGGCAATATTTTCTTGATGGCTCAATGCGCCAGCATAAATGATTTCACACTTGATATCATATTGCTGGGCAATTAACTGATAAGCCCAGGCGCAGGAAAGGGCATCAGGGTCAGGAAAATCTTGCAGAATGACCAGTTGGCGATCATGACGGTGTGCCAGAAGGGTTCTTTGCAGTTCTTCTGACTTTTGTTGTGCCAGAGAATTACCACGCTGACTCAGATATATAGCTCCTTCACCTACCGATGGCGGTAATGAGGGAGTTTTAAATGAAACTTCCACTGGCGCTTTTTCTATTTCAGGTTCCTCTGGGTTTGGCTCTGTGGTCGATGACAAACTCTCAAACTGAGTAACGGGAGAATTAAAGTACATAGGGAACTTTTTTAAAGTGTGAGGCTCCTTTAATTCAGAAATACTACGAGCAGCAATTCACTGAATTTAGCCACATTATTATGATCTTCGCAAAAATCTTAAGACATTGCACTATACATCTAAGTATACTTCTTGTCAGTAACAGCGCTTAACAATCAACTAACTTCTACTAAAGGGCATACAGTAAAGAAGTTTAGAATATCGGGCTGTATCTGGCAGGATAAATATGCTTTAGGAGTTTTGTTCTCTTTCGTAAATTGAATCGGGGTGATTTTTATCTAACTTAGGGTCTACTCTCTATTTTATACTTTAGGATTAGTCCTTGATATTTGAAATATTTTTATGCTTAATATTCTCATTATTGTGACTATTGAGCAATTAACACTTATTTTTGATGAACAACGTGTGTTTCGTATCCCCTTTGAGAATTCTGAGAATTTAGAGTAAAGTCCAATGGAAAAGGCAAAAGACAGGGAGAATAAACAGCAAAGGGGAAACTCCATATACATACAACAAATTTGAAAGCTTGATAGTTGATACAATTGCCTTCGTTGCAAGCCATATAGCTACCAATTTTTTAACACTCCATAACTACTAAAAGTTATTGGCTGTGTCTTAAAGAAAGAGGGTATTTCTTCTTTTACCTTTGCTCCTCTAATTTTTTGCTCAAAGACCTATAACATACTTTTGCCATTCTGTATGTAGTCCACTCTTAAGATGTTTGCTGACCTCGAAATAAAGACTACTATAAGGTTGGCGTGGGGGATGACGTAAAGGCATGTGAGCTTCGTGAGGAGTCCGACTGCCTTTTTTGACATTGCAACGGACACAAGCGGTAACAATATTCTCCCAAGTATCGCCCCCACCGCGCGATCGCGGTATTACATGGTCTAGTGTCAACTCATCCCCTATATAACCACAGTATTGACAGGCATGACCATCACGGTGCAATATATTTCGGCGAGTTAGAGGGATTTCTTTATAAGGAACGCGTACATAATGACGCAACCGGATCACGGTCGGCAACGGGAAATCCGTGTACAGAAATTTACCGTTGTGTTCCACGCGTTCTGCTTTACCCTTGATTAAAAGAACTACAGCACGACGCCAACTCGTTATATTGAGAGGTTCGTAAGAGGCATTTAAGACTAAAACCTTCCCCATTATTTGCGCTCAGGGTATGAGTTTTACAATATATTAACACAAATACACCCTGCTAAGGAGATGAGAAGAAATTATACTTGGGAGAGAATTTGGAAATTAAGTTATAAGTTATGAGATAAAATTTATAACTAAAATAAATAGCTTACGTAGACTGACACAATCGCGCAGTGTCTCGTAAAGAAGAACGGACTAACTCCTAACTTCTCACTCATAACTTCTACAGGACTTACGCAAAAATAACGTAATTTCGTCATTACGAGTGATAGCGTTCGCGGAGCGTCTCGTAGAGAAGTAATCCCCCTGACGCTCTTATTGCTTCCCTACACTCCGTTTCGGTCGCAATTACAATATCGGCGTTGCGTAAGTCCTATTCTACTTTAGCGCCGCAACATCTTGTATCAGTTCCAATCTGAAGGTTAAACTTCCTATTTAATCTGATCTCGCTTTTAGGAGCGTGTATAGATAGATAACTTGAAAGTTTAGCCGTGGTGGGATAGGAGTCAGTACAAATGTTAAGTCGCAAACAAATCCCTGGTGTAGTTTCTAATCAGCAGTGCGACACCTACGCGTGGTTTTCGCAACGAGCTTGGGTTGAAATTGATTTAGAGGCGTTGTCGTACAATGTAAAGCAATTGGTGCAGTTTTTATCGCCGCGTACCCAGTTGATGGCAGTAGTAAAAGCTGATGCCTATGGACATGGAGCCGTAACAGTCGCTCAAATTGCCATCCAATCGGGAGCTAGTTGGTTAGGAGTGGCTACAGTTCCAGAAGCTATTCAATTGCGAGAAGGCGGGATTCAAGCGCCCATTTTGATTTTAGGGGCAACTCATACACTAGAGCAGATTCATGCGATCGCCCAATGGAAACTTCAGCCCACACTCTGTAGCCCTAAACAAGCTTTAGTATTTTCTGATACCCTAGAATCGATGAATCATGGTTCTCCAGTGCCCGTACACATTAAATTAGACACGGGAATGTCGAGGTTGGGAACTAATTGGCAGCAAGCTGGCGAATTTGTGCAATTAGTGCAGCGATTACCACATCTTGACATTGCCAGTATTTATTCTCATTTGGCGACAGCAGACGATTCCAATACCACGGCAATGGAAGAACAGCATAAACGATTTGAGGAGGCGATCGCTCAAATCAAAGCAATGGGAATTCAAGTACCCTGTTTGCACTTGGCAAACTCAGCCGCCACACTCACAGATTCATCATTGCACTACGACATGGTGCGTGTAGGTTTAGCTGTTTACGGACTATATCCAGCACCGCATTTACAAAATGCGATCAACCTCAAGCCTGTTTTGGAACTTAAGGCACGAGTTACCCAAGTCAAAACAATTGCTGCAGGAACTGCTGTTAGCTACGGACATCAATTTATTGCCCCGCGCGAACTTCGCCTCGCCGTCGTGGGAATTGGCTATGCTGACGGTGTTCCTCGCAGTCTTTCCAACAAAATGCAGGCGTTAATTCGCGGTCAGCGCGTGTCGCAAATCGGGACAATTACAATGGATCAGTTGATGCTGGATGTAAGTGCCATACCTAATATCCAAGAAGGGGAAGTAGTCACCTTATTAGGGAAACAGGGAAAAGAACAAATTTCAGCAGACGATTGGGCAAAACAATTAAACACTATTTCTTGGGAAATTCTTTGTGGATTCAAGCATCGTCTGCCTCGTGTTGCAGTTATGTAATTGGGCATGGGGCAAAATAGTTCCGAGTTTCGAGTTCCTTGGCTTAGAGTAAAGAAGTGAGATTCCCCACTCAGCACTCAGCACGGGCTAAATGCCCCGCTTCCGCTAACAGCACTCAGCACTCCTGAAGGGCATTGGGCATTGGAAGAAGACTTACTACAACTTTTGCTCTGCTTTGTTATTGTCCACTTCCTATTCCCTATTCTCTATTCCCAAAAATAATTTCTTATGGTAATATAGTAGACTGATGCGGATGTGGCGGAATTGGCAGACGCGCTAGATTTAGGTTCTAGTTCCGAGAGGAGTGAAGGTTCAAGTCCTTTCATCCGCACTTGTAATTATCAAAAACTGCATGAGTCAATAGGCTCATCTGTGCTTACGCTGCATAAGGATGTTTATTAGCACTTTTATACTGCTGATAAATATGGAGAAATACTATATTACTTAGGTTGTCTACATCACGCTCATCATAGGCATCTAGAGGTAAACCTGTGTCTTCGCTGTACAAGTAATTATAAATAAAACTCTTAATTGTGGCTCTTGTAGCCGATGATATCGGGTCGTTTGGAATAGAGAGAACCTTTAATAGACAATTCTCGCACTATTAGGAAATGATTATTTTCTGGGTTTTGAAAGTCAATCACTTTCAGGCGAGGATTGATGGTTTCACCTTCTGAGTTTTTGTAGGGTTTTTCTAGGATACCTTCGCGAATGAGTTGGCATTTTTTCTGGTTGATGGTGATTAATTGATCTGAGATGTTGTAGCTGGTGAATTGGGCGATCGCATCCTCGTATACTTGATTTGGATGATCAGGGTTAAATTTTTCCAGTGCTTGGCGCAAGTAGCGTGTAAAAACAACTTCCCGTTTATCCTTGCGTCCTAGTGTGCCGTTAATCCCGAACGTTTCCTTTTTGTATGCGTAAACCGAGTACCATTTCAGGGTTTGTTCAAAGAAATTAGCGGGAGTTTGTTGCACTAGGCGGTCTTCAGAATATTCGGCACTCATGGGCATGATAAATGATAAATGAATCTAATGACAATACCTTCGCCAATTTACGAAGGTTCAACGGCTGTAGAAACATTGTGAATACGACCGAGAGAGGTAAGTTTGGCAAAAATGGTTCAATTGCCGCATCGTTGTAACGTTGATCTGCGGTAACAAGCATTGTAAGAGTTATAGGATATCGAACATGGGCGAATTGTAGCTTCTGAGTTGTCGTTGTGGAAGACAATAACTCTACTACAGATCGCCCTCTCTCTTCATACTCTTTTTTTGGCTAAGGTATTGTGTAATTGCACGGATTTCCTCTATAATTTCTGTGCGTTTAAAGAACAAATTGCTTTCTTTTACGTAATGTTACTTAAAATTTAACCGAGAAACTCCTTGGAGAGTTTTCGGGTAATTATTCACTCCCCCCTTGCAAAATTGTCGAAACTCTTGATTTTTCTTTGAGCAGTAGGGGGGAGTGTGAACGGTTGCATTTTTGGAGAGGCTCTTAAGTGCTAAATGAAAATCTATCCCAATACTACTCGGTTAAGCCTCTTTTGGGCATTATAGACTAGGATATTTCAAAGGTTTGAGCCTACTTTCTTTCCTTAACCGAGCAGTATTGGAATCTATCCTATACTCTAACCACAGTTAAACTATGAAGATCGCAAAGTTTCCGAGATTCATTCAACCCTTGGTAAGTATTCCAATGGTAGGGCTGACTACTTTCTCGATTATTTGTTTACTGCACGACTCGGCATTAGCAGGCCCAGATACCTCAAGCCCCTGGGCGATTGTTCAAAGTACTTATTCCTGGGCACGTTGGGCACCTGCTCCCTATCTGCGCTGGGATTTCTATTACGATCTTGACAATCGCGTGCAATTAGTTGCCGATCCAACAACTAAAAGTGCCGTTTACTTCTTGAAGTCAGATGGTAGTGTCGGCTATCGCAACGTTGACCAAAATATCAACAAAACCTTCCCCGGTATCACTGCCAAGCAAATCGCAGTCGGCAAATCTGGTACCTTATGGGCGATTACCACTGATGGGCGCTGGGCACGTTGGGCAGATGCTCCCTATCTGCGCTGGGATATCTATGATGACCTTGACAATCGTGTGCAATTAGTTGGTGATCCTTTGTCCGAGGGTGGAATTTATTTCCGCAAGTCGGACGGTAGTGTCGGCTTCCGCAACGTTGACCAAGGTGTCAATAAGACTTTCCCTGGTATTACTGCCAAACAAATCGCAGTCGGCAAATCTGGTACCTTATGGGCGATTACCACTGATGGGCGCTGGGCACGTTGGGCACCTGATCCCTATTTGCGCTGGGATATCTATAACGATCTTGACAATCGCGTGCAGTTAGTTGGCGACCCTCAATCCGAAGGCGGAGTCTACTTCCGCAAGGAAGATGGCACTGTTGGCTATCGCAACGTCGATCAAAATATTAACAAAACCTACCTTGGTATTGGCAACACCACCGATCTGACGGTTTCTGACCCCGAGTAATAAAATTCATTCCTTCCTCTACTTCATCCAACCTTAGAGGGTGTTTGAAAAGTCGAAGAGATGCTGTAAAAGCTCTTTCAGTATATGCTGTGAATAGATAATAGACAGCATATACTGAGAGAGTAACATGAGTAAAGGGGTAAATATAGCATAGCTGACACCAGGGAGAAGATAGGCTAAAAGTATTACTGTATAAGCTTTTTAACTATCGCTTTTTGCCCATCTTCCGCACTTGCAAACGTATTACAAATAATACAAAAATAGTTACTAAGAATATTCGGAAGAGTCATGGATGAATTATATAAATATGGATTGAATAGTCTATTTATAGAAGTTGTATTATCAGTTATAAACAACCATCAGAAATTATGACAAATTATAAAAATCAGCGATCGCAGCTGTCAATTATTTAGAGGCAGTTTCAGGCTGTGGCTGGGCTTCGTCATTGAATGCAGTACTGCACTATGAGCGTTGGTTTGCTTTCAAACAGGCGATCGCAGTTGCCACAATAAAGCAACAACGTTACACGCATTTAAATTAACTTACAAGACTTAATATTAAAACCGATAATTAATGCTTTAATTCATCTAAATCTGAGGTGATGAGTTTTTCAATTAGTTCGATAACACCATCCCCCCGACTACCATTAGTCACAAAATCCACGCGCTCTTTGAGCATCGGTAAAGCATTGGCAACTGCTACTGAATAACTACAAAAACTCAGGAAATCACAGTCATTTTCTGCATCGCCAATCCCAACTACATTTTCAGATGATAACTGCATCTGGGTCAAAACGGCGGCTAACCCTGTGGCTTTATTAATTCCTGACGGTAGCACCATTACCGCAGCTTTGTTCAATATGACTTGTAATTCTAATCCCAAGTGGCGGATAGTTTCTAAAACTGTAGTTTCATGAGGATGCCATGTAGCAACAATTACACGACCAACTGACAGGGGTTTGACTTGGCGATCGCGCAATGCGTTAATAAATTCTGCTGATGGTTGCGAACCTAATAGTTTCTCCTGATGGGTAGCTGGTGAGTACAACAAAGCGCCGTTTTCTGCTACTACATAATCAAATAAATCTACTTCTAGAAAAACTTGCAGCAATTCATCTAGCTGTCTACCTGTCACCAAGATGAGTTTGTAACCAGAACTTCGCAGACGTGAAAGTGCTGCCAAAGTATTTTCATTTACATGATTATCAGTTGCTAGTGTACCGTCGTAATCAGTAGCCAATACAGAATAACGCATAATGTTACTCAATTTTTGTTATTGGGTTGTCATTGTATTGTATTGCTTACCAATGGCAGGTTTTTATTGTGGATTCATAAGTTTTGATTGACTTTTGGTTATATCTAACCTGTTCCATAAATTCAGGTATATAGGAATCCGGTTTGATTCCTGAATTTACTTGCGTGGAGAGGGAACAGAGAACAGGGTACAGGGTACAGAAAAAAAGGGATAGATACGTACTGAGTCTTGTTCAAAAATCAAATAGGAATTCTATATGTAGCAATCCTAAATGAGATTGTGAAAATTTTTGTTATGGTCGTCCTTGGTCATTTGTCCTACCCTGCGGTCAGCCGCTGGCGCGTCATTAGTCAATTTGTGATTACAAAGGACAAATGACTAATGACACCCAAGTGAGTAAGGAAGTGGGCACGATAAAACCAATATATTATCTTACTCACACAATATCTACAGTAGGAACAATTTTGCTCTGCGATCGTGCATTTTGGACAACCAGAAAAATTAACTTGGAGACGTCGGTTAATTTCACACCTTTTCCTGTTACGGTTGTTAACCCTTGTGAATTATGTTTTATTTTTATCAAAAAAATCAGTATTATCCCTGTAGTCATAATCGGGCTATTTAATGAAAAGTGGCTTTATATAGTTCTTATTTGTTTAAAAACTAGATTTTACTTAAGTGTAAATACAGAAGTTCAAATATATTACCATCAACAAAATCAGTATTATTCCTGTGGTCAGATAGGGGTTACTCAATGGAAAGTGGCTTCATCTAGTCTTGACATTTTTATGTCTTATTTCTCGAAAGATGTTTATAAATCTCAGTAACAGTAAGTAGATTAATCACAATTTACGAATTTACTAAGATTTGCTCATCTGAAAATACACTACTTTCGTTGAGTTTCACCACAAACCTAGATGTAAACTGATGTACTTTAAAACACAAAAGTTTAATGCTTTTTAATTGATTTTAATTGTGGAATAACTCTACACGAATTTAGCTTAGACGTATCGAATTTAGCTGAAGTAAAAGCAAAATGAGCACAACTCCTATAGGTAACTACAGGTTGTTCCAGAAACTACATCCGCTATCTCTGTTGGCACAATTAACAAGTCGACATACTACGGGTTGCTTAAGCGTATTTACCGGGATAGTTTCTTGGTCAATCTATCTAGAGGACGGTAAACTTACTTATGCCTCCTATTCAGATAAACTATTTGAGCGCCTTGACAGTCACTTACGGCGCTTGAGTCAGCAAATTCCTGCTCTCAACAGCGCCACTCGTGTACAGATGCGGCTGATGTTTGAGACGAAGAATGAACATCAATCAATACCAAATGCGGATTACCAAGCTATTTGTTGGTTAGTAAATCAGGAATATATTACCTCTGTACAAGCAGGAAACCTGATAGACGAATTAGCAAAAGAAGTAATGGAATCATTTTTGTGTTTAAAAGAAGGTAGCTATGAATTCAGTCCAGAAAGCTCTTTGGATGAATTACCAAAGTTCTGTCGCCTAGATTTACGGTTACTTGTTGAACACTGTCAAAAGCAGTTACGAAATCGGCAAAATATTCAATCATCAATTCCGGCTGGTGGGAGTTCTCAAGTTTTTTCTACAACACAATCGTCTCAAGTTCAGCCACAGCCGCAAATAAAAATTGGGCAAAAATTGCCAATACCAATCAATTTTGATATTACTGAAAATAATAAAAATACTCAGTTACCTGTTGGCAAAAAACTATATACAATTGCCTGCATTGATGATAGCCAAACTGTTTTGAATTCCATCAAACACTTTTTGGATGAAAACACATTTTCAGTTGTGATGATCAATGATCCCGTAAAAGCTTTAATGCAAATTCTACGGAGTAAGCCCGATCTAATTTTACTAGATGTTGAAATGCCAAGTTTAGATGGCTATGAACTATGTTCTTTATTACGTAAACATTCAGCTTTTAAAAATACACCGATCGTTATGGTGACTGGTAGAACAGGATTTATCGACAGGGCAAAGGCTAAAATGGTCAGATCGTCAGGATATTTGACCAAGCCTTTTACACAATCAGAATTGCTAAAAATGGTTTTTAAGCATCTTGGTTGATTGAAATAAGGCAAATAAAAATAACAAAATATGTTTAATTTACTTTTTCAGGAGATTTGATAGTGAGCCTGACTTTACTTGGCACAATTTTGATTGTAGAAGATTCTCCCAGCGAATTGGAATTAATGAGCCATTATCTCAAAGAGAGTGGTTACAACGTAATTAAAGCAAGTGGTGCAAAAGAAGGTTTAGAAAAAGCTGTGTTAGAAAAACCAGATGCGATCGTTACTGATGTAGTAATGCCAGAAATGAGTGGATTTGAATTGTGTCGTTCTCTGAGAAGAAATCCAATTACTGCAAAAGTGCCGATTGTGGTTTGTAGTTCCAAAAATCAAGAAATTGACCGTTTGTGGGCAATGAGGCAAGGTGCAGATGCCTATATAACTAAACCTTACACCCGCGAACATCTCCTACGTACTATTAAATCAGTGGTAATTTAAATCAATGACTAGTACAAACATTACTCTTTCTTCAAAATCAATCCCAAATAATTTAGCAGATGGTTATCTAAAGTTTCAGCTAAATCAACAAACTACTGCTGTTTTATCAATGAGGCATACGCAAGAAGCAATTATTGTGCCTGTTGAATCTATTACGTCAATGCCCAATATGCCATCCTGCATATTAGGATTAATGAATTGGCGGAGTCGGGTAATTTGGGTAGTTGATTTACCAAGAATGCTCAATTTAGAATCTCTAGATTATCGACTGCGACAGTACAATGTAATCATTATTCAAGTTGAATCATTAGTGTTGGGCTTAGTTGTACAAGAAATAAAAGGTACAACTAAGTTCATAGTTGATGATATTCATTCTCCTATAGGACAAGTGGCATCCAGTTTAGTTCCTTATTTATGTGGGTGTGTTGTGCAACAGAAGGAAATACTACTAGTATTAGATGCCCAGGCGATTGTGCAGTCTTCTATTCTCCGCAGTGATTAGAGTTTACTACTAAAAAAAACTTTTTAGTGTTCTTATTCACATACTTAGGAGAACTACTTTTATGTTTAATAAAACTAACACGAATCAAGGTAATAGCGCTCAAAACCGAGCATCGCTGATTTCATCTCAAAAAGCTATTGGAACTGTAGTAAAGCCACCAACTAAGCTGACTACTGAAAGTGCTAATAATTCTTCTTGGAATCAGGGGATTGCCTATTTTACAAGGTTGGGATTGATTAAGAAAGCGACTATTTTAGCGATCGCAATCGGTACAATACCAGTTTTGGGCATCGGTGCGATCGCTTTTGGTTTTGCCAACAAATCTATTACTAAGCAAATTACTCAATCTCAACAAGCCCAAGCCGCTGACTTAAGTGATAAAGTTAACCGCTTCATGCTGGGACGCTATGGTGATATTCAGGTAATATCAAACTTGCTATTTTTGACAAGTCCCCAAGCTGGTGTCAATATCACTACTCAAGAAAAGCAAGCAGTCTTAGATCAAGTTGTCGAAGCCTACAAAGCTTATGACAGTATTGCTGTTTTTGATCGCCAAGGTAACTTGATTGTCCAATCCACAGGCGAACCCCTAGAAAATCAAAAAGACCGTAGCTATTTTCAAGACGCTTTACAAAAAGATACTCCTGTGATTAGCAAACCGGAAGCAGCCAAAAATACTGGTGTTGTGAGTATTTATCTAGCTGCACCTGTGAAAGAGACAAGGACAAACCAAACCATTGGTGTAGTACAAGCACGTATACCTGTAAAATCTTTAGAGGAAGTCATTAAAAACTACGTAGCCAATGGACAACAATACCATTTACTCGATGCTTCGGGAACAGTTTTCTTGAGTCCCCAAAAGGAATTATTGGGGAAAGAGGCCAAGAGAGAGTATTCTAATTTACCTAAGCTGCTAGTAGCTAAAAAGGTAGATAGTTTTATAGAAGTTCCGAAAACTCACAAAAAACAAAAACTAGTTAGTTATGTACCAGCTAGTACCCTAGATGGCTTACCTGATTTAAACTGGCAGGTACTTTTATCTACAGATACCGCAACTGTATTTGAACCGCAAAGACAATTATTGTGGACTATAGCCATTGGTACAGCAGTGACAGCATTGATTGTGGGTGCGATCGCATCTCGATTAGCTAAACTGACTACACAGCCAATTCTCGATGCAACTGCGGCATTAGTAAAGTTAGGTCAAGGTAAATTTAATACCCGTCTACAAATCGAAAGAGAAGACGAATTAGGGTTATTGAGCACAAATATCAACCTGATGGCCGAACAATTGCAGGTCTTAGTTAAAGAACAGCAACAAGAACTTGACGTTGAAGGGGCAAAATTACTAGCAGATATTACCCTACAGATTCGGAGAATTCTCAAAACTGAAGATATTTATCATGCAGCAGTCAAAGAAGTTCAGCAAGCGTTAAAAACAGACCGGGTAATCATTTATAGTCTGAATCCAAATACTTTGGCTGGCGTTGTCGTTGCAGAATCGGTAACTAGTAATTGGCCAAAAATGCTGGGAGTGCAAATTAATCACCCCTATTTTCAGGAACGTTATCTAGAAACTTATCACGATGGAGAGGTGCAAGCGGTTGCTAATATTCATCAAGACCAAAGCCTGAAAAATGCCGACGGTTACATCCAACTGTTGGAAAAATTTGCTATCAAAGGTTATTTGATCGTACCAATTCTTGCTCAAGAAAAACTTTTAGGCTTGTTAATAGCTCATCATTGCGAAACTCCTCATGTTTGGCAACAGGTAGAAATTGACTTGTTTCAACAAATAGCAACTCAAGTCGGCTATGCCTTAGAACAAGCCAAGTTATTAGAAGAGATAGAAAAAGTCAGAAATGTTGCTGTAACCGGATCAAACGAAGAATGGCAAGAAAACGAAATACTGCAACGACAACTTTTACAACTACTCAACGACGTAGAAGGTGCAGCTAGAGGCGACTTGACAGTGCGTGCAGACGTAACCGCTGGAGAAATCGGCACTGTTGCCGACTTTTTCAACTCCATTGTCGAAAGCCTGCGGGATATTGTTACCCAAGTTAAACAAGCTGCTATTCATGTAAATAGTGCCATTGGCTCTAACGAAGGAGCCATCCGCCACCTAGCAGAGGAAGCGCTCACCCAAGCTGCCGAAATCAACCACACCCTTGATGCTGTTGACCAAATGACTCAATCAATGAAAGCTGTAGCCGAAAGTGCCGAAAAAGCTGCCTTCATTGCTAATCATGCTGCTCACACCGCCACCAATAGCGGACACGCGATGGATTTGACAGTACAAAATATCCTCTCTTTGCGGGAAACAGTGGGTGAAACTGCCAAGAAAGTGAAACGTTTGGGAGAGTCTTCGCAACAAATTTCTCGCGTGGTGTCCTTGATTAATCAAATCGCGATTCAAACCAACTTGCTTGCTATCAATGCCGGTATTGAAGCAGCACGTGCGGGTGAAGAAGGTCAAGGTTTTGCTGTAGTGGCTGAAGAAGTCGGCGAACTAGCAGTTAGGAGTGCCGCAGCAACCCAAGAAATTGAGCAAATTGTTGAAAATATCCAACGAGAAACCAGTGAAGTGGTACAAGCAATGGAAATAGGCACTACCCAAGTGGTAGAAGGTACTCGAATTGTAGAGGAGGCTAAACAAAGTCTGAGTGAAATTTTAGATGTATCGTGTCAAATTGACTCCTTAGTGCAGTCGATTTCTACTGCAACAGCATCTCAGGTGGAAACATCGCAAAGTGTTAGCCAATTGATGAAAGATATCGCTGCTATATCACAACGCACCAGCGATTCTTCTCACCAAGTTTCCCAATCTCTGCAACAAACTGTGGATATTTCCCAGCAGTTGCAAGAGACTGTCGAGGCTTTCAAAGTTAGTTAAGTTTGTCATTTGTCATTTTTCTTTTGTCCTTTGCTATTTGCTAGTGACTAATGATCAATGACTTTTGTTATTTGTCCGTTGTCATTTGTCCTTTGTCCTTTTACTAATGACCAATATTTCGACTTACCTCGGCTTTTCTACGAGACGCTACGCGATCGCTCGGCACAAGTCGCTTAGTACAAGTGACCAGTGACTAATGACTAATGACTAATGACCAATAAACAATGACTAAGGACAAAAACTATGCTACAAGACAAAGAATTAGAAATCCAGATGCAGTTTCTGGAAGAAGCAACAGATTACTTAAATACCTTAGAAGGGGTATTGCTGGAAATCGATACTAGTAACCGCATCGATTTGGATAAAATCAATGCTGCACTCCGGGCCACTCATTCTATTAAAGGTGGCGCAGCGATGATGGGATTTAAATCGCTAAGTGATTTATCTCACCGTCTGGAAGATTCTTTTAAAGTTTTAAAAACTAAAAAAAATTCTTTAGAAATTGATACTCAGTTGCAAAGTTTATTGCTATCTGGAGTTGACTGGCTGCGTCAAATTGTAGAATTGCTGGCAGAAGGGAATGTTGTTGAAGAGCAGTGGTTAGCAACTTTTTGTTATCCAATTTTTGATGAGTTGCACGATCGCTTGGGCGACCCCACCCCTGAGGATGCCTCAACCATGCTATCTCCAGAGGATGGACAAGACGTTATCCCTTTGCTATTTGCCACAGAAGTAGAAGAATGTTTGCAGCGTCTAGAATCTATATTGGCAGATAGCGAACAAGCCGGATTGCATGAAGAAATTGCGATCCTGGCAGCTGAATTAGGCGGTTTAGGGGAAATGCTCCAGTTACCAGCTTTTAGCAAGCTTTGTGAGTCAGTAACGCAGCTATTGGAAACTGCTAGTAGCGAGCGCATTCCCGAAATTGCCCAGTTAGCATTGCAAGCATGGCGGCGATCGCAAGCTTTGGTGCTGACAAATCAGTTAGATAGCTTGCCTACAGCAATTGACTTAAATAGTTCTACGCAATCTCAGCCACTATTACCAGCAGAAGTGATACCACAGCTTTTCCCCACAGATGTCATTGATACAGAAGCGGTGTCAACACGCGTTTGGCAAGCAGAGATCACTCCAGAAACTTGGACTAAAGATGAAGCAATCGCAGCTAATTTTACATTTATAGATGCTGAATTTGCCGATGAGGTAAATGCTGTCAATGTCACGGAGCACAATACAATATTTGCTAGAGAAGACAATCCTCCAGACGCCAAATTTAGCGAAGGTAAAGGAGAGCCAATTGCCGTTGGGAAAGAACGAGAAATTCATGAAAACAGCGTCAGAGTTCCCAGCAAACAACTAGAGCAAATTAATGATTTATTTGGCGAACTGATTGTTCAGCGCAATGGGTTAAACTCACAACTAGAAAGATTACGCAAACTCGTTCGTAACCTCAACCAGCGAGTCCAAGTTCTCGACCGTGAAAACCAGGAATTACGTATAGTCTCCGACAAAATTTCCACTCAAGCTACCATGTCTAATGGGGCACAGATGCCAGTTGGAAATGGCCACCAAGTACAAGGTACAAACACAGAATTTGATGCCTTAGAAATGGATCGCTATAACGAATTAAACCTGCGATCGCAGGAAGTTATGGAAACCATTGTTCAAGTACAGGAAGTGACAACAGATGTGCAACTCAGTGTAGATGATACAGACCATATTGCTCGGAAACTAAATAAAACATCGAAACAGTTACAAACCAAACTAAATCACATCCGAATGCGACCGCTGTCTGATTTAATCGAACGTTTTCCGAGAGCTTTACGTGATTTAAATGTCGAGTATGGGAAAAATGTTCAGTTAAAAATTGAAGGTGGCAACACTTTAATTGAACGCAGCATTTTAGAAGCTTTAAACGAACCTTTAATGCACCTATTAAGGAATGCTTTCGATCATGGGATCGAAGACTCTACCACGCGTCGCCTTTTGGGTAAACCAGAACAAGCGTTGATTGAAATTACAGCTACTCATCGCAGTAATCGCACTATCATTACCATCCGTGATGATGGTTGGGGCATTTCTGTAGAGAAAATTCGTACCCGCGCTCTAGCTATGGGATTGGATGTTTCTTTACTTGCTAATGCTAGTGATGAAGAACTGTTATCACTAATTTTTGAACCAGGTTTTACCACTTCCGAGCAAGTCACAGCATTATCTGGTCGCGGTGTCGGTATGGATGTGGTTCGCAACAACCTCAAACTGATTCGAGGAGATGTAAAAGTTGATACGGAACCAGGAGTTGGTACTACCTTCACCCTCTCAGTACCCTTTACACTTTCGGTTGCCCGAGTTCTGCTGGTAGAAATTAACAAAATTCTATTAGCATTTCCCACAGATGTCATTTCCGAAATATCTTTACTGCAAGACGAGCGAGTTTTCGAGATGGCTGGTAGCGAAGTTTTAAATTGGCAAGGAACCATGCTGCCACTGATTCGCCTAACTCGTTATTTAGAGTTTAATTGTCTACGCTACGATAGCCCAGAGTTGGAAATTCCGGCAGCTATTAGTACTAACAGCGTATTAGTAGTCAAAGGTAATAATCAGCCAGTCGCAATCCAAATAGATCGTTGCTGGGGCGAACAAGAAGTTGCGATTCGCCAAGTTGAAGGGAATATACCTTTACCTGAAGGCTTTAGCAACTGTACAATTCTCGGTGATGGTCGAGTCGTGCCACTAGTGAATGTCAATGAGTTGCTGTATTGGATTGCTACGAATCAGCGGACTCCCAGAGGCACTCAATTACCATCAGCAAGGTTAAAAACACCGTTCCTGATTTTTGATGAAGAGAAAATATCAGCAACATCTATTAAACAGAAAGGCACAATTTTAATCGTAGATGATTCAATTAATGTTCGCCGCTTTTTAGCTTTGACCCTTGAAAAAGGAGGGTATCAAGTAGAGCAAGCTAAAGATGGTCAAGATGCCTTAGAAAAACTTCATAGTGGTTTGAAAGTAGAGGCAGTAATTTGCGATATTGAAATGCCTCGCCTTGATGGTTATGGCTTTTTAGGTAAGGTAAATTCAGACGTTGATACAAAAAATATTCCTGTGGCGATGCTGACTTCTCGTAGTAGCAATAAACATCGGCAACTAGCAATGCAATTGGGGGCGCGAGCTTACTTTTCTAAACCTTATAACGAGCAAGAATTACTCCAAACGCTGGAGGAAATAATTCGTAATGTTGCAGAAAAGGCAGTTTCTAATTAAAAATTGACAATTGCCCTAAATAATTGCCGTTGGGTTTGGCCTGCCATGCCCCGATAATCAGGTCAGTGATGCCGTCTGAGTTGACATCTCCGGCACTGCTGACAGACCAGCCTGAAAAGTCAAAGCTTGAGATGCCGTTGATAGTGAAGCCGTTAATGCCGTTGAGGTCAGAGAGATTCAATGATGAATTAACCATAATTTTCTCCTGTGTTTGTAGTGATTGAGTATTCGTGAGTCTTGGTAAAAAATTGAATTTGCGGCTAGACAAACACGAAAAAGCCTGTACAATAGACCTCTTGCATAAATGCTTAAATTGCCATGTTGAACGGAGTGAAACATCTGATGAGATTCTTCTCTCCACTGCGTTCTGCTCAGAATGACATTCCTAATTTTTTGACTTTTGCAAGAGGTCTAATGCCCAATGCCCAATGCCCAATGCCCCAAGTGACGGGGCGACTATCCCTCTCCACGCCACTTGCTCTCTGGAGTTTCCCGTCGCTTTCAATAAAACCTCTTCACATATTCGGACACCCTGGCATGTTATCTCCAAGCAGCAACCGTGCCAAACTGGGTAAAGCTTCACCATAGGTGGGATGGATGTGAACCGATCGCTCTAACAACTGCCAAGTTGCTCCTGCTTCCATCAGGGATAAAAATACATGCACCAATTCAGCAGTTTCGTACCCCACCAGGGTTGCTCCCAGGATTTTGTCTGTGTCACTGTCGATCACCATGCGGTAAAATCCGAGGTCATGCCCCCACTCGATTGCCCGCGCAATTTGGCTCATGGGTAAGGTGACAGCACGCACGTTGATGCCTTGTTTCTGAGCCTGTTCTAACGTCATACCCACTCGCCCAACCTGGGGTTCTGTGTAAACCGCATAGCCAAGGACACGATCGCTCCGTGTCCGGTTTTCTCCACACAAAATTGCTTTTAAGCGGCGATAGTCCTCCCAGGAGACGTGCGTAAAGGCAGGCTGTTTGGCAGCATCCCCAATCGCATAGACTCCAGAACAGGTAGTATGGAACTGCTGATCTATTTTGATAAACCCTCGATCATCTAGCTCAATTCCACTCTTCGCTGCATTTAATCGACTTGTATTAGGTTTGCGTCCAATCACAACCAGCAACGCTTCTCCCTGGAGTTGTTCGCCATTGCTCAGGGTCAGTTTAAACACATTACTCTCGTGGGCGACGTGATTCACATTGACTCCAAAGTGGAGCTTAATCCCATCCTGTTCTAATGCTTCTGCTAAGACCTTGCTGACATCAGCCTCTTCCCGATCAAGGACGCGATCGCCCCGCACAATTAAGTCAGTCTGACTGCCCAAACGCGCTAGTCCTTGTCCCAATTCCAAGCCAATATAGCCGCCTCCAATCACCAATAAACGGGCTGGTAAGGTGTTCAAGTCAAAGAAGTTGCGGTTGGTCAGGTAGGGAGTTCCTGCAAGTCCGGGAATGTCAGGAATCAGCGATGACGTGCCTGTGTTAATGATTACTAGAGGAGCCTGAAGAGTAACATCCCCACCTTTGACCGTCCGTTCACCCACAAAAGAAGCTTCGGCACAAATGACTTTGACACCCGCAGTCTCCAATCGCTTGCGAATCCCCTGATTAAAGCTGCTGCGGATTCCCCGAGCTCGCTCCATGACAGCAGGAAAATCCACTTCAACCTGCGTGTGGATGCCTAACTTCTTGCTCTGGCGCGCCCGCCCTGCTGCATGAGCCGCAGCTAAGAACGCTTTGGACGGAGTGCAGCCATAATTGATACAACTACCGCCTAAAGCATCCCGCTCAAACAAGACAACCTTACGTCCCTCATTGGCAAAATCAGCCGCCAGTGGAATGCCTCCTTGACCACTGCCGATTACAATCACATCTGCTGTTTCCATCAGTGCTAAACTCCTTGGAGATAGTTTGCTTTCATAACACTGTCACACTCAAAGTTAAAAACTCTCCACCCATTAAGGTAGGGTTTGGATAGAGTTAAAATGCCAGTTAACTTAGAACTTACGCACTTCGTGACATCAACGGGTAACGATAAAGGCAGCCAGAGCGATCGCTACAACATCCTCAGCAAGGGCAGCAGGAACTGCACCAATCTTTTCAATGGCGGCTATCCGTACCGCCCTACCTCCATACGCACCGACCAGTGCACCCACAACACCAAAGAGCGCTCCAACAGGTGCAAAACTGCTGTTTGCTCCGGTGATTAGCCATCCCACAATGCCACCACTGACAATCCGAGCAATCAACGCAGGGGGACTGGTGCGAGACGGGATTTGCGGCAGCATATCGCCAATCAACTCAGCCACTGCCAGTACAGCCAGAATGATCCCTATAATGCCGCCACGTGCCAGAAATAAAGCAGCAGGAGCTGTGAACGTTCGTAGTCCCGCAACTAATCCAAGGAAAAATGCAGAAATCAATGTGATGAACATAAATAGCCCTTCTGGTAGATTTGGATGCCATCTTTCGTCATAATCGTCTTCATAAGATTATTCTTCCTTCAATGAATTAATGAAAGTCTGATTGGTCATTTGAGGATTTGCTTGGGTTTTAATTAAGTGTTCTTATTCTTCAACGCTGATTCCAGTCAAACCACTCAAATTATTTGGGTTAAAATTCAACTTACCAGGTTGTGCGTGGTATTCGTGATATTCTCTGTGAAAAATTGCAAAAGGTATTGAGCCGAGAAATTTCTATATCAATTCAATTTGTAGTGAATTTATGGTAACTGTAACACTGACAGCTGTTGCTACTGCGATCGCAACTACGCTTTGGACTAAAGCACAGGAGAAAATTGGCGAAAATATTGGTGATGCTACATGGACGCTAGGTGGTAAGTTAATCGGATTACTCCGCCAAAAGAATAAATCGCCATCACTCACCAGTGCTGTTGAGGCAAATGAACCGCAGCGATTAGATTATGGTCAAGCAGTGCTGGAACTCAAAGCAGCAGCAGACGCAGATCCAGAAATTGCTCAAGCTGTTGTAGAAGTGGAAGCAGCAGCAAAAGCAGAACCAAAACTCACTCAAAAAATTCAAGAAATCGAAAATACCCTCAAGTCTCAACAGCCAACCATTCAAAATCTGACGCAGCTAGCAGAAAAAATTGGGGTTGTAAATCAAGGACAGATAAATAATCAAACTAATAACATCACGTTTTGACTACAGTCGTCTCCAGGGGAGGATGGGACAAAGTTAACTCCCGATGACTGGCGTAAAATCTGCTGTGAAATACTCGCAGAACGGCGAAAGCTGACTACAAATCCTCTGACATCAACTGAAGGAGTCACCCTGCAAGTTGATGATGTTTATGTACCACTGGGATTAGTTGAGCGCAAAAAACAATCCAAGCGTCAGGGCGATGTTTCTCCAGAACAGGGGTCACAACTGTACAAGGAGACAGAAATCACCAAAACATTTGAGCATGATGCTTTTCTTGAAGAAGTTCTCAAACAGAAGAACACGCCTAAAAGTAAAGGTAAGCTAATAGCAATTATTGGCGAACCGGGAGCAGGAAAGACAACATTATTACAGCAGATTGCTGATTGGGTATCTCGTGAGATTCACCAGTCAATTGTCATTTGGGTATCTTTAGCAGATTTGCGAGAGAAGGAACTAAAGTCTTATCTGTTCGAGAGTTGGTTAACTCAGGTTGCCGAAAAAACAGGTAAAGCTGAACCCACTGAGCAACTGAAGAATGATTTTGTTGCTCTGTTTAATCAAAATAATGTCTGGTTGCTGCTAGATGGGTTAGATGAAATGTCCGCATCTTCAGGTAATCCTCTCACAGAAATTGCACGACAATTCCGTGAAGTCAGGTTAATTTCTCAAGCGCGAATTGTGCTAACCTGTCGGATTAATCTGTGGGATGGTAGCATTAATGCACTTGATGATTTTGATACCTATCGCAGTTTAGATTTTTCTTATCCACAACAGGTAGAGAGATTTATTCATAAATGGTTCGCTGCTAATCGAGAAAAAGGGGAGCAGTTATGTACTGCGTTGAAAGAATCAGGTAAAGAACGGATTCAGGATTTAGTGAAAAATCCTCTGCGTTTGACACTGCTGTGCTTGAATTGGCAATCAGGAGAAGGTAAATTACCCGATACTCAAGCGGGACTCTATCAGCAATTTGTAGATGACTTCTATAAGTGGAAAAAAGACGAATTTGCTACAAACTCTGACCAGCGTCAGCAACTCAATGTCAAATTAGGGGAATTAGCGAAAGCAGCAATAGACAAAGAAGCAACCCGTTTTCGCTTGCGGGAGGATTTTGTTAGTCAGTTTTTGGGGAATGCTGATGATGAAAAGTCGCTGCTAAAATTGGCACTAAATCAGGGCTGGCTGAACTGTGTAGGCATAGATACAAATAGAAAACCTGTTTACGCTTTCTTTCATGCTTCATTTCAAGAATATTTTGCTGCTATAGCAATTGATAACTGGCATTTCTTTCTTAACCATGTTCCCAAAAATCCCAGTCAAGGAACTTATCGCATCTTTGAGCCGCAATGGAAGCAAACAATATTACTTTGGTTAGGGCAAAAAGAAGAAAACCTCAAACAGCAAAAGCAAGAGTTTATTGATGCTTTAGTTCATTTTAAAGATGGATGTCAAAAATTTTATAAATATCGCGCCTATTTTTTAGCTGCCGCAGGAATTGCAGAGTTTAAGGATTATTTCAGAGCAGATGAAATAGTAACACAAATTGTCAAGTGGACAATTGATAGTCCGAGTTCAATCAAAGAGGAAGCTAAATCAGCACTGCAACAAACAGACCGCACAAAAGTGATCGCCGCCTTGGTGCAACTGCTATCAACTAATGTGGATGACTCCACCCGTAGGCAGGCAGCAGAAAGCTTAGGGGAAATCAGCACTAGCAATGAAACAGCAATCGCCGCCTTGGTGCAACTGCTGCAATCAAAGGATGTGGATGAGGACACCCGTAGGCGGGCAGTAGAAAGCTTAGGGAAAATCGGCACAAGCAATGAAACAGCGATCGCCGCCTTGGTGCAACTGCTGCAATCAACTAATGTGGATCACCACACCCGTAGGCAGGCAGCAGAAAGCTTGGGGAAAATCGACTCTGGCAATGAAATTGTGATCGCCGCCTTGGTGCAACTGCTGCAATTAACTAATGAGGATTACGACACCCGTTGGCAAGCAGCAGAAAGCTTAGGAACAATTGGCACAGGCAATGAATTTGTGATCGCCGCCTTGGTGCAACTGCTGCAATTAACTGATGTGGATAACTTCACCCGTATTGAAGCAGCAGAAAGCTTAAGGAAAATTGACCCAGGCAATGAATTTGCAATCGCCGCCTTGGTGCAACTGCTGCAATTAACTGATGTGGATGACTACACCCACTCCACCCGTAGGCGAGCAGCAGAAAGCTTAGGGAAAATTGACCCAGGCAATGAATTTGCGATCACCACCTTGGTGCAACTGCTGCAATCAACTAATGTGGATGACGACGACATCCGTTTGTACGCAGCATCTAGCTTAGAGGAAATCGGCACAGGCAATGAATTTGCGATCACTGCCTTGGTGCAACTGCTGCAATCAACTAATGTGCATGACAACACCCATTGGTGGGCAGCATCTAGCTTAGGGGAAATTGGCACAGGCAATGAATTTGCGATCGCCGCCTTGGTGCAACTGCTGCAATTAACTGATGTGGATGACTTCACCCGTATTGAAGCAGCAGGAAGCTTAGGGAAAATTGACCCAGGCAATGAATTTGCAATCGCTACCTTGGTACAACTGCTGCAATTAACTGATGTGAATGACTTCACCCGTATTGGAGCAGTAGGTAGCTTAGGGACAATCGACCCAGGCAATAAATTTGCGATCGCTACCTTGGTACAACTGCTGCAATCAACTAATGTGCATTTCTTCATCCGTTGGCAGGCAGTAGAAAGCTTAGGGGAAATTCTACAGAATAATAAGCATCGCTTTGCAGTAGTCAAAGCTTTAAGCGGTTATTGGCAATTCAATGGTGAATACTACAATTTAGCTTGGAAATGTGCCCAGAATATGCCTTACCCCGATTTCTATCAAGCTTGGCATCAGCATAATGTTGCTACTCGTGCCATGCAAAGCTTAAAGAAAATCCTCTTCACAAGAATAATTTAACTACTTTTGCAGCAGTGACGTTACAAATCTAGTTGTGGTGGTAACGAACTTCGTCATATTTGTGGTAAATGCTTAAATCAAAGCTGTCAGCTATTTACAAATTGGTAAAATACGCACCCTAGATTGAGCTTGGTCAATAGTAACCAATGCACCTGACTCCAGTAAGGACTCAAACTGATTCAGGGCTGAAATGACTAGATTTTCGATACTGTTTGGCAAAATATCCTGAGCACGAACTTGAATTACACTGGGGGTATCAGCACCTGTTGCAGCTAACAAAGTACCGAAGTCTAAATCGTGAGTAAAGACGATATAACTGTTAGTTCTTGCCCACTCTATAATAATTGCATCTTTATCACGGGGGTTGCCAATGGTAGACCAGTGGACAGACGAAATATTGTACCTCTGAAAAACCGCAACCCAATCAGGGGAAAGGTTCATATCAATCAAAATTTTCATGCACTTTTTAGAGGCACTTCAATTTCTTCAACTCGCCATGCAGCATAGGCGAGTGCCTCATAAATATCAGCTTCTTCGAGGTAGGGATATGCTTTAAGAATATCGTTATTGCTGTGTCCAGATGCCATTAACCCAACGATAGTACCAACAGTAATACGCATTCCTCGAATGCAGGGTTTACCACCCATCACTTCTGGATTGCGGGTAATTCTGGTGAGATTTTGCATGGTTGTTACCTCGCTATGTGGGGTTATTAGATTGAAGAATTATGCAGGAGGCAGGGGGCAGGAGGTAGAAGGCAAGAGGTAAAAACATTACTCTTCCTGACGTTCACGATTGTCATTATGTGCTAACTTATATGACTACGGCTATAACTGCGTCCATTTTTTCTATTATCTGATCGTTTCACGTTAAGCATTAGAGGTTGTTTTAAATTAGATGTAGGTTGCGTGAAGCGCAGTCCAACCCAATATGGATCTTGGTGTTGGGTGTCGCAATCGCTCTACCCTACATACATCTCAGCATCATGTTGTTACTCATGCGATGCAAAGCTTAAAGAAAATCCTCTTCAGAAGAATTTGAGCAATTTTGCAGCAGCAACGTTACAAATGAAGTTCCTGTGGTAACAACAGCTTGTCCATTTGTTACCAACACAACCTGTTTGGTTACGAATGTTTATCCGTTAGTAACGAAAACTTATGCGTTCGTTACCAACACAACCTGTTTGGTTACGAATGCTTATCCGTTGGTAACGAAAACTTATGCGTTCGTCACTAACACAACCTGTTTGGTTACGAATGCTTATCCATTTGTGGCAAACGCTTATGCGATCGTTAACAACGCTTAAATAAAACTTATCAATAAAGTTATTTCGTTACCAAAGCTTATCCATTTGTGGCAAACGCTTATGCGCTCGTTAACAACGCTTAAATAAAACTTATCAATGAAGTTGTTTCGTTACCAAAGCTTATCCATTTGTGGCAAACGCTTATGCGATCGTTACAACAGCTTAAGCAAAACTTATAAATAATCATGTCTGGCACTGTATAGCTGTAGTATTGATGCTTAATCAGCGTCGGGTAGTTTACATTAAATTACACGACTGCAATAGTTCTAAAGGTTTTTTTATGAACAAGATGGTAACAGTTGTATTTGATGGAGGTGTTTTGCGCCCAGATGTTCCTTTGGATTTAGCACCTAACACACGTTACGTAATTACAATTCAAGAGTTGCCAGAATCATCGGGTGATGCTTGGGATGTTCTGGAGGCGATGACGGGAACTGTTGATGTACCCCAGGATTGGTCTAGCGAACACGATCATTATTTGTATGGTACACCGAAGCAGGCAAATCCAGACAATCCACTTGTTTTGGCTAGGACTGCAATATCCAAAGCTTTATACTGAAGCTATCCCTTTTGCTGTATCTTGGACGATTAAATCGACGACATCTGAAAAACGCCCCGTTTGTTTGTAAATTTCGCGTTGTCGTGTTGCACCATTTCCAAACTCCATCGTTCTATGTACAAGAGACGAGACTTCATCCCATTCTCCGTACTCCTCAAGCGATGGACGCACGAAACTGAGAAAGCTCTCAACCATCTCCCGTGCCGGAACAGCTTTCATAGCGCTAACGTCAATTAAATCCTCATCTAATCCATAACGTGCGGCACGCCAGTGAGCAGCACGTATAAGTTCGTGACGCACTGGGTGAAACGGTTTATCAGTTATGACTTCTTCGTAGCAAGTTCGCGCCAAAGCACGTACAAGCCCTGCTACCATTACTGCTTCGTCTACTGTCTGGCAGACATCTGTGACTCGAAACTCTATTGTTGGAAAGCGCTCAGACAAACGCACATCCCAATAAATCTTCGTCGCCTCTGCGACACTTTTTGTCTCTACTAAAACTTGTACAAGCGCTTCGTAATCGGTTAAGGACTCGAAAATCAGTGGTACTCCAGATATAGGCCATCGGCTCCAAATTCCGGTACGATAGCTTGCATAGCCTGTATCCCTACCTAACCAAAAAGGTGAAGATGCTGCCAGTGCCAAGAGTGGGGAAAGCCATATACAAGTCCGGTTCATCACCTGGATAGCAGTAGAGCGATCGCTAATTCCCACATGCACATGACAGCCAAAGATGACTAGTTCACGGGTGAGTTGTTGATAATCTCGCATCAAATCTTCATAACGTTCTTTGGGCGTGATCTGTTGTTCATCCCAATGTGAGAACGGGTGCGTCCCAGCAGCAGCAATTTGCTTACCGTCCTTAGCAGCCGCCGCAATCACTTCGTAGCGCAAACGAACAAGCTCAGAGCGTACATCTGCAAGTGTTTTACAGATGGGCGTACCAATTTCTATCTGCGATTGCTGGGCTTCTGGCTGCACCTCTGAACCAATTGCTTTCTGGGCTTTTGGAAGAATATGCTCGACACGCGAACTTAGTTCTCGCGTCGTGGGATTGATAATTTGATATTCTTCTTCGACACCAATAGTAAATTCTTCAGTCTGGGATGGCATAAATTTGGATAGTCAAGCGTATGTTTAATCAATCAACATCAGCACCCCTAGATTATACTTATATTTTATTTTCTTAAACGTTATAAACTTGAACATCATTCAATATACATGCTTACTTTAAATCTGAGGAATTTTAAGTGACAAAAAATAATAGAAAAAAGGCTGTTGCTCAAGCTATTTCCACAGCTGTTGCTCTGGGCTGGGTGATAATGCAAGTGGAATCAGCCCAAGCTGCTACTTTGACGGTTAACAATCTTGATGACAGTGGCTTTGGCTCATTGCGAGACGCTATCAACACTGCAACTAGCAATGACGTGATAGAGTTCCTATTGGGTAGTAATCCCAATACAATTACCCTGACAAGTGGGGCACTTGCGATTGCTAAAAATCTTACTATTAATGGCCCAGGTGCTAACTTACTTACTATCAGTAGCAATAATAACTTTCCCGTATTTGACATTAGTGACGCCGATGTTAAATTTTCTGGGTTAGCGATCGCTGGTAATTTCAATGCTTACAATTCTAGTAACATAACGTTTACTAATAGCTCTATTAGCGGTCACAATGTAAATATAGATAGTAATCTAAAACTTATTAATAGTACTATCAGCAGCAAGCGTTTGGTAATCAATGGTGGACTAACGGGAATCGATGATAGTAATGTAACGGCTCTCGATAGCATCACCATCGGCGGCAATTTAACTGCATCTAGCGGCAATTTAACTATCTCTACTGATAAACTGTATATTAAAGGTGGTAGCAAGAATTCAGGAGCAGCAGGCACCCTAACTATTACAACCAATGCTCTTACAGTGAGACCCGGTGCTATTATATCGAAACCAGTACCCCAACCAAGTGCGATCGCTGCTGGTAGCAATCATTCAGGAGCAGCAGGCACCCTAACTATTACAACCGATGCTCTTACAGTGAGACCCGGTGCTGTTATATCGAAACCAGTACCCCAACCAAGTGCGATCGCTACTGGTAGCAATCATTCAGGAGCAGCAGGCAACATTACTCTTATAGCCAGTGACATTTTACTGAGAAGAGTACCCGAACCAAGTGCGATCGCTGGTGGTAGCAATAATTCAGGAGCAGGAGGCAATATAGTTGTTACAGCCAGTGACGTTGTTTTACTGACAAGAGTACCCGAACCAAGTGCGATCGCTGGTACTATACTTGCTGTTAGTCTGGCTTGGCTGGCGAAGAGAAAGCAAGCAGCATTTCGCAAAGCAAAGGTATAATTACGTATTAAAATAAATTCGCAAATAAATTTAAATACTTAGCCCACGTGCACGGGCTAAGTATTTTATGGGCAATTAGTCGAATGTAATATCAATTACCTGAAACTAAATACTTTCAGGAACCTTGATTAAGCCTCAACTTTTACACCCTTCCAGAAGGCGACATGGCCTTCAATATTCTTAGCCTTCTCCTTAGCGCTGGGATAATACCAAGCAGCATCTTTATTGACTTGCCCATCAACGTCGATACTGTAGTAACTGGCAACACCTTTCCAAGGACAAGTAGTGTGAGTGTTGCTTTCAGTAAAGTACTGTTTGTTAATGGTGTCAACAGGGAAATAATGGTTGCCCTCCACAACTACAGTATTATCACTCTCGGCTAAAACAGCTCCATTCCAAATTGCTTTCGGCATAAATGACTTTGTAAATAAACTATACATATAACATTTTGACACTATCAGCTTATTTGTAGTGAATTTATGGAACCGTAACGCTGCCAAAATAGTTCAGAAGTCACGAAAAGGCAATGAGTTGGAGGATTTTCCTCTAGATATTAATTGCAATCACTTTTTTTTATCAATTGGAAAATTAAAAGCATTTGTTTCCATCATAAAGATTTTCTAGCATATTGGTATGGAAAGTTAATTACCAAAACAAAGTTGAATTTCGATTGATAGCCTTAAGCAAAAAATCTTTAGATATGTGAATAGACGATGTCTGCGGCGAGCTACGCTAATGCATCTTCTAAAAATACCTGTCAGCTAAGGATTCTATTTAGTATATCTTTGCCTCTTTGAAGTTATTACTAAACTTTCTCCTAATTCCCCATTTTTCCAATTGGGGTGAATTTAACTTACCAATTCGGGTAAATAACAAATCAACCCGTCAGGTAAACTTTCGATAAAAGATTGAGATTAAGAAAACAGTGAACTCTATTACTAGAGAAAACTGATTGCACTTTATTAATTTGAAGATAACTCTATGAAATTTATAAAATTGGTCAATTCTGCACTTATCATTACTTCTATTGCTTTCATCCCTAGAATTGCTGGCGCTCAAATAGTTAATACTAATAATGGTGGTAGACAAATAAATACAAATATTAACTCTAATACTTTACGAAAAAATTCCACAGATACTAAATATCTGCAACCCTTCAATATTGCTTTTCTAGCTTATCAAGGTTATTTAAAAGACCAGTGTATTCCTAGTGGTGGCACTTTGTTATTCAAATACCAAACCGGATACTTGACTGCGAAACATGTGGTTCAGGCTGCTATCAGGGCTAATAAGTTACCAGCGCAAGTTTTGAACGATCAAAGTTACGTCAACGCAGTCGAGTTACAGATGAGATCCTTTGGCGATACTAATGATTCACAATAGACAATTTAGGAGTGCTAGAATCAATCTTCGCATCTCTCTATAACTTTAGTATTTTTCTAATAAAAGCGTTATTTCTACATCCAATTCCCAATTTTTCAGGGCTTCTACAACAACAGAAAGCACACTCCCAATACTGTTTGGTTAAAACAAGAGACGCAATGAATCGCCGTCTCTACAATAATCAGTCTTTTTTTTCTGACTTTCTTAAATGCTTTGTTTGCAGCATTGATGGATTTATCCCGCTTTTGAGTTAATTAGGTTTGAAATAAAGTCGCACTTTTAGTAGATTTTTTATTAAGTAGCGGACTGGCGGCTCGGGTTTACCTATACTTAAAACTACATCCGACTTTTGTATCTGATGCCATAATGAAGGATGTACATTACACAACAAGTTTTTTAGCCGCTAGTGGAAATCAACAAGTTACATCCTTTACCCAAACACTGCAAGACAATATTGCATCAGGGTGTTTAGTACTATCTGAAGATTACTTTTGGACATCGCCTTTAGCTTTTTGGGAAATACCCAACTACCTCAAAAATGAGTTAGCCAATGCGAGTTTGGTTATAGTCAAAGGAGATGCCAATTATCGCCGATTATTAGGCGATGTCTACGACGGGCTGCGCCTACGCCATTGGAATTTTACTATTAATATTGCAGATATAGTCTGCTACTTATCCGTGCCAATTGGTAGTTCTAAGCACCCTGAAGTCAGAAGTTCTTGAGAAAGTAGCAAAATCTAACTTTTCTTGGTTGACAAATGGGCAGTGGGGTGTATTCAGTTGGTAGTTTAGACAATTTTGAAAAATCGAGATAATTTGTAAGACAAGTATACGTATCTTCACTACTTATAAGGTCGTCTACCCTACCTGTATCACCACAACCAGCTTAGGATAGACTAGAAGAACTTTTTAAGGAAAATGGTAGAAAAAATCACAGCTGTGTTTAATGGCAAAGTGTTCTATCCGGCTGAACCGATCGCACTGCCAATTAATACCCGCGTGCGAATCAGTATTGAAGTTTTACCGCCCAGCGAACATGAAACGGTATCATTTTTGCAAACGGCGCGATCGCTCAACCTCGAAGGGCCGCCTGACTGGTCTGCCAATATAGATAAATATTTATACAGTAAATAAACTTTTCATGCATTCTGAAGTCTTTCTTGATACATCATTTGCCATTGCCTTATCTGCACCGAGCGATCGCTTGCATGACCGAGCTTTACATCTGGCTAAAATGTTACAAGCAGCAGAAACTCGTTTGGTGACAACACAGGCAGTGATGTTGGAAATTGGCAATGCCTTATCCCAACAACCTTATCGTCAGGCGGCAATCATATTATTAAATTCTCTAGTAGCAGACTCCAAAGTAGAAATTGTTCCCCTTTCTCAGGAACTCTACGAACGTGCTTTCCAGCTATATCGCGAACGAACAGAGAAAGAATGGGGATTTGTCGATTGCGTATCTTTTATTGTTATGCAATATAGCGGCATCACTGAAGCATTGACTGCTGATGAGCATTTTCAACAAGCAGGGTTTCGAGCATTACTGCGAGAAAATTTGCCGTAAGGATTTGGGCATTGGGAAGACGCAGAGGGGCAGGGGCTAGTAAGTCAAAAGCTAAAAGTAAAAAGAAAAGAATTAAGACTTCATCAGCTCTGTTTTGCCCTTTAACTTTTGATTTTTAACTTCATCTTGGGAGCAGAGGGAAAAGAACTTAATGGCATTTTTCAGCTTAAGTTGACACCAATGACAACTGTGCGCCTTTACTGTCTTGGAATTAGAGAAGTTAGGAGTGTTAATTCCTAACTTATAACTCCTAACTCTTCACTTCAGTTTAATAAGCATCCATTGGCAAACAAGAACAAACAAAATTTCTATCCCCAAAAGCTGAGTCAATGCGACCAACAGCAGTCCAGAATTTATACTCACGAGTCCAAGGTGCAGGGTAGGCAGCTTGTTCGCGAGAATAGGGATGCTGCCATTCTCCGGTGATGAGACTTTCGGCAGTGTGGGGTGCGTTCTTCAAAACATTATCTTGGACATCCATCTTGCCAATTTCTATTTCGGCAATTTCTTGGCGAATAGAAATCAATGCATCACAGAAACGATCCAACTCTTGCTTAGATTCACTTTCTGTAGGTTCCACCATGATTGTACCTCCTACAGGCCAGGAGACAGTCGGTGCATGGAAACCATAATCCATGAGACGCTTGGCAACATCATCGATTTCGATCGCAGCTGATTTTTTGAGCGATCGTAAATCTAAAATACATTCATGGGCAACTAGACCATTTTTCCCCTGATACAAAACCGGATAGTACGATTCCAGTTTTTTAGCAATGTAATTAGCGTTGAGAATTGCCACTTTAGTAGCTTGGGTTAAACCATCTGCACCCATCATCACAATGTACATCCAAGAAATCACCAAGATACTAGCACTACCCCAAGGCGCAGCAGCAACCGCACCAATATTAGAGGGCTGAGTTGAGGTGTCAATAGTGACAACAGGATGTCTGGGTAGAAAAGGCACAAGATGAGACGCAACACCAATGGGTCCCATACCAGGGCCACCGCCACCATGTGGAATACAAAAGGTTTTGTGCAGATTCAAGTGACAGACATCCGCACCAATATCTCCAGGACGGCAAATTCCCACTTGGGCGTTCATATTTGCCCCATCCATGTAAACTTGTCCACCATGACTATGTACAACAGCACAGATTTCCTGAATTGCCTCCTCAAAGACACCGTGAGTTGAGGGATATGTCACCATTAAGGCAGCTAATTCATTGCTGTGTTTTTCTGCCTTAGCCTTCAAGTCATCAACGTCAATATTACCTTGTGAGTCACAAGCAACAGCCACCACCTTCATCCCGCACATCACCGCACTTGCTGGGTTTGTCCCGTGTGCAGAAGTGGGAATCAAACAGACGTTACGGTGTGCTTCACCCCGATTTTTGTGATATTGACGAATTACTAAAAGTCCAGCATATTCGCCCTGAGAACCAGCATTTGGTTGTAGAGAAATTCCCGCAAAACCAGTAATTTCAGCTAACCATGCCTCAAGTTGCTCAAACAGGATTTGATAACCTTGTGTTTGCGACGCTGGGGCAAATGGATGAATCTTGCCAAATTCCTCCCAACTTACCGGAATCATCTCAACTGTCGCATTCAACTTCATTGTGCAAGAACCCAAAGGAATCATTGATGTTGTTAGCGACAAGTCCTTGCTTTCCAGCCTGTGCAGATAGCGCAACAACTCAGTTTCTGAGTGATAGCGGTTAAAAACTGGGTGAGTAAGATATGTACTGGTACGGGAGAGAGGGAGATGAAAGGATGAGGAAGAAGTTAAGTCTTCTAAAGTGAAGGGTAAATCATCTGTACCAGCGAAAATCTGCCAGAGGTCGATTAAGTCTTCTGGTGTAGTTGTTTCATCGAGCGAAATACCAACAGCAGTGGCATCAAAAACCCGTAGGTTAATTTGAAGTTGTTCGCTAACTGCCAGAATATCTTTTAAATTGCGTCTTCCCAGTTCTACTCGCAGCGTATCAAAGAAATCTTTGGAACTGATGCTGTAACCCAAACGCTTCAGTCCTTCAGCCAATAACACCGTCAAGGAATGGATATTTTCGGCAATTTGCTTCAGTCCAGTAGGCCCATGATATACGGCGTACATACTCGCCATCACCGCCAGCAATACCTGTGCAGTACAGATATTACTAGTAGCTTTTTCGCGGCGGATGTGCTGTTCACGAGTTTGCAAGGCCAGACGTAATGCAGGCTTACCTTGGGCATCTTTTGATACTCCCACAATTCGCCCCGGAACCAGACGTTTATACTCTTCCTTCGTAGCAAAATATGCCGCATGAGGCCCCCCAAACCCCAAAGGAATACCGAACCGCTGAGTGCTTCCTACAGCAATATCAGCACCAAATTCTCCAGGAGGGGTCAGCAAAGTTAAACTTAAAGGATCTGCTGCTACCGTCACCAATGCACCCTTAGCATGGGCTTTTTCTATAAAAGCGCGGTAGTTGTAAATAGTGCCATCACTTGCAGGGTATTGCAGAACAGCCCCAAAAATTGGTTGATCAAAATCAAATGTTTGATGATCGTCAACAATAATCTTAATCCCTAATGGTTGAGCGCGTGTTTGCAACACATCAATGGTTTGGGGATGACAGTCACTAGAGATAAAATAGGCATTTGCCTGATTTTTACAAACACCATAGCTTAGGCTCATCGCTTCAGCAGCGGCTGTGGCTTCATCAAGTAACGAAGCATTGGCAATTTCTAAACCTGTGAGGTCAATAATCAGGGTTTGGAAATTCAGCAGCGCTTCTAGTCGCCCTTGGGCAATTTCTGGCTGATAAGGAGTGTAGGCAGTATACCAACCAGGGTTTTCTAGAATATTACGCCCAATCACAGGTGGGGTAATACTGTCGTAATAGCCCATACCAATGTATGAACGGAAAACCTGATTTTTGGCAGCAACTTTTTTTAACGATGCCAGTGCTGCATACTCACTTTCTGCTTCTGGTAACTTTAGCAGTTGCTTCAGCCGAATTGCCTGTGGAACTGTTTGGTCAATTAGGGCATCTAGGCTGGGAAACCCTAAAACCTTAAGCATTTGCTGGATGTCATCGGAGTTAGGACCAATGTGTCTTGGCACAAAACTACTTAACTTTTGATTTTTTTCGTCCAGCACTTGCTGCTCATTAGACTTGAGAATAGGGGCGTTTAATACCACAAATTACTCTCCAAATGGTACTATTTCATATTTTGCAATAAATACTCATGAGAAGTAAGTGTAACTTTTCAATTTATCTAAATTTCATGACTTATTTTCCAGTAGAATAGAAAAAGGCAGGGGAGCAGAGGGAAATTTGCTGCAAGTCTTTCCCCTCCGCCCCTTTGCCTCTTTCCTACTCTCCTTCTACTTGGGCACGATACTCATCTGCTGTCAAGGCATCTTCAACTTCGCCAGGGTCATTGACACGCACTTTCAAAAACCACCCTTCCCCATAAGGGTCTTCTGACACTTCTTCGGGAGAACTAATTAAGGCTTCATTGCGTTCTATAACTGTGCCTGTTACTGGTGAATTCAGTTCTTCAACGGCTTTTACTGATTCAATTGTGCCAAAGTTTTCTCCCCTGGTAAGAGCATCGCCAATTTCTGGCAGTTCCAAAAAGACAATATCACCCAATTCATGTACGGCAAACTCAGTAATGCCAATGGTGGCAATTTCACCATCGATTCGCACGTATTCATGAGAATCCAGGTATCTGAAATCTTGAGGATATTCAAAAGACATATCACTTCCTCTCCCTTATCAAAAAAATTATTTCCCTAACAGTCATCCAAGTCATCTCTGGTAATCAACCTTAGTGTAGTTGAATAACTCACAACACATTATTCCTCAAAAATCTCGGCGCTTATCAGTTGGCAACACGATTTTTTGACCGATAAAAGGGACGTTTAACTACAACTGCTGGATAAGTTTTGCCGCGAATTTCGACTTCTAGCTGCTGATTGACAGTTGCTAGCCGGGTGGAAATGTAAGCTAAGGCAATGGGATAACCAAGTGTAGGTGACAGGGTGCCACTAGTAATTTCTCCCACAACTTTTCCTGCAGATAGCACTTGATAGCCGTGACGGGCAATGTTACGTCCTTGGGTTTGCAAACCTACCAATCGGCGCTGCACTCCAGCGGCTTTTTGTTGTGCTAAAACTTCCCGACCAATAAAATCGCCTTTAGTATCTAAGTGAACTAGCCACCCCAAACCTGCTTCTAAGGGTGTGGTGATGTCATCGATATCTTGTCCGTACAGTGCCATTGCTGCTTCTAAGCGCAGAGTGTCTCTCGCACCAAGTCCACAGGGGATAACACCACTTTTATGGAGAGTTTGCCACAATTCTACTCCCACATTCGGGTCTACCATCACCTCAAAGCCATCTTCTCCGGTGTAACCTGTGCGGGCCAAAAAGGCAGGTTTACCTAGCAGGGTTGCTTCTAAATGTCCAAAGGCTTTGATTGGTTGTAAGTCTTCTTGCACTAATGGCTGGAGATATTTAATTGCTTTTGGCCCTTGCACGGCAATTAAGATTTTATCTGGTGAAAGGTCTTGGAATTGTAATTTATCCAGGTCAAGGTGTTGCAATAGCCATGCTTTATCTTTGCCAGAGGTTGCCGCATTAACTATGATGAATGCCTTTTGTATACCACTAGCGTCTTCACCTTGATAATAAACAATGATGTCGTCAATAATTCCCGCTTGAGGATTTAACAATACGGTGTATTGTGCTTGACCAGCTTGCAAACGACTCAAATCGGAAGGTACTAGTGGCTGGAGTTGGGAAATTAGGTTTTTACCTTGAAGGGTAAATTTGCCCATGTGGGAAATATCGAACATTCCGGCTGTATTTCTTACAGCCTCGTGTTCGCGGCTAATTCCACTAAATTGTACAGGCATTTCCCAGCCACCAAAGCTGGTAAGGCGTGCTTTGAGTTCTACACCCAGTTGATATAAGGGGGTTCGCGCCAGAGATTGGGCGTTGTCTTCTTGATTAGCCACAGGTAATTATTGCGATCGCACCTCAACATCTATCATCCTACGAGATGCTTTCTAGTTTTACAGTCTTTATGTATTGAATTGGTTATGGAGCATAGGGCATGGGGCATGAAGAAGAGACAAGGTAGACAAAAAGAGGGGGGAGACTTGGGAGAGATTTGTTCAATAATTCCCCCTTGTCCCCTTGTCCCCTTGTCCTCTGCTCCCTTGTCCCCTTCTGTAAGGTTTAATAGTTAATAGTAAAAGTGTTGAGATTTATTAAGAAGAGATTATGAAATATTGGCGACTGTTAGCTAGCTTTGTCTTAGCTATGGTTCTTTTTTTGTTTCCCCTATCTGCACAAGCTGCAAGTTCTTCCAGTATTACTCGTTCTGTGGGTAATGATGAACTTAAGGGCAAGGATTACTCTGGTCAAAGTTTAATTGGTACTGAGTTTACCAATCTCAAATTAGAGAATGCTAATTTTAGCAATGCTGACTTACGTGGTGGCGTATTTAACAGTAGCGTATTGGAGGGAGTAAATTTGCATGGTGCTGATTTTAGTCAAGGCATAGCCTATCTAACAAAGTTTAAGGATGCTGATTTTAGTGATGCTGTGTTGACTGATGCAATGATGTTGCGTTCTACTTTTGATGGCGTGGATATCACAGGTACTGATTTTACGAATGCAATTTTAGATGGAATACAAGTGAAAAAGCTTTGTGTTAAGGCAAGTGGTGTAAATTCTAAAACTGGTGTAGATACTCGCAAGTCTTTAGGATGTAAGTAGACTTTTACCCCCTCTTCATTAGCGAAGAAGAGGGGGATATTTTTTTAACGAATTACGAATTACGCGCAGCGATCGCTAGTGATATGCTTCTCTTAAAAAGCTGGCATAATTTGCCCGAACCGTCATAGTTGTCGGATGACTTATACCTAAAGTCCGTTCGCAAATTTTCAAAGCTTTCTCAAATAAGGGTTTGGCTTTCCTGTAGCGTCTTGTATAACGGTAAAGTGCTGCTAGATTGTTCAGGCTAATGGCGACATCGGGATGGTTATTTCCCAGCAGGCGTTTACTGAGTTCTAAAGCTTGCTGATACAAAGGTTCAGCTTGCTTGTAACTTCCTGTAGATTCGTAAAGTTGTGCTAAATTGTTCAGGCTGGTGGCAACATCAGGATGGTTATCTCCCAGCAGACGTTTTCTCAGTTTTAATGCTTGTTTGAGTAAGGGTTCAGCTTCACTGTAGCGTCTTGTATAACAGTACAATGCTCCTAAATTGTTCAGACTCGTGGCAACATGGGGATGTTCTTCTCCCACTAGGCGTTTCCACAGTTCTAAAGCTTGCTGATACAAAGGTTCGGCTTCGCTATAGCGTCCTGTAGATTCGTAGATTAATGCTAAATAGCTCAGGCTAGTGGCAACATCAGTATGTTCTTCTCCTAGCAGGCGTTTTCTTAGTGCTAAAGCTTGCTCAAGCAAGGGTTCGGCTTCCTTGTATCGTCCTGTAGTTTCGTAGAGTAATGCTAAATTATTCAGACTAGTGGCGACATCGATATGTTCTAAAGTAAGACGATTTTGAGTTAGTTCTAAACACCGTTGCAACCAAGGTTCTGCTTGCTGATAAAGTCCTTGACCTTGATAAAACCAGGCTAATTTGGTAAACAGAGTGATTAGATTTTCATCGTCCAGATATTCGGATAGGTGGGTTGCAACTTCTGTAATGTGCGGGATATGTGGAGTGAGGTTGAGAATATCTTCAGGGTTAAGCTGTTGCGGAATTAGCTTTGCTACCTCTAACATCATGACTGCAAATTTAGTTTTTGCTTCATCCGCTTCACTTGACTTATCCAACTTCATTCGGAAAAGTTGCCGAATCTGTGGATTTAGACGATAAATTCCTTTACTTTTCTGTTGTAGCAAATGCAACTCTAGTAAATCGGCTATCGCTTTCTCGTTGAGTTCTTGTTTTTTGTCATCTTCTACTGTCTCAACAGATAGAGGTATGTCAGCTAAAGCACACAAACTTAGCAAATAGCCAAAGCTTTGGGCATTTCCATCCAACTGTTCCCAACTTAATTCAAAGGCTTCAACTATACCGTATTCATCAGGCATCAATGAGTTAGCATTGACTACTAGTTCATGTTCCACTCGTTTTTTCTCTAGCCGCTTCAGCAGTGTTTCCAGAGACAAATCTGGCATTTTATCTAAATATCGTCCCACTAACTCTAACGCTAAAGGCAAATATCCCAAAAATTTACAAATTCTTCTGGCAACCCAAGCTTCTTGTTGCAATCGTTCCCGAACCACTAGCGATTTGAATAATTTCATCGCTGCTAATGGTTTGAGGACATCCAATTCGCTATTGTATTTTGCGCTCAGGTAAGCTTGTAACTTTTCTAATTTGTCTCGATTGTTGAAAGTAGCAAACTCAGGATTATTCTGGGCAAACTTGTCATATATCTCACCCACCCACTTTGTGAAAGCAGCAACATCAAAATTTAATTCACTGGCAAGTTTAACTTTAGTTTTACCTAAGTTTTCTGTCTGAAAATATTTTGTAAAAGCTGCCGTTTGCTCTAGAGATAAGCCATTCGTAGCAGCTTCTTTGGCTAGAAAATTAGCCCATTGCATAAACAGCTTGTAAAATTTATTTTTATTCTAGCTTTGTCTCTAAGTAGCTGGGTGGGAAAATTTATCGTTGAGATAAGGCAGGAGGCAGGAGGCAGGAAGCAGGAGGAAAAAGGGTTTTAGCCTAGTTAACTTTTCTTGACATAGTTTGATTTTATTGCACCGACTTACTTATTTGGAAGTCTCCTTTCTTTGGGCTAAAAATACCATTGGCATTGCCAATTTAGCCTCTAAGAGTGAAAGTTAGGCTTTTAAACCTAGCCGTTTCGAGTTTGGAACTCAAAACGGCTAGATAATATCTACAACGGGCTACACCTATGCTCTATTTTTCACCGTACTTTTAGATATAGGTGGGTGATTGTAGTTTGTTACTTAGCATCACAATCAAACCGCAAAGGAAGAGAGAAGAAGGAGCGTAGACGCTGTAGCGGTGAGGGGGTCGCAGTCTTGGCGGTTCCCGTCGATTGCGAACCCCCGAACCCGAAGGGCTTGTCGTCAGACATCGCTGTTTGAAGTTAGAATTGATGGGCGATCGCAAATTAGCACCGTATCTAGCTGTATCTCGCGGTTCCGGTAAGTACTATAGTTTGATATGACTGTAATTGTCCAAACAGGGGAGTACGAATAATTCCTGATGTTCTTTCAGTAGTTAAAATGGCTTCAGTTTGAACAGGAGTTTCTCGAGTCCCAATCGGTAGGTTGATACTTGGTATAAGTAAGCTCAGTTTAACTACATTTCCTCCCAAATCAGGGTTTGGTGGTCTGCTAATAATTATTGTCAGTAGTGTACCGATATCAGTAGCTAATGTCTGAATTTGCTCGCCACTGAAGTGCTTAGAAATATTTTTAGTTTTGTAATCAAGTTGTGGAGCTCCATTGAGAATTGAATACTTGATGTTAGTACCTTTACCCTCAAGTTCAAATTCATTTGGTCGTTGCACAACAATTGCTTGTGCTGGCTTTATGGATTTAGTCATCAAAAAAGATAACAGTGATGTCGTGGTTAAGCCAGTTGCAAAAGTGAGAGCAGTTTTGATAATTTGACGACGGGGAAAATTTGGGGATATGTTTTTCAGGTTCATAATCGCTAATCTAAACCATTGATAAAGATATATTTCTCTTTCTAGAAAGAGATTAGGATTGCGCTATCCGCTAATACAGTACGACGATCAGAAATACCGCTACTAGTGTCATAAGCACCCTAATA
Source organism: Nostoc sp. (assembly GCF_036917535.1). GTDB lineage: Bacteria > Cyanobacteriota > Cyanobacteriia > Cyanobacteriales > Nostocaceae > Nostoc. The sequence goes on from NZ_JBALDA010000074.1 coordinate 68,444, forward strand.
TAATACTAGATTATTCAGTTAACAAAGTAGCTAAACTATAGGCTTACACCATAGGTACTACCCGACTCGATTCTCGCTAGCACATCGTTGAGCGACACATTAAACACGATTTTGAATGTACTAGGAATGTAAATAATTGTATATGGGAATATTGATCGTAATCGAGTGCGATGCCTGCGGTTCTTGCTAGCCTACGCATGAAGGCTGATACTTACTCTCTATTGCATTCGTGAGAGGTTAAAGTAATTGCACATTTGTCAAAAGTGTGCAGGAAAAGGAAATGAATCAATTCAAAATTCAAAATTCAAAATTCAAAATTAAATACAGCCACCCACAAGGGTTGGGGTTTCTACCTACCGAGTGAGACAAGGATTTTTTCGCCCACGAGGGGCGAGGTTTTAAACCTAACTTTTTTCATCAATCCAGCTTGGTGACTGGCTTTCGCAGAGCTTTGACCACTCCTAAATCTTGATTTTCTTTAAAGTTGATGCGACAAAATAAGCTATTACGCGAAGAAAATTGCACATTAACTAGTGAAGGTTGTCCTTTGTCATTTGTTCTTTGTCCTTAGAGGATGTTTGAAAAGTCATGATTGATGTATTAAATATTTTTTACCCCACCCTAACCCTCCCCGTATGTATTGGGGAGCCACTGCGTTAGGCGGGCAATGCCCGACTTGAAGCAAGTGGCGTCAGGGAACTAGATTTCTTTTTTCCCCCTCCTTGGCAAGGGGGGATTAAGGGGGGTAATGCGATTTGTGTGTACACCGTAGCCTTATCAGGACTTACGCAAAAATCACGAAAAACGTTAATTTATCGAACCGCCAAGACGCCAAGAACGCCAAGAATTCGTAGAGTGTGCGTAAGTCCTACTTATAAAGGGGAAGGAACCGGATTTTCTTGTTTCCCCTCTATACATTAGTCACATCTTTCTTAACAAAAAAATGAAATACTAGAAATTAAAATACCAGTTGTTCATTTTTAATTCTCCAGCCAAATAAAAATAAATTTCTGATGACAACATTAAGTGGTGTTCCAGTTCGTAAGCGATCGCACTTGAGCATCTGAACCTCAAAGTTGAGCTTCTGAACCTCGAAATTGCACCTTTGAACTCAAAATGGCTATACGATGTCTACGACAGGCTACGCCTACGCACTATTATTAGACTGTACTATTTGGTGTGTAGAAGGCGATCGCTGCTAAAGTTTGAACTACAACTGTTGTGTGGCATCAATTTGATGCGATTTTGTGAGAAAGGGTGCGATCGCTAAAGATATGCTTCTCTTAAAAACCTTGCATAATTTCCCTGAACTGCCATTGTATCGGGATGATCTACACCTAAAGTCTGCTCACAAATTGCCAAAGCTTGCTGATAGAGGGGTTCGGCTTTGCTGTGGCGTCCTGTAGAACTGTAGAGTGCTGCGAGATTGTTCAAGATAGTAGCGACATTGGGATGGTTGTCTCCTAGTAAACCTTTTTTCAGTTCCAAAGCTTGCTGATACAGGGGTTCGGCTTCGCTGTAGCGTCCTGTAGATTTGTAGAGTGCTGCGAGATTGTTCATGCTATGGGCAACATCGGAATGGTTGTCTCCCAATAAGCGTTTTCTCAGTTCCAAAGCTTGCAGATGCAGGGGTTCGGCTTCGCTGTAGCGTCCTGTGGAACGGTAGAGTTGTGCGAGACTGCTCAGGATAGCGGCGACATCGGGATGGTTGTCTCTCACTCTCAGTAAGCTGTACAGTTCCAAAGCTTGCTCAAGCAAGGGTTCAGCTTCGCTGTAGCGTCCTGTAGAACTGTAGAGTAATGCGAGATTATTCAGGCTAGTGGCAACATCGGGATGGTTGTCTCCCAATAAGCGTTTTCTCAGTTCCAAAGCTTGCTCAAGCAAGGGTTCAGCTTCGCTGTGGCGTCCTGTAGAACGGTAGAGTTCTGCGAGATTATTCAGGCTAGTGGCGACAAGGGGATGGTTGTCTCCCAGTAAGCGTTTGTACAGTTCCAAAGCTTGCTCAAGCAAGGATTCAGCTTCGCTGTAGCGTCCTGTAGAGCTGTAGAGTGCTGCGAGATTGTTCATGCTATGGGCAACATCGGAATGGTTGTCTCCCAATAAGCGTTTTCTCAGTTCCAAAGCTTGCAGATGCAGGGGTTCGGCTTCGCTGTAGCGTCCTGTGGAACGGTAGAGTTGTGCGAGACTGCTCAGGATAGCGGCGACATCGGGATGGTTGTCTCTCACTCTCAGTAAGCTGTACAGTTCCAAAGCTTGCTCAAGCAAGGGTTCAGCTTCGCTGTAGCGTCCTGTAGAACTGTAGAGTAATGCGAGATTATTCAGGCTAGTGGCAACATCGGAGTGGTTATCTCCCAGTAAGCGTTTACTCAGTTCTAAAGCTTGCTCAAGCAAGGGTTCGGCTTCGCTGTAGCGTCCTGTAGAACTGTAGAGTAATGCGAGATTGTTCAGGATAGTGGCGGCAAGGGGATGTTCTAACCCAAGACGATGTTCAGCTACCTCTACACATCGTTTGTACCAAGGTTCTGCTTGCGGATAAAGTGCTTGACCTTCATAAAATCTGCCTAAGCTTGTGAAAGACCAAATTAAATCCTCGTCACTGAGATATTGGAATAGGTGGGTTGCAACTTCTGCAAGGTGGGGGATATGTGGAGTGAGGTTGAAAATATCTTCACGGTTAGGCTGTGGAGGAATTTGCTTTGCCTCCTCTACCATCATCGCTGCAAAGGCAGTTTTCACCTCATCTGCTTTGCTTGACTCATCCAACTTCATTTGGAAAAATTGCCGAATCAGTGGATGTAGACGATAAATTCCTTTACTTTGCCATTGTATTAAATGCAATTTCTGCAACTCAGCTAAAGCTTTCTCGTAGAGTTCTTGTTTATCGTCATCTTCTATCGCCTCAACAGAAAAAGGAATATCAGCCAAAGCATACAAACTCAGCCAACAGCCTAAGCTTTGTGCATTTTCATCCAACTGTTCCCAACTCAATGCAAAAGCTTCAGCCACACCATATCCATAACGCATCAACGGGTTAGCCTTGGCAATTGCTTCGTGTTCCAGTCGCTTTTTCTCTAGCCTTTTTAGCAGTTTTTCCAGAGACAAATCTGGCATTGTATCAAGATATCGCCCTACTAACTCTAACGCCAAAGGTAAATATCCCAAGAATTTACAAATTTTTCTCACAACCCAAGATTCGCTTTTGAGTCGTTCTCTATCAACCAGCGATTTTAATAATTTCATCGCCGCCAATGGTTTGAGAATATCTAAACGTAATTGCGGCAATGTTCTATCAAACCCCAGGCGCGTTGTCAGCAAGACTTTAAACCGGGGTGATTCCGGGGGTAAATAAGGCTGAACCTGTTTTTTGTAGTCGGTGACATCATCAAAGACCAGCAGCACTTCACCTTGTTGCCAATTCTGCCAGCAGTATCTCAGCCTATCTGTTAATTCCCAGTCATCCGGTGCAATGAGTTTAAATTTTAATTCTGAAAATCTGAGAATCTGAATTCCGATATCGATTCCCTGTGCTGATAACCAGCAAACCCCACCTTGATAATTCTGCAAATGCTGTTTAGCGTATTGAGTAGCAAGTTCAGTTTTGCCCACACCACCCATACCCGCCACAGCTACAATTGCAACTTGCCGAGATGTTTGTAATTGCTGGTGTAGTTTTTCTAGTTCCGCCTCACGTCCCACAAATTTTTCAAATGGAACAGCAGCGGGAATATTTTGATGAATTTCTTTAATTGTGGGGTGGGCATCTTGCCCGCCATTATATTTGTTTGTCAAGCAAGCCCGTAACTTTTCTAGCTTACCCCGACCTTTAGAATTGGCTAACTCAGGATAACTCTGGGCGAACTTGTCATAAACCTCAGTCATCCGCTTTTTCAACGCAGCCGCACCGATGTTCAATTCGCTGGCAAGTTTTGCCTCACTCTTCCCTGAGTTTTCAGTCTTTAACCGCTCTACAAAAGCTGCCGTTTGCTCTGAGGATAAGCTATGAGTAGCAGCTTCATTGGCTAAAAAATCAGCCCATTGCATAGACAGCTTGTGAGATTTCTTCTCAATTCTACTTAATTTCTACCTTCTCTTTACTTTGTCTCCATTTCTAGGGAATCTCCTCTTCTTCTGGCAGAAATACGATTTGCATAGAAACATTTAGAAGAGATTCAGCCGTGAAAACTGCCTTAACAACTCCAGTCAACGCTAATCAAACCACCCAAACTTCGCAATTAATCCCCACCTCACCAACATCCGTAGAGAATCCATCTACCTGGATGCGAGACGGATACAGCCCTACTGAAATTATTCTGGCGGTGGCAATTTTAACTTCATTGTCGATTGGGGGAATTGCTTCTGTGATTGTGGCGATTACGGGTTTAGTTAAAAGTTTAGTGCCTGTGATGGTGCGCCCAACAAGGGAAAAAACTAAGTAGGGACACTGGCAAAGCCAAATTCTTTGCTTCGTTGCTATTAGCCTCGAAATCAATTCCGAGGCTAATAGCCTAAGTCCGTTCAAACGGACTAAATTTAGTTAATTTGAGTCAGTTAAAACTGACTTCTGCTGTTAGCCTGCGATTTGAATCGCAGGCAGGCTATTGATTTCACTAAAATCTTGGTTAACTACTCACCATATCAGAGAGCAAGAATTCTGTGTTAGCGTTCGCGCAGCGTTCCGCAGGAAAGCTCACTGATGGTATCGCCCGTCACTTGAGCTTTTGAGCCTTTGAACCTCGAAGTTGAGCCTCTGAACCTCAATGTTGCGCCTTTTATCCTCGAAGTTGCACTTTTTATCCTCAACGTTGCGCCTTTTATCTTCAACGTTGCACCTTTTATCCTCAACGTTGCGCTTTTTATCCTCAACGTTGCGCTTTTTATCCTCAACGTTGCGCCTTTCAGCCTCGAAGTTGTACTTTTTATCTTCAACGTTGAGCCTTTTATTCTCGAAGTTGCACCTTTTATCCTCAACGTTGCGCCTTTCAGCCTCGAAGTTGGGATTTGCTACTCAAAACAGCCAGATAAATACTCTATCTCTTCTGCCTCCTGCTCCCCTGCTCCCTTGCCCCCTGCCTCCTAATTCTAAGGTGACTGATTTAACACCCACTTCAACCACTGCCCAAAGGAACTTACAACATTCAACCTTTGAACTCCAGGCGCACGCGCGGCGGCGAGTCCATCAACGGCGACTAATGCGGCGTATTGCAAGCCCAAGAAACTATCAACTGCGGCATAAGGGCCACCTAAAGTAATAGCCCCAGCCGCATACATTTGACCTTGATCGCTACGCATTTCTACTAATTCAAAATTGTTCGCTACAGTTAATCGCCCCAGGTGGTTTACTGGGAGGTTGTAATGTTTCACCAAATCTACTAACAGGGGATTGGCATCTACTTTGGCATCCAGTCCGGTAGCATCAACAATAAAGTCAGCTAACAATTTCATTTCCCCAAAGCTTTGTTCTCGGATACGGGTAATAGTCCGGTTTTGGGCATCTCGTTCTACATCCAGAACCTCACCGAAGGTAATTTGATACCAGCCTTCGCTTAACCCTTGAGCAGTAATTTGCTGCCAGTCGTGGCGGTCGGCGGTAGTAGTTCCACCCCAGTCTGCTAGTAAACGCTTGCGTTCATCGGGGGTGGCTTTTTCTAACATTGCCCGGAGTTCGCCGCCCCAACAGGCTTTCGGCCAGTTAAAGGGTTGAAATTCGTAATGATTTTTGACTAAGCGTTGGGCATTTTGAAATTTATTACCTTGGGGTTTAGGCGATCGCATTAAATGCAAAACTGCAATATTTCGATTTCGCTTTCTGGCTTCATAAATCCGCTGCACAATCCGCGAAGCTACAATTCCCCGCCCCCGAATCAATACCGTACCACCATGTTGCTCTAGTTGCTCATAAACGCGATCGTGGGCTTCATAAGCATTGACGACAGATTTAAAATCTTGATATTTTTCCCTATAAGCTTGCAAATCTGGAAGAAACTGAATTGCTGGATAACCAGTAGCTAAATGTAAATAACGACTAACTAAAAAAGCATAATTTCCTGGACCGCGAGAATAGGCTACGCAATATCTACCGTCATCGGTTTTGCGAATTACCCTAACTCGCCCATAGCGATAAATTTGATTCCAGCCAATGCGCTTCGCCTCCCTATCTATGGAATCAAAGACATTACCTGCACGGGGAGTATAAGTTTCTGCAAATGTTGGTTCGGCAAACACTTGCCATAAATACTTGAATGCTGACTTTATCTCTCCCTTAGCTAAGTCTCCCCAAGCTTCACGCAAGGCATAACTAGGCCAACCCCAAATATTATCAGGACAGGAGTCAGAATTAGAACGCAATCTTTCATATAAGGGAATTTGTGAATTCAAACAGAGGCGCTTGTAACGAGCATAAGGTTCCGCCTCTAATCCCAAAGCCACAATCTTCTGGGCACGCACACCACTAATTCTCAGCAAATCAGCCCATAAAAAGCTACCCAATCCCGCCCCGATCGCTAGATAATCAGATTCATCTACTGGTAAGCCCGTAGCATGAAGTGCTTGCACAGAAACCTTTTGTGCCTGAAATGCCAATGGCGGGAAATTACTTGCCACGGGCGTTAGCGGCTGAACTACAGGTAAGCTGGGGTCTGGGCGATTGGTTTTTGCGTTGAAGTGAATTGTTGAAGGTGGGGTAGTATCTGCGGCAGAGGCGTTAGCACCAAATGTCACTGCGATCAAATATGGGCCAATTTGCAACGTATCGCCATTAACTAAAACACTACGCGTTTGTAGTTGACCATTGACATAGACACCGTTAACGCTGCCTTGGTCAATCACTACTAAATGGTCTTGTTCCCAGTCAATTAGGGCATGATAGCGAGAGACTTCATTACTGTTAAGTAGCATCCGAGAAACGCGCATTCCCCTGAGTTCAGCAGGTAAGCGAGCAAATTCTCGACCAAAAGCGATCGGCATACTTAACAGTGGTTCTCGCCGTTCTCCCGTCGCTGGTTCTTCCCAACTCAATTGGATTTGTAAGTCATTTGTCATTGGTCATTTGTCATTTGTCATTGATCATTGGGCATTGAAAAAGAAAAGGCAGGAGGCAGGAGTTCTTTAATTTTGAATTTTGAATTTTGAATTTTGAATTGATTTGTCTCCCTTGTCTCCCTTGTCTCTCTCTCAACTACCTGGTGCTACCAACACACTCACAGCCGCAGCTAAAGATGTCCCACACCAATGACAGCCAATTTGTAGATTCTCTGCTGGGGAAACTTTATGACATTTGGGGCATTCTAAGCCATAAACCCCTGGCGGTGGTGCGGGGGGTGTTGGTGGGTAATGGTGATGTTCGAGATTTACTGCTGGATTGGGTGGTAGCAAAATTGTTGCTGGAATGCTACCTGTGGAAACCCTTGTAACATTGAGTTTTATTTGTCCCAAAGAGATGCTAGTACCTTCAGTTAAAGGCATTTCACCTTGGACTAATTGCCGTCCATCGACAACGGGGGGATTTTGCGATCGCAAATTCCTAATATAAAAGCATTGTTGCTGGTGATGAAAAAATATTTCAACGTGGAGTCCAGAGACAGTAGGGTGACTCAGAACAATGTCGCACCGGAGGGGGTCGCGACCGATGCGGACAGTGCCAGGATTTTGACTTGGCTGTTGTTCGTAAATCTTCTGAGTTCTATCTTGACCTGCATCGTGCCACTGTAAAGTTAGTGCGTTCATTGTTCTAACTTCGTAAATCGTATTTAGCTACTTCAACTTCTTTCTGTGCGATTCCTAACACGATTGAGTCGGTGCAAGCAAGTATTTAGAAAAAACTTCAACAAGCTTTATTTTGCCGACGCTAGTTTATCAGCGATGCGTGTAGTTTCTGGCAGCCGATATTTGGGCGTACAGCGTAACACATAGTCAATCGCTGTTGGTAAACTAATTCGATGACCACTGGAGATATACAGAGGTTTTACTCCCGTGCGCGATCGCAAAACTGCCCCAATAATTTCACCGTTATATATTAGTGGTTGTGTGCTACCTTTAGTTTCTGCCAATTGTTCATGCTTACCTACCAACCTAGACTTAGCTACACCAATTGTCGGCATATCTATAAGTAACCCTAAATGGCTAGCTATACCTAATCTGCGGGGATGAGCAATTCCCTGACCATCACACAAGATAATATTTGGTGTTGTTTTAATCTTTTCTAGGGCATCAAGGACAGCTGGAATTTCCCGAAATGAGAGGAACCCAGGAACATAAGGAAAGGTTGTAGGACGATATGCTAGGCTTGTCTCGATTACTTGCAAATCAGGAAAACTCAGGACTGCGACTGCTGCACGGCTAATTGTTCCATCAGCTTCAAAACCCATATCCACTCCAGCAACATACTGGATAGGTTCTTGTAGTTGGTCTTCAGTAATTACTTGATTTTGCAGCGTTTCTTGGATAACTATGGCTTCTTCTAGTGTCGAAGGCCAAGCATGATCTCGATAAAAGTTCATATTTAAAATTGGAATTAACTGATTAATTTTAATCTTGTTAATTTGGCAACCACAAAAACAAGAGTTTTTGATGTTGATGCAGGGAAAATATATTTTTGTAAAAGTCTGTAAATGACCGAACAAAAAGGATACAAGCCCCTCTCTTACAAAGTTCTGAGCGGAGGAAACCTCCGCTCAGACTTTGCGCTAAATTTATTTATGGGGATGATTAATTTTGAATTTTAAATTCGGAGCGTACTCCTTTGGGGAAGCAAGCTACGCGTAGCGTCTCGTAGAGAAGCGACGTGACTATCTTTATACTAAATATTTTAGCCCAAGTTAGCTGATATCTTGCATTATCATGTTACTTAAGGCTGTCAAGAGGGAATCCTGAGAAATATAAGTTTATTTTTCTAGATTTTCTCTTTTACTGGTTATGACACAGCCAAATATTTTGGAACTTGCAAAACAGGGAGATGCAGAAGCGATCGCATTTCTGATGAACCGCCACCTACACCCCAAAGGAATCGCTGCAAAGGTTACTTTCCAAGATGCTTGCTTGGAGGTAATGCTAGAATCTGCCGAAGTACCAAATCAGCAAATTTTAGTTGCATTTATCCGTAAAGGGTTAACGGCTTTAGAAGCTGCATCTGTTGAAAGAGTCAAAGTTTATGGACAACAAACAGATAAGGATTTTCCAGATTGGAGTCAAGAGTTTGATTTGGGCATAGCACAAGCTGAAATAGAAGCAATAGATAATGAAGAGTTTTCTAGTAATCCTCAACTTCTAACTATTTGTATTAATTTAAGTGGCGATTCTGCACAAGGATTAACAAATCAAGATTTTGAGTTTATTGCTAATCAAATCAGCACTGATATTTTATCATCTTGTAGTGACGTATTTATTCAAAAAGTAAGCATTACTAATGGTACTTCTGTGATTACAAAGGAACGTTAGTATTTCATTTACCTTATGTAATCATGTAGAAAAAAGTCTCACATCTGGATTTTTATATAGAGATATAACAAATTTAACTAAAATTTAAATATAGAAATATAAACTTTCTGACAATATTGCTTATAAATGTAGATGCTCAACCATAAGATAGACGACAATTTATCAGTTTTTTGCACTTTTTGTTATGAAACAGGCGAATAATCAGGACGTTACTAAGCAAGAACTACAAAAGTTTTACTGGCCATTATGGTTTCCTTATCCTAGTTCTTGGTTCAAAGCATTGATTTTGACTCTATTTTTGAGAGTTATTATATTTGTAGTCAAAAATACTGGAAAGTTAGGCTATGACATCGTATATTTTGTACACAGCCCAAAATTGTTTTTTATATTTACAATATTGTTAATCTTATCTCCAATTCCGATAATTTCTTTAACTCATCATTGTTTATACTTACTTATTAGTCGGTTTGTATTAGAAATTCAAGCACCCGAAATAGGTCGAACACAAGGATTATTACCAGGAATAATGAGTTGGTGGGAAGGATTGTACGCTTGGCTTGTAATTGCAATCTCTACACTGATAGCAGCTTTCTTTTCTATAATACTTCTACCATTATTTTATCCTAGTTACGATAAACAAATTGAATACTATACACGAATAGAAAATATCAATAACAATATAATATTAATATTTGGATTATTATATATTTTTACTGCCGCATTAATTTATCAAATTAAATATTTGGTAAGATGCCGAATAATATCTGCTTCTTATATTAATAGAAAAAAGGATAACACAGAATCAAACATTAATTTAAGTATAAATAAAGAACTTAATAGATTACGTGGGCAAATGGATTTATACACAATAAAATCAAATAGTTTATCGAATAATGGAAAAAGTACAATTATCGAGAATCGATGCAAATATATTAATTTTAATAAAAAGTTGTTGTTCGTTTTTATAATATTTTCAATTTTTTTAGGAATATACTTTTCTTCAATATTTGTAGAAATATTCCCCCTAACTTCTAAAAGTTCAACACAAATACCATCAAAGCCTGTATTAGTTACACCCTCACCAGTGACTTCAGAATCGCCGACTGTGTTAATTCAAACTGATACATTCCGAGAGGCAGTAAACAAAGCAATTAATGCAGCTAACCTGACTCAATCAGCGAAATCCCCAGATGAGTGGAAAACAGTTGTGAGTCAGTGGGAAGCTGCGATCGCACTTATGAAAAGTGTGCCATCTTCTAGCCCAAATTATGCAATAGCCCAGCAAAAAATCATAGAGTATCAGAAAAATTTAAACTACGCAAAGAAAAATGCCGTCGGTGGCAAGTAATGCGATCACACCTCAGCGTTAAACTAAAAAAAGCAGTGTGATAGCACGACTATCCATATCAAAAAAATCCTATGAAAACTAAAACATTAACTTCCATTCTTCACAAAGAAGAAGATATGTATGTTGCTGAATGTCCTGAAGTCGGTACAGTTGACCAAGGTGAAACAATTGAAGAAGCTCTTGCCAATCTAAAAGAAGCTACAAGATTATACCTGGAAGAATGTCCTTTACTCGACATTGATACTAGTCCCAGATTTGTAACTAGTATAGAGGTTAGCTATGTCTAGATTGCCAAGAATATCAGGCAATGAGGCAATTCGTGCATTAGAGCGTTTAGGATTTATTCAAACTAGGCAAACTGGGGTGACCGTGTAGACATAGCTCGCCGGAGGCATCGCACCTCAGCGTTAAACTAGAAAAAGCAGTGCGATGTTCCGGCACTAATAAGAATAAACTATCATGCTTAATGGACTCAGACAAAAGGCGATCGTTAAAGCTAGTGGTGTAGTATAAATCATACTACTGACCAAAATCTTGTATAAGATGTTTGGTTACAGACCAAAAACTTTTTGAAAAAGTTTTGAATAATATGCAAATCTTTTACTGTTGTCAAATGGCTGTTAAAGTTCTTTACCAATCATCAAGAATTTGATTTTCCAAAGTTGTATTAGTATGTACCCTGTTCGGATCTCAAATAGGATTGCTATATCCCTAATCTATTAAATAATCTATCTTTCTACACAAGAGGAGATTTTAAAGCTCCATCAAGGTGATGGTCTAGTGCTGATGTACTAAAATTTCAAGTGCGAGTTATTTTCAAGGTAGGAGTCCGTCAAATCAGACTCAGGAATTAAGCTATATTCTGGCTTATCGTGAATTATATTATCCAGAGAATTTTCAGCTTGATCCAGTTTAAAAAAGATATCATCCAATATCTCGTTGTTTTGCTTGAATCAGATACGATATCCTCTAAGTTAGAAGACAGTAAATAGACTGTTGAGGCAGTTATCTATCACGCAAAAGCACAATAACATGGCTTTTTCTTATGAATTTCAGCGCTATCGAAGCGTGGCCCCCCTCGATATCCTCTCAGGTCTAGTTAGTTCCATCCTTCTACACTCTATTTTACTGATAGGGAGCAAATATTGGTTCACAGCTTTTATGCCTGAGTCTAAGCAAGAGATTCCAATTGAGGTAGTTGAAGTTTATCCCAGTGAAACACACATACCCCAAAAAACCCCATTCCGGGCTACTAAAAATTCAATTGCAGGTGGTAAAGCTTTACCGAAAAAACCTGTTTATGCGGTGAACTCAGCTAATTCAGATGCACATAAAGCCTCTAGCAAGAGTTCTTTTGACTCAACAACCTTATCTTCAGCAGAGGTATTCCGGCCAGAACCAAAGCAGCAGAACGCGGAATCACCAAATCTATCTCTTCAACAACCCAAAGTTGAGCCAACAGCGATCGCAAGACCAACTATACCACCAACACCCAAAGTTGAGCCAACAGCGATCGCAAGACCAACTATACCACCAACACCCAAAGTTGAGCCAACTGCGATCGCAAAACCAACTATACCACCAACACCCAAAGTTGAGCCAACTGCGATCGCAAAACCAACTATACCACCAACACCCAAAGTTGAGCCAACTGCGATCGCAA
>NZ_JBALDA010000075.1:0-82410 GCF_036917535.1 Nostoc sp.
ACGAGTTATTAATAACCTCCAAAAAAAGGCTCTAGCTTTAGGTTTTGAGCTTGTTCCTCAGCCCGAAGTAAATACGGTTTCTTAGGAGAGGGATACCTTTTGCGGGTTTATCCGGTTAGGTGCAAGATATGAGATGACAAGCGTGAATGTCAGGAAGAGTAATGTTTTTACCTCCTGCCCCCTGCCCCCTGCCTCCTGCTATAAAAGCATTACTTTCAGGCTGGAAGAATATCAGCGACCATCATGAGAAGACAATTTGTGCGATTATTCAAAACACCTCTTAGGACTGACACTAATCAGGAATCAGGACTTTTATAAAGAATAAACCACCACAACTCTAGTCCAATTAAAGCTAAACCAGCGATCGCAACACCAGTTTTCAAGCCCAAAGGTTGCTCAATGCTTTGAAATTGGCTAGTTTGCCTTGATGAATGGGCTGGCATTTCTGCTAATGTTACACCTGATGTCCCAGTGATCAGCACTAAAGCTATCAGGCTTTCCCAAAGCATTTTTTGACTGAACATTTGCTAAATTACCCTGCAATTATGAGCTAATTTTTGGTTGAAATTTACGCAATCTGAGGGCATTGCTAACAACAGACAGCGAAGAAAGAGCCATCGCCGCGCCGGCGATAATTGGATTGAGTAACCAACCAAAGATAGGGAACAAAATTCCCGCCGCAATCGGAATACCAATGACGTTGTAAATAAAGGCAAAGAAGAGATTTTGTTTGATATTGTTGATAGTGGCGCGACTAAGTTGAATTGCTGTCACAATTAAGAGCAAATCGCCAGAAATTAAGGTGATATCGCTAGCTGCGATCGCCACATCTGTTCCCGTACCAATGGCAATTCCCACATCAGCTTGTGCTAAGGCTGGCGCATCATTTATCCCATCACCAACCATTGCGACAATTGAGTGCTGAGTTTTCAGTGAGAATTTACGAGAATTCTCTCCCCTTGCTCCTCTGCCCCTCTGCTCTGTTTGCAAAGCTTGAATAATCGCTGCCTTCTGATCTGGACGCACTTCAGCAAAGATTCGCCCAATGCCAACTTGTAGAGCGATCGCATCAGCAGTTTTACGATTATCTCCGGTGAGCATTACTACTTCTAAACCTAACTTTTGTAAGGCTTTCACTACTGCTGCTGACGAAGGTTTTAAGGCATCAGCAATACCAATTATTCCTTGTAGTTCACCATCTACAGCAATCAAAATAACTGTTTTACCAACCGCTTCCCAGACATCTTTATATTGCTGGAGACTGATGGTGTTAATTCCAAGTTCTGTTAACCAGCGTTGTGTACCAATTTGCACAAGCTGATTTGCAACAACTGCTTGCACACCACTACCTGCATTAGCCACGAAGTTCTTTGCATCTATTAAATTCACTTCTTGAGACTGGGCGTATTTCACCACCGCTTCTGCTAAAGGATGCTCAGAATTGCGTTCTACCGTTGCTGCTAATTGTAAAAGCTGGAGTTCATTACCATTAGCCGTGCCGTTGACAGTTACAAAGTCTGTAACTGTCGGTTTCCCTTGAGTTAAAGTGCCAGTTTTATCTAGAACGATGGTTTGAATTTTGTGTGCTAGTTCTAAGCTGTCAGCACCTTTAATCAAGATGCCATTTTCTGCACCTTTGCCCGTCCCCACCATTACAGATGTGGGGGTAGCTAAACCCAAAGCACAAGGACAAGCGATAATCAGTACACCCACTGTTGTCATTGTTGCTAAGGTGAGGTTGCCAGTGAAATTAAACCAAATGATGAAAGTGGCGATCGCAACGGCAATCACAGCTGGTACAAACCATCCTGTCACTTGATCTGCCAAACGTTGAATAGGTGCTTTAGAACCTTGGGCTTGTTGCACTAATTTGACGATTTGAGCTAAAAATGTATCATTTCCGATTCGTGTCACCCGAAACTGAAATGCACCTGCACCGTTTATCGTCGCCCCAATCACCTCATCTCCTGGCTGCTTTTTGACTGGCAAACTTTCACCCGTCACCATTGCTTCATCTACTGTCGAAGCGCCTGCAATCACTTCCCCATCTACCGGAATCTTTTCACCAGGACGCACCAAAATCACATCATTGATTCTGACTTCGGCGATGGGGACATCAATTTCTATTCCATCACGGATAACTCTGGCATCTCTAGCTTGCAGTCCAATTAGTTTGCGGATGGCTTCAGAAGTTTGTCCCCTAGCGCGATTTTCTAACAACCGCCCCAGCAAAATTAAGGTAATGACAATAGCGGCAACTTCATAGTAAAGATGAGGAATCAAACCCTGAGCAATAAAAAATTTCGGAAAAACAGTGACAAACAACGAATATAGATAGGCTGCACTTGTACCCAAAGCAATTAACGTGTCCATCGTCGCCGTATGGCGCTTGAGGGATTTCCAGCCATTGCGGTAAAAAGATCCACCACACCAAAAGATTACGGGTGTTGTCAACACTAACTGCACCCAAGAATTCTGAAGAAAACTTGGAATTAAGGGTAAATTTAGCCCAGTCATCATGGGCAACGATCCTAAAAGTAGGAAAATGCTGATTACACCTCCCACAACTACCTTGAGAGAGAGTTGGCGTTGTAATGCTTGCCTACTCGCTTTCTCAGCATCATCTTCTTCAAAAAGCAATTCTTCTTGGAGTGAATCAGAAGAGTATCCCGCAGCAGCGATTGCAGCTTGGATTTTCTCTAAATTCGCTACAGAGCGATCGTATTTGATGGTAGCTTGCTCTGCTCCAAAGTTAACGTTGCAGTCAATCACCCCAGAAACAGAGCGAATTGCCTTTTCGATATTGTTGGCGCAAGCAGCGCAACTCATGCCTCGAAGTTTGAGTGTGAGAGTATCCATAAATAGATAAACCCCTGTAATTAGTGTGAGAGGAGCGTGAAGGAGGCAGGAGGCAGGAATATTATCTGTTGTTCTCAACTCCATCTAATTCCAAGCCACCAAATCATAAATTTTGATTGGGGACTTAACACGACAGGAGGCTCCAGAGCATTATTCCTTCTGCCTCCTGCCTTTCTTGTTAAAAATTAAGCAACTGGATAACCCGCAGCAGCTAACGCTTCCTTAATTGCTGTTTCTGATGCTTGAGTTTCTACACTGACAAGCTTGGTTGTTGGATCAGCCTGAACGCTAGCATTGGCATCGACTGCCTGAAGTGTTTTGGTGATGGTGGTTGCACAAGCAGAACAAGCCATATTGGGCACTGTGAGTTGGAGAGTCATAGATTTACGGGATAAAATGAACAACTTAGCCAGATCGAGCTGGATGACTGAGACGTATCCCTCACACATCAGAAATTTCTGGTTGAGAGTCGCCTTGAATTTATCCTAGACTCTCCAGCCGACTGGAGAGTCTAGAGATTTTTAAAAGTTTTTCGCTAAACTTCAAATTTCTTTACAACTTTGGTTTAACTGAGTAACGTTGCCCATCAAAATACAACGTACTACAAGACACTTGTCATCTGCTGAAAGTGTATGTTATTAAGGCTATATAACCACATTAGTCAGAATTAACCTGTTGTTTTCCCCACAGTTCTGGGAAAATGACCTTCTGCATTAATTGAGACGCGGCTGCTGAACCCAAGTCTCCTCATTTCTTCACAACAAAGGATCTTTTTTAAGACCTTATTTGGAGTATTCATGCAGCCAAAAAATCTCAAACGTCTCCTGCGTGCTTTAGAGCGGCAAGGTTTAGATGTAACTTATAACAATCGCACTTATTTAGTTCGTTTAGTTAATTCTCCCGATGCTCCTGTAGCAGAAGTACTACTACCGGAAGACTTCCTTGTAGAAGCTAAGGCACTGAAGCAGTTAGCGAATTTAGCAAGCGTCCGTCACCCGTCAGGTGGATGCGTTTGTCGTGCCTGTGCCACGCCTGACTTTCACCCAGGTGATGCGGGTGTTGCCATTGGTTCAGTGATAGAAACTGTGGGTCAGATCATCCCTGGTGCTGTCGGTTCTGACATTAATTGTGGGATGCGCCTCCATGTTGTTGATTTGACAATTGAGGAATTCCTGACAAAGCGCGACCAATTCGTAGAAAAGATGAAAGGGGATTACTTCTTTGGTACGCGTGATGTGACAATGACTGCTCAAGCAATGCAAGCTCTATTTCAGTATGGAGTTCCCGGTTGGCTGGATACCATGCTAGATAAGCCTACAGGGAGTGTAATCAAATCTGATTTGCAGCAACTTGCTCAAGAGAGTGATGGCTTTGCCAACGCCAAGGGCGAACGCATCTTCTTAGGTGGTTCAATGGATGGTAACTGGAAACTAGCGCCTGAAGAATTAGTTCCCGACGCTGGATTAGTACGCGATGGTGGACTAGCAACCATTGGCGGTGGTAATCATTTTGTCGAAGTGCAGCGGGTTGATAAAGTCGAAAATCGCCCACTTGCTCACGTCTGGGGAGTGCGTGAGGGACAGCTAGCTTTTATGATTCACTCTGGTTCTCGAAATGTGGGTAAGTATATTGGGGGAAGGTGGCGAGATAAAGCTAAGGCGATTTGGCAAAAAGGTCTAAAGTACCCTGATTCTCAGATTTTTCCTCTCTCTACCCATTCTCACCCTGAATTAGTCGCCAGTTACTTGCAAGCTGAGGCAACTGCTGCTAACTATGCCTTTATCAATCGTCTGCTGTTAGCGGAACTGCTACGTCTGCGTTTACGGGAAGTATACAAAGATGTAGAAGCACCTTTAGTTTATGACTTGCCCCATAACATCACCTTGCCAGAAGGTCAGGGATGGGTAACACGCAAGGGCGCTTGTCCTGCCCATCTAGGGCAACCAGTGATTATCCCTGGTTCAATGGGTGCTTATTCTTATCTGATGGTGGGTAGAGGCAATCCAAGATTTTGTAATTCGGCTTCACATGGGGCGGGAAGAATTCGTTCTCGCTTCAATCTCAGTCGTAAAGGTGCATCTCAAAGTGAAGCAGAACTGGGATTAACTGGGATAGACTGCATCACCCTGCGTGAAGAACGTCGAATTGAGGAAGCACCTGCTGCATACAAACCGATTCAGTCTGTGATTGATGTGCAGGTTGAAGCAGAAATGGTAGACGTTGTGGCGCGATTGAGTCCGGTGTTGACGTTTAAGGCGTAGCTGCCCAATAAAAAGCCCCTGGTTAAAACCAGGGGTATCCATCTTTATTCCCTCATTTAGAATCGCATCTGTGAAGCTATAATAAATCCGTGTTAATGCGATAACTGCATATAATAATGATTATTTTGCAATCAGCAAATGAAAAGGGGCTGGAAGGTTAGGTTTGAATCATTCGTGAGAGGTTTAGGTCTGATATCATTTGTCAATAAGCAAGAGTACTCAAAATATAGCTGAAAAGCCGGGTTAGAAACACAATTTTTAAGCAGGCGATGCCTACAGCGGGCTACGCCTACGCGTCATCTTAAAAAGCATCACTCATTCTTACGTAAAAAAAATATATAGTATTAAATTTGATACTTAACTTTGATACAAATTTTTAGCGTAACTACTATTGACAAAACTCACTTTGTTTTTAAATATTACGAATGAGGATTGGTGAGGCTTCTGGAAAACTTTTCGGTCTACTAAATTTAGCTAAAGAAGCGCGATCGCACTCACAAGTTTTAGAGTCAAGCTTATTCAATCCATTATAAAAAATTCACGATTCCCAGGCGCAAGACTTCTCGCGTAAAGTCGCAGGAATACCCGATAGTTGCATCGGCAAGAAACTTGCCAGCCAAACACTCTCTTGTCACCCCATAGCCCCCAAGAATTTCAACTGCTGTTTGTGCGTTTTTGATTGCAACATCCACTGCAAAAGTTTTGGCGGCTGGTGCTTTGACTGTGGTAGCAAGTTGGGGAGAAGTTTCTGCTTGAAGGGCTGCATCCCATACTACCAGTCGTGCAGCCTGGGTGTTAATCATCATATTCGCTAATTTTAAAGCTACTGCCTGATGTTCGATAATCGGACGACCCCAACTAACTCTTTGCTTGGCATAATTCAAAGCATACTCATAAGCAGCACGAGCCAAACCAACATAAGAAGCTGCCAGCCCAATAGCTACTTCTGGAACTAACATCAATAGTTTTCCTGCTTCCCCTTCAAGTCCAATCAGATTTTGTGCAGGGACTAGGACGTTATCTAGGGAAATCTCAGCATGATGCGAGGCTTTCCAACCAATCATTTGTGTCTTTTTGCCAAACTTAATCCCAGGTGTATCTGTTGGAACATAAAAGATGGACAAACTTTCGCGCAATGGTTTATCCATCGCTGTACGGGCAATGATAAAGTAGGCATCCGCAATTCCAGCATTTGTAACTAAGGAGGATTTTGTTCCATTGAGGATGTATCCATCACCTTCACGTACTGCAAAGGTCTTCATCCCAATATTGGAATCTGGGAACGGGCAGAATATATCAGAGGTGGCGACATTAGGTTCACTCTCTGCGGCGCTGAATAGATGTGGTTTTCCTGATTTTACAAAAGATAATATTCGTTCTTGCTGTTCTTGGGTTGCTGCTCTGCTGACAAACAGCGACATCGCTGCGGTGAGATTAAAGTAACTACAAGCAATGCTGACATCAACAGCGCCTATTTCTTCTAACACTACAGCCAAGTCTATGCACTTTCCACCCACACCTCCTAGTTCTTTTGGAACCATCAAGGATGTGAATCCCAATTCAGCTCCTTTATAAAACACCTGTTTGCAGAAATCCCAAGGTTCCATCTCTAGATTGTTAGACTCTTCGATTATCTGAACAATAGGCCCAATCTTATTTTGAGCAAAGTCACGCGCTTGTGACTGCAACATCTGCTGTTCTTGAGTGAGGCTAAAGTCAATCATTTTTTATTTTTTCTTTATTCTTACAACGCAAATATATAGCTTTCTAAGCAAATGCTTTACAATATACTTTTTTCAACATTATTTAATCTAATTTTTGAACCATGTTAAAAAATATTTTAAATTTATTTCTTTACGACTTCAATGATTTATTTTTTGATAGAGAATAGATTATTTTTAGATCTAGTTGCATGAAATATTTGAGAAATGCTGACAGCTATTATGTTTGCATTCGTGATAATTTAAGATAAGGCGTATTTTGTCAATCAGTTAAAATACTCAAAATTTTCTTCTTGAAAAAGATAATGGTGCTGAGACAGAGGGGAAAGATACAAGCGTCGCTTGCCTTCTTCCCCTCTTTATTTAATTATCATTATCTTTAATGTCTTTAATAGTTTAAATAGGGACTGAAAAAGTATTGTAACAAGAGAATAACTTTGTAAAAAGTGAGGCTCACTTCTCAGGTAAATTAAATTATCATACGTTGAAGTTTTGGCACTCGTTTTGTGTAAATACTAGCAAATTTAAGTAACCTAGATTGTGGCGATCGCCTTTTGATCGAGTGTAGATTTTAGTTCCTATCATAGCCTTTGAACATGGAAACCACTGTTTCAAGATATTCTTCAATCATCAACAACAGTAGAGTTAGGGCACAAAGATTATCAATCGTCTAACAGCCGACTTGCAGAAAACTTCTCCAGAGATGAAGGTATTTCCAGTTCGCAATCTCAAATATGTGCAAGTATGTGCGGAGATTTGCTAAAGCTTATGCAGACGAAAAATTTGTACAAGGAGATACAAAAAACGGAGAAATTATCAAATACTTTCTCCGTCTTTCTGCATCTTCAATAAATAACTACTAAAAAATTCTATTTCCTTCTTCGTCAACTCGCATTTCCCGAATTACGTCAGAAATCTCTTCAGCATCTTTAACATGGTGAAGTGCCTTTTTTTCGCCGTTGGGTTCATCTACAACGAAGTAAGTCGGGACTGTGATTCTCTCGCCTGTAATGTCTGGTACATCATCAACCGCTGCCTGTTTAGCCTTCTCTTCAACTGATTGAGGCTTATCAGAAATTTTATCTCCTGGATTCACGGTTAAATTTTCTTTGTTTACGTCTAGCTCACGAGAATCCCGATCTTCAGTTACTGGTTGATTAATTTGATTTTCTTGATTTTTCTCACTCATGGCGCTTTCAGTTGTTAAAATATGGAACTCGACTAACAACAGCTTAAAAAATTAAAGGTATAAAGAATTCTTTCTCTGGAGAGAGTTTAAGAGTATATTTTGAAGATATTTTTTGAAGAACATATCTTAGGTTATAGTCTAGCTCTGAAGTTGATAAATAACCTCATACTTCAGAAATAAATAGTAATTAAAAATTTAAAGCTCAGGAGCAACTCTTAAAAAAAGCAAACTTTCTGAAAATTAACCGATAGTAAACACAAATATACATTAATCTAGTGCGATCGCACCGTAGTATAGTAGAAGACCTTTGTTAGAAATAGAACTGTAAAGTGGGGCAAAGCCCCTCCAAAAACGCCCACTTCACCGCGTTGAGGGATTACCAGACTACCTACTAAAACCTTTAGAGCGAACTATTTGGTATCATTAACAATCCATCTGCTATTTTGGGCATCCCACAAAAGGAAAAAGCGTACAGAACCAGGAATTACTTTTCCAGTGTTCATCAAATATTTTAATTTAGCATTTACTGTAGCTGTTTGTGTACTTGCCTCTACCAAACTAACTTGTTCGATATCTACACTTTGAACCTTCCCCCCCCACCAGTCAATGTATGAAAGATAGCCATCTGGATGCAGCCGTTTATTATTTTGATAACTAGGAGATAGTTGATTCCATCCAGTTTGAAAATCACGTTTATTAATAGTTTCAAAATAATTTTGCACAGCTTGTTCTGGTGTTAGTCTATCGATTTGAGGCTGTGTTGAAGAAGGCAGTTGAGCAGATTGAGTGGGACTAGTAACGTTATTGCTGGGAAATTGCGATCGCGCAGATAATACTTCTTGATCCTGTGTTTCTTTACTTGTAGTAGGTTCTGGAGTGATGGAAACTGGAGATTGTGCAGGTGTCGGCGTATCTTGCACTTCATCGCGGGTTGGGGATGAAACGCTTGACTGTACCACTGATTGAGGCGATTTACTAAGGACAAAACCAATGATTATAGAACCACCAATCAAACCACCTGCAATTAGACTAGCGAGAAATATTTCTCTGTGCCCAGTATTTTGATGGGGAGGTTGATACGAAGGCGCTGGGCTGACAGAAACTGTATTTTGAAGCGTTGCAGGAGGTGCAGTTACTGTAGGCGGGAAGGTTGCTGCACCAAATTGCAAGACTTCCAGCATTTCTTTAGCAATGGCAAAGCGATCGCGTGGATGGTAGGCGATCGCCCGATCTATCACCTGTACCATTGTCTGGCTTACACTCCAAGCATATTTGTGCCAGACAATTTCCCCGGTACATGGATCTGTTTCTAATTCTTGTGGCTGTCTCCCCGTGAGGAGATAAATTGCTGTGATTCCTAAACTATATAAATCACTAGAATAAACTGGTCTACCTGCTGCTTGTTCACTTGGCATATATCCAGGCGTACCAATCACAATCGAACTGGTAGGATTTCCTTGGGAATTCACCACTGTTCCCATCGTTTCCCGTATCGCGCCAAAATCAATCAGCACTGGCTTACTATCGCTATGACGCAAAATGATGTTATCTGGCTTGATATCTCGATGAATAATCCGCTGATTGTGTACGTATTCTATTACTGGTAATAAATCTACTAATATTTCTTTTACTGCACTTTCACTTAATGAGCCTTGCTCGTGAACTTTTCTAGTTAAGGTATCACCTTCAATCCACTCTTGAACTAAATAGAATTGACCATCTAGCTGGAAGTAAGCATACAAAGTGGGTATCTGTTTAGTTGCACCGCCCAAGTCTTCTAAAATTGACGCTTCACGCTTAAACCTCTCTTGCACCAACTGGTAAATTTGAGGATTATTTTGAATTGGTCTAAGTTGTTTAATTACACAACGACGGTTAGAAGGCATTTGGGTATCTTCTGCCAAGAAAGTTTCACCAAATCCGCCACTTTCCAAAGTCCGAATTACTCGATAGCGTTTGTTTAGCAGTGTTTGCATAAATTAGCACTAGTAAGGACAAGAGGGTTTTGTCCTGTTGTCCCATTTACTTTCTTTACAATTTAGTTTTTTGGTTAGCAGCAATCTAAACATTCTTGAGTTCATTTCACTAAAACTTAGTATATTATGCGTCAATTAGGCTACTGCCTGAAACAGTTAAAATCACTAGAATATAAGTATTTTAAATGTTAATTACTGCGTACTAATACTGAAAATAAAGCTAAGTGCAGCGTCTGTTAGAAAAGCAAATAGAATCTTGAGAAGAATCAGTTTATTTGTCCTTGTTATGGATCTCAATACGATTTTCAGGGTCGAGTTGTTCGTGGTCTAGTTAAACGTTCTTTACCACTAATCACCGTAATAGTCAAGCAAAAGCAAATTCGTTTAGTTAATCGCAAACCTACTGTAGATTCTGGTTAATCTACTAATAACCAATCAAATGTCACAATTTCACCATACTTTTTCAGCAAGTTATAAATTATAAAAGACTAACAAAAATTACTGCATGATTTAAATTTGTCGGATAAGCTGACAACAGCAGTTTTATTCTCAAACCAATGACCACAAGTAGTCCCAAAATTTTAGCCCTGGACTTTGATGGAGTGATTTGCGACGGATTAATTGAATATTTTGAGGTAGCATGGCGTACCTACTGTGAAATTTGGTCTTCTGCTAACGACACACCGCCAGATGATTTAGCTTTAAGATTCTATCGGCTAAGACCTGTTATTGAAACAGGTTGGGAAATGCCCATTTTAATTAAAGCCTTGATAGATGGAATTCCTGACGAAAAAATTCTTCATGAATGGGTAAGCATTGCCCCACAAATTTTGTTAAATGACAAGCTACAAGCAAAAGAAATAGGTGCAAAAATAGATAAGCAGCGAGATGAATGGATTACCAGAGATTTAGGTGGTTGGCTGAGTCTGCATAGATTTTATCCGGGGGTAGTAGAAAAAATCAAATTAACTATTGACAGTGGAGTTAAGTTATACATCGTGACAACTAAAGAAGGGCGTTTTGTCCAGCAGTTGTTGCAACAAGAAGGAGTGAATTTACCACCAGAAGCAATCTTTGGGAAAGAAGTCAAGCGTCCCAAATCTGAAATTTTGCGAGAATTAATCCAGTCAGCAGAAGACAAGTCGGTTAGTCTCTGGTTTGTAGAAGATAGACTCAAGACATTACAGTTAGTCCAACAGCAAGCAGACCTTGAGAATGTGAAACTTTTCCTTGCAGACTGGGGCTATAACACCCAAGCCGAACGGGAATCTGCTCAAAACGATCCGCGAATTCAGTTGTTATCACTTTCTTTGTTTGCCAAAGATTTCTCAGCTTGGCTTTAATATATTAAATATCTAGTGAAAAAGAGACGTAGCAGTGCTACGTCTCTACAAGGGTTCTAAATAATGCATATTTAATTTATGGACATATTTATATAAATCAAATATGTATTTTATAAAATTAGATGAAATAATAACTTACAAGTATTCACTCCTCACATCGCACTTACTTTTATGCTTGACCTAACAAAACTGGCGCGAGAAATGCAGGGTTTAAGTCAGCATCTTACTTTAGAAGCTGCTGCCAGTCGTCAGCGTTTAGAACTGGCACAACAACATTTAAAAAAGGCTTACGAGTCTCAACAAGATTTAATTGATCGCCAAGAAAAATGGCGCGATCGCATTCTCTTTACTAATGCTACCCCAATAGAACCACTAGAAACCTGCATCGATATCCCAGTTCCGCCAAAAATTCATACTGTCATTGCTACCGATGGTTCTCAAATTGCCCCTAACCATCATGAAATTGCTTACTGTTATCTGCTAAATATCGGCAGAGTCGTCTTACACTACGGACAAAATCGCCATCCGCTACTCGATAGTTTGCCAGAAGTATTTTACCGCCCAGAAGATTTATATATGTCTCGGCAGTGGGGAATTAGAACTGAGGAATGGATGAGTTTTCGCCGCACTGCTTCAGAAACAACGGTGTTAGCAGAACTTGCGTGTAGTGCAGCGCCAGCAGAAACGCCAGCGCTAGCGATGGTAGATGGTTCGCTAATTTACTGGTTTTTAGAACAATTGCCGATGGATGCACGCGATCGCATTTTACCCCCCATCCTGGAAGCTTGGCAGCAGATGCGTGAGGCTAAAATTCCGTTGATGGGCTATCTTAGTGCTTCTCGCAGCATCGAAACCATGAACTTTTTACGGCTATTGGCTTGTCCCCATCCAGTACCAGACTGTAAAAGTCATTGCCCAAATCAGCTAGAAAAAGTACCTTGTAAAATTTTTGAACAGTTACGAGATACTTCTGTTTGGGCAACCAGGCTCAAACCCGGACAACGCAGTACTTTATGGCGCAGTAATTCCCCAATTCTCGAACTCTACGGCGATCAAACCATTTACTTTTGCTATGTCCACGTTGGTACCGAAATCGCCCGAATTGAAGTTCCGGTATGGGTAGCGGAGAATGCAACTATGTTAGACCAAGCACTAGGACTGATGTTAGCACAAGTGCAAAAAGGATATGGCTACCCTGTAGCGATCGCTGAAGCGCATAATCAAGCAGTAGTAAAAGGTGGCGATAAAGCGCGTTTCTTTGCCCTACTCGAACAACAAATGATTAAAGCTGGTTTAAAAAATGTTGGAACTTCCTATAAAGAAGCTAGAAAGCGCGGGAGTATTGCTTAAAATAATTCGTAATTCGTAATTCGTAATTCTTAATTCATAATTGAATTCTTAACTACGAATTACGTCTTACAATCTTAATGCCTTAGCTACTTAAGGAAAATGACAAATAAAAAATTACGTAACACTTCTTATCTTAAATTTAAAATCTAAATGTTTACTTTACAGCTTTTTAGGGAACCCTTTATTTAGTAGAGAATTAAGTCAACAGCTAGCTTACTCAGTAAAAACTAGTAGATACTTATTAGCTTTACTATCAAGTTCATTACGTTTTTATTCGTAAGTAACCAGTCTTAGTCCTAACTGACATTAGGCAAGTCTCTAGATTGAAATATTTTATTGCAATGATTATTCCATTTTAACAATAAACGTATTAACTTTTCTTTCAAAACCTTCATACCTAAAAAGCTGATGAAACTAGTTAAATCTGAGTACAAACAATCTGAAGAAAAATATTCTCGATTTTTCTCACTTTCTATAGATTTATTGTGTATTGCTAATTTTGATGGTTATTTTAAGTATTTAAATCCAGTATGGACAAAAATATTAGGTTGGTCAATTGATGAACTAGTTGCTAAACCTTTTATCGAATTTATTCACCCTGAAGACCGTGAATCAACTATTGCAGTAGCCCAAAAAATTACACAATCTGTAGACGCAATCAGGTTTGAAAACCGCTATCTTTGTCAGGATGGTTCTTACAAATGGCTATCATGGAATGCGACTGGCTTTACTGAAGAAAAATTGATTTATGCAGTAGCTCATGACATTACTATTAATAAAAAAAATCAGATAGCGCTAAATAATTCTATCCACGAGTTAGAAGCTTTTAAATTTGCCTTAAATGCCCATTCACTGGTAGCTATTACTGATAGAACTGGAAGAATAACCTATGCCAATGACCTATTTTGTAAAGTTTCTCAATATTCTCCAGAAGAACTTTTAGGGCAAGATCATCGAATTATAAACTCTGGACACCACACAAAAGAATTTTTTGCAAATTTATGGAAAACTATTGCTCAAGGAAAAGTATGGAAAGGAGAAATTCAAAATAAAGCCAAGGATGGTACTTTTTATTGGGTAGATACTTTGATCGCCCCAATGTTGGGACAAGATGGAAAACCTTATCAATATGTATCAATTCGTACAGATATTACACAGCGCAAGCTTTCAGAGTTAGCTTTATTAGAGCGATCGCGCTTGTCAGTTTTGAGTGCAGAAGTCAGTTTGGCCTTATCTCAAAGTGGCACACTTCCAGAAATTTTGCAAAACTGTACAAATACTATTTCCAAATATCTTGATATCGGCTTTGTTTGTATCTGGACATTTGAAAGACAGACAAACCAGTTACAATTGCAGGCTGGCGTTCATTGCACAGATATTACTTGTAGTGCTTTAAGCGATACCCAAGATTTCCCAGAGCATATCGCTTTAGTCAATAATATTATTGGCTTAATGATTCAAAATCATCAAGCAATTTTTAACGAAGAATTATCAATTAATAATTCCAATGAACTTCTCAATTCTACATTATCAATTTTACGATTTTCTGCTTATCCCCTAATAGTAGAGCAGCAAACAATCGGTATAATGGCTTTATTTAGCAAGCAATTATTTACCGAAGCAACTCATAACCTATTAAATTGGATTGCTAATAATATTGCTGTAGCTATTGACCGAATCTGGGCACGAGAAGAACTTTTCAGTCGTCGGGAAGCTTTATTACTGCGTTTAGCTAGTCAAATCCGCAGTTCTCTTAACCTAGATATGATCTTAGAAACTGCTGTGAATGAAATTCGCAGCTTATTACAAATTGACCGTTGCTACTTTCTTTCTTATTTACCGCATCCATCTCAACCAAGCCTGACTATTAGCTATGAAGCACGAAACCCTAACTTGGCAAGTATGTTAGGCAGTATTCCACTGCAAAAAAGCACTTTTTTGACTCAAAACCTTCTGTCTCAAGAACTAAGCTGCATCGACAATATTAATAGCAAATCACATCTCGAATATGATGTGCAAGAATTTTTAACTGAGTTTGGTATCACATCTCAACTAATGCTACCAGTTAAGAGTAATTCTGGGGAAATTGGAGCAATTGTGTGCAGTCATTGTAGTGGCGATCGCATTTGGAATAACAGTGAAATTAGCTTGCTACAAGCTGTTTGCGATCAACTAGCGATCGCTATCGATCACGCACAACTTTATACCCAAAGTCGCGCTGCTACTTTAGAAGCTCAAACTCAAGCTGAAAAACTCACCGAAACCTTGCATAAATTGCAACAAACTCAATCTCAACTGATCCAGAATGAAAAAATGTCTAGCTTAGGACAATTAGTCGCTGGAGTTGCCCATGAAATTAACAATCCAGTTAATTTTATTCATGGCAACTTAACCTATGCTAACGAATACTTTCAAGAGATGCTAACTCTTTTGCACCTTTATCAGCAACACTATCCCCAACCCGTAGCAGAAATCGAAAAGTTTGCTAATAGAGTTGATTTAGAATTCATTACTGATGATCTTTCTAAACTCCTATCTTCGATGAATATGGGTACTAATCGTATCCGGGAAATTGTTTTAGGATTGCGAAATTTTTCTCGTCATGATGAAGCAGATAAAAAACGAGTTGACATTCATGAAGGAATTGACAATACGTTATTAATTTTGCATCATCGCTGGAAAAATAATGGAATTGGCTTGGATATCTCTATAGTTAAAGAATATGGTGAGTTGCCTTTAGTTGATTGCTATCCTGGGCAGCTTAATCAAGTATTTATGAATATTTTGACTAATGCGATCGATGCCTTAGAAGAGTCAATGGTCAGGATAAAAACAAATCAAAAACCACAAATTATAATTCGTACTGAAATTTTAGAGAGTAAATTTGTTGTTATCCGAATTGCTGACAACGGATTAGGAATGGGAGAAGATATTAAGAAGCGGTTATTCGATCCATTTTTTACCACAAAACAGGTAGGTAAGGGAACAGGTCTAGGATTGTCAATTAGCTATCAAATTATAATAGAAAAACATGGTGGAATTTTGAATTGTTTATCAGAACCAGGAAAAGGCACAGAATTCTGGATTCAAATTCCAATTTAAAAATACTCTACGTTTAAAACGCCACGATTTTATATAAAGCTGTACAAAAATATGTAAATTGAGTAGTAGTGAAAATTGCAGATAATGGGCCAGGTATGACCTAAAAGGCGAAAAATAAACTGTTCGATCTATTTTTTACCACCAAACCTATGGGTCAGAAAACAGGGTTAAGCTTATCGATTAACTACCAGATTGTGGTGCAGAAACACTCCGAAGTACTGCGGTGTGAACCAGAATTGAGTAAAGAAACCGAGTTTTGGATTAAGATTCCTTTATATCAGATGGGGGAATCGGTAAGCCATAATGGATTTAAATTACCTACTGATTTGCAAAAGTCAAAAGTTTAGAGAAATTATTGACTAAAAACTATGCAAAATTTAAGTACATCTAGCATCATAGGACTGAGTTTAGAGCTTTTTCATGTCCAAAGCAACACTACTTTTGATTTACCACCAAATACTGCGGTGTTTCATATCGGTAAACCCAATGACCAAATTCCGCCAGATATTGATGTTTCCAACTTGCCAGATGCAGATGTAGTTTCTCGCATCCATGCACAGATTCAAATCTACAAAAATAATTACTTTATTGAAGATTTAGGAAGTTCTAATGGAACATTTGTCAACAACACTAGATTAGAACCTAGAATACCTTATCAAATAAATTTAGGAGATAAAATAGACCTTGGACAAGGAGAAAAAGTCACATTTATATTACAAGATAAGATACAATCTCAACGAAATCTTCTTCCTCTTGCCAGTTCCACAAAAATGCAGGCTCAAATTGCTGTTAATAGCAGACAAACTCCGGTGAATTGGACAACCAAGTATATAGGCTTTACTTTAATGGTAATGTATTTGCCTCAGTTAATCTTTTAGTTTTTGTAGCTTCATCTGCTTTTTTTTTCGCCGGATATCAACTTTTGAATACTGGAAAAATTTTAAATTATGATTTGCGATCGCTCAAGAAATTAATTAAAAAATAGCTCTTTATAAGAATTACGAATTATTTTTTTACTCTTTCCACAATGCCACTTGCTGTTTCAGTTCCCTCATATCCAAATAATCGTTAGCAAAAGCTTTCCATAAAAGTGAATGAGGAATAAAACCATCATATTTTTGAATTTCCGGCGCTTCTGAAGTACTAACTAAATCTTCTGAGGTAATTCTTTGTTCACATAATGAAGTAATTTCACGATAAAGATATTTAAATTTATCTTTGCCTAATTTAATTATCAAATAATAGGGATTTATTCCACCAATACTTGTAATTTCTAACGATTCCCGGCAGTAGGAGTTGAGTAATCTTTCTAAGGTACGATAAGCAACCGTACCCATCCAAGGAAAAATGCAACATTTACCTTTTTCTAATTGCAAAATATTCTGCTTATCTAATCCAACCTGCTGAACCAATTGACGAACTTGACGCAAACGTTGCAAAGCATTTTTTTGTAAGTAACTATACTCGATATTCTCAAATAAGACTTGCTGCATTCGTTGCAAAACTTTGGTATGAATAGTACCACTACCACCACGCCAATAAATACTAGCTTTACCCTCAGCTTGTTTAACAAAAATAGCCTTTTTTTGAAAGTCAACTTCTACGACTTCCCAAGTTCTCCCAGCTAAAGCAAATTGATTACCAACAGGAAGTGGCGTGACAATACTGCCAATTTCTGTTGTACCTTGTTTAACAATGTATTCTTGCTGTTCAGCAAAGACAGCATAAAACTGAAATTTCCTCACCACCTTTTCTCCTGCCAAACCCAGGATTAATTTACCTTGTTCAGTATGCTGAATATGACCAATATCAATTAAATAACGTAGTAATAGTTGTAAATCCTCTTTAGAAATCGTAGCAAAGGGCGGCAGACTAAAAATTTGTTTAGCTAAAGCATTAGCTGAAATTTCTCCTGCGGCTGTTAAAATACTCATTGTTTGGTGATAAAGCAAACTCAAAGGATATTTAATTGGTCTAATTGGTTCAATCCATTGTTCCTCTAAATAAAGTTGAACGATCGCAATACACTGTAAAAGTTGCCAAGGGATTTGTTCTGGCAGAGAAGCTTCTGATAATGGCTTCTCTTCAGTGCATACAAAACGCATATCAGCAGCTTCACCTCTTCTACCACTGCGTCCCAAGCGTTGTAAAAAGCTAGCTACAGATAAGGGTGATTCTAACTGAATCACTCGCTCTAAATAACCGATATCTATCCCTAATTCTAGAGTCAAAGTGGCGGCGGTAACAGCTGGATTGTTGGGTTGACGCATCGCATTTTCAGCAGCTTGCCGTAAACTAGCAGATATACTCCCATGATGTACATGATATATATCTGGTAGTCCTTGTTTTTTGGCAATTTGTCGCAAAGATGCAATTACAGATTCGGTTCGTGTGCGATTATTAGCAAATATCAAGCATTTGCGAGACTTGCTGAGGTTGAAAATATATTGTTTATCAGCTGTCGCCTCTGATTCATCTACTTCATCAGTAATATAAAAATGTTCTACAGCTAGTTTTATTTGGCGTTTTATACCGTCAACTTTTGGTGTAATTACTGGCTTATCTGTTCCCGAATGTAGCCAATCTTCAGCTATGGAGTAATCACCAAGAGTTGCCGACAAACCAATACGACGCGGTTGTTTTTGCGTCAACTTCGCTAAACGTTGTAATTGGCAAATAATTTGACAACCGCGTTCTGAACCGATAAAGGCGTGAATTTCATCAATGATGACAAACCTTAAATCACCAAATAAGCGAGGTAGGTCTTGATTTTTGTTAATTAGCAAACTTTCTAAAGATTCTGGGGTAATTTGAAGAATGCCTTGCGGATTTTTTAAAAGCTTGTTTTTTCTAGTTTGCGAAACATCGCCGTGCCAGTGCCAAACTGGAATATCTGCTTCTTTGAGTAAGTCGTTAAGACGCTCAAATTGATCGTTAATTAAAGCTTTGATTGGACTAATATATAATGCGCCGATGGTGGCAGCAGGGTTGGTATGTAATAGAGTCAAAACTGGTAGAAAAGCTGCTTCTGTTTTACCAGCAGCAGTTGCAGCAGTAACTAGCAAGTGAGCATCAGTGTCAAATATAACTTGACAAGCGGCAATTTGAACTGGACGTAATTCAGTCCACTGGTGATGATAAATATATTCTTGGATGAAGGGTGCAAGTCGGCTAAAGGCATCGCTCATATTTTTTATGGATGAAAGTGTTAATAACAGGTAATTTTTGAAAAATCTTGTCAATTTTACTCCTATTGACTCAAGGCAGATTAACAACTGTCAGTCAAACTGAAGTAATAGGGGCAAGTATATAATGAAGCAAAAACCATGAAGAAGTATAAGGAAATATTACGTGTCATCCTTGCTATATCCATCATTGTGGTTGGAGTGACACACTTTGTAATTCCAGAACCTTATGTCAAAATTATGCCACCGCAACTTCCTTACCCTTTAGGATTAGTTTATCTCAGTGGTTTTTATGAAATTTTGGGTGGTATTGGGTTATTAGTTCCGCCTGTAAGTCAAGCTGCTGCTTGGGGACTTATTGCTCTTTTTATTGCGGTTTTCCCTGCCAACATCAACATGGCGGTTAATCATATTCAGCTAGAACATATACCAAATTCACCTTGGGTACACGTAGTTAGACTTCCCTTTCAAGCTGTTTTAATTGCTTGGGCTTGGTGGTACACGAAATCTTCGGTTGGGGAAAAACAAGCTTCTATCATTCCTAAGTCATTGATTCCCAAGGAATTAGAATGAGAATAAGTGCGTTTTTTTATATCTGAATCATGCGCCTTGCAACTTTGTTTGGAATAACACTTTCGTTAGCAATAGGTATTGGAGAAGTTACGCTTCCGGTGACTCAAGCTGTGCAGCTTAGAGATGGCCTAGTCTATTTCGTCCAACCGCCGACACTTGTTAAGGCGACAACTACTTACAACGAGGTGAATGTTTGGGGCGCAACTTACTATTTCACTATCAATCTGCCGGAGAATGCTGGAGAATCCCTTCAGAAGGTAACGATCGCCCAAAAAGAGGGATCGGAAAACATCCGCTACAATCTTGATGATACCCATGCATTTGTCGGCACACGCGATCACAAAGAAACGCAACTGCAACTAGGTTCAGTCATAGGCGAGAGCAAGACACGCACTGTTTCTGTAATCTTTGATCCACCTGTAACTCCAGGACAGACAATTACAATCGCCCTTCGCCCTGTGAGTAATCCCAGCTTTTCTGGTGTTTACTTATTGGGTGTTACAGCATTCCCTGTGGGTGAAAAATCTCACGGTCAATTTCTCGGCTTTGGACGGTTTCAGTTTTACAGCAATAGGGGAAGTTGGTGATTCCTATAGAGGGAACAGGGAATAGGGAACATTTTCTAAAAGTTGTGTTATAAAAACGGGCAAGAGTCTTAAACAATACGAAACGGCTTACCATCAAGCTTTTTTGTTAAATATCTTTGATGACTCAGGAAAAATTAGCTGTATTTTTCCTGAGTCGCTGACGTATACTCTGATTTTTCAGTAAATGCGTAATTCCTACAGAAATGGAATCAAATGCTACTGAAAATAATCAATTTTTAGCGTTTAATCATCAGTAATCTTTAAAAAATAGAAACAAATTATGTTAAGTATTCCTATTAAACTAAATTTGGGAATGGGTGTGGAGATATTTGTGAGATGCGTGGAGAAGTTTTTTAGTTGAGTGGATGTAAATTGGATATTTTTTTAGTCTGCTAATTTATACCCAACTTTCCCAAGAAATTTCTCTTACTTGTCGCATTCGCTTGAAGTCGCTGTCAGATGAAACAAGAGTCAATGAATGACGTAAAACTGTAGCAGCTATCCAGAGGTCATTTTCACTAATGCCTATGGTATTCAATTTAGTTGTTTTACGTTTATTTTTTTCTTTTGGACCAAATTGTTTGATAATTTCTGATTTAAAATCACCGTATATTTCTGTTGTTTCTTTGTCGATCCCGTATAGGTTAATTCGTTTGATAAATGCATTGATTTTTATTAAATTAGCAGCTTTTTGATGTGAATTTTGCGCCATAAAGTGCAACTCACCAGCAACAATAACACTAGTTGCTAATTGTACCTGACCAAGCGATCGCAAGTGATTCACAACACTAGGCATCCCTTCCATCAAAAAGGAACAGTGATTAGTATCCAATAGATACATAATTACAATTCTAGAGGTATCCGACTGTCATGAACTAGTTGCAGGCATTCTCTAATATCTGAACCTTCCCAACTGCCCACAAATTCTAATAAATCTTCAGCAGTAGAACCTGTTAAGGTGTGCTCTGTTGTAAGCGTTTGAGCAGGTTGGCTGTCTGAAGATATACTATTTTTTTCATGTTTGACTTGCAAAAATTGCACAAAGTCTAAAATTTCCTGCAATAAGGGTTCAGGTAATTTTTCTAGTTCTTGGTTAATTTGTTCTTTAATAGTCATTATTATCCCTGTATTTACATGGTTGAAAAACTGGGTATTGAATTTATATCCTAATCTAATATTGATTGCGGCTTTTTGTGTTTGCAAAGCGTGCGCCTGAGTACCTCGCTTATTTAAACAGTTCCAAGTAACGAAAAGCTAGAACCCGCAAGGCTTCGTGGAATATATCTTGTTCACAAAGTTTTAGAAATCTCGTAAACCTTTATACATTACAATTTACAAGTCTGGACGCGAGAGAAGAAATACCCGGTAATTGTGCTGTCTTGCTGAAAAGTACAGTGCTGTCTCTATAAGCCCCCAAGTTTTTAATGGCGCCACAGGGAGATGCCCCTGGGTAGAGTCTGTTATCAATTTTCTTAATGGCGCCACAGGGAGATGCCCCTGGGTAGAGTCTAGCGAATAGTTGTATTCATTATCCTTTACCCAGCCTTCATTATTGCGCCAGCCTAAGCGATCGCCCAAAAGACACTCCGTTTCATAATCTACTTTGCCACCGCATTCTAACCAAATGCGTTTTTGTACGCTAAAGCCAAAATGACCATTGCTGTATTTTACCCACAATTGGTCAATTGTGCGTAAATCTGTGCAGGGAAAATTTTCAATGGATTCATAATTAAGCCAGCCTTGCTGTTCTCTTTTGGCTACTTTCAGCATGACTCTGGTGGTTTCTTGGTTTGCTGCTTTCCATTGACCCGCTTTGAGCAAATTTTCTAGATTTTGGTAATCTACCCCCACATCTGAAGCTAATATCAATTCTGTTAGATTAGCTTCAGATGTGGGGAGTAAATTCAACCACTCTTCCATTGTCTGGGGTCGGTCTTTTGCCTCTAATGCCATGCCTTGCAGAATCGCTTCATTTACAGCATCACTAAGACTAGGGACAAGTTGCTTTGGTGATACTAATTCCTCTTGCTCATACTTGCGGTCAAAGGAATTGGTGGGGCGTTGTCCAGTGATGGCATAGTACAAAGATCCAGCTAAACAGTAGACATCAACTGTTGGGTGACGAATCCCTTTGCGTAACTCATACGGTGCAAATACTTTGTTCCCAAAAGACCTAGACAATGTACTCGGTGGGGACATATCGCTGGCAATACCAAAGTCAATTAATACTGCTTTGCCTGAGTTAGGAATCTCTGAATTAAAGTTGAGCATAATATTGGGGGGAGTGACATCGAGATGAAAGACTCCTTTTTTATGTACCTCTACCAAAGCTAAACCCATTTGGCGGATGTATTTTACAGCTTCAGTTTCAGGTAATTTCCCTTGGCGTTGTACGTATTCCCATAAACTCTTGCCTGCTATATATTGCATCTCTAAGCAGTAGCAACCATCTTCTTCAACAAAAAAGTCGAATACTTGCACAATATGGGGATGTGAGTCTGTACAACACATTGCTAGCATCCGTGCTTCTTTTTTGAAGCGTTCAACATATTTGGGATAATCTGGATCTCGTTGGACGCTGATGTTGGGGGTTTTGATGACGACTCGGCGGTTTTGCTTGGTATGCATTGCTTGGTAGGTAACTGCAAAACCGCCACCACTCAACTGTTTTTCTATTTTGTATTTGCCGTTATGTATTAGCTGTCCGTTTTGCCAGAACATATACCCACATTTATTGATGGCTAATGTTGATTCTGACACGCTTTTTGTGAGTTATGGTAGTTGACGTTGGTGAATTAGAAGATGGATAGCTCACGCAGAGGCGCAGAGACGAAGATTGAGGTTTTCTGGCTATTGCTAAAATAACTATTGGAGTCGCAAAAGCAACAAATGTGACTTCAAAACTAACTATTGCAGTCGCAAAAGCAACAAATGCGACTTCAAAACTAACTTTTGGAGTCGCAAAAGCAACAAATGTGACTTTAAAACTAACTATTGGAGTCGCAAAAGCAACAAATGCGACTTTAAAACTAACTTTTGGAGTTGCAAAAGTAACAAATGCGACTTTAAAACTAACTTTTGGAGTCGCAAAAGCAACAAATGCGACTTCAAAACTAACTATTGCGTAGGCGTAGCTGGTTGCTTATTACCTATTTTGTGGTTGAGTGGGGGATGATGGCGTTTGTTGTGTTGAAGGATTGGTCGGTGTTGATGGACTTGAGAAAAATCTATCAATCAATTGAACACCATTATTAAGTGCTGAAATCAAAGGTTCTATCTTAGTTGCAAGTGCGGCAACTGCGAGTATTGCTGCTAGCAGTATCTGTAAACGTTTATTTCCCAAACTAGGAAAAGCAAATCTCCTTCTCCAACCCAATTCTTTTAACCAGTCTTCTACTGTTTCGGGACGGTTGTCGGGTTGTAGTTCCATTGCGTGGAGAATCGCTTGATTGACGCGATCGCTAATCTTATCATTCAATTCCTTAGGTGGAATTAAACGCTTATTGTTATCTTGGCGCTCAATAGCACTTTCTGGCAGTTTTCCTGTTAATAAAAAATATAAAGTTGCAGCAAGAGAATAAATATCAGTCCAAGGTTTACGTCGCGCCTGTTGTCTAGGAGAGTTGGAATACAGTTCAATTGGTGTAAATTTATCAACTAAGTTACCGCGACTTGACACTGGGTTATCAACGAATCTTCGTGCTAAGTCGAAGTTTATCAAAACAACCAGATGCGTACCCGCCCGCAAAATAATATTTTCTGGTTTCACATTTCGATGCAAAAATCCTTGTTCATGCACTACTATGAGTGCTTTTCCAATTTGTTGGATGTAATCTAAAGCCTCTTTTTCAGGGAGAAATCCTCGCGGTTGGACAATCTGGGCTAAATTATCTCCTGGAATATACTCCATGACCATGCATTTTAAATCACCTGACTCGAAGGTATCAATGACTTGGACAATATTCGGATGTTTGCATATTGCTAGTTTACGGGATTCATCTGCAAAACCTGATTTTAAGCGATCGCGGTCTTCGTTACTTAATTGATTAAGCAAATTGGAATCCAATGTTTTAATTACAACATTATTG
Organism: Nostoc sp.; assembly: GCF_036917535.1. Taxonomy (GTDB): domain Bacteria; phylum Cyanobacteriota; class Cyanobacteriia; order Cyanobacteriales; family Nostocaceae; genus Nostoc. The sequence continues at coordinate 24,235 of NZ_JBALDA010000075.1, forward strand.
CTACCTCGATTCTCAGCAAGGTAAGTAATAGCAAAGTTCTCCTGTCTTAAATTTTGTTTAATTTCATACTGATCGCGGTGTAACTTTTGTCCAGATACCCAAGTCATTGGTTGATTATCTCAGAGACTTTTATTAATTTTTGCATATAGCCATTCTCTTGTGGATGCGATGCCTACAGCGGGTTACGCCTACGCACCTGGAAAATGTGTGTTATAAAAGCGGGCAAGAGTTTAAAAAAAATACGAAAGTCTTTACCATGAAGCTTTTTCGTTAAATATCTCTAAGGATTCAAGAAAAAGTATTTGTAATTTTTCACGATCGCTAACGCATACTCTAATTTTTCGGTAAATGCGTAATTCTTACAGCAATGGAATCAAATGCTACTGTAAGCAATCAAGCTTTAGCGTTTAATCATCAGTAATCTTTAAAAAATTGAAAAAATTATGTTAAGTATCCCTATTAACCTAAATTTACCTTGTATACCCCGTTTAGTAACTTCCTTACCTGGGCCTCGTGCTCAAGCAATTGTACAACGCGATCGCGCCGTAACTTCTCCTTCTTACACCCGCGATTACCCATTAGTTGTATCTCGCGGGCAGGGCTGTATGGTAGAAGATGTGGATGGCAATGTATTTCTGGATATGACCGCAGGTATTGCTGTCACCGCCACCGGACACGCTCACCCGGAAGTTGTCAAGGCAATTCAAGAACAGTCGGTGCGTCTGCTACACATGTCAGGGACGGATTTTTATTATGAACCAATGGTGGAACTAGCGGAACAATTAGCAATTCGCGCCCCTTTTCCTCACCCACAAAGTGATACTACGTTTCCCGCAAAGATATTTTTCACCAATTCCGGGGCAGAATCCAACGAAGGAGCAATTAAACTAGCTCGATATTACACCAAGCGATCACTAATCGTAGCATTCTTAGGCGCATTTCACGGACGCACTTATGGGGCAATGTCTCTCACTGGTTCCAAAGCAGTGCAGCGAGCTAATTTTGGGCCTTTAGTTCCTGGGGTAACTCATATCTCCTACGGCACTCACGCTAGCTTAGATTACTTGGAAAAACAGTTGTTTAGCACAATTTTACCACCGCAAGAAGTGGCGGCGATCGTAGTCGAACCAATTCAAGGAGAGGGTGGATATATCGTACCCGAAGATGGTTTTTTGCAGCGGATTCGGGAGATATGCGATCGCCACGGTATTCTGATGGTAGTGGATGAAGTACAAGCGGGGATGGGGCGGACTGGTCGCTTATTTGCGATCGAGCATTGGGGTGTGATGCCTGATATCATTACTACTGCTAAAGGTATCGCCAGTGGTATGCCATTAGGAGCGATACTAGCCAGACCAGAGTTAATGACTTGGCCTCCTGGTTCTCACGCTACAACATTTGGCGGTAATCCCGTAGCTTGTGCTGCTGGTATTGCTACACTGCGATTGCTAGAAAGTGGTTTGATGACCAACGCTACCCAAATGGGAGAATTATTACAAGCTAGTCTTACCGAGTTGCATCAAAGATTTCCGAGAGTATCGCCGCCACGAGGTAAGGGTTTGATGATAGCGGTAGATTTATTGGATGAACAGGGTAATCTCAATTATAAATTGCGCGATCGCATTATTCAAGAAGCTTTTTTACACGGTTTATTGTTACTAGGTTGCGGTAAAGCAGCAATTCGTTTCTGTCCCCCTCTAGTTATCGACAGCGACCAAATTCAGATAGCCCTTCAAATTATCAGCGAAGTGTTAAGCTGCTAAGGAAAGTGGATTTAATCAGGATCTAGGATATGTCTAGTCTAAATTCATTAGAATTAGCAGGTGTACCTGTTCTGGTACGTCCGCCTACGAATACAGACAGACCTGCTCCACTCATCATCCTCTGGCATGGCTTCGGCCCGCCTGACAGCGAAAAAGTACTTGCTGAGACATTGCCTCTAGAAAGCGTCGAAGCTTGGAAAGCCTACCTGGGACTGCCGCTTTTTGGTCAACGGCTTCCAGAAGGCGGCACTGACGAACTTATGCGTCGCCAGATTGATGACTATGTACTCAGACTACTACTACCGATAGTCGAACAAGCTACACATGAGCTACCAGAAGTGGTTAAGGCGCTACAGCAGCGTTTCAGCATTGACCCGAACAAAGGCATTGGTTTGTTCGGCTTTTCAGCAGGTGGCTTTACAGCTCTACTGGCGCTATTAGAAAGTAAAATTCCAATTGCTGCTGCTGTACTAGCTGGAATAACTAAAAACCTAGATACTGCTGTAAATAGTTATGAGCGTATTGTACAAGAAACCTATTCTTTTCTTAAGGAGCAGTACCCTTGGGTAGAGGAGAAGCATAAAAAATATTCTTGGTCTGAGAAATCAGAAGTAGCGAAACAACGCCTAGATTTTATAGTCCGTGCGGAAGAAATAACCAAAATAAATCCTCTTCCTGCTACCTTATTCGTGCATGGTATGCAAGACGAGATATATAAGGTCAGCGATACGGAAAAACTTTATGCTGCGCTCTTAAGACAATATGAACAATTGAACCAGTCGGAACGGCTATCAATGCAAACCTTCAGGTATTTGGCGCATCACATTAAATCAGCAGCAACAGATATTTCGCCAGAACAGCGACAAGACATTGCGATACTTCAAGAGACAGTCGCTAACTGGTTCAGCAAGTATCTGACTGTTTAATTAATAAAGATGCAGTATGTTACTAAATAGCCAGGGCATAACAAGAGCCACAATTGCAGGTTATTAAATCCACACTTCTAAACATTCACTTGTGCAGAGATGGCGAATTATCTTTACTATTGACTAATGCTTTATGAAAACCGAAATTGCCCTTCATTTATGGAAATTACTTTGGCAAGAATACAGCACTAGGGTAAATCATGCCCGTACCTACCAGCAAATGATTACTACTGCGGGTGGCACTGTCGCCAATGACCACATCGCCTTTCGGTCTTTACGTTTATTAATAGATAGTCCACAGGGTCAACTTAACTTGGGAATTGACCACCTGAGGCAACTTGCAGAAGCTTTAGGTTACATGGCAACTGGAGAGTATACTTTTGCTCAAACTCATCTGTATGCCCGTCATTATCGTCATCCGCAGCAAGAGGAATTTAACTTACCCAAACTGTTTATCAGCGAGTTGATTGTCGATGAATTGCCTGCTAATATTGCCCAACTCATCTCTAAAACAGTATCTTCAATCCCAGATGAACTGAACTCACCCCTTACTCTTCTACAAAAAGACGGGAACATTGAAACCATTGCCAAACAACTCCAGCAAGTCTTCACCCGCCCTTGGCAACCTCCCCAGCGTTCTGTTGTCGAAGAAGTGAATCAGGTTACTCAGTATGGGGCTTGGGTGTTGCTGCACGGATATGGTGTCAACCACTTTACAGGCTACGTCAACAGACAAAACACCCCAGAATATCCAGACATTGATACTACCGCCAGTGGTTTGGCTAACCTGGGTGTACCAATGAAAGCAGAGATAGAGGGAAATGTTGCTTGTGGTTTGCGGCAAACTGCAACTCAAGCAGTAACAGAAATGGTGACGGTGTTAGATGATAACAGTGGTGCAGAAATTCTGATTCCTTGGACTTACGCCTATTATGAAATTGCCCAGCGCTATCTAGTAGAAGTGGAATCTGGAGGGCAGGTACTTTTCGATGCTTTTTTAGGAAGTAATGCCCAGCAATTATTTGAAATGACTCGTCTATCTAAGTAGTTCAGCGCTGTTAGTAAAGGATTCAATTTCAAAGTTCCGAGCTAGTAGTTTCGTGTTTGGAATGAACTACGCTTGCAACACAAAATCTGATGCCATAAGAATTGGCGCACCAGTTAGAGTTGCAAATAGACCACCACTGCCAAAACCAGCTGCGCTACCATTTTGGTTGTAGAACAACTGCCCACTCACAGCGTCGTAGATAATTTTTGCCGTGCTAGTTCCGGCGGAAGTTGTGATTTGAAAATCACTCTTGTTACTAAAACCTGTTCCGGGAGTAGAAGCGATCGCACCAAAGGTAGTCTTATCCAGTACAATCTTGTCACCTTGGGAACTGTTGAAGTCACTAATGGTATCTAGACCAACACTACTCACCACAAAAGCAGCATCAATGTTGTAAAGGAATCTGTCAGCACCCGTACCACCTGTGAGTACGTTGTTACCTGCACCACCAATGAGGGTATCATTACCTCCTCCTCCACGTAGATAGTCATTGCCACTCTTACCATCAATCTTGTCATTACCCCCCTGACCATTAATTACATCATTGGAGTTATCAAAACCAGAGATGTTATTATTCAAATCATTGAGGAATGTAACCGTGTTTTTATTGAAGATGCTACTAGGATTTAAGTTTGCATTCAAGACATCAAAACTGTCAGTGATGCTGCTCTGTCCATCAAACAGGATATTGCCGATTGCTAGTTGATTACCCGATGCGGGTAAATTATCCAGATTTTCTAATTTGAAGTTTTCCAGGATGACTTTAGTATTGCTTGTATTTTCAAAAGTGACTTCTAGATTATTGCCGTTTTGAGTTAATTGCAGGTTTTTTGCAGTCAATCCACTACCTGTAAATTGCAGTGTATCAACATTAGTAATCACAGCTAATAATCGGTTTGAGCCTTTACCTAAGCCAGCAAAATCGGTGATAATGTCATTGCCATCGCCAGAGTGAAACACAAACTTATCTTGACCGCTGTTGCCTGTCAGGGTATCGTTACCAGCTTTACCGTCGATGATGTTGTTTCCAATTGTGCCAAAAAGAGTATCTGTACCAGCAGTTCCTGTCAGATTAATGGTACCGTTACCGCCTATATTCTTCCCCCCAAACACCACATAGCTCTGCCCCGAGTCTTTGCCGTTAGGAGAGGCACTTCTTGCCCCGATAATCAGGTCGTCGATGCCATCGCTGTTAATGTCTCCCGCACTGCGGCCACCGCCTAAGAAGTTATATGCATTAATGCCGTTGATGACAAAGCCGTTAGTGCCGTAGAGGGTGGAGAGGTTGAGTTGAGCATCAAAACCCCCCTTGCTGCCAAACACTACGTAGTTCTGCTCTGAGTAGGCAATGCCGTCAAGGGAGGCACTTCTTGATCCGATAACCAGGTCGTCGATGCCGTCGCTGTTGATGTCTCCCGCACCGAAGCCACCGCCTAAGTAGTCATATGCATTAATGCCATTGATAGCAAAGCCGTTAGTGCCGTTGAGGGTGGAAAGGTTGAGTTGAGCATCAAAACCCCCTTTGCTGCCAAACACCACGTAGCTCTGCCCTGAGCCGTTGATGCCGCCGTTGGGGTAGGCACTTCTTGCCCCGATAATCAGGTCGTCGATGCCGTCGCTGTTGATGTCTCCCGCACTACTTACAGATTCACCTAAACCGTCATATGCATTGATGCCGTTGATGGCAAAGCCGTTACTACCGTTGAGGGTGGAAAGGTTGAGTTGAGCATCAAAACCCCCCTTACTGCCAAACACCACGTAGCTCTGCCCTGAGTAGGTGATGCCGTTGGGGGAGGCACCTGGTGTCCCAATAATCAGGTCGTCGATACCGTCGCCGTTGATGTCTCCCGCACTACTTACAGAGAAGCCTGAGTTGTCACCTGAATTGATGCCGTTGATGGCAAAGCCATTAGTGCCATTGAGATCCGAAAGGTTAAATTGGGCATCAAAACTCCCCTTTTTACCAAACACCACGTAGCTCTGCCCTGAGGCATAGGAGCCGTTGAGGGAGACACCTGGTGTCCCGATAATTAGGTCGTCGATACCGTCGCCGTTGATGTCTCCCGCACTACTGACAGAGATATTTGTGAATGTACGTGTATAAGCCCCATTGATGGCAAAGCCGTTAGTGCCGTTGAGATCCGAAAGGTTGAATTGGGCATCAAAATCCCCCTTGCTGCCAAACACCACGTAGCTCTGTCCTGAGATGTTGATGCCGTTGGCGGAGGCATCAATTGCCGCAATAATCAGGTCGTCGATGCCGTCGCCGTTGATGTCTCCCGCACTGCTCACAGAGAAGCCTGAACCGTCACTTGAATTGATGCCGTTGATGGCAAAGCCGTTAGTGCCATTGAGATCCGAAAGGTTGAATTGGGCATCAAAATCCCCCTTGCTGCCAAACACCACGTAGCTCTGCCCTGAGAAGGCGATGCCGTTGGGGGAGGCATTATATGCCCCGATAATCAAGTCGTCGATGCCGTCGTCGTTGATGTCTCCTGCACTACTTACAGATGCGCCTGATTCGTCATCCGACTTGATGCCGTTGATGGCAAAGCCGTTAGTGCCGTTGAGATCCGAAAGATTAAAAGTTGAATTTGCCATCATTTCTTCAGTATTAGTTTTTATGAGTTATTTCTGCGTTAAGCGCTTTAATGAAATTTTTTGTGAGCAATCATCTGGAAATATGCTTGCTTTGTTACTGCGTTGTATATTAGGCGATGTCTACGACGGGCTACGCTTACACACTTGTTCTCTTCTAAAATTAATTTACATATCTATTAATATTTACCCGCTTACCCTCTCTGATGCCTTTCTACTGCCACATCTGAGCGATAGCAATAATTGAATAATTTGTCAGCTTGTAATTTGTAATTAAAAAATTTAATTGCGAATTACAAGCAGTCTTGTAGTGTCAGCTAGTAACCTATAGCAGTCCTAAATCATTTGCGAAAATTCTATATCTCTTTTTTCTTTCCTCCCTTTGTGTCCTTCTCTACGAGACGCTACACGTTGGTAAAAGCCTCTCGTAGAGAAGGCGTTCTTCTCTAACGAGACGCTGCGCGTTGGCGGTTCGTTTCCTTATTTATATTTTTCACGACTCATTTAGGATTGCTATGTTTTATTTTGTAAGCAAAAATTACTTTAATAACCGTTAAATCACTTAAATACTCTTATGAATATCTAAGCATTGTCAACAGGCTGGGTATCATTCTGATAAAGTTAGAGTGAATTTTAGGAAGTGCTATATTAAGTTTTTGTGTCGCGATAGCGTGCTCTGTCAGGCACCTCCTCATCCTAAAGACGAGAATCTGCGCTCAATGCGTCAACTTGGATGCAAGCTTTTGGTCGCGACAAAGCGAGTATCATCGACGTTCTTTGTCTGAAACAGCCATGTTTCGCTTCAAAATCATTTTTGCAGGCAAGTTACGGCGACGCTTTTTCGACAATCAAGCCGCCCTTGTTATTCCTGCAATGTGCAGTTCTCAATCCCATGATCCAGTTGGGCAAACCAGACAGTTATAAAGTGGAAGACTAATTACTAAATTGCTTTGAGAGAGGTGTGTCTTTTTTTGTTTCATGCAACAAAGCCACCTTATACCAATTCAAAATTCAAAATTCAAAATTCAAAAAGCCAGACAGAACAAAGGTATGTCCGTATGTATCTGTTGCATTCTTTTTTCAAATTGGTATTAGATAACCAGCAAGTAAACTACACCCTCTTATAAGGATAGATAGAAAATTCACGGTAGGATTGCTAGAAATAATTACGGCGTTGCAGAACAGTGGGATGAATTGGGGCAAGCAGGGGAGGCAGGGGAAGCAAGGGGAGAATTTTGGAAGTTACTAAATCATCCCGCAACTATGCAACGCCATAATTACGAATAGTTACAATGCGATCGCCCTAAATGTCTGCAATCAACCTTGCCTTCCTCAAAAAGAATTGCATTACAGTCTCTTCTCTAGAAATAATATCAACTGTACCTTCCATTCCCAATTGCAGCGCACACAGGTGTTTGTCCCTACCTAGAGAAAGGCTTTCTGGCTCAATTGTTACCCCATAAAAAGCACCAACGGCTGCCATTTTTTGATTGGCAGATGTAGTGTCGGTGGTATTAGCAGCATTCCCTTGAGGTGCAATCGCATCCGGGGAAATTGTCTTAACCTGGCCTTTGAGAGTACCAAAATCTGGATAAGGACAAGCAGAAACCCGCATTTGTACCTTTTGACCTTGTTTCAACTTATTTTTATCCTGAAGTGCTACTGCTGCTTTAATCTCCAAGGGAACATCACCGGGGACAATTTGGGCAATCTCCTCTCCAGCAGGCACAGTTTGACCAGAGTTTCGCAGGTTTAATTTAGAAATGATTCCGTCTGCTGTGGCAGTAATTCTAGTCTGGCTGAGGTCGATATTTACTTGTTGAAGTTCGCGGGTGTCGCTCTCTAGCTGTTTTTGGATTTCAATTCGTTGCTGGATTAGAGCAAGGCGTTCTTTATTTAAAGTCGCAATACTGGCTTTCCCTGTAGCTTTTTCTTGGGCAATGCGTTGAGAAGCGATCGCTACTTGTGCATTACTAGGATTGAGAGCAGTTTGGACATTTTGCAATTTAGCTTTAGCTGCCTGAAAAGCTTGTTCTTGCTGGCGAACGGCTAGTTGTGCTTCCTCAAATTGATCTTGAGACAAAGCTCCGGCTTTGGCTACAGTCTCATAACGATTTCGCTTTGACTGGGCTGCTTTCAGACCAGCATCCGCAGCTTTGACATTGGCATCTGCTTCTTGGACATCAGTAGCGGTAGTAATAACTTTATCTTGATAGTCCCGGCTGCGATCGCTTAATTCAGCTTCAGCACCAGCAATAACCCGGTTGATGCGCTCAGTTTCAGCTAAAACCTGGCTATTAATGGCGTTAATCTGGGCATTAATTTGAAACAGTTGTAAACGACTTTGCCCAATGTTACTTTGCAGTTGGCTCTTTTTGGTTTGCAGCTTCGAGTTGTCAATAGTAGCAATCACATCCCCTTTTTTGACAACTTGATTCTCTGCAACAAAGATCCGCGTCACTTGACCTTCCGTAGCAGCTTGAACCAGCCGCAATTCACCAGCAGGGCGGACGAGTGCCTGTCCTTTAACTGTCACTTTATATTTGATAACAGAGGCGAGTGGAACGCCTAACCCTACAGCACAGACAAGAACTATTCCGCCCCAAGTAGTCCAACGACCAAGTGGCGGGAGAAACTCGTTGTCTTGAATTGGGGGCAAGTAGTCTGAGTTGGAGTAGTTAACCATGATGATTGAACTTACGTATTGACAAATTAGACAGACAATGTGATTAAATTCAAAATTCAAAATTCAAAATTTAAAATTAAGAAAGCCAGACATCACAAAAGCTGAAGGCTTCTGCGGATTAGCGTAGGGTAATTTTGCGTACTTCTATTTCCGCGTAAGCGTAAGGGTCAGTCTCGTATTTATTAGCAGATAAGTTTTTGTTCACACACACAGTGTTAGTGTTACCGTAAATATCAGTCTTTGAACAAGCTTGAATATATATGCCCGCTTTGAAGTAACAGGAACCGATGATACCCGTCATCTTCACTGTACCAGTACTACTGGTTACACCTGAACGTAGGTTTTTATAGGTGACGTTAACATTACCACCGGATCTAACAGCAATGTCGATAGTCATCGGATCGCCGATCTTATAGGTACTGTCGAGAAGCTTGGTAGTAGTGTCGTTGTTGAAGCGGGCTTCAAGCTTGCCGATGTCCGTCGAGCCGTTGGCAAAGTCCGGGCCGAAGTACTTTACCATCATCAGGTCGTTTTTTGAGTCATGGATCTGCGCAATGGTGGCTTCCGGCTTCTTTGTGGTGCTGTGCAACAGGGTCTGTTCCAGGTACATGCCATGATCGGTATTCGTACAGCTCCAGGCAGCGGACTCCGTTCCATCATCCTGCATTTCACGCAGTTCAGAACGGGCGTAAGCAGTATTTGTGCTTGTACGTGCGCCCCCAGCGATCGCTTTAAAAAGCACACCATTCTTCGCAGCATTCAGACGAAAATATTCTGAATTACTGTATGTCTTGAGTTGCGGCTGCTTAATTTCCGTTGCTTTGTTTGAGTTGGGCGGAGAATTCAAGCTGATTGGCAGGGTGATCTTCCACTTGCTTAGGTCAAGCACATCGGCCGGGTACTGAGCGTTACCACTTGAGACCTCATCATTTGAGGGATTTGAAGTATCACTGCTCTCACCATTTGAGGAATTGGAAGTACCACTGCTCGTACAGCCATTGGTCGAACCCAGAGAATTAATTTTCAATTCGTCGATACGCAATCTCGAATCGGTATCACCCACAATCTTGATCGCGTTGGCGGGTTGGTCGGTGACGTTTTGCTTGTTTTCATTGCCTTTGCCAGAGGTGTTACTAACCACAGTAGTCCAGGTTGCACCATTGTCCTTGGAAAGCTGTACGCTGTAGGTATACTTGTTCGTGCCGTACCAGTTAAGCACCAGATCATCTACGCGCTGGCAGCTACCGAATCTCGCAGTTATGGAAGCACCACGGGCGGCAGCCTCCCAGTGGGTATTCTTATTTTTGTCAATAGCGTTGTCCGCAACAAACGAACCACTAGTAGATGTGGCAGTAGCATCGCTGAACGACACAACGGCAGGCAACGCTACAGAAGCACTACCTATAATTGCAGCCGAGACAGCTATCGTAAAATACTGCTTTGAAAATTTTGTATTCATTCTTTAACCTCTGTTGAATATTCAACAATGAGTTGTTACTTAGAGCAGATGAATGATATTTTTTGTCAATGCGTAAGTCATAAATGATTTTATTTGCTGATTGCGCTGAATTTGCCGTTAGAGTGAGAATTGGAGGATTTAGCTACTAAACCATTTGTGAATGGGTCAACGCTGTCTAAGAAGTCTAAGTGTTCACCAGCCTGATAGCGTAGAGCCTCTGGAGTGCCTTGGATTTTTAAACGCCCTTCTTCCAGCAGTACAATCCAATCAGCCCGCCCGATGACTTTGGGGCGATGGCTAATCATAATTGTGGTTTTACCCTGCCGATGGGAAAGCAGTCTATCTAGCAGTTTGGCCTCACTTACTGGGTCGAGAGCGCCAGTGGATTCATCTAAAATTAATATTGGCGGGTCAGTAACTATAGCTCTAGCGATCGCTAATCTTTGTCGTTGTCCACCAGAAAGATTCGCGCCAAATTCCCCTAAAACAGTTTGATATTTATCGGGCAGTTTACTAATAAACTCATCTGCACCAGCAATCTCGCAAGCTTGCACAATTTGTTCAAAGGCGATTTGAGGATAGCTGAAGCGGAAATTTTCAATAATTGAGCGACTCCAAAAGTGAGGTTCTTGAGGTACTAACACCACCTGTTGCCGCAGACATTCCATTGAGAGGTCTTGCTGATTATAGATGCCATAGCGGATATTGCCAGATTGGAGAAAATACAAACCTGCAAGCAGTTTGGCGAGGGTGCTTTTACCACAACCGGATTTACCAATCAGCCCAATGACTTGACCGCCAGGGATAATCAGCGAAAAATCTTGCAGCAAGTCAACTCTACCTGCGTGGTGGAAATTAAGGTTAGTGCAAGTAATATCTATATTGCCCTTCAGTTCTGCCCAAGGCTTTTTCTCGTCTTTGTCGTCTTCTGGGGTAGCATCAATCACTTCTGTCAGGCGTTGGATGACAATCTGGGCAGTGATGAACTCATCAACTAAGCCGATAACTGAACTCAAAAAGCCGAGAAAGTTGCCACTCATTCCACTAAACGCCAGCAACTGTCCGATGCTTAAGGTGCGATTAATTACTAGATAGGAGCCTAACCATAGTAAGGCAATATTCGTGCAAGTAGAAAAAATATTAGTGATTGTGCCGCTGTAAAGCCCCAGCTTCATCGTACTCCAGCCCAAGTTAGCAAGCCGACCATAATTTGCCTGATACTCCTGCCAAGCTTGGGGAGTGGCTTGGGTAGTTTTTAGCACCTGCACACCGCGAAAAGTTTCAACGAGAAAGCCTTGGTTTTCTGTACCCAAGACAATCGCATTGCGAGTTTTCTGGCGCAAAGCTGGGAGAAAAAGCAGGTTAACAAGGGTGACAATCATAAAGGCAGCCAGGGAAGCCAAAGTCAGCCCCCAACTGTAAAAGAGCATGAAGCCCAAGGAAACTAAGGCGATAAAAAATTGGCTGGGTAAACCGAGGACAATTTGAGCAACTAGCTCATTAATGTGATCTACATCAGCAATTCGGCTGACTACTTCCCCACTGCGCCGTCCTTCAAAATACGAGAGGGGTAAACGCAACAGTTGTCGTCCGTATTCTAGAATCAGTCCTAATTGCAGTCGTTGACCAAAGTGACCAATTAGGTGAGATTGTACCAAACCGATCGCACTGCTAAATAGATTCATAGCGATCGCTCCAATTGCTACGACAGTTAGCAGTTGGGTATCTCCCCGCACTAACACGTCATCAGTAAGCAATTGCATCATTAAAGGAGAGACAAGGGAAAGTAACCCGATGACGATGTTAATTGCGATCGCTTGAATCAGAATAGTGCGATAGGGCAAAACCCGCATCAGATAACGCCCAAAGCCGCCAATTTTATCATCTGATTGCTGATAAAAGCGGCTGTCGTCTGGCGTTAGCAGCAGCATGATGCCATTGCCCCACCCTTCGAGCAACTCCTCGCGGGTGAGATAGCGGATGCCTACACTAGGGTCAGCGATTACGTATTTTCTCCCCTTTTGCCCGTATAAAACGACCCAGTGGTAGCCTTTCCAGTGAATGATGGCTGGTAGAGGGGCTTTATGCAATTGGTCAAGCAGTTGCTCTGAGGCTTTGACTTGACGCGTATTAAATCCTAGAGTTTCTGCACCCCGCCTCAAACCCAGCAGGCTGGTTCCCCGTGATCCTGTACCAACTGCTTCCCGCATCCGACTGATGGCAAAGGTGCGTCCGTAGTGTTTGGCAATAGTGGCAAGGCAGGCAGCACCACAGTCTTCTTCGCTGTGTTGAAGTACACTTTGGTAGCGCATTTTTCTTCAAGACCTATCTTATTTTGTTTTTGAGCATAAAAAATCCCATGTAGGAGCGATCGTTCTATGCCCCTACAGGTGTCGCCGTGCTGTACGGTTTCGGTTTTCTACGGGATTATTTTATACGCTGAACCGATGAGATCGAATCGTTAGGCAAGCCTACGTCAAAGAAAAGATTCGGATACTTTCCTACTCCTACTCGCCTAGACGTCCCCGTGAAATTCGCGCCTGTCCATAACAGCCATGTACCACGCTTAACTATAGCTGAGGTAGTTAGGTCATTTGCGGTATCACCTAACATTACGGAGACTTTTGTTTGTAGCTACTATCCGCCCCCTAAATTTATCGCCATTGTAAAGTTCTAAGTCCGCACCGCCTTCGATGACGGCTGCTTCTTCAGAAGTTAATTCTGTAAATAGTTGTTGATCAGAACTACAAATTGCTTTGTCGTTGTTTAACATTATCACTTTCCTTCATTTCAGATTGATGGTGATGGTGAATTAGTAATAAATTGTTTAAGGAATTCTGGGAGTAATTATGCGTCTGAGAAAACTAAACGAGGCGTCTGGACGCAGGAATATCGCTGCGTCTGAGAGAACTAATCCAGTCGTTTTGAATCCCTATTCGTTGTAAGTCGGTTAAATAACTACTTATCGGTCCGACAAGTGTTACAGCACGACCTCCCTTGTTTATGTCTTGATAAAACACCCATGATTCATTCTTATCAATATAAATAGATGAGGTTTGGTCGTTGAAATTGTAAATGCGTAGGTCGTCAGTACCTTCAGAAAACTTCAGCACTCGCCCTCCTCGCTTTCCCTTTCCTCCATTAAGGAAATCATTCTCGTATAAATATGCAGCACCTCCGCTACAGGTAGCAGCAACCTCATTGTCGAGTTCCTGAAACAGTTGTTCATTCTGAACTTTTTTCATCTTCTTTATCCTTGCAAGTTACAATTGTTCTGCTGTTGATTGTCTTTCATCTTTTCACTCTTAATAGAGTGTCATTTGTTCTGTTGTATACTGCCGATAAGATGCCTAAAGCATCTTAATATCAACCTTTTACAAACTACTTTGTTTGAAAAGTAAGCTGTATTAATAAAAATCAGCTTTGATTACTGAAAGGTTTCCAAGATATGAGTATTGTCGGATAAAGCTTTTAGTCTTAGTATGCTTTAAACAATCAAGTTTAATTCCTATATTTAGGAGTGTAGAAAATAAAAGTTTGAGGAACAATGCACATTTTGTTGTTAAAACTATTAATTATGTTGCTAGTGATTGACACTAACATTAGAGGATGTTTTAAAAGTCCCGAAAGGTATAATTTTGGTATTCAGCACGGGGTTAAGTGCAACGAAAAATTAAGGTTTTAGCCATGTACTGAGATGCTTGGCTGTGCTAATTATGAGAGCAAAAGACCCTTTTAAAACATCCTCTTAGAATGCTGAGTATTAGTCCCAGCTTGATTATTAATAAATATTTTGAGAAATCTATAAATTCACTAATTAAATAGAGTGTAAGTCGTTTGATTGAAAACCAACAAACAATAGGGGCGAGGCATATTTCGCCCCTACGAAATTGTAGCAGAGTATGTAACTCAGCTAGAACAGGACTCTAACCCAGAATTATCCTACTTTTATGAAGGATGAAACCTTGTTATTAAGCCCAGCAGGAAGTACATACTTTCCTTTTCCATAGGTTTTAGCAAAACCCTTATAGTCAGCATCTGCGTACAATCTCCATTTACCACCCTTGACTATAATCGAGCTAGTCCGGTCGTTATTTATCAGCCGTGGTTTGCCGCCATAGTTGAAAGAGCCTAGCAACTCCTTATAATTATTCGTATCGTAGAATTGTATGTTATAACCGCCCCCAATAGCAGCAGCAGTCTCATTATCAAGTTCTGTGACAGCAATTGCATCAAGTTGATTGAAATGTTCTTTGGTGGTTAACATTGTCACTATCCTTTATTTCAGATTGATGGTGAATTTGTATTAATAGGAATCAGGTTTGATTATTGAAAGGTTTGCAAGATATGAGCATTGTTGGATAAAGCTCTTAGTCTTAGTCTGCTTTCAAGAATCAAGTTGCATTCCTATATTTAGGAGTATAGGAAATAAAAATTTTAGGGACAATGCACATTTTGTTGTTAAAACTATTAATTATGTTGCTACTGATTGACACTAACATTAGAACGCTGAGTATTACGCCAAACTTGAGGTGTAGTCCCATGAAACTGGCGAAATTGACGAAAGAAATATCCTTCATACTGGTAGCCGATTGCACAAGCAATCTGATTAACTGGCTGGTTAGTTTCCAGAAGCAAGGCACGCGCCGCTAGCATCCGGCGTTCAAAAATCCAATCATTTACTGTTTTTCCCGTTTTGCGTCGCACTAGATTGGTTAGATAAGCTGCGGAATAACCAAGTGCAACAGCTACGTCACTTAAACCAATCGATTGATGATAATTAGCTTCGATATAATCAAAAACTTTCTTTAGTTGAGGGCAAGTAGGAAAGAGCCGCTGTGGTTCTGATATCCGCTGATATTTAGCCAAATCCCACTGCTTTGAGCCAACGTGTTTTTCTAGTCGAGGAGCGATCGCTTTCAATAATTCTTCTGTAGAATCTAAAGTTGCCTGAAGCAAAGAAAGGGACTTTTCTAATTCTATCTGTGTCTGCTGATCGGAAGCTTTCTCACGACAAAATTGCTTTTTAGCAGTGGTTAATTTAGCTAAAAGCTCTTGCACTTTTGACTCTAACGCTCTATTGGTTCTCTCTAAGGCTAAGAAACTCTGCTGCTGTAAGGGTTCGCGTAGCGTCTCGTAGAGAAGCTCGTCGCAGACATTGCTTATATCACGATCCCAGATATACGGCAGTGTGACTTGAAGAAAATTGCGTTGTTCTAAAATCCCGTTGCTAGAAACCATACTTCCACAAAACTGATTATTTTGAGTTGCTAGCTATTACTCGGTGAGTTATGTCTGTGTTTTATGCAAGGCATTAGTTTTTGTAAAATTACTTTACAAAACTAATGGCAAAGGTGGATTATATACTTTCCAGGTGTGATAAATATCAAAACCTTATTAGGTCTATAAATTTGAGCAAAACCCATAACTAGTTGTGGAAATACTGGACTTTTGATTCCGATAAGTAAGCGGAGGTTCGCAGAGAATATCCAGACAAACTTCCAGCCCCCCAAGTTCTATAAAGAGAGATTGCTGTGGAAAATCACGGACTTTACTACGCTAACGCACTTCATAAAGCGATCGCAATTTGAGAATATCTTGCCATTCGAGATCGGTGAATGGTTGAGTAACTAGTTCTATACCAAAGTACTGTTTTGCCGTCTCTGTCAGTGTATCCACAATCTTTGCAATCCAGCCATCCTCTTGGTGTGTGTTGCAAAGTGAGGTATTCCACGGAGCCGATTGTTCAAAGATTTCTTGAAATAAATCTTTGTCTGTAGACAAAATCATCGAGCCGTGTTGAAGAATAGTATTTCTTCCCTTGCGTTGAGCACTACCAATAAATTTACTTCCATCGGCTGTAACCAAGTCAGCCGCTGTTGCTGTGTTGAAACAACTGGGATTGTGAATATAACCTCGTCCAGCAGAACCATAATTTAACTCAATACCCAAGGTTTGCCAGCCTTGGATCAAAAAGTTACAGATGTTTTCATAAGTACCCCAGCTTTTTCCATTACTAGCTAAGGTAATCAGGGCGTAGGTTAAGTTCCCTTGGTGGAGAACAGCTCTACCTCCCGTTGGACGACGAATTAGATCGAGTGGCTGTCCCTGGTAAATCAGATTATGCCATTCGGCAGGCCATTGTTTTTGCAGATGTCCCAAGGAGATAGCATAAGGACACCAGGTATAAAAACGCAGGCTAGGCGGATGTTGTCCCTCTTCACATTGGTTGAACAACCAAGCATCGATCGCCATTTGCACTCCTCCTGATGTCTGAAGCATTGGAATCAGACGCCAGGTGGATGGTGACTCGGTTGCTAATTCTTTCATAAGCTTCAGACTCTGCAAACAGATTGACATTATGATGTCAGTATTTAATAATACTTTTGTTTCAGATTATCAGGAAGAATCTATTTGACAAAATCAAATAATTGATGTGACATTTCTAATTTAGAACAAGGTGTAATTTCTACCTGATTTCCTTGACTATCTAAAAATATCGCTTGATTATTATCACTCCCAAAACCACTATCAGCTCGATCAATGGGATTAGCAACGATCGCATCTAATTTTTTCTTATCTAATTTTTCTAATGCAGGCTTGACAATATCTCCAGTTTGTGCAGCAAAACCAATTAATATTTGATGCGGCTGTTTATGTTGTCCTAACTGGGCGACTATATCCGGTACTGGTTCTAGGGGTAAGGCTTGGGGGAGCGATCGCTTGGGTAATTTCTCTGTACTATAATCTCGTGGCTTCACATCGGCCACGGCTGCTGACATTACAATTACATCAGCGTTGGGTAAATATTCCAGCATCGCCTGCTGCATTTCGTCGGCACTAATGACGGGAATTGCTTGTACGCCCAATGGCACATCCCAGTTAGCTGGACCATGTACTAGGGTGACGTTTGCCCCTCGGTGAAATGCGGCTTGAGATAGCGCCAATCCCATTTTACCTGTGGAAGGATTACCAATAAACCTCACTGGGTCAAGAAATTCTCGCGTTCCCCCAGCGCTAATTAACACTCGTTTACCTGCTAAATCCCGTTTGCCTTGAGTGTGTAACAACGATTGGATGTGAGCCAAAATTTCTGGAGGTTCTGCTAATCTACCAGCACCGATGCGATCGCACGCTAATAACCCTGATGCTGTACTCATTCCATGATATCGACTATCTGTCAATAACTGTTGCCAATTTCGCTGTACTGATAACTGTTGCCACATATCGGTATTCATTGCGGGTGCTAACAGCACGGGACAAGTAGAAGCCAGCACAGTATTTGTGAGTAAATTATCAGCCATCCCATAGGCTAACTTTGCTAATGTATTAGCTGTCAAAGGGGCAATTACCATCACATCTGCCCATTCACCCAACTCAATATGCAACGGACGAGAGTGAGTTGGTTGCCAAAAATCATCATCTGTGTAGGCGGGATGACGAGATAGAGTAGCTATTGTCAGAGGCGTGATAAATTTTTGCGCCGAACGAGTGAGGATGACTCGGACTTCCACCCCGGTTTTAAACAGCGTCGAAACCAGTTCACAGATTTTGTAGGCGGCGATACCGCCACCTACACCAATTAGAACCCTGTTCAATTTTGGATTAATCATGGTAAAAAGTTAGGAGTAAGTAGTAACTTAGGAGCAAGTGGTTACGAATATTAATTTCCAACTCCTAATTCCTGTACAGACAAGGGTTAATCACGTCTCTCCTAACTCTCAACCTCAACTAAGCTTCATCGTATGGTTCCAAGTCTAAGAGGTAGATATAAGGTTCAACTAACTCTGGACGCTGAAATGCGATCGCTCGCAATAGATGCCAATCATTTAAACCCTCAAAAGCATTACTATAATTATCCAGTTCCAGACGTGTAGCTAGTTCTTCTACTTCTACTGCACTCATGGCAGCAATTTCTTTTTGGGAAATGCTTAGAGTTGTCATAATACTTGCCCCTCCCTTATCCAGCACTCACCTTCAGCATGGGTTAAGTTGCGCTCTTTCGCAGCCACCCAATATATATTACTCATTAGAAGTCATTAAGTTCGTGAAAATTGTCAGAATTTGTACCAGAATTTATAAAAAATTCGTAATCCTGACTAAGCAATTGTATTTACAACAAAATTTCGTAGTACCTCTAACGTTTTTGGATCTATTTCATGCCCCATATCAAATTCATGGTATTCTACTGCCACTCCTAGAGACTTTAGAGTTTCTTTTGCTTTCAAAGCAGCTTGTAAGGGCACAACTTCATCATATCTACCGTGAGTGATTAAAGTTGGCGGAATCCCACTTTTAGCTGTTGTTAGTGCGTCAGAATGTAAATACCCGCTCATGACAACTAAACCTGCTAAGGGCAATTTTGAGCCGACATCTAAAGTCATTGCTCCACCTTGAGAAAATCCACTCAAAATGGTACGTGACAAAGGTATGCCAGTGGTACTTTCTAAAGATTCCAAGAAATCTGTTAGCAGTTGCCGACTTTCTGCCAAACCTTGATACATATTTTCTACCCGCAGGTCATACCATGCCCTCCCTATAAGGGAATAGGGATGAGGATAAGGTGCGTTGGGTAATACAAATTGGTAATCGGGTAAGTTGAGCAAAGGTAACAAAGATGCTACATCCTCAGCATTAGCACCCCAACCATGCAAAGTAACTATTAAACCTGCGGGCGGTTGAGAATTGGCTGTGGGGACGTTAATAAATTGCAAAGACAGAGGTCTACTCCTAAAATGTGACTCCTTTAGTAGATCCTATCTCTTGAAGTAGATTTAGGTATTAACAAGGGGATGCCACTTCGACAGAAACATCCACCCTATTAGCTAAACTTTTTACCAAGGTACTGGTTGACCGAGATGAAAAAAGCCACCACTTGGTCCATCGTCAGCAAGCATCGCTAACTCAACGCCGGTTTTCGCTCCTTCTGAGATATCTATCATTGCGCCTTCACCGCCTAATTCAGTTTTCACCCAACCTGGATGAGCGCTATTAATCTTTACAGGAGTATTGCGTAACTCATGGGCTAAATGGACGGTGAAGGAGTTGACTGCTGCCTTAGAAGCATTGTAAGCAAATGGTTTAGAGTCATAAATTGGTGAATTGGGAGTAGCATGAAGTGTCAATGAGCCTTCAATACTAGAGATATTGACAATTCGACCACTAGAACTCTTTAAAATTAACGGTAGCAGTACTTGAGTCAGTTCAACCAAGCCAAAAAAGTTGGCGTTGAATGTCTGTCGAATAATGTCTATTGAAACAGAACTGGCATTACTGGTTAACCAGTCACCATCCAAAAACACACCTACCTGCATTGTTAATTAAAATATCGAGCTTACCAAAAGAGTCGCTAATCTGTTGAAAAGCAGACTGAATTTGAGTACTGTTAGTTACATCAACAGCGATCGCTTCAGCCGAGACTCCTTCATGATGCAAGTTACTGGCTGCCGTTTTTGCTGCTTCTAAATTCCGGGCTGCTATCAAAATCGTCAATCCGTGTTGTCCCAGCTGACGACTCATCTCTAGTCCTATACCCTTATTTGCCCCAGTAATCAAGGCTACTTTATTCTTGAGTTCGCTATTTACCATCGTTAGCCACTCATATTGAATTAAGGATCTACGATGCATTAAAAAACACTATGTTTAAGCGTTGTTTAAATACTCTCACGAAGTTGTAGGCAAGAAAACCTAGAAAAAAGGCTAGGTCTTGTCTAGAAGTGCGAGCGATCGCTAAAAACTGTTTCTAATTGTGTAAAAATCCTTCTACCTGCCACAGCTAACCAAGGAAATGTTCGATAGTGAGGTACTACGGGTATGATCAAGCCTTGAGGAGTTAGAGAAGCGTCCTAGTACCGCAAGGCGGAAGTCAAAAGTCAAATGTCCCGACATTATTCGTTGCGCCCTAGCGTAAAAATGACCATCAGTCTTTGGGTTTAACCAAAATATAAATGCAAGTGAGCTTCATCTGATGCTGTAATCTGTATTTAGAAGTAGAGCAATCAATGTAGACATAACCCTACCTTGCTCAAAGGCGATTACTTGAATTTGAACAACAGCAACCGCAAGGGATAATATCGGACAAATAAGATGACCTCAGATAAAACGTTTCAACAAAAGGTATTAAACAAGGTAAGTCGGCGGATCATTCCCTTATTGTTTGTGCTTTATGTCATTGCTTATTTAGACCGCGTTAATGTCGGGTTTGCAGCCTTGCAAATGAATCAGGATTTGGGCTTTAGTTCCACAGTTTACGGTTTAGGATCAGGGGTCTTTTTTCTGGGCTACTTTTTGTTTGAAATTCCTAGTAACCTGATCTTAGAAAGAATTGGTGCTAGGGTTTGGATTGCCCGGATTGCCATCACTTGGGGAGTAATTGCCGTCGGGATGATGTTTGTCAAAAGCCCTTTGAGCTTTTACTTGTTGCGTTTTTTCTTGGGTATTGCAGAAGCTGGTTTTTTCCCTGGGATTATTCTTTACCTCACATATTGGTTTCCCACAATTCAACGCGCTAAAACCATAGCTTCATTTATGGCAGCAACTGCTATAGCTGGGGTTGTAGGAGCGCCCCTTTCTGGTCTGCTACTGACTCTACATGGAATTGCCGGATTAACGGGTTGGCAGTGGTTATTTCTAGTAGAGGGTTTACCCGCCATCGTTATGGGTTTTGTAGTGCTGAGTTATCTATGTGAACTTCCACAGCAAGCTCAATGGTTGGAACCAGAGGAGCGTTTCTGGCTCCAGGAGAGATTGCGCTTAGAATACGAGCGCAAAACTAGCTATAACAATTACACCTTACTCCAAGCTCTTGTCAATCCTAAAGTTTGGCTACTGAGTCTAATTTATTTCACTCTAATAATTGGTCTTTATGGTATTAGTTTCTGGCTACCACAAATTATTAAAAGTTTTTCTGGATTAAGCGACCTCTGGGTAGGATTTACCTCAGCTATTCCTTATTTAGTAGGTGCGCTGGGAATGGTCTTTATTAGTAATCACTCAGACCAAACTAGAGAACGCCGCGCTCATGTTGCTATCTGTGCTTTCATTGGATCATTTGGATTAGTTCTTAGTGCTTACTTTCATCAGCCAGTGACTGCTCTAGCATCCCTTTCGTTGGCAGCACTAGGAATTTGGGGAGCTTTAGGACCATTTTGGGCTTTACCTACCGCCTTTTTAAGCGGTACTGCTGCTGCTGGCTCTTTAGCTTTGATTAACTCTGTGGGCAATTTAGGAGGATTTGTTGCTCCCTACGTTATTGGCTTAGTCAAGGATGCCACTAATAGTTTTACTGGAGGATTGCTTGTAATGGCAGCAACACTACTAGTTAGTGGAATTCTCACTCTGTTAGTGCCAAATGACTCTTTTCTAGAGCGATTGGATACTCTGTGAAGCTGAACAATACAATAGACCTGTCTTGAAAGTCTACTTTCATCCTTGGTTGTGAGCCGAAGGCTCATGGAGGTCTCTTGCAAAGGTTGCTCAGGAAGATTTAATTTTGGGGAGGCAAAGCTCGTAATTGTAGAGAGCAGCAATCAGATTAAACCTTAGAGGTTGTTTGAAAAGGGTTGGCTTGAGCCTCAAGTATGACTCAGGGGTACACTCTCAAATCCCAAAACTCCGATTCTCTGGTAGCAGTTTCTTGGTAGCCAGGGTAGTGAAACACACGCTTGAGGACTTTTCAAACATCCTCTTAGCTTGACTTTATCCATTTTCTATAAACGCTCAAGCTAACGCTGAAATCTTTGTGGGACTGTGGTTTTACTTTTTCGATTTCACCGAGAATCAGTGACATGGAAAAAGTTTTTGCTAAAAAGCTAGGGTTTTTGCCGTATAAAAAAACCAAGTTCTTAATTTTGGATAAAGTCGAGCTTAGCTGATTATGATTATTAATAAAAATTTAGGGATTTCATCCAGCTTGTTGAAAGATTGCGTGAGGGGTAATTTCCAATTCTGGTAGCAAATCATCAGTAATTACTTGATGAGATCGATAAGTAGTCGGCACGGAAGATGGCGCAAATACAGTTACAGTTCTAGCTTTTGTATCAACCACCCAAACACGAGAAACACCAGCTTTCAAATAATCAGTCGCTTTTTCGGCAATTTCACCAAAAGTTTGACCAGGTGAAATAATTTCTATAACTAATTCAGGTGCGACGGGACAAGCTTCGTCTAATAGCCAATCAATAGGAAGAAGGTTATGAGAAATATAGGTCAGATCGGCTACAGGCATCCAATCTTGTTGATTTCGTGTTAGTTTAATTGCCCATCCAATCACAACTCGACCCTTTGCTTGTGCCCATGCAGACAATAATATAAATAAAGTACCAGTAGTCGAGCTATGAAAAAATTTTGGTGACATTTCATTATCTTTATATTTGGGTACAGCTTCACCGTTAACAAACTCGTATGTAATGTCTCCTTCGGGAAGTGCGAGAAATTCTTCTAGGGTTAGGCGTTGATTAGAAGACTGAACCATAGGGGTTATGTGCGTAAAAGATGCTTACTTTTAGTTTAGGCGATCGCCAATATTAGAGACTAAGCCCACTTAATCATTATTTCCAGCATTTTCGATAGTAATTGATAGTTATATCAAAGCTGACTCTAGAGAATGTAAGCATATAAATTACACAAGTCAATTTGTCAAGACAGGTATGTTTTACGTTTACAAGACTTTTTCCAACTTTTTACACAAATAAATAAGTTGTTTTCATGCTAATATGTCTATTTAAAAAGATGCATAGTCGTGAAAAATCTAAAGAGAATTTTACTGGCGTTAGCTGTTGGAATGGATTCGATTTTGAGATAATTAATGCTTTAGTAACAGAAGGATTGTTAGAAATAGAAGCAAATAAAAAAACTCTGAAAATGAATAAAAAAGCTATGAAAGCTGCAAGAGAGATTTTACAAAAAATTAATATTGACGGAGTAGATAGACTACTATAACAGCGAGAATATCATGCAGAATATATTAATTACAAGAGTCAATTAGATATTATGGAAGGGCAAGAAGAAGAGGAGGAATAAATATCACTCTGCTACAATGCTTGTTATCTGTAGCAGCTTTAATCGAAAAAGGTGATGACCAGATGGTTATTAACGCTATTATTCCTAATGGTCTTGAACTAAAGCAAGGCTTATGCAAAACTTGAGATCCTTCGCTTCCAGCCTACTTTTAAGGAATTGATCAATGGTGCGTCTAGCCCTGCTGAGTGTATCTAACAAAACTGGTTTAATTGACCTAGCCCGTAGCTTGGTTGAAGAATTCGACTTTGATTTAATCAGCAGTGGGGGAACAGCACAAGCCCTCAAAGATGCCGGACTCTCTGTTACCAAAGTTGCAGATTACACAGGTTCACCAGAAATTTTAGGTGGTCGAGTCAAAACTTTACATCCCCGAATTCATGGCGGGATTTTGGCCAGGCGAGATGTTCCCCAAGATATTACAGATTTAGAAAATAACCAAATTCGCCCGATTGATTTAGTAGTGGTGAATCTATATCCTTTCGAGGAAACGATCGCTAAACCAGGAGTAACATTATCCCAAGCTGTTGAGCAAATTGATATCGGTGGCCCAGCAATGCTACGAGCATCATCGAAAAACTTCGCTCATCTGGCTGTATTATGCGATCCAGCACAGTATGATGAGTATTTGCAGGAATTACGCCAAAATAACGGCGTAGTATCCCTAGAGTTTCGGCAAAAGGCGGCATTAAAAGGGTTTTTGCATACTGCTAATTACGATCGCGCGATCGCATCTTACCTCGCCCAAGCACAGCAGTACACTCTTAGCGGTACACAATTGCAATCTCTGCGTTACGGCGAAAATCCTCATCAACCCGCCACTTGGTATCAAACTGGTTCTATCCCAACGGGATGGGCAGCTGCAACAAAACTGCAAGGGAAAGAACTTAGTTACAATAACTTAGTTGATTTAGAAGCTGCACGCCGAATTGTTGCTGAATTCATTGACACCCCAGCTGCAACGATTATCAAACATACAAATCCCTGTGGTACGGCATTGGGAAGCACTATTTCCGAAGCGTACCAAAAAGCGTTTAACGCTGACTCTGTTTCTGCCTTTGGTGGGATTGTCGCACTCAACCGTCCGATTGATGCGGCTATAGCTAGCGAGTTAACTAAAACATTTTTAGAATGTGTGGTTGCACCAAGTTGTGATGCAAAAGCTCAAGAAATCCTGGGCAAAAAATCTAACGTGCGGGTTTTGACTCTAGCTGATTTGAGCAGTGGCCCTAAGGATACAGTGAAAGCGATCGCAGGTGGTTTCCTTGTCCAAGCTAGCGATGACGTGATTGCTGATACCAGTCAATGGCAAGTTATGACTGAACGTCAACCGACACCCGATGAATTAGCCGAATTGCTATTTGCGTGGAAAGTTTGCAAACACGTTAAATCGAATGCCATTGTTGTGACCAGCGATCGCACTACACTAGGAGTAGGTGCTGGTCAAATGAATCGCGTCGGCTCAGTTAAAATAGCTCTAGAACAAGCTGGGGAAAAAGCCAAAGGTGCAACTCTCGCCAGCGATGGATTTTTCCCCTTTGATGATTCAGTCAAAACAGCCGCAGCAGCAGGAATTACAGCCATTGTCCAACCAGGGGGAAGTTTACGCGATAAAGATTCAATCAAAGCTGCTAACGAACTGGGTTTGCTGATGGTCTTAACTGGTATACGTCACTTTTTACACTAAATTATTTCCTGAAAGGTGTGCACTTTTCAAAGTGTCACTCAATATACTTACCCTTGGATAGAAGCAATGATATTCTTTAGTTGTGTGTGAGGAGCAAGTTAAAAATAAAAAGCGCCTGGGGTGGAAACACGGCAACACTCCCAAGCGCTTTTTAATTGGGCACAAATTAGATCGCTTGTACAGTTTTGAAAGTCTCACTTAATATACTTGACCTTTGATAGAGGTAGTGATATTATTGATTCGTGTGTGAGGAGCAAGTTAAAAATAAAGAGCGTTTGGGGTGGAAACACGGCAACACTCCCAGGCGCTTTTTAATTAGGCAGAAATCAGATTGCTTGTGCAGTTTTGAAAATCACTCAATATACTTGCCATTTGATGGAAGTGGTGATAATGTTTATTTGTGTGTGAGGAGCAAGTTAAGAATAAAAAATGTCTGGGGTGGAAACACGGCAACACTCCCAGACATTTTTTAATTTGCGTACAGAAATTATATAAATTAACACTTCCAAAATAACTTCATATTTTTACTTCCAGTTAAAGACACGAATATTGTTAAAGTTAATCACGTCAACTTCTACACTCGGAAGATAATTTGCTAGCTTGAAGTCATCAGTTAGTACAAGATACTTTCTTTTTGACAGAGTTAGGATTCCACTGTGCAGTAAGTCCAAATTTAAAAAATTTTTCAGTATTAACAGCATCTAAACTCTTTACATAATATTCATCCAACATATCAACATTTTGAACAAATAGAGCAAATATTGCAAAGCAATGAGAACGTTCAGGTTCAACAAGTTTATCGACAAAGTTAGAGACTTCAGTCAAAATATTTGGGGTTGTTATAAGTTTCCGAAATCTGCTAATGATTCTTAGCAAAAGATCATAATCTTCTGGTATAAATTGCTGCGTTCGATTAAATCGGGTTATTCTTTCTCGATTGACCGTCCCAACAAAGTAAAGAAGTAGGATATTTGTATCAATTAAAATTCCCTTTTGGTGATAACGACTAATTAGGGAATTAATCACATCTTTCATACTTGTCTAATTTTCATTGCTTCTACTTCGCCAGTTTGAGAATTTACTTTAAAGAGTTTATATTCTCGTTCATACAACACAAGAGTAGAAGCCATAGAGGGAGCAATTAAGTTTTCAAATTGGCTTTTAGGAGGTTTTTTAGGAATATCAAACCCTAAAGTAATCAACCAGAAGCTTTTATCTTCAGAAAGTTCAACTTCTTCAAGTCTCAAATCTTTTAATGAAGAACCCATCATGTCTTGTATGGATTTTATGTATTGATATGCAGCATTTACTGCTGTTTTGACATCAATCATAATCTATGATTTTAGTTGCTTCCTAACTTAATTTACTAATTTAATACTTTTTTATACTAATTTAACCTGGATTATTGGTAATTGGTTTAGTAGATAAATAATAATATATACTTTATATAGGTTTTTCAGATAATTTTAATAAAAATTAATTGAGTCAATCTGAATAGTGGGAAATATTTTGTAAAAAATCTCTAACTTGTGTTGGTTTGCGGAGAATAATAACTTGCTGGTTTGGTGTTACTTGACTAAGTTTTTCTAGAATTCCAGGACGACGAATAATTGGGTATGACCAGATATATTTGAAAAATTCCCAATTCAATCTTTCAGGACAATCTGATGCCATATCAGGTCTGGATTGTCTAGCATACATGAAGCGACGTTTAATCACTCGCGACAAACATAAAAGTCGGGGAAAGTCCAAAAAAATTACTGTGTCTGCAACTGACAAACGAACGTCAAGAGTACCGCTATAGTTACCATCCATAATCCAAGATTCTCGTCGGGTTAGGTCTTGAATTATGCTCTGCCATTTAGTTTTTGGAGTCTCAACCCAACCAGGATTCCAGTACCAAGCATCCAAGTGAATCACTTCTAAACCTAAGATGTTTCCCAGTTCACGGGCTAGGGTAGATTTACCAGCACCCCCAGAACCAATGATTAAGATTTTCTTCACCTTAGAGGTTGTTTGAAAAGTGTCAGCTTGAGCCTAAAATGCAACTTAGAGAAGCGATTGCAAGTCCTATAACCCTCATTATCTCGTTCAAATTCTCGATAGCCAGAGTAGTCAAACATACGTTGGATGACTTTTCAAACATCCTCTTAGATTTGCATCTCCCTTTTATAGCTTAAAAGGTAAGCATTGCTCACCCAAATAACCGTCTTCAGGGCAACTCAATAGGCCGCTACAATAGTACCACTACAAGGATTATGCCCAAATTATTGATATTATGACCACTGCTACGACTGTAAAAACTGAGTATGAAGCGATTATTGGTTTAGAAACTCATTGTCAACTGAGTACAAATACCAAGATTTTCTCTCATAGCTCTACGGCATTTGGTTCTGACCCCAATACTAACATTGACCCAATTTGTATGGGTTTACCTGGGGTCTTACCTGTACTCAATCAAAAAGTATTAGAATACGCCGTCAAAGCTGGTTTGGCACTAAATTGTCAAATCGCTAAATATAGCAAGTTTGACCGAAAACAGTATTTTTATCCAGATTTACCCAAAAATTACCAAATTTCTCAATACGATCTACCGATCGCAGAACATGGTTGGTTAGAAATTGAGTTGGTAGATGCTGAGGGGAATCCGATTCGCAAACGCATTGGCATTACGCGTCTGCACATGGAAGAAGATGCTGGAAAATTGGTACACGGAGGTAGCGATCGCCTTTCTGGTTCTTCCTATTCTCTGGTAGACTACAATCGCGCAGGTATCCCATTAGTAGAAATTGTTTCAGAACCCGATCTGCGTTCTGGACTAGAAGCTGCTGAATATGCCGAAGAGTTGCGGCGGATTGTCCGATATCTCGGCGTGAGTGACGGCAATATGGAACAAGGATCTCTGCGCTGCGATGTCAACATTTCCGTGCGTCCAGTCGGACAAAAGGAGTTTGGCACTAAGGTAGAAATTAAAAACATGAACTCCTTCAGCGCCATCCAACGAGCGATTGACTACGAAATTGAACGCCAAATAGCTGCAATCGAAGCAGGCGAGCGCATCATCCAAGAAACTCGGCTGTGGCTAGAAGGCGCTCAATGCACAAGTAGTATGCGGGTGAAAGAAGGTTCTAGCGATTACCGCTACTTCCCTGAACCAGATTTAGCACCAATTGAGGTGTCAAACGAACAATTAGAGCAATGGCGTAGCGAACTACCAGAATTACCAGCCCAAAAGCGCCATCATTATGAAAGTGAGTTAGGACTTTCGGCTTACGATGCGCGAGTGTTGACAGAAGATCGTTCAATAGCCGAATATTTTGAAACTGCGATCGCATCTGGAGCAAATCCCAAAGCTGCTGCCAACTGGATTACTCAAGATATTGCAGCCCACCTGAATAAGCAAAAACTCACTATTACTCAAATCGCTCTGACTCCCACCAATTTAGCAGATATTATCACTCGCATTGAAACAGGCAAAATTAGCAATGCTCAAGCTAAACAAAAGTTGCCAGATTTGCTTAGTGGTATTTCTCCTGAGAAAGCCTTTGCCGGACAAGAGTTAATCACCGATCCTAGCGTACTGGAACCAATTGTTGATGAAGTCATAGCTGCCAACTCCAAAGAACTAGAAAAATATCGCAACGGTAACACTAACCTCAAAGGCTTCTTTGTCGGACAAGTTCTCAAAAAGACAGGCAAACGTGCCGATCCTAAGCTAACTAACGAATTGGTCGAGAAAAAACTGAACGCCTAGTACCGCAAGGCGGAAGTCAAAAGGAGCCAGTGCGTTGGGGAGACACTGCGTTGTGCGGGTTCCCCGCGTTGAAGCAAGTGTCGTCGGGTTCCCCGACTTGAAGCAACTGGCTCTCAAAAGTCAAAAGTCAAAAGAATTGTCTGACGGGCTTTTGTGCCATTTTGAATGGTCTGTTTATTTCCGCCGCGCTGTACCTAGTGGTCTGTCACACCAACTTTGCTGGGTGATGATTTTGGCTTGGGTCGCACAAATAGTCCACACTATCGAAGTTGAGGAAATAACCTTAGGTTTTTTTATCGCGTTGAATTTCGTTTTCTAGTTGGCCCAGAGGCACTACTGTTAGCTGTGACACAGTGCGTTGCTGAGTTATATCCTGGCGGCTGCGATCAAGAAAGTGTTCCGTGATATATCCGTAGCGCCTGCCTCGGTAAAAACTGGGTTTGAGAGTGTTATCGTTTCTGTGATATATCAGGGTGGAAGATACAAAATCTTGAGCGATCGCAGAATCGTACACTTGTCGAATCAGATTAATTCCAGCGGAATTCTTCGGATCGAAATTGAAAGATGTATCACTAGACCGATAATCGACGGTTTCTCGGATCACCAAGCCATTAGGTGCCCAAACGGCAAAACTTAACTCCTTGCCAAGGCATTTAGATGTAGAGTACAAATCGGGTTCTACCGTTTGTAATTTGATGCTAGGCATGAGGAAAGCAATCAACTGATGATTATCTGACCATCGTATTACTGTCTCAACGTCTTGCCCTGGTAAAGCTGCTGCTGGGAGATTAACACAAACGCTAAGGGCGCTGATTAAGCCTACTAAAAAACTAAACTGAAACTTAGACATGTTGGTGTAGATCAGTTGAATAGGGGGCATTATTGACTTGTGCTTAAAAACTTCAACGCTATAACGTTGCTTACAATTAACAATATATAAAATTTAGTAAGATCTGGATAAAGACATTGTGTCAATACCTGAATCGAACTATTAAATAGTGGATAGTGCATAGCTTATCAGTTTTATTTAAAAGTAATCCGAAGTGTTGTTGTACATAAACTTATTCTTTAATACGTAAGCGACTCTGATCATTTCGAGTATGACAATTCTCTAATTGGATTAGTTAGTGCGAATTATTTGAAAAACATCATTACTTAAACTAGAAAAATTCATATCTCTAAAAATGTCGGGAAATGGAAGTTTTCCATCGCTCAAAATATGACAATCGAATGCGAATGGCACGCTTGTAAAAGCGAAACACGGTAGAGTTTATTGATGTGTGAGCAGAGGCAGAACCTTTAGGATGGCATTCCCAGTACGAGACTGGGAACGAGGAACAAGGAATTTGTATCAGCCATTGACTAAATACCAACGCTGTAGTGCCAGCCGTTGAATTTCGCGCCAAGGAATATTATGCTTTCGGGCTAAGTCTGCACAATCTTCATATTCTGGCTGCACATTTGCAATAACTTTTTCTGGTGATTGCCCTTTCCATGCTATCTTGACACGCACTTTGCCATATTCCGTTTCCACTTGTTGAATTTCCCGTTGTAAAATGGCGCGTTGCTGAGTTGTTCGCCGAATACCCAAAGTTGTAGTTTCGCGGAAGATAACTGCTTCACAACTGAGTAAATTTTCTGGATGACAAATCACAGTTAGCAAAATCCCCGGACGGGATTTTTTCATACCGATCGCTTGGGTAAAAACATCCAGTGCCCCAGCCGCAAACAACGCCTCAAACACATAGCCAATCGCTTGTGGACTTAAATCATCAATTTGGGTTTCTAATACCGAGATGGTTTCCAAATTTGAGCTAGTAGCTTCAGAATCACTGAACTTTGCCTGTAAACTTACACTTTCACCCAACCAGAGGCGTAAAATATTGGGAATGGGTAAATTTATGGTTCCTGCGCCCAGTCCTATCTGCTTGATAGCGATCGCAGGTGGTGAACCAAAATCTCTTGCCAAAGTAGTGGCGATCGCTGCTCCTGTTGGTGTTACTAATTCTCTGTCAATGCCATTGCTATAAACTGGACAACCCCGCATTTCCCACAGCTTTAATACCGCTGGGACTGGTACTGCCATCTGACCATGTGCAGCCCAAACAGTGCCGCCCCCAGTTGGAAACGCCGAGCAGTAAAGTAGGGGCAATCCTTCGTTATTGCTTTCAATCCCCAACCAATCCAACCCCAGGCAAGTACCCACAATATCTACGATCGCATCTATAGCACCCACCTCATGAAAATGAACTTTTTCAGGTGAAATGCCATGCACCGCCCCTTCTGCCACCGCTAGCTGCCGAAATACCGCTAAACTCCAAGCTTCTGCCCGTGATGGCAACCCCGCTTTGAGAATCATCTGCTCTATTTCTGGCAAGTGGCGTGTGTGATGGTGACTGTGTTCGCGATCGTAGTGATGATGGTGATGGCGATCATCGTGTACTAAATCTACATAAACTTTAGTCGCCTGCTGACCATTCCGTTGAACAAGTTCTGCTTTTAAGTGATATTCCTGTTCAATACCTAACCTATTAAGTTTTTCAATTAAATACTCTACAGGAACACCCAAACTTACCAATGCACCCAGGCACATATCACCAGAAATTCCTGTCGGACATTGAAGATAAGCGATTTTATTCATAAAAAATTAGTTATTAGTCATTAGTCATTAGTCATTTGTTATTTGTCAAGAATCATTTTTTATTCTCCCCTATCCCCAATCCCCAGTCCTCAATCTCCGTCCTATGGCAAAAATTTTCCCAGTTCATCCGGATAATCCTCAAATTCGCCGAATAGAGGAAATAAAGTCGGCGCTCTCTAGTGGAGCAGTCATGCTTTACCCTACTGATACAGTCTATGCGATCGGTTGTGATTTGAATGCTAAGTCGGCGGTAGAACGAGTACGGCAAATTAAAAAGCTAGCAAACGATAAACCATTGACATTTTTATGTCCCTCGCTTTCAAATGTGGCAACTTATGCCTTCGTAAGTGACACAGCCTATCGGATTATGAAACGCTTGATTCCAGGGCCATACACGTTTTTGCTCCCAGCCACGAAGTTAGTACCGCGATTGGTGCAAAGCCCCAAGCGGAAAACTACTGGAATTAGAGTACCAAACCATATTGTGTGTTTGGAATTGCTGGCAGCGTTGGGCAATCCGATTATTTCAACTTCAGTACATCTGCCACCAGATGAACCAGATAATGGCATGATTCGGATAGATCCTGAAACGATTCAGTCGCGGGTAGAGCTATTTGATCGTTTGGACAAGTTGGTAGACATAATTGTAGACACTGGTGAGGAACCTACATTTGAAGTATCTACTATCTTGGATATGACTGGAGACGAAGCAGCAATTATACGGAGGGGTTTAGGTTGGGAAACAGCAGCAGCATGGGTATAAGAATTCCACTTCATAGGCGCACCTCTTTGTTTCGGAAATTGTGATAAAAATAACTCCAGTTTTAAAATTGTCATATTTAAAAGCGATGTCTAGGATCGGCTATTCGGTGAGGCAGTGGATATAAGAGGATGGTGGCAAAACTTGGCACAGTAAGGTATTTGACAACTTTAACAAAATGGCGGGTACTCGTGTGCCAGCGTTGAGATGGTGGCTTGTGAACAAAACCGACACATTGCCAGAACTGTAACTCTTTCGTATTTCCTATAGTTTTGATATATGAGCTTTAGATGTGAGCATTATATACGGCAAGTCTTGATGGATGAATGCCTAAAGATTCTCCAGCCCAGGACGGTCTTGATTGCTGTGTCTGCGTTGTAATTACGGTGCAATACTACTGGAAAAGTCATGAAAGCTAACGTCGTCAATCTACCCAACTCTACACCCATTTTTGACAACCACATTTCGACTGAAGAATTTTCAGATAGCAGCAGCGATCGCTTGATTCAATTGCTGTCTGAGGAAATGCAAGCGCAAGTGAAAGCAACACCCAAGTGTATAGAAGCTTTAGCAAAGCGCATAGCCGTAGAAGTAGAACGCATTTGCGACAAAAGCTCCCGCATTCAAACATCTGGGGAAATCAAGTCCTGGCAGATGACATTGGGAAGGCATCGGATGCAAAAATGCTTACGTTACTACCAACTAGGTTCTAAACAAGGGCGGGTGGAATTACATAGCAATTTGGGTGCTATGGTTTACCGTCATGTAACTGTATCTGGTTCGGAGTTGGGCTTTGATGCTCGTTACAGCCTGATTGAAGATTTTTTACAAGCATTTTATATCGAAGCAATCAAAGCTTTCCGTAGAGAAAACGAACTACCAGAGAATCACACGCCGCGTACTCAGCTGCAATTAGCTGAATACATGGCCTTTACAGAACAGTATGCTAAACGCCGGATCAATTTGCCTGGTGGTACAAATCAGCAATTGATTATCTTGCGCGCCCAAGGTTTTGCTCGTCGTCAGCCCCAAGAAACTACCGTGGATATTGAAATGGCGGTAGAGTCTGCTAAGGGTGAAGAAGCAGAATCTTACCAGCGCAACTCGGCAGTGCAACAGCTGCGATCGCAAATGATCGCCCAAACTAATTTCGATCCATCTGAAGAATCAGAACGCGATCGCGTCATCACTGAATTGATGAAATACCTGGAGTCTCAAGGTCAATCTGATTGTATGAACTACCTCAGTTTGAAACTTCAAGACCTCTCTGCCCCAGAAATTGACCAAATTCTTGGTCTAACTAGCCGTCAGCGCGATTATCTCCAACAACGGTTTAAATACCACGTAGAAAAGTTTGCTAAACAACACCATTGGCAATTAGTACATCAATGGTTAGGCGCGGGTTTAGAGCAAAAATTGGGTTTATCTTGCCAGCAGTGGGAAATCTTTTTAAATCAACTCACAGAACAGCAACAGCAAATATTAGAGTTAAAAACTGCACGGGAAAACGACGTTGCGATCGCCAAAGCCATCAAATGCACTCCCAAACAGCTGCAAAAGCGCTGGACTCAACTTTTAGAACTAGCATGGTCTATCCGCAATGGTCATACTGAAGCTCAGACTGGTTGAAGTCAAGGCGAAATAACTAAAATTTATCCAAGCTAAATTCTAGTTATGAGAGAGGTTGTTGAAGACGTAAAAGCCAGAATTTCTCAACGATATGGCTAGAAATCTAACTAGCCTTATAGCCGCAGAACTAGACATTATTGAGGCTTATTACTGGCACAAGGGGCGTGAATTTGGTTTAGCGCTGAGTTCTTACACTGTATTGATGCCTGCCTGAATTTAATTCAGCGTTACTCCAACACATACCAGATTGTTCATGAAACCTATTGCCGCGCTACAATTAGGCGTTTTCCATACGTCATTTTTTATGAGTTTAATGAACAGGAGATTATTATATACGCTGTTTTCCACTGTTCACAAGACCCAGAAAAATGGCGGAGTCGCTTGCAATAGTTGGTTTTTGAGACTAAAGAAAAATCCATTATTTTAACTATTATCTAAATTAGTAACTCGTTTCTAATTTAAATTATTAATACATTTGTATTTGTTTAGTACAAAAATACCAATATATTCAGATTTTTTACCTATTAATCCAACTACGTTTAGGCAAAATCAAAAATTCATATTAAGCAATTGACCCTTTTTTACTGCTTCTGTGAAATCCTATAATAAGTAGGACTTTTGGCAGAGGGATTTAGGATGGCTCTGACTCAAGGCGGACGGGCAAATAAGTCTGGGAATATTTTAGAAGCAAATGTAGAAGCAATCTTGCATGGGCATAATTATTTCCAAGTAGGGAACTATGTCCAAAAAGAATTTATACTAAATGCTACTTTATTGCCAAAACGTTATGGAAAAGAAGTTTATATTGGAACTGGAATTTATCATACCTATCTGAAGGTTGATTTTTATGTTGTTGGCTCATCTGTAATGCCATCTGGTTTAATTTTCGAGTGCAAATGGCAAGAAAGCCCTGGTTCGGTTGATGAAAAGTTTCCTTACTTAAACATGAACATCCAGAACTATTATCCTGCACCAACTATCGTAATTTTAGGCGGTGAAGGTATGCGAGAAGGTGCAAGCAAATGGCTGAAAGCAAGAGTTAATGATAACCATAATTTATTAGCAGTTTATAGCTTAGATAGATTCATTGCTTGGGCAAATAAAAATCTTTAGAATGATGTAATTAATAGTTCGTCAATTATGCCCCTATTTTTTATATTCGAGTTAATTGAACGCGCTGCTTTAATTTTATAGGTTTCAAAATTGATATCAGTATAAATTTTTTTAATAAATTCACTATTAGAATTGCATACCATAACTTTGACACCACGAATTGCTAACTCTGCACAAGTATCTCTTAAAAGTTCTTGGTTTTTTTTACTAAAACAATTTTGATTATAACCAGTAAAATAGCTAGTATCACTGATAGGATGGTAGGGCGGATCAAAAAATACAAAATCATCACTGCTAGTCGCATGATTTAAGACTTCTGTAAAATCTACTTGTTTAATTTCTGCATGGGAAAGTGCTTCGGAGGCTGCTTTTAATAAAACCTCAGCACAAATATTGGGATTGTCATATCTGCCTAATGGCACATTGAATTTTCCCTGTGAATTGACTCGATAAAGACCATTAAAACAAGTCTTATTAAGATAAATTAGACGAGCAGCTTTTTCTATATCAGTACCACTATAGTTGTTTCTAACACTATAGTAATAATCTTTATCATGTCGGATTTTATGCTCTTTTAATAGAGAAATTAATTCCTCAACCCGATCTCTAACACAACAATAAGTGTTAATTAATTCGGCATTAATATCAGTTAAAATAGCTGCATTTGGTTGGAGATAGAAAAAAACAGCACCACCACCTAAAAATGGTTCATAGTAATTTTTATAACTCTTGGGAAAATAAGGAATATATTGCTGTATTAACCGACTTTTACCCCCTGCCCACTTCAAAAATGGACGCGGGCTAGTTCCCTTTGAGACTTGAATTACCATTTATTTACAATTTAACTGAAAATAATTATGACTAAATAAAGCTAATATAACCGACAAACCAAATTTTAGATTAACTGGTTAATTTTCCAGCCGCATATATTACAATTGAGTAGATAAAGCATATCAAAACAAACGTAAGTATATAACAAGGCAGTTTACATTCAGATGTTTGACGGATTTTGGGATAACGTCTTTCGCTACCCTCGGTACTTAATTACAATCGTCTTAGGCTTGTTTCTGAACACCTTTGCGCCATTAGTGCCATTGTTGAAACGCCCTATCACCTTGATCGCTATCTTGGGTTTATTTGTGAGCAGCTTAGTATTCCTTACTTTCACCCTACGGGCAATGCTAGGCTTGAGTGCAATCTAGACTAGCGTTATATCGGGGCTGTGCCCCACAGACGGTTGCTCTTGGCGTTGCTCCCGCTAAGTACTGTCTAACCAATTTGCATCTATTTTTGTCGTACAACCTCTGTGATGAGGCGAAATTTTTATGGCTACAAATCGTCGGGTTTCCCGGGTTGCTGAACTGATCAAACGGGAAGTTAGCCAAATGCTGCTTAACGGAATTAAGGATGACCGTGTGGGTACTGGAATGGTCAGTGTTACTGATGTTGATGTTTCCGGGGATCTCCAACACGCTAAAATCTATGTCAGCATCTATGGTACAGATGAAGCTAAGGTAGAAACAATGGCAGGCTTAAAGTCGGCCACGGGTTACGTCCGCAGCGAACTTGGGGCGCGGGTACGGCTACGTCGTACACCAGAAGTAATATTTCTCGAAGATCGCTCCATAGAACGCGGTAATAAGGTATTGGCACTACTAAACCAACTTAACCATGATCGCCCACCAGAAAATCTGCTAGAAGTAGAAGACAGCACTGTTCAAAATGATCAGGAATTCTCCGAATAAGTAACTAAAACAACAATGTAACTTCAGAACAATTAATCTCAGCAAATCCGCCAAACAGTTTACAGACGTGACTAGATCGCGTCTGTTTTAATGTAAACATAACTTCATTCAGCAAGACACTTCTCTTCTTGTGGGCGAAACAAGGTTTAAATATTCTTCCTTATTAAAGCTCCATTCCTTGAGAGGTGGAATATTTACCAATTCTGTATTCTGACTCCTGTTTATATGTGTCCTAATTACGAATCAAAGTATTATTCCACCCTTTTACAGATGTTTTTCAAAGAAAACTGGATGGTGTTAGTGCTGAAATTAACTAATAAATTATGGGCTTACTTAATAAATTATTAACAGATGCTATGGTAAAAGCCTTCGTAGTATACTTTAAGCGTTATGTTTTGCAACAGTTTATACAAAAACAACTGACAAATATTATTGTGTTGTTTACCTTAGATGAATACCAGCAGTTATAGATCCAGCTTTTAAGGTGATTATTTGATATGTAAGCGATGCCTGCGGCGGGCTACGCTTACGCAATATAAACTTTTCCCACCAACCAAATCTTGTCTAAATATAGTAATTGCAAGACTTTCAGACTTGTGGCATCAAAGTCATACGAGCTAATAAGCAGGTTAAGTTAACTACTCGGAATTTTTTTTGTAAAGCGGATTTTCCCGAAATGTCAGGATTAATTGACTTTCTTAACATTTCTTAAGATATTTTCCAGAGATGTAGCGTCAAAATAAAAATAGTTCCGTATAGCAAACTACAAAATTGTAGCCACAAGTATAATTTCTGTAATGTTTGTTCCTAATTTTTAACGGGAACACTATCGTAAGTGTTAATTTGTGAGTAAAAAACATGAGTGTGAATACGGTGCCTTCTATAAATTACTACTCTCTAGATGTGATTCAAGACGAAGCACGCCGACTGGTGCAAAAGGGAATGATTAGCCGACAACAGCCAATATATACCCTCTGCCAATACATTCCAGCGAGAGAGTGGGTTTGCGTTGAATGTGAATTAGAGAAATGTGACTTTTTGTTACGCGATCGCATTGGCGACCTAATTGGTCGCGAACAGTGGGACAACGACTAATCAATGTTTGATTTCGGTTTGAGATTGGGAGTTTGTTTTTGATGTGTGGATGGTACCATCAACGATTCAACATTCAATCAAGGGGATAATCTCTAGTTTTTAATGAGCATTGCCGTATACAGAATCTTGCGTTTTTGATTAACACAGAAGCATTGGAGTCTGAATTTATACAACTTTTCAAGTTAAAAAAGGCATCAAAACCATTTGTTCTGTACATCTGGTGTCACGGCTTGAGTTTAGTATGTAGATTGTGTAAGTTCCTACATTGATCCGATAGAAGTGTAGGAACTTCACTTTTGACTGCCAATTTATTGCATCGCTTATCTTTAGTAAGTGATAACCTGCTTGCTGTTTAAAGCCAAAATCTGTCTGGAAAAGTTTGCTAAGTCGGGCTAACCGTCACCAGTTGCGACCACAAAGGGAACCTCCGCCAGCAACTGGCTCAATCTTCACAAAATCCAAAATTTGTATAGTATTTTTTCGGAAAAAGTCTCGAAAAGCACAGAAAAATCGAATAAACTATTATCCTACTTGCTCTAAATACTGATTAATGTCTTCAATGATGCGAGTAAGTTCAGCTTCAGTAGTCAGGCGGATGTTGACGTTGCGGACAGTCAGCAAAACTTTGGCTGCGAAGGGCGTTGGCCAGATATTCGGATTACAAAAAACTTCTAAAAATACTTCACCTGTATAACGATATTCCAGAGGAGGCTGGGGAGTGACTCTACCACCGCCAGGAGTGGGTTTAGCAGCGATCGCTTTTAGGCGTTCCATCAGTTGCTCCGTCGCTATCTTTAATTCTCGTGCTGCTTGGGGTGAAAAACTGAAGGAGACTGAACCTTCAATTAAGTTCAATGTTAGAGGAATTGAAGACATATTTTTTTATTAAAACTTCTTGATAAGTATTTATATTACCGGAAGAAGAGGTCTGAATCCCACTCTGATAGTTATCGGTGTCTTCTTCAAAGACCACTAGTACCGCTGCGCGTAATTCGTTAGTCTGTCAAGACAAGTATTTTTTCCTGGGTAAATAAGTTTGTAGTAAGGACTTTAGTCCTTATGTTAAGCACTGAAGTGCTACAGGCTTTCATTAGTTTGCAATCAGAGTATTACTCTGTTGTTCTGTTACTACCGAATCAGGCTATGAAGCCGCCATCAATTTTCAGACTCGCACCAGTGACGAAGCCTGCTTTTGCACTGGCAAGATAGGAAACCATGTCGGCGACTTCTTCACTTTGACCATAGCGGTGGAGGACAATCATACTTCTCATAGTGTTGGCAAATGTACCGTCCGCTGGTTCATGTCGGTATTCACCGGGCCGGGTTCGCCTTCAAAAGACAGCATTGAACCAGCCTTGGAGTCGATCATCAACTTTTGTCCACGATGTCTAGCCATCAGCCCGCTTCAGGAAAAAGAGTCTTCCTTAAAGCATCCAAGTAGCTTTTGCGAAAACCCTTAACGACTGCGGCGTTGGGACTTACTATGTCGAAGAGGTGATAGGCTCCCTCGACAACATCCATTTGACAGGGCACGCCGGCGTCGCGGAGTCGTTTGCTGTAGAGTACGTCTTCATCATGGAACAGATCCAATGTGCCTATTCCAATCCACGCAGGTGGCAAACCGGTGAGATCTTCACGTCGTGCCGGAGCCGCGTAGGTCGACACACCGTCTATCCCCGGATCATGACCGAGATAAGATGTCCAACCGTACACGTTGCTCTTAAAGCTCCATATGCGAAGCATGGACGTGTCGATGTCGCGGCGCGTTGTGGTTCGATCATCGAGCATGGGGTAGATCAACAGCTGGAACGCCACCGGGACTGATTTATGGTCGTGCGCTAACAACGTCAATGCCGCGGCCAAACCTCCGCCAGCGCTCTCCCCGCCGACCGCGATCCGATCAGGCAGTACGCCGAGAGATGCGGCTTCAGTATGTAACCATTTCAGCGCTGCGTAGCAGTCATTGAGCGGCACCGGGAAAGGATGCTCTGGCGCCAAGCGATAATCAACGGCCGCGACTAAAATACCCACTTCACGGGCGAGATATATGCTATTGCGCTCAACCAGCTCTGATGTACCAATAATAAATCCGCCGCCGTGACACCACAAAATCGCTGGAACAGCATCAGTTCTTCTTTGCGGTGAGTATAAACGCACCCGAATCGACTCTATATTCTGTCCAACCGCAACAGTGACATCCCTGATTGTCACGCCTTCGACCGTGGGGGGAGTGGGGACACCCCGAAACTGCGAGAGTTTGTTGGTCAGCTTCCTCAGAAATGGATTGAAGGAATATCGAGGGATCAAACGAGCAGTTAGCCTGAGATCGGGATGAAAAGTAGGCATGACTTTGGAGTCCAATAGTGCCGCGGCGGCGGCTGGCCTGATGGGTGAATCGTTAGTCACCCATGCTAACCCCGTTCACCGGACGGGTCACCTCAAGGTGCTAGGATTAGTGTACCGTACACCTGTCCTTCCTCGATAAGGCGACGAGCTTCCGCCTGCTCGAGTGGAATAATCTGGTCAACTATTAGCTTGATTTTGCCCTCGACTACAAGTGAAAGGAGATTTGATACGGTTTTCCGTACCTGCTGTTTGTAAAGTTATTTGAACTTGTTGAGCTTCATCTAGTGTTCTCATTCGTAATCACCTGACTCAGACATTGAGTTGTGAAAGTTATATTCAGAGTTTTATCTCTTTGGAACTTTCACGCTGACTTCTAAGCTTTACAGCTTGTTCAGTCGGCAATGAGCCGCACACCAATGCCACCTTACCTATGAGTTTTTTGGTGCTCATAGTATTCTTTTGTTATTACAATTTTGTATCGTATGGTAAAGATATAAAGCATAGGGGTAAGCCTGTCAAGAAACTATTATACTGATGAGTATGAAACAGGAAAAAACCACTGCGGCGATGGGCCGACCCCGCGAGTTCGATACCGATGACGCACTCAATAGTGCAATGCATGTGTTCTGGCGCAAGGGCTATCTAGGTACATCTCTCTCAGATCTGACGGAGGCTATGGGCATTAATCGTCCTAGCCTCTACGCCGCTTTTGGCAATAAGGAATCTTTATTCCGTAAAGTGCTGGATCGCTATGCTGACGGGCCATCAGCCTATCTTCGTGAAGCTCTCAAAGAGCCGACTGCGCGTCAGGTAGCCGAGCGGATGATGCACGGGGTTGTTGACTTAGGAACCGATCCGCGTAATCCACCGGGATGTCTCTGGGTTCATGGCACGCTTTCATGCAAAGATTCATCCGATCCGATCCGACAGGAATTGTCCGCACGCCGAAAATCGAGTGAAGCCTCTTTGCGTATGCGTTTCGAGCAGGCGATTTCAGAGGGTGACTTACCAGCTAATTCTGATGCAGCCGCTCTCGCCCGCTTTATCGTGACGGTCAATTGTGGAATATCAGTCTTGGCGGCAACCGGAGCCACCCGAACGGAACTCTTGCAGGTTGTGGAGACAGCATTGCAAGCTTGGCCGGAGTAGAATAACACCTATTTGGTGTCGAATAGACATTTGACATGGAAAGAGTCAGATTTCGCTCCTCAAATTTTGACTATTTTCTGGATAAACCATGAGCTTCCTTATGCTTATAAGGCAGTAAATAACACTCATTAAGCCGATCGATTATTTAGAGTAAATACAGACCACTGATGGTTGTCATAATATCTTTGAATACAATTTAATATGACATTAGTTGATGTATTAATAACAAAGTTAATTACAATATTACTTAAAATTTAATGCTAAAAATACGCGGTTATTTCTAAAGCCATTAACAATAAATATCCAGTTTGTAGCTGGCGTTAGTTAAAAAAAATCTCAACAAAACGATCTAAAACATAGAGGCTATAGAGAGACTTAGCTTTTACTGCGTAAGACTTTGATACAGTTTATTTATATTTATTTGTATTTTGAGGTCTACATTAGAAGTCATAGAATTTGATGTGATAAATTATCTATGACTTACGATAACCGCGCTGAAGTAAGAAAGGTCTTAATTATTACCCTACTACTCAACCTATTTGTAATGGGATTGAAAGCACTTGTGGGCTACTGGACAGGTTCTTTGAGTTTGCTAGCTGATGCCTTACATAGTGTGACAGATAGCGCCAACAACGTTTTAGGATTAATTGCGAGTAAATTTTCTTCTCCACAACCCGATCGCGAGCATCCCTACGGACACAGCAAGTTTGAAGCAGTAGGCGCTCTAGGAATTGCCTCATTTTTAGGAATAGCCTGTTTTGAAATTCTGCAAGGAGCAATCGAGCGAATTCTCAAAGGTGGTGGTGAATCGATAAAAATATCGCCACCTGAGTTGTGGTTATTACTAATTGTGCTGGGTGTGAATATTTTTGTGGCCTTTTATGAACGTGCTGTGGGTAAGCGGGTAGGTAGCTCAATTCTCATTGCTGATGCGACACATACCATGAGCGATATTTGGGTAACAATCTCTGTAATTGGCGGCTTGATAGGAGTTTGGCTAGGTTATCAATGGATGGATTTGGTGTTAGCTTTTCCTGTCGCCTTGTTGGTATTTTGGAGTGGCTGGTCAGTTTTAAAAGAGAATTTGCCTTGGCTTGTGGATCAAATGGCGATCGCACCAGAAGCAATACACGCGATCGCTACTTCTGTTCCAGGTGTAATTAACTGTCATGCGATCGCTTCTCGTGGCGTTCTTGGTCGTCAAGTGTTCATTGAAATGCATCTAATAGTAGATGCATCAGATGTAGAAACTGCCCACCACATCACTGAAGAAGTCGAAAGCCGATTAGAAGAACGATTTCGTCCAGTGAGAATTTTAATTCACGTCGAGCCACCAGCGTATAAGTCTGAGCAAATTAGCTTTGAAACTGGAACAAAGTAGTCTTAGCAATTCTAAATCACGCTCGATACTATACTGGTTCCCCTTAAAAAGACTTGCTTTAATTGCTTCATTAAAAAGGTGAGTTAGAGGGGATCAAGCCAGAACCTAAGTATATTGTGTTATTGCCAATATTTTTTTCCAAGCCAATACCTTACCAAAAGTAATGTTCTATAACCTTAATTTCTTCGTTTAAAAATATGAGAAGGAAAATAACAAATAACGACCGACAAATATAGCAGTCGAAGCATAGGTTAGGACTATGTTGATTGCTGAAACCTTTGATAATACTGAGTTTCTACTCAGCATGGGCTAAACGCCCCGCTGACGCTAACAGCACTCAGCACTCAGCACTTTGCTATAACTGCATCTTTGTATTAACTCTTATAAGAAGCAACCAATTCTGCAACGAGCGCAACTAGTTCTCCTGGATCGACAGGTTTAGCCACATGAGTCTGAAAACCCGCTTCCAGAGCGCGGCTACGATATTCGCGATCGCCATAAGCAGTTAAGGCGATCGCGGGAAGTTTTCCATAAATATCGGGCTTCAATGCGCGGATCTTGCGGATGAGGGTGTAACCATCTTCATCAGGCATAGCAATATCACAAATCAAGACATCTGGTTGCAACTCAGGTAATACTTTCAATGCTACCGTTGCCGATGCAACTGCCATTATAGTGGCTCCATCAGCTTCCAACACGGTAGTAATGTAAAAGCGGCTATCATCATCATCATCAACTACGAGGATGTTTAAGCCAGCAAGGGGAAGAGCAGGTTCCATAACATCTCCATTAATGTTGATCGAATGAAATGTATTTCCAATGAGCTGCTTGTTTTTTTCTCCATACCATACCATTGATAATTTTACTGCGATCGCGCCGATTTTCCGAGAAAATAACTCATATCATGTCCGGTTAAAGACTTATCATTAAGACCGCAGTTCTTGGCAGAGGGGCTCCAGGTGCAGAGGGGAGGGGTTTTTGGGCTTTATACATAGAGAAAGGAAATTATAATTAATTAGCCGGACATGATATCAATTTGTCTAGTCACCATCCAATTGATGCTTAATTATTCACTGGCATTTATAACTATTGACTGGATAAAATTATGTTAGTATTTAAATTCTTTTATCTTAAAAAATTAATTTTAACAAATAGTTTAAGTTCAAAAATAATCTTGCTAACTACTGATTACCTTAT
Source organism: Nostoc sp. (assembly GCF_036917535.1). Taxonomy (GTDB): domain Bacteria; phylum Cyanobacteriota; class Cyanobacteriia; order Cyanobacteriales; family Nostocaceae; genus Nostoc. Next base: position 68,229 of record NZ_JBALDA010000075.1, read on the forward strand.
TACTAACAGGTTTAGATTTTGATGGAGCTTGAAAAAAGTCAAAAAAATAGACAATGCCGAGTCTTAAAAAGAGTTAGATCGGCATTGTTATTTTTAAATCAATACAGTTCAGATAAGCTCAAAACCTAGATGTAGAGAGGCGATTTATCGCGTCTTGAAAGACCAATTATCTACACCAATAACTTTTAACTCAAGCAGATTGAAACGAAGCCGAAGACGCTCCAGATCCAACCAGGAATTAGGAGTCAGAAGTAATACACCTAACTATTAACTTACAAACTGCTGTATGTGAATCTCAATTCCTGCAAGTAATCTGAACTTTAGTAAAAAGTAATGAGCTTTTAGTCAAGTCAACTCAAAACTTGATTACTCCCATTCAATGGTTCCAGGCGGCTTCGAGGTGATGTCATAAACCACCCGATTTACTCCTTTCACCTCATTCACAATTCGAGTAGAAATCACTTCCAGGACATCATAAGGCACTCTTGCCCAATCAGCAGTCATGCCATCTTCACTGGTAACAATCCGCAAAACAATGGGGTAGGCGTAAGTACGTTGATCTCCCATAACGCCAACACTACGAATTGGCAGCAATACAGCAAATGCTTGCCAGAAATCATGATACAGACCGCGTTGGTTAATTTCTTGCCGCACAATCAAATCGGCATCGCGCAAAATATTTAACCGCTCAGATGTAACTTCCCCCAGAATCCGAATTGCTAAACCAGGTCCAGGAAAGGGTTGCCGTTGAACAATTTCTTCTGGTAAACCAATGGAACGCCCAAGTTTGCGGACTTCATCTTTAAATAGTTTCCGCAGAGGTTCCACTAATTTAAATCTTAGGTCTTTGGGTAAACCGCCAACATTGTGATGACTCTTAATTTTCACCGCTACCCGCTCACCAGTTTGGGGATCAACGTTGGTATCCGCAGATTCGATCACATCTGGATAAAGAGTTCCTTGAGCTAGATAGTCAAAGTGACCGAGGCGCTTGGATGTTTCCTCAAATACACTGATAAATTCGTGTCCGATGCGGCGGCGTTTTTCTTCAGGATCTGTAATCCCAGCAACTTTAGCCAAAAAGCGATCGCGGGCGTTAACATATTCAACAGGAATGTGAAACTGCTCTTGAAACAGCTTTACCAATCGCTCTGGCTCATATTTCCGCATAAAGCCTTGATCGATAAACACACAAGTCAGTTGCTCGCCAATTGCTTTGTATAGCAAGAAAGCCAAGGTAGAAGAATCCACTCCACCAGACAGCGCTAACAGCACCCGCTTATCGCCAACTCTGGCGCGAATTTCTCGAATTGCCTCTTCGACAAAAGCCGCTGTTGTCCAAGTGGGTTCGCAATCGCAGATATGGTAGACAAAATTACGGATTAATGCTATACCACCAAGAGAATGTACTACCTCTGGATGGAACTGAACGCCGTAAAGCTTCTTTTCGTGGTCAGCAATAGCAGCACAGGGAGTATTTTCTGTATGTGCTAGTAATTCAAACCCTGATGGCATTTGGATAACTGAGTCTCCATGACTCATCCACATGGTAGTGCCATCTTCAACATTAGTAAGCAAATCTGTGGGATCGTCAATATATAATGAGGCTTTGCCGTATTCACCTCGATCGGCCTTTGCCACTTCCCCACCGAGTTGCTTTACCATCAACTGCATCCCATAGCAAACACCCAAAATGGGTATTCCCAAATTCCAGATTTCTGGGTGACAATGGGGAGCGTTATCACCATAAACTGAACTTGGGCCACCTGAGAGAATGATTCCCTTGGGATTGAGTTGGCGCAAATGTTCAGAAGTAGTGCGATAGGATAAAACTTCGGAGTATACTTGAGTTTCGCGGATGCGACGGGCAATCAGCTCAGAATATTGAGAGCCAAAGTCCAAAATTACAATCAATTGGCGATCAAGCCGCCCAAAATTTTCCAATGTTTGGGGCGCTTGTTCTGTTGGTAGAGTCACCGCTGTATTCATGACGGGAGAATTATCTGTGTTAAGGATAAATAGATGCTTTGTGGTCTATGGTGATGCTATTATTCAGCCAGAATAGGCTGATAACGGTATAGAAAGCCTTGACAAACGCTAGTTTACGTGCACTTGTCAAACCCCGGAGTTGGAGATGGTATTAAAACGATAAATCTACCCTAGAGTGGTTACTTAAAGAATTATTTGTTTGGATTGTTTACGATTATTCATAATAAATTAACATAATTTTCCCATCAACAGACGAGCAGTTTTACTCTTCACGATAATTTTGCGATCACGATCAAAGAGAATAGAGCCACAGACTGTTACTTTTGTGACGCTTTCGCTATGGCTTTGGATGTATTCTTGGGAACGAACATCGATAGTTTCAACGATCGCACTGTAAACTTTATTTACCCAATCACTACTAGTTGCAGCATCTATGGATTTTAGGTGTGTGAGTGCTGCTTCAGCAGTTGCACTGTTAAATACAGCTTGGATATCTGGTGATTTTAAACCTGCGATCGCACAGTGCGCTGCCAAAATTTCCCGCCTTCCATCAGCCAAGTAGTGATGGGTGTGAAAAATCCCGCCAGCCAGTTTCATCAGCTTACCGTGATAGCCAAATAATAAGATTTCTTTTACACCCAGCACATCAGCTTCTACTAACATTGGCCCAAGCCAGTTAGCAGTTTTGATTAATTGTTCGGGATTAATCCCTAGTTTACGCGCCAAATCTAGGCCATTCTCCCCGATACAAAATACTAAATTCTCAAAACGACTGACTTTATTTTGTAATTCAGTCCGAAAAACTGCAAGCTGATCTGGTGTACTCAAAGGTTGAGAAATGCCGGTTGTGCCTAAAAGGGAAAGTCCTTCAACCACACCAAAGGCAGAATTGGAAGTGCGAACAGCAAGCGATCGCCCTTCGGGTAAAATAATCGTCACCGTGATTTTTTCCCCAGGTGCTAGCATTCGTTGCAAATTCTCTTGCAACAGCTTTTGAGCGTAAGCATAAATAGCTGGCTTGTCATCAGCATTCAATTGCTTACCAATTCCTTCCCCACCTTTAATAATGACTGCCTCACCTTCTTCCCTCCATTCCACCAATGCCCAAATCGGTGTATTTCTGGTCAGGTCAAGATTATCACCAGGGTCACTACGGGTGATTGCTAAAGCTGTATTCTCAGATAGTCCTGCTACCTGTTGAATGGGGATTTCTGCAATTTGAGGGGGTTCAATCAAATCTATAGATACTAAAGTTAGGGGTTGGCGATCGCGTAACCAATGTAAAGCTGCAACAGCAGCAGCGCACGCAAATACTGGTAGTGTGTATCCAGAACGAGACATTTTCTAAATTCAAAAATCAAAAAAATTCTTCAAAAATAAAGACAGTTTCAGATAGCTTGCTTTCTTCAGGATAAGGGCTGCCCAATCCAGGATAGTTGGATCATCTTTGCCTAATAACCCAAGGTCTTGTACACGAACGATGTCGATTTCCGGGCTACGGCGGAATAATCTTCTAACAACCGTATTATCGAAATTTTCATCCGCAAGGAATTTTAACATGCTTCCTGTGCTGCTTTGCGCGCAAGCAAGCGATCGCGTAAGCCTTGTGGGTCAAAATTAGCTTGATTTATTGCCCGAATCTCTAGTGATTGCTGCTGTCGCTGTTGCAAGTAGGCTTCTACTTCCGGTTGATGATTGAGGTAGAAGGCGATCGTAGCGTAAATGTCAGCCAAATTGAGCGACGGATAGCGATAAACAATTTCCTCTGCTGTCGCGCCTTGCTTAAAGACAGCAACCACAGTGTCCAATGTGACGCGGGTTTTGCCGACGAGAACTACCCCATCGTCATTCGATTTTAGAGGAGCAGGTTCGGCAATAATCGATAGTGTCATGAACGCCTTTCAATTCATTGCTTTGATAGTAGCAAACCTTGGTCTGCTGAAAGCACATTGTTAGACTGCCTATAAAAATAAAAACTGCCGAGCATATATTCAATATGATTAACCCTAAAGTTTTAAAGTGTACTGAATCAGGATACAAATCTACAATCCGTGAAATAATTCGATCAGACAAATTTTCGTCTAAAAGCAGTTTCACAGGGATACCACAAATAACTATCGCTTCATCAGCAATCTCAAAGTTAGCCTTGCTGTAAAATTACGAATTAGTTATTAGTTAGACTCCCACTTCTAATAATAGAGCTTCCATAGCTTCCCAAGAAATTCCTTGTTGAATATAACGAGGTGCTTCAGGATTGTAAGGACTGGCTACTCGGTCAATGTTGAGGATGTTTGCCCTATCTGATAGAACTGGTACATCTGCATCAAATGCCGTAGGGCGCATCAAAGAACTAGAAAAGCCTTTGAAAATAGCAATTGTATCTTGCTCATCAGCAATTTCCACCGTTACAATTAGGACTTCTTGGGGGCGTTTAGCGGTGTATTGTTCCAGTCGCTTACCAATGGAATTCATTTTTTTAAGAGTAGAGTTAAGTGGCACAGCGACAGTTATTGTGGTGTGGCTGAACGTCCCTGCTTGCCTAGCTTAATTAAAACAAAATAGCTCAAGTAAAGCACATAAATTACTAAACTAGTTATGCCAAGAAAACCTAAGAACTCAGCCTTGCTGTTAGCATGAAAATATTCTTTGAATAGTAACGGAGCCTCGAACCAGACACGACAATAGGGAGTTTTCAGCATATTGGCAGAAAAAGCACAACCCAAAAAAGGGATAAAGGCTAGTGTGCCCAAAAAACAATAAACAGTTGTCGCCCAGCGCCAAGAGGTAAAAATCAATTTCAAAGATCCACTGGTTTGATACTCAATTTCGTCGTTGATATCCACCCAGAACCACAACGAAATCGGGATCAAAATCTGAGCTATGAACCCAGAGATAAAGCTAACTGGATACTGGGCAATCATTAAATAAACTGTGATTGCCACTAAGCTTGATACTCGCCAGTATATAGCCAATAAGCGTTGTATGCCTTCCGCTTTTTGTACAAATGCCCAAATTAGAAGAATTAGCGGAATAATTACTAGAAATAATACTGCTAGTCGGTAATCAATCCAGACGAAAGGTCGAAACCAAATATTATAGTCCATATTTTTTCTCAAACAATAGATAAAAAAGTCAGGAGTCCGAATAAAAAAAGTGGTATTTTATACCATTACTTAATTGTAGACTGGCAAATAAGGCAGGGGTGTTAAACCTTTTTATTCAGGAGTCAGTCGGACTCCAACTCATTTTGAATTCTTCTTGATAATAGTTTATTGAATCTCGTATGACTAGAAGTCACGAGTATTACAAAAAATTCATAGGGGCGTACAGATGTACGCCCCTACTGCCAAGTAATTTATTATTTAATTGATGAAAATCGCGACCTATCTCTTTGGAAGAAGCTTATTGATTCAAATAAAGAGTTTATTTTTTTCCACGACTAAAATTGGGGGCTTTAAATAAAACGCTTGCAAGTGGAGGATATTGGTGAGTTTCCGCGTCCCCCACTCTGGGCGTCTTCTTTAGTCAATCCTGGTTGTTTGTTAACCAAACAACAGAAAATCCAGAAACCTCAATTTCTAGTCGTCGTAAACCCGGCATTCAATGGCATCTGGGTTGTCATCACAGTACTGTTCTAGAGAGTTTTTTGGCTTGCTTTGGCGCTTGTGGGAAGCTTCGGCTTGTAATTCTTCTACTGCATCCCAAGCAGCAGCACACTCTGGTGAGTTGCTACCGCTAGTATCACAGACAGTACGCGCTTGTTCCACTTCTTGTTGGATTTGCTCTTGGATGTCGCTTTTTACTGTTTTTTGGACGTTGGTCATTGCTTTAGTCTCGTTATGTGTTGTTAATACTAGTATAGAAAATGTTCAGAAATGGCAGTTTTTAGCTTGATTACTAACCATTCTAACTATTTAGCTGATGGTAAGTTAGTTTTTTAGCCTATTGATTTATAACCAATACAGCAAGCTACCTTCTCTATAATGCATCTACCTTTATTTTTTAAGATTTTGTGGAATTAGTAGCAGAGATAAATAATCATACAATATATTTAGATGTCTATATTAGGGAATGACAACTCCAGCTTCTTGGGATGGAGGAGACAAAGGGCTGGCATCAATTCTTGTAAAATGCAATTCTTCCCAAAATAAAAAGTCAAAACCTACTAGCCTAAAAGAGAAAGAAGCTCAAAACTCATGGCAGACCAAATGCAGTGGGCAAATGCCCTATCAACCCGTCATTCTCTGGAAGCCGCTGTTACAGATGTGGTGGAACGGGCAGTTTCATCGTTAACAGCACCTGCGGATCTAGGACTGGTATTTATTTCGTCTGCTTTTACGAGTGAGTATTCCCGACTGTTACCTTTGTTAGCTGAAAAACTTTCTGTGCCAGTGCTAATTGGCTGTAGTGGTGGTGGTGTAATTGGGACGACAGTTAGCGGGGAAACCCAAGAATTGGAAGCTGAACCAGCTATCAGCTTGACTTTAGCACACCTTCCAGGAGTAAAAATTCAAGTTTTTCATATTGTTGCTGAAGAATTACCTGACTTAGACAGTTCGCCAGATGCTTGGCTTGATTTGATCGGTGTGCCACCATCACCGACACCACAGTTTATCTTGCTGTCTAGTTCCTTCGCCTCTGGAATCAACGATTTGTTGCAAGGGCTGGATTTTGCTTATCCAGGATCGGCGATCGTCGGGGGACAGGCTAGTGGTGGAGGTATGGGTGGTCGTGTTGCCCTTTTTTGTAAAGATACTAACGGCGAGAAACAGCAAAACTTGTATCGTGAGGGGACTGTTGGTATAGCTTTGACTGGCAATATTGTTTTGGAAACGATTGTAGCTCAGGGATGCCGACCGATTGGCAAGCCATTGCAAGTCACAAAAGCCGATCGCAATATCATCCTAGAGTTAGATGAGCAAGTGCCTTTGGTAGTGTTGCGAGATTTGATTGCTAGTCTCAACGAACAAGAACGAATTTTAGCACAGCACTCTCTGTTTGTTGGTGTGGCAATGGATGAATTTAAGCTGGCTTTGCAGCAAGGAGACTTTTTAATTCGCGGTATTCTTGGAGTCGATCCAAATGCTGGGGCGATCGCAATTGGCGATCGCGTCCGTCCCGGTCAAAGGCTGCAATTCCACCTCCGCGATGCCCAAGCCTCTGCTGAAGACCTCGAATTACTCCTCCAAAGTTATCGACACCAACGAGAATCTGAACCTTCAGCTGTAGCTGCTTTGATGTTTTCTTGTCTGGGACGAGGTGAAGGACTCTATGGTAAACCTAACTTCGATTCTGAACTATTTCAGCGCTACCTTAACGACATTCCTATAGGTGGCTTTTTCTGTGGCGGTGAAATCGGCCCTGTTGGTGGCAGAACCTTTTTACACGCCTACACTTCAGCATTTGGAATTTGTCGCCAAAATCAGTTATGAGTTTGTCATTTGTCATTGGTCATTGGGCATTGCTTATTAATTATTCCCTTGTGCCCCGCGTCAGCTAAATTTATTTATGGGAATAATAATTTTGAATTTTGTTAGCGCAGCGTTAGCGAGTCCGCGAGCGTCATTTTGAATTTTGAATTCCCCAAAGGGGTTGACTCTTAACTCTTATTTAGCACGAGTGTGCTGTTATTATCAATCAGAGTCAAAGTTCCAGCAGTGGTGATGCCTGGATGGGGCTGTGATGCACTATATGTCTGAATATAGCGCCGCACTTCTGGGGGAAAATGAGGGTAATCTAACACCGCATCCCCACCGGCAATAGTTGCCCAGAAGTCGCGCAAACTAGGAGCTAATTCTTTTGCTTGTGATAATGGTAAGTTTAATGGAGAGTGAGTTAGTAGCTTGATTAAAAAAGGGAAAGAGCGATCGCCCATCCACTGTCGTGATGACTTTTGCAAGTCAGGGAACTCAGGCACTGACTCTACGCGATGAGATAAAATTTGCAACGATTCTTTACCTTGGTTATCCCGATGAAACTCCAGCACTCGGTAAGGATGAGGATAGCTCACTAATGAACCAGTGGTAATATCATATACTCCATCTAAGTAAGCAATATCCTGAACGTGCAAATGTCCAGTAAATACTAGCTTGACTCCGTAGCGCCTCAGCAGATGCAATAGTTCTGCTGAATTGGACAACATATAGCGATATGCCAGTGGATGGTTCGATTGATTGGGCAAATGCTCTACCACATTATGATGCACCATCACCAAAACTAAGTCATCACCAGATGCCGCCAGCACCGCTTCTAACCACCGTAGCTGTTTGGTGTCTAAACACCCCACCTGCTCTCCTTGATCGTTAAAGGAGTTAGAATTCAGTCCAATCAGCTTAACTCCAGGTAATAACTGACGAACGTAGTAAATCTGCTGTGGATCGTCATAGCCAAACTTCATGTAATAGTAGGGAAAATCTGCAAAAGCAATTGATTGCTGATTAGCCAACAGCACAGGAACGTCATGATTGCCAGGAACAACATAGACAGGAAAAGGTAGCTTTGCTAAACATTGTTGCAACCAGGCGTGGTTTTCTGGTTCGCCATGCTGGGTTAAATCTCCTGGTAATAACAAGAAATCTAAATCGAGTTGTATTAAATGTTCTAATACACTTTTAAATGCTGAGATACTGACTTCCACCAAATGAAACCGACTAGGATGATCCCAGATTGTATGAGGAAGTGCCAGGTGTAAGTCGCTGACTATCGCAAACCGAAAATTGAGAGTCATTGATTTATGAAAATTTTAAAAGTAGGGGTTAAAACAAGTCTTTTCTCAAAAGTATAACCCTTACTTTCTCTTCCTGCTCAGGAGTGTGTATACTTAACATTTATATACATTAAGCATCGATTACACGCTATGGTGACAATCAACTTAAAAACTAATCATTACTATTAATCTTTAAAAATTATCAGAAATTTGATTGCTAAATATATAGTAATCAACGCTTGAATAATTGGGTAATGACTGGGAGTATCCTAAATGTCCAAGTTGATTTTATGTAAGGAATTGCAACATATCCAGGAAGATAAAAAAGGAACTACAAAAAAATACAAACAGAAGAGAATTTCAAAGAGTTTTTGCGTCAATCTAAGGTTAGCGCGTCTCAAACTTTAAAAGTTGTTTATTTCGATGAGTCTGGAATAAAAAGTGCAGCTAGGGAGTAAGATATATAAATAAATTAAAACTTACTTGACTGAGAGCAAATATATGTTGAGTATACTTTGGGGTGTTATTGTTGTGCTGGTTGCTTTTTGGGCATTAGGACTAGCACTTCATATTGCCGGGAACTTAATTCATGCAGTGTTGCTTATAGCCATTGCCCTTGCTATCTATAATTTTTTCAAAGCGCGTGATGTGTGAATAAATAACTCCTGGCACTTTTATGAACTGAGCAGCTAGTTAAATTAAATACATCAACTTGAGAATTCAGCGTATATTTTCTGAAAATAACTCCTGAATTCTGTTTTGTTAAAGATAAAAATTTTGCGCCGTTGCTGGCACTAAATTTGAAAAATGAAAACAGAAGAGTAAGTAATAGTAATGGCGAATTCCAGAGATACAGACAATGGATGGTCGCAGTTAACTCGTGGTGCGCCATTGGCGGTAATGCTAGCTGTGGTACTTTACATCTTGTACCAACTTTTACCAGTATTAGAACTTTTAGCGATCGCAGCATTGATTGCTTTAATTTTGCGAACGCTATTACGGTTTTTGCAAAAGTTAGTCAAATCACGGGATCTTGCTGTTCTGCTACTAATTGGATTAATCATCGGATTTTTGGTAGTATTAGCTACTGTAGTCTTACCTAGTGTTACATTTGAATCTCAAAAATTAATTAAAACATTACCAACTTATCTTAATAGATTGACAACAGATGTCGAGCAATTACGTCAGAAATTCACTTTTATTCCGGACATTTCTCAAGCACTTATACAATTACGAAATCTAACCGACCAGTTACTAAGTGGAGTACCAGTTTTCTTAGGTGAAGCTTTGAGTTTAACTGTGGATTTGATCGCGACGTTAATTCTAGCGCTTTACATGGCTTACGATCCTAATTCTTTAGTGAAAGGGATTTTAAGATTAGTACCAAGGCGACATCATCAGCAGTTTAAACGAATCCTTAAAGCTTGCGAGACAAGATTGCGGGGCTGGATTTTTGGGACAGGGATAGCGATGATATTTCTGGGTGCTGGAGCAACGTTTGGACTTTTTATTTTGGGGATTCCCTCAGCCCTGCCATTCGGAATTATTGCAGGTTTATTTGAAATAATTCCTTACTTTGGTTCGATTATTGGGACTTTTTTACCAGCATTAGTAGCGTTGAGTATTTCACCGTTAAAGCTAGTTTTTGTACTAATACTTTTCTTAATAATGAATCAAATAGATGCCCATGTTGTTCAGCCTTTGGTGATGGGTCAGCAAGTTAATATCCATCCAGTAATGGTGATTGTGACATTTTTGGTAATGGGTAAGCTATTTGGATTTATTGGTATCCTGCTTGCAGTGCCTGCGGCAGCAGTGATAATTACGTTTATTGATGAGTTTACGCTTGAAGAACCTGCTTTAGAGGAAGGAGATATTGAAAATAAAGTAGATGTTAAATAGATTTCCAGATAGACATCGCTTTGTTTGCTACCTTTTGTGCTACTTCCCTTTTCGATAAAATAACTGAGCAGATCGGTAAAGAACAGGTTCAGAATCATGGCTCAAGCTAGTATTGGGATTATAGGTGGTAGCGGTCTTTACAAAATGGATGCGCTCAAAGATGTCGAAGAAGTGCGAGTCGAGACTCCTTTTGGTTTACCATCTGATGCTTTGATTCTCGGAACTTTGGATGGTGCACGGGTAGCCTTTTTGGCGCGTCATGGCCGCAATCACACGCTTTTACCCTCTGAGTTACCATTTCGCGCTAATATCTATGCGATGAAGCAATTGGGTGTGAAGTATTTAATTTCAGCTAGTGCTGTGGGTTCCTTGAAGGAAGAGGCGAAACCATTGGATATGGTAGTGCCAGATCAGTTTATCGATAGAACAAAAAATCGGATTTCAACGTTTTTCGGTGAGGGAATTGTGGCTCACATAGCCTTTGGCGATCCGATTTGTAAGAATTTGGCGACTGTGTTGGCAGATGCGATCGCATCTCTCAATTTACCAGAAGTTACTCTCCATCGCGGCGGCACTTATGTATGCATGGAAGGGCCAGCTTTTTCCACAAAGGCAGAATCGAATCTTTACCGCAGTTGGGGTGCAACAATCATTGGGATGACGAATTTACCAGAGGCGAAGTTGGCAAGGGAAGCGGAAATTGCATACTCAACTTTAGCGCTGGTAACAGATTACGATTGTTGGCATCCAGGCCATGACACTGTGACAGTGGAGATAGTGATTGGCAATTTGCTGCGGAATGCAGTGAATGCTCAAAAGGTGATTCAAGAAACTGTGCGGCGCTTGAGTGAAAATCCCCCGGCGAGTGAGGCGCATTCGGCGTTGCAACATGCGATTTTGACTCAATTGGATAAAGCACCAGCAGCGACGAAGGAAAAGTTAGGGTTATTGTTGCAGAAGTATTTGTAGTATTGCTGATTAATGAGCGATGTTGATGACGGGCTGTTCGGTAACGCACTTTCTCAGATTACAGCAAGAGCGATGTCTACGACGGGCTACGCCTACGCACGTAAATATATAAGCTGTCGTCACCAAAATCATGATTTTCATTGACAAAATCGTGATTTTCATGAACAAAATCGTGATTTTCATTGACAAAATCGTGATTTTCATGAACAAACTCATGATTTTCATTGGCAAAATCGTGATTTTCATTAACAAACTCATGATTTTTGTTATAAAGCTTTGCTTATTCGTTGTGTCTAGCTGATAATGGTGCGATCGCACCATCATTATGAAATCATACAGGCGATCGCTTTATTTCAAGTTTGGGTAATCACTCATTACTAAAATCTCTTTGATTAAAGTGTCAGCCCCAGATTATACCAATTTGAAAAGAGAATGGGGACTGGGGATGAGGGAGACAAGGGGGACAAGGAAAATGACTAATGACTAATGACAGACAATATCTTGCTGATATAATACCTGTCTATGTTTGATAACGTCTGTCGCTTTTTAGCAGAGTCATATTCAGCCGATTTCGCTACTTGGTTACTTGGTGAATCTATTGCACTCACCCAACTCAGTCCATCAGAATTATCCCTCGAACCGATTCGAGCAGATGCGTTAATTCTGTTACAGTCAGATGAAATTGTTCTGCATATCGAATTTCAAACCGAAGCAAAAGCCGAAATTCCCTTTTGGATGACTGATTATCGGTTAAGGGTGTATCGCAGATTTCCCCAAAAGCGGATGCATCAAGTTGTAATTTATCTGCAACCCACCACATCCGAATTAGTCCAGCAAACAGCTTTTGTCTTAGAAAATACCCGTCATGAATTTGGAGTTATTCGTCTTTGGGAACAACCCAGCGAGATATTTTTGAATACTCCTGGTTTGTTACCGTTCGCAACCCTCAGTCAAACTGAGGATAAAACGCGAACATTACAACAGGTTGCAGAAGCTATTGAGCAAATAAACGATACCCGGATACAAAGTAATATTGCTGCGTCAACGGCAATATTGGCTGGGCTAGTATTAAACAAAGAACTGATTAAAAGATTATTACGGAGTGATCCTATGCGCGAGTCTGTAATTTATCAGGATATTTTACAGGAAGGAGCTTTATCGATTGTTATGCGACAACTTCGTCGTCAAGTCGGAACTGTTCCACCTGCACAGTTATTGAAAATACAAGCTTTAAACTCAACACAGTTGGATGATTTAGCAGAGGCTTTACTTGATTTTTCGAGTTTAACCGATTTAGAAGCTTGGTTAGCGCAAAATCAAGGTTAATGATGCTATGCGCGAGTCTGTAATTTATCAGGATATCCAGCAGGAAAAAGCTTTATCGATTGTTATGCGACAACTTCGCTGTAAAGTTGGAACTGTTACACCTGCACAGTTATTGAAAATTCAAGCTTTAGACTCAACACAGTTGGATGATTTAGCAGAGGCTTTACTTGATTTTTCGGATTTAAGTGATTTAGAAGCTTGGTTAGCACAAAATCATTTCGATCACACTATAAGTTAAAAGCGATCGCATCATTATAATCATACAAGCGATCGCACTTCCTCAGATTACAGCAAGAGCGATCGCAACAACGGGCTATTCTGTGATTGCACCATCATCATAAAATCATACAAGCGATCGCAGTTTCTGAGATGACAGCAAGAGCGATCACACCATCATTTGAAATTATAGAGGCGATCGCAGTTTCTGAAATTAGAGCAAAAGCGATCGCGATGACAGGCTATTCAATGACGCAGTTTCTTAGTACAGTTTTGCATAAAAGCGTAGCGTTTTAATTGTAGGGGAACATCTACTTAGCTATACCAATTTGAAAAATGATTGCGACAGATGGATTCACATCAAGCCAGACGCACCAAAGCAATTCCCAATCCAAAATCTAAAATGGTATCACCTGCGTGTGCCAATATCATCACATAGATGGCGATCGTTCTGGCTCACATTGGGGTTGTTTTGCAAATAATCGCGCATCCAAGCGCAACCCTTAATCATTAAATCATTCACATCAAAATTGAGATTCCACAGCTTCACCGTCTTGTCTGAACTTGCAGAGACAATGGTTTGACCGTCGGGGCTAAATGCCACACCCAAAACCGAACTGCTATGACCTTTGAGCGCTTGTAACAGTTGCCCATTGCGATTCCACAGCTTCACCGTGTTGTCTGAACTTGCAGAGGCAATGGTTTGACCGTCGGGACTAAATGCCACGCTATTAACCGAACTGCTATGACCTTGGAGAGTTTGCAGGAGTTGCCCCTTGCGATTCCACAGCTTCACCGTGTTGTCTGAACTTGCAGAGACAATGGTTTGACCGTCGGGACTAAATGCCACGCTATTAACCGAATCGCTATGACCTTGGAGAGTTTGCAGGAGTTGCCCCTTGCGATTCCACAGCTTCACCGTCTTGTCATAACTTGCAGAGGCAATGGTTTGACCGTCGGGGCTAAATGCCACGCCCCAAACCGAATCGCTATGACCTTGGAGAGTTTGCAGGAGTTGCCCCTTGCGATTCCACAGCTTCACCGTCTTGTCATAACTTGCAGAGGCAATGGTTT
>NZ_JBALDA010000076.1:0-54479 GCF_036917535.1 Nostoc sp.
AAACGTCCGAATGTTCCTATGTTTATTATCTAGTTGTTTGGCACTCGGTGCGGCACAGCCGCACCGTCGCTTGTGACAGTTGCGTAAGTCCTGATCAATTAGGAATTTTTAAAAGTATATACATTGGCACAGGGCGCATAGACGTACCCCATCGGAGATATTGCTATCGTCTGGGCCCCGTGCTATTCAACAGTTAGCAAATCTCATCGCTATCAACCCACTCGTCATAAGATGAGTCATAACCAACGTAGTGAAGATAGTATTGCTGGCCTTGGATTTGCTCAATCGTTGCGGAATACCAAGCTTCTTGGTCATCATCCCAACACTTTACCTTTTGACCTACTGCATATCCATTTTCATCACTGGAGCGAAGATCGCGAGTCCGAATGTCATCTTCGCCTACCCACTCGCCATAAGATGAACCGTAACCAAGGTAATGAACAAAGAACTGGTCATCTTGGATTTTCTCAATAGTTCCTTGATACCAATCCTCGTCATCATTATCCCAGACTTCTACTGTTTTGCTGACTTCATACTGATTATTATCTGATATAACCGCAGATGAGACATCTTGAATCGGCTTTTGTTCCTCTTGTTTAATTTCCTCTTTTACTAGAGTGTATGCTTGCAAAATCAAATTGCGAGCGACAGTTTGAATTCCTGTATGCTCGTAGTAATTGGTAGTTTGATCTAGGAATGCTGCAACTAAATCTAAATTATCATCAGCAATCTGAATAAAATTACCTAAATTCCTAGAAATTGATTGCGGGGTTATGCCTGTTTTGGATACTAAATTATTCATCCAGCCTTGCACGGAGTTGAAACCCTGACTGAGAAAACCAACTTTATCATCAGGATTACTGCCTGGAAGAAAGTTATTAACGGCTAAGAAAACGGGATTTTGAGTTATTGCGCCAGCATCAGTGCCACTAATAACTCCCTGAATTTTGCTGAGAAAGTCAGGGCCCAAGGGCAGAATTCCATCTAGACAAACTAGAGCTACCATCCGCATTAGGGATGCATTTTGATAGTTGTTAGTCAAGGAATTAGCAAACTCTTGAGGATTAGGTTGAGGAATACCATTTAGTTTGCAAAAGGCGATGATTTCAACTGCAATTTTCAATACCAAGTCAATGGATTGAGTGACATCAGCTTTAGGAGTAATTTTGCCTAAAAAAGAGAGAAAACCGATTTTCTCACTAACTTTATTCGCTAAAGCTGCCGTTGCCATAGCTGTGTCTGCCTTATCAATTGTTTGATAAAGTCTGATTGCAAACTGGTAGCCTTGTTGAGGATCTTCGTATAAAGTGACGGCGCGATCGCGAATTTTCTGAACTACCTTAGCATCGGTTTCTCCAGTAATGGCGCGGATATTATTGTCAAACCCCGTTAAATTGCTCCATTCACTTGGTGCTACATAATCAAGAGCCTTTAAAACTTTGACAGTAATATTGTCAGTCGGTAATTCGTCAACCAACTGAATAATAGATTTATCCATCAGCCGATCCTCAAAACTCCAGATATCGTTAAAATACGGTTCAGAGCAGCCCACATCCAGCGCTGGGCAATTACTGAACCGTATTTATAGAATTCCCCAACCTGACCAAGAAATAACGATGTTAGTAACAGACGCTACACCTAAAGATACTGCACAGGCGATCGCATCCCAAATAAAAAACTAAATTAACAGCTTAAGTCTGCGATCAATGCGATCGCGTATAATCGCACCTACTTACTTCGACAAAACCACGTTTTGACGCACAGTACGCTTGCGATCGCTTTTACGAATACCTCCAGCCATCTGATACTCATGGCTATTATTACCATATTTATAAGCAATACCACGCAATATTTTCTCAGAATAGTCTGCCAAATCTTGTTCATTTTCAACGATCTGGGTTAGTAAGACATCAATAGTAGAGAGGGTGGTATTGTATGCTTCCAGAGATTGTCGGAGGTTTTCAATTTTTTCAGTATAATCTTTGACTGTTAAACTTTCTCCGACATCGAGAGTTGGACTAATAGATTTAATGCTTGCTAGACGTAGTTCAGCTTTGCTCGTCCTTTGTACGAAAGTCTTTAACTTGTCGCAGTTGTTTAATTAGAGAAGCACCCATAATTTTTTATCCCTTCAGCACTTGTAATTTTACGCCTTTTAGGGAATGAAACAGCCCTGCCAATACATCGGGGGGATTAAGGGGGGTGATTAAAATCACAGCTAACTACTTTTCAAACAACCTCTTAGTAAACTGTAAGGTCTATCAAGGAAAATCACCCGATCCATTTCGACACTGTTCAACGGCTTTAAAATCTGTAGTGCTTATGGAACATTAGCTTATAGCTTTACAAACGTGCTATTTTTCTATAACGACTGTTTAATAGCGTTAAGCTAGAATAAATCCATTTTAATATTAGTAATGCCTAATATTCAAGAACACGTAAACACTCTCTTTACAAAATTTATTCCGGGTTATAGATTTAGTCGTTTACAAGAACTCACAATTGATAAAAATAATTCACTGCAAACAAAAATTAATAGTAAATCAATTAAAGTTCTCAGTTGGAATATTGCTAAACAAAACTATAAAAACACTTGGGTAAAAGATTTTTCAAAAATAATTGAAATTTATCAGCCAAATCTCATATTTCTACAAGAATTTTCTTTAAAGTCAGAGGCAGAAGAATGGGCAAAATGGTTGAAAATGAATTGGAGCTTTGCTCCTAATTTTGTAGACATTCATCATCAAACTTATTCAGGAATTTTTACAGCCTCGACGATCAACCCAATTACCAAAAAAGTAATAACTACTAAACATTATGAACCGATTGTTAAAACTCCTAAAATATCTTTAATTACTGAGTATCTGCTATCTGAACAAAATACAACTCTCCTAACAGTCAATACTCACCTGATAAATTTTGTAGATTTAAATAAGTTTAAAATCCAGCTAAAAGAATTAGAACAAGCCTTATCTACACATCGGGGGCCACTAATATTTTCAGGAGATTTCAATACTTGGAGTCGAAAAAGAGCAGTTATCCTCAATCAAGTAACAACACAATTAGGATTAACGCCTGTAATTTTCGCACCCGATGAGAAGGAGAAAATTAAACGCTTCCTGTTATCACCCCCTTTAGATCATATCTTCTATCGAAATATCAGTGCGAAAAAAGCCAGTGCTAAAGTGCTAGACCAAATTTGTTCATCCGATCATAAGCCATTGCTGGCAGAATTTACTTATACCAATACTCAAAAAAATTAAGATGCTTGTAGATGCTGGTGTTCTAGCTATTTTTAGCACAGCTACAGTTGTTGTTCATATAGTGGGAGTTGCACATGCAGCCCATGCAGTGATGAATGTGCGTTCTTCTCAAGGGGCAATTGCCTGGAGCATTTCTCTAATTACCTTTCCCTGGCTAGCGATTCCGTTGTATTGGATTTTAGGAAGAACTAAATTTCATGGATATGCTGAAACACTGCGCTCAGTCTATGCAGAACACTACAAGCTTATTCAGCCGATTTATAGTGAAGTTATTAAATTTCAGGTTGCACCACCAGATAATCTAGCCCCGTTGCAACCATTAGCGGAGGCTTTTACAGAAATTTCTTTCACATCAGGCAATGCTGCTGAATTATTGATTAATGGTCAGCAAACCTATGAAGCGATGCTGAAAAAGATTGCATCGGCGAGAAATTACATTTTGTTTCAATTCTATACTGTTAATGATGACCAATCAGGCAATGAGTTTAAAGAAGCGTTGATTGCTAAAGCTAAGCAAGGAATAAGCATCTACTTTCTCTACGATGAAATTGGTTCAAAAAAATTATCTCGTCCTTATATCCAGTCTCTACAACAGCATGGAATTGCAGTAAGTGCATTTAACACTACCCAAGGTCAGGGTAATCGGTTCCAATTTAATTTTCGCAATCATCGGAAAATTTTGGTGGTGGATGGAGAAATCGCATTTATCGGTGGACTGAATATCGGTGATGAATATTTAGGAAAAAATCCTCGCTTAAGTCCCTGGCGCGACACTCATATCATGCTTGAAGGGCCAAGTGTACAAAGCCTACAAAACTCCTTTGTGCGAGATTGGTATTGGGCAACTCGAAAACTTCTCGAAGTTAACTGGCAGGTAAAAATTAATCAGGAAACTAATCAAACTGTATTCATACTTCCTACAGGCCCCGCAGATCGGCTACCAGCTTGTAAGCTTTTTTTCGTCGAACTAATTAATCAAGCTCAAACTCACCTCTGGATTGCTAGTCCATACTTTGTACCGGATGAGGCAACATTGTCAGCCTTAAAACTGGCAGCAATGCGAGGTGTCGATGTGCGAATTCTCTTACCAAATCGACCCGATCACTTATTTGTTTATTTATGTTCCTTCTCTTACTACACCGAAATGGAAAGAATTGGTATCAAGTTATATCGTTACAAAAATGGGTTTATGCACCAGAAAATTATAGTCGTTGATGAGAATTTAGCAGGGGTAGGAACTGTTAACTTAGATAATCGCTCTTTTTCCCTCAACTTTGAAGTTATGGGTTTTGTTACTGAGCCTGGGTTTGTCCAAAGTGTGAAAAAGATGTTAGAGGATGATTTAGCTGTCGGTGTTGCTGTCGATCTTAATGAGTACGATAAAAAACCTTTTTGGTTCAAGTTAGCTGTAAGAGTCTCTCGATTGCTGACTCCTTTACTTTAATCACTAATAATTGCCCCTACATCTAAATATATAGATGAATAGAATAATCCATCAGGTAAAGTTAGGGTAATTTACTCAGTGGTGTTTCTAAACCGTCAATGCTGACGAGATTTTTCCGTTGTTGATATTCTCGAACTCCCTCTTCGCCTTTTTTAGTAGCCCAGTTTACTAGAGTCTGGCGTTGACCTTTATATTCATAGAGTGGTACACCAAAACCACAGGAAGTCTGGATTTTTTCAATGTCAGCGACGATAATTTGACGAGTTCCAGGTATCGGCAAAAACAGAGAATACAACGAGTCCCACTCTGGAGAACTCGGTAAAATCGTGGTTCCTTGACCGTAAAGACGCAAGATACACGCAGGTTCTTGAAAGGCACAAAACATGAAGGTTATCCGCCCATTTTCTTGCAAATGGGCGGATGTTTCGTTACCACTACCTGTGAGGTCTACATAACCTACTCGGTTGGGAGAGAGGACGCGAAAGCAATCTTGACCTTTAGGAGACAGATTAACATGACCTGTAGGACTCAAAGGTGCAGAGCCAACAAAGAATAGGTGTTGGGCAGCAATAAAGTTTTGCAGTTCCTCAGTAATACATTCAAAAAATTTAGACATAGATTGTCTGATTTATATTTGCAATTTACAGCAGTTTGCAAGTAAATGAAGTACAAATGCAGAATTTATAAAAAGTTTCTACCTCCTGCCGTAAGCTCGAACTGCCTCAAAACCCGTAGTTTTGTACTTTATGCAAAAGAAAACTGCTGTATGTTCTCAGCCTATGTCTTAGCTAAAAATCTAGCAAGGTATTAATTACTAATGTCTGGTTTATCAAAAAAGAAATAGGAAAAAGTATTACCGTCTCATGTATCGGCTAGCCATTTGGATCGCATCAGCGATATCGACATCACCATCACCATCAGCATCCAAGAAGGAATTTAGTACAGGATTTCCGCCAGTTTGGGGATTTTGAGCATTGGCGCCTGATTGCAAAAAGTTTAGCACCAAAGGTACTGCCAAAGGCAGCAATTGTTGAACGATACCAGCATCCAACCCAGTGCGCTGGGCAGCAATTTCAGCTACTTGCTGTTGAATCTGAGGAGAAAACAACGAATTGACGGCTTGAGGGTTGGGAGAAGTACCAGCATATTGACTAACTAAATTTTGTGTAGCTTCATTCCCATCTGTGGCTTGTTTGTCTTGTAAAGCAGAACGCACTTGACCACCCACAATAGACAAAACGGATTGGATAGTAGAAGGATCTGTGCCTGTGCGATCGCTCAACTGCTGTACAGTATTAACAATATTTCCTATTTGACCTAAACTCCCCTGTTGATTGGGATTAGCGACTGCACCAAGAATTTGATCGAAAAGTCCCATAAGTTTGTTTCTCTCTTTGTTCTCAAAAACTTGCCAAAACTGGCTTAAAGTTTTTTGTGTACGCGGACTTTTGTAAGTCTACTAAAAGATTAAAACACGCTAGTACCGCAAGGCGGAAGTCAAAAATCAAAAGTCAAAAGTCAAAAGTTTTATGGAATAAGCTCTAAGAGGTTGTTTGAAAAGTATTTCACTATAGATTTTAGGCACTCTTAGATCCCTTCTAACCCACGCCAGTCGCTCATGGGGGAAACCCCCTTGGCGCTAGCCTCTCCTTTTGGGAGAAGACCGCACTGGCTCCCCTTAAAAAGGTGGGAACCGGAATCAAAGTCCCTCTTATATAAGGCAATACGCTTGGGTTAAGGGAGACAGAGGTTGGTGGGGGAGACTTGGGAGAAATTTCTTCTTGTCCCCTTGTCCCCTTGTCCCCTTATCCCGTACTAATGCGTCGTTCGTAAAAAATAAATCGCCATCTGTAGAAGAATGTTCATTTATCTTTCAGACAGCGATCGCAAAACATCCAACTTACTTTGCCCGATATTTGCTCTACGCTAATGCCGCTACTTTCTCTAGCAAGCCTTGAAACAACCTCAAGCCATCACTACCCCCTAGCATTGCGTCTGATGCCCTTTCTGGGTGCGGCATCATTCCCAACACATTGCCCCGACGATTGCAAATCCCGGCAATGTTGTTTAGTGAACCGTTGGGATTTTCCCCTTCATAGCGAAATATGACTTGCCCGTTATCTTCAATTTCTGCAAGAGTGGCTGCGTCAGCGTAGAATCTCCCCTCTCCGTGGGCAATAGGCAAAGTGATGACTTCACTACTGGTATAAGCTTGTGTCCATAAGAGATTAGTACGCTCAACTTTCAAGAGGATGCGATCGCAAATAAAATGCAAATCTCGATTTCTGGTTAATACCCCTGGCAAAAGTCCAGCTTCAGTTAATACCTGAAAGCCGTTGCAAATACCGAGGACAAACTTACCCTTTTGGGCGTGTTCTACAACCTGCTGCATCACGGGTGAAAAACGTGCGATCGCACCACAGCGTAGATAATCCCCGTAACTAAAGCCACCAGGAATAATAACGACATCCAAATCAGCAATATCTGTTTCTTGATGCCAAACCATGCGAGTTGGTTGTAAGAGTAAATCTCTGGTTACATAAGCAACATCGCGATCGCAATTAGAACCGGGAAAAACAATAACACCAAATTTCATGATTAGTTAGGGGAGTGGGGAGTGGGGAGCAGGGGGGGCAGAGGAGGTAGGGGAGGCAGGGGGGACAAGGGGACAAGGGACAAGGGGGAATTATTGAAACTCTCTCTTTTGTCTCCCCCTTCTTCCTTGTCTCCTTTGTCTCTTCTCAATGCCCCATGCCCAATGCCCTATACCCAATCCCTAAAATACCCCAGTTTGAGTTTCGACCTCAATTAATTCAAAGCGGTAATTTTCAATTACGGGATTTGATAGCATTTGGTCACAAATGTTATCAAGGTCTTGACGCGCTTTCTTCTCTTCAGTTGAGGTGATGGTAAGTTCAATGTACTTGCCAATCCGCACCTGGTCAACGTTATCGTATCCCAGTTGCTTAAGACCGGATTGTACTGCCACACCAGCGGGGTCTAAAACTGAAGGACGAAGGGTAACAAAAATTTTGGCTAGATACTTGGTTTGCACGGCTTTTGCTGAATGCTGCGATAGCTATACTATAACTTTCTGTTCCAACTGAGTGAAAATAAGATTACGAAGCCGTTAAAGTTAATCGATCGATTAGCTCATCTAACAGCTTCAAACTACAGTGGCATACTTAAATAATTGTCTATGAGAGCCATACGCACCCGCAGTCAAGAGCGTATTTTCAATCTACTGAAAAATATCAAAAAAGGCATTTCCGCCCAAGATATTTACGTAGAACTACGTAATACCAATCAGAGCATGGGTTTAGCAACAGTTTACCGTTCTCTAGAAGCTTTAAAACTAGAAGGCATGGTACAAGTGCGAAATTTGGCTAATGGTGAAGCCCTCTATAGCCTAGCACAGCAAGATAAACACCACCTTACTTGCTTGCAATGTGGTGTTTCAATCGCGATTAATCAATGCCCAGTTCATGACTTAGAAAACCAGTTAGAATCTAGCCATAAGTTTAAAGTTTTTTATCATACCCTAGAGTTTTTTGGGTTGTGTACTCAATGTCAAGTGAATCAAACTACTGAGATTAGTCAATAGTCATATAAATCTTCTATGGTGTTGCACTTTATTCTCTTACAAACTAAAGCCCGTGGCTACCAGAACCTAGTACCGCAAGGCGGAAGTCAAAAGGAGCCAGTGCGTTGGGCGGGTTCCCCGACTTGAAGCAACTGGTGTTCAAAAGTCAAAAGTCAAAATAATTGTATTCCAAGCTCTTGCGCCATTTGAAATGGTATATTTATTTACGCCAAGCTGTACTAAAAGCAAATTGGCTTTTTGCAGGGTAGCCTGCTGAGACGGGCTAATGATATGAATTTTCATAAAGAAATGGTGTGAGCAGGAATTTTCTATGTTCTTCAAGCTTAACTAAAGGAGTTATAAAGTGTTGAGAATTAGTGTTGAAGAAGCAGCTATGAATTTAAAATCTCTTTTGGAACGAGTAGCTAGGGGAGAAGAAGTAATTTTGCTAGAGTTAAGATAAAGCTGTCGCTCGTTTAGTTCCTCCGCTACAAAAAGAAGAACGATTAGCAAGTATGAAACAATTTC
Organism: Nostoc sp.; assembly: GCF_036917535.1. Taxonomy (GTDB): domain Bacteria; phylum Cyanobacteriota; class Cyanobacteriia; order Cyanobacteriales; family Nostocaceae; genus Nostoc. Next base: position 8,819 of record NZ_JBALDA010000076.1, read on the forward strand.
GTGATTCTCTTGCAATTAAGGGTGAGTCACTTTAAAAACGGTAGCCATTACCCCCGACTGCTGCCCATGCAGACATTCAGTAATAAAATCCAACTGACCTTTGGCTAATTGGTTAGAAAGCGGTTCCACGAGTACCTCAACTACACCATTACAACCAAGACCAAATCCCCAAACAATGTCATCGCTGGCAGTAGTATCATAATTTACAACAACCGGAACTCCATCAGCAAACATTAGGGCTTGGGCTTTTTCAAACACATCAGTTTCTAAGCAACCACCACTCACACAGCCAATCATTTGCCCTGCTTCAGTCAGCAGCATACTAGCACCGGGGCGACGATAGACAGAGCCACTAGTATTGACAACGGTGGCTAAGGCAGTGAGTTCACCTTTATTTTGAGTTTCCTCAAAAGCTGCAAGTATGTTTTGAAGTTCTTTCATCTATAGTGTAGAAGATAGGAGATGAGGCAATACTTTTCGGTTAAGGGCAAAAGGGAAATGGCGCGAAGAAAAGGTGAAACTTCGTCAGGGTAGGGTGTAGTGTTTTAAGAAAATTTAATTTTAGTGCCTCATGCAGCACAACATCTTCTTACACCACACTTACCTATACTTAACCAAGCCGCGTTGGGGCTATTTCTTGTCGGGGGTAGGGTGTGGGGTTACAGGTTATATCAAGTCCGGTTAATCACTTATAATTACCGCATCTGTGCAAAAATCCCAAAAGCCTCTTTCCCCCTGCCCCCTGCGGTCTAAATGATAAGTCTTTACCCGGACATGATATTAGAGGCAGCCCCAACAACCCCTATGTGGTACAAGCCCCTTTTTTCAAAACGATTGCATTGGTCGGGGTTCCAAGCCCCATCCAAGCTTATCGAGCGGAGTCGAGATATGCCGTGATCTCTACACCCTACACCCGAAACCTGCAACCCTTCTTCGTGACATCGGTTTTCAATTTAAATAAATTTTCTGCGTTCAGATGGTAAGTAACTAAACAAAATTAATTACATATTTTTTACCAAATTCTCGGAGAATATTTTCCACAGATGCTACAAAAGTTTGCCAATTTTTGTAAGCATTAATTTCAATCCATTGATACTTAATGAACCGCCACAAAATTTCAATTAAATTTAACTCAGGTGAATAGGCAGGTAATTGAAAAATGGTAATACCACGTTCTGACCATTCTTCAATTTTATCAAGAATCATATCACTGGTATGAATAGATGATTGCTCGACAACAATCACCGTCGGTTTATCTACCTGAGGAAAGAAAGCATCAATACAAGCAATAATTACATCTGAATTAATGCTTTGAGATGAAATATAAGCTTCAAGGTGATGATTTCGATTCCTAATTCCTAAAACATTTAAGCGCGAACTACGCCGACTAGGAATAGTTAAATACTCTCCGATATCTTGCCATCCATAAGGAACAGAAGGAATCAGACAAAATCCGGTTTCATCTAAGTAATACAAATTAATTTTACCTTCGTCTTCTAATTGTTGAAAATCTGTTAAGTGTGCTGATTTTTCCTGATATTCTATAGGGTCCGGCTTTCCTCCAACATCTCGTTGCATTCGATGCCAACTCATATAAAACTTTTTCAATATTCTTTTAATAGTTTCAGTGCTAACTTCAATATCCCATTCTGATTTAATCTTTTGTAGCGTCTTTTTTAATTGTCTTGGCTCAAGTTTTGCCCAATCTCTAATTTGTGCTTCTTGTTCTGGTTTAAATATTCGTTTTCGCCCTCTTCCTGGTTTATTATAAAGTCCTACCATCCCTTCTGATTCCCAGCGATTTATCCAGTTATAGATGGTCTTATAACTAACCTGAAAAATTCTCATTAATTCTTCTAACTCTACTCCCTGAGCAGCTAAAATTAAGAAATGCGCTCTTTGACGCACCTGATGATATCGACTTTGGCGATAGATGCGCTCCAGTAGTTTTAATGACAGGGATTAATTTCTCTCAAAAAAATCATTTAAACCCTAATTATTATCTAGATAAACCCTGGATTGTATTATATATTGATTTGTGTAATTAATTTTGTTTGATTACTTACTACATACTTCACACCCGCAACGGCTTTGGCTGCCTCAGCCTCAAAATGCTTCAAGCGACTGCCAAACACTGGCAGACGCGCAATCAGTGCTATCAGCATTCCGGGGACTTGAACATCGATCCCGAATACTGCTTTACCGTTAACCTTGTCAGCAGTGTCCAAGCGCTTTATTGGTTTACCAATGAGTTTGAATTCAGTTGGTTTTTTGAGTGTAACGTTCTCTGGCACTGGTATTTGGGCTGCACGATCGGCTAATTCCCCAAAAGATAAACGGCGATCGCTAGCTGGATGTAAAATATAACTTTTTTCAGCAATACAACTCTCTGGTGATACATCCCACGTTATGGCAGCCGCAGCGATCAACATTTCTCGTGCTGTAGCGCCAGCTAGTCGCAGTTGCTCCCAAGTCGAGCTAATGCTAGTGCTAGCACTAGTACCTTGATAATTTTTCCAAACTGTATGGTCATAGTTGGGATGCACTGGGGCAGACTCAATGCGAATTTTATCCCAATCGGCTTCGAGTTCTTCAACGAGTATCATCGGTAAAGAAGTATAAACCCCTTGCCCCATTTCAGCTTTATGTACAATAATCGTGTATTATCCGGTAGGATACGGATAAACGCGTTCGGCTTTGACAGGGGCTTTGTTTGATTAACTGGAGAGGTGGCAGCCTGCACGCGGCTGGACGGTGGCAGATAAAACCAAAGAAACAAACCTGCTCCCAGTGCGCCAGATGCCTTGAGAAAACTGCGCCGCGTAGTTGTATTGTTTTCCATCCTGGCGAACCTCCTTAACTTTGCTGGCTTAACAACTCGGAAGCTCTATGGATGGCAGCTCGTATGCTTTGATAAGTACCGCAACGACAAATATTCCCAGACATCGCAGCATCAATATCGTCATCCGTAGGTTGTGGATTTTCAGAAAGCAGCGCCGCAGCAGCGAGCATCTGCCCCGACTGACAATATCCACATTGCGGTACATCAAGTTCTGTCCAAGCTCGTTGAACTAAGCGATCGCTGCTTTCAAAGAGTCCTTCTATAGTTAATATCTGTTGATTTATAGTTGCCGAAAGTGGTGTTACACACGAACGTATAGGAATACCATTGAGATGTACAGTACAAGCTCCACATTGTGCCATACCACACCCAAATTTAGTACCATTTAGCCCAAGATGATCCCGAAGCACCCATAGAAGTGGAGTGTCGTCTGTAACATTAACCTCTCTATCTTCTCCGTTTACCTTTAGATTTATAGTTCCCATGTTAATCATTAACTTTTCTTTAACAGCTTCTGGAATATTGGTAATTTGATTGCAGCAATTATCAAAACTGTGAACTATGAATATGCTTTTTTAAACTGTCATTTGTCAAGGTTAGCTTTTTGGAAAAGTGGCGTGTCACAAGAGCCAATAGGACGCATTCTCAACCCAGTTTCAATCAGTGCAAACATGCTTTTTGGTGAATTTATTGCGGTTGACTCAGAATTATCTTGAAAACGAGTGATCGCATCCGGCAGTCCAAGTTCTGGACTAAACAACATATCCATTTTGCCTATTCTATCGAATGCAGATAATGTATACGCCATCACCATATAACTAGAGCCATAATTACTTTTGAGATAATGGTCTGAACCGAATATTTGTACTGCACTATTTGAGAATATTGACCAGATAGATGGATGAAGTAAATCGGGGCATCCTAACTGACAAGCCAGATGAATTAAGTAAGTGCATCGTAAATAACTATCAACTCGAAAGACATCTGTTGATTGTATATATGCTTCCATACATTTATAAAAAAATGTAATTAGATCGGGTACATAAGTATTAAGTACTCCGAGATTATCTAATGCATAGATAAAAAATGTTATTTGTGAAGCCTGTGAAGCAGGCAAGAGCGCATTATAAAGCAATACAGCTTGTTTTACCCAGTCCCTTTTATAAGTTAAATAATCAGGACAATCTAACACAGCAATTGCATTGAGTATCAGCGAAAGTGAAAATAAATAGTAATCTGCTCCCTCATGAACTCCATCTGAATCTCGTGTTAATGAATTACTTAACTCGGAATCAAAAATATCTAAAAGAGTGTGAAGATGATTTTGCTGTCCAGTACATACTTGCTCTTTGCAACCGATGATGCAAAATCGTCGGAAAATTACTATAAGTAAGGTTGACTCTTACCTTTTAAGAATGTCGGAAGCTGGATGCTGTCAAAGCAGCACGTCCAGATTTAACAGAGAGGTGCGGAGGATAATACCTCCCATCGACTCTACAACTCTCCCCAAATCTAATCCGCCGATTCCTTTACGGGTATTAGACTATTACGTGAGATTGAAACGGCAATATAACACACCAGTAACCCAAGTCGTGATCTTCTTGCAACAAAGCAGTGACCCTATTGCATTTACTGAAGAATACACGGATGAGTTTACAAATCACCGTTATCAAGTTATACGGTTATGAGAACAAGATTCAGCTTTGTTTCTGGATAATCCAGCACTATTGCCTCTTGCGCCTTTAACTCGAACTGATTCCCCAGCAACTTTATTATCCCAAGTAGCTCAAAGTATCGCTAGAATTCTAGATAGGGATGAAAGGCAGAATATTGCTGGATGTACAGAGATATTTGCAGGGTTAAGGTTTGAAAAAGATTTAATTCGCCAATTTTTACGGGAGGATATTATGCAGGAGTCTGTTATCTATCAGGATATTTTGCAGAAAAGGGAATTCAAATTTTTTTATCGCCAGCTAAATCGCCGTTTTGGAGAAATTGATATATTAATAATTGAACGAGTTCGAGAATTATCTACAGAGCAATTAGAGGCATTAGGAGAAGCATTTTTATATTTTTCATCAGTTGAAGACTTAGTAGCTTGGTTAGACCAATTGGGGTAAAAAGGATAAGAGCGGAGGAAATCGGATTAAAACCTCTGCTTTCGGGTTTACTATTTCTCTGTCTTTACTATTCCATACTCTACAGATAATTAAAGACTTGAGTAAATCTGTAACTGCTAAAAAATAAGGTTGTGTTGCAAAAACTAATTTAGGACAAAAAACTCCTTTGCAAGGAGATGGATTATGCTATCACTCCAAAAATTTCAGATATAAATTTGATCCGTTCTTTGACGGCTCTTTTGTTGACTGTTTCAATTTGCCCTTTCTTGAACATGTGCATAATTTTGTAACTCTTTATCGTTCGTCTTGCTGTGTTAAATGATTTAAACCCCATTCCTGGTTTGGCTAACCATTTGATAAATCTGTGGTCCTGCTCGATTCTCTGATTGAGAGACTTATTCTGCCGCAGTTCCACTTTCAGTAACAGTTCTTTTTTAGCTTTGAGTGCATCTATCGCTTTCGGATATGCGGCATTTTTATCGACATTAATCACTCGAGGTTCAGTAGTGTGGAAAGCCTTCAAAACTTTGCACAAAAATCGTTCTGCCGCTGCGGTATCCCGTCTAGCTGTAAGCAAAAAGTCCAAAGTATTGCCATTTGAATCGACGGCTCGATACAAATACTTCCACTCACCTTTGCTTCCATATAGGTTTCGTCCACCCGCCATCAGTCATTGGTTGGGCGTAAGTGTCGGCGGCATCGCTTCTCCAATTCTGGTCCATATTGCTGTACCCATCGAGAAATCGTTGTGTGATCGATTACCCACCCTCGCTCACTCACCATTTCCGCCACTTGCCGATATGACAACGGGTAAGTCAAGTATAGCAATCGCCATTATGGTTAGGACGCTAGATGTAAGATATACTCCATCGCATCTCGTAGACACTCATATTGGTCAAGTTGCTTGCGAATGCGACTTTTGAGCCAAGACCAGCATCGCTCAATCTTGTTGAGATCCGGTGAATAGGGAGGTAAGTACAATAGTTTACAACCTGCTTGCTGAATCAGTTGCTCAATACGACCACCTTTATGGAACGTAGCATTATCGATGACTACCACCTGTCCTGGTTCCAACAGAGGGATTAAACAAGTTTCTAACCAAATTTCAAATACAATTCGGTTGAAGGAACCAACAATAGTAAAAGGAGCCATCAGTTGGTGGTTACACAAGGCCGCAATCATATTGACACAGGCGTTGCCGCCGTCCTGACTTCAGCGCATGAAACCGTTGTCCTTTCTCATTCCATCCATAACCATAGTCTTCTCGATTGTCCATACCTGCTTGATCAACATAAACAATCGTTTCATCTGCCTGGGTTGTCAACTGTGCTATAAATGCTTGCCGTTTGACCTCATCCCGCTCTCGATAACCATAGGTCTTTTTTTTCGCGTGAACCCAATTTTCTTCAATGCTCGTGAAATTGTGCGTTAGCGTAGCTCGCCGAAGGCATCGCTGATGTCGCCCTCCCACAATTGAGCCATCTCCACCTGAGTTTTATCGCCATAAGTTTTGGCAAACGCCCGAAACCGCTCCCAATCTGTGATTTTATGGTTGTTGCCACGAGGGCGGTTGGGCAATGCCTTCACATCTCCGGTTTGGGCTTTGCGCTGCAACCATAGGTTGATTGTGTTGCGGCTGATGTTGAAAAGTTCACTGGCTTCGCTTTTCTTGAGTCCATCTAACTCGATCGCTTGGATCACTTTTTGACGAAAGTCGTAACTGTAGGGTTTAGGCATAGCAGAGTAAACGATAGCAGATTACGATAATACCTTGATTCTACGTCCTAATGCTCTTGGCGGTTGCTATAACACCAGGCATACAGCAACCCGGATTTCGGGTTGGTAGTGACGCCACTTGAAAGGATTCGATTTGAACATGCGGACGGAAGATGACAGACACGAGTTCTCACTTTCTCATCTACCGTTCCTCTTTTTGCAACACAACCCTTAATTTTGCCAGCCCAATTCATTCTCAATAGTTAGGAATAAGAATAAAATGTGTTTTCTGTTCTTCAGGATAATTAAATCTCTATACTGATTTGCGTTTGTCGATGAAATAGTTGATATATAAGCTTTGTCAAGGATGAAATTAGACATGAAGATTTAGAGCTAGAAAAATATCTCATAATTATTATGGCAGCTTAATAGAATAAATTCTTATTTAGCTTCTGAGAATACATCTTTTTTTGTAGTTTTTCTGTACTATATTTTCTGTGTTATGTCACGTGTGACAGTTAGGGTGCGGAATGTGGGTTACAAGGACAAGATGGTAAAGTTTACAGTGTTGTTCTACCTCGAAACGTACTTAATCAAGTTCCTAATGCACCACCATTACAAGGACTAAAGCTTAAGACTATTGAAGTAAGAAATGCACAAAGAGATCAAATAGGAGGAACAATTGAATTACAAGTTACAAAACCTGAGCAATTAAGAATATTGTAAATAGATAGACTATCTCTTAATAAAATTTACTGGATATCGCCTGTGAGTATCAATGGTAGTGCTAGATGAAGCGTATAATTAGTGGGTTAGCCTATGAAACGATAATGAGCATCATTAGCACTACAAGTCAAAAAGCACAACTGGTACATAGCAGACTCTAGGAGTGGACAACTTCTCTGTTATTTTCAACGCTTTTGCCTACTTTTAAAACACGCCCTAGAGGATGAGAAATCTTGCAATAATCATCGTCACAACAAGCGTTAGATAAAAGGGATAGACTGCGAATGAGCTACTCACTTCAAATAATGACTACTTAAATAATAAACAAAAAACACCTTGAAAAAGGTGCTTTTATCTAAAAATAAATAACATTTGATTTTTCAAGCAATTATTTAAGCATTGTAAGTGTTAGTCCGAGGACTACGAGTGCCAATTACGGCTCCAATCATTGAGGCTATTAAACCCAACAAAGAACCAAACACAAACCACCACAAGCCCGAACGTATATTAGCTGCTGCATCACGAGCTTGTTGGGCACTTATGTTTGTTTGTGGTACATTAACACCACCTTGCTGTTGTACCTGGTTTATGACTTCTCCGGCGTTAGAAGCAGCAACACCAAAAGCACCAGAGACTCCACTTGCTAAAAGCCATGAGCTAACTGCTAAAGTCGTTGCCCAGAGAATTGCGCCGTTAAGAAGAGCTGTATTGCGGTTCATCGGCCCACAAGCACGGGCTGTAACCCAACCACCAGTAAACAGGGAAATTAATAAAGCGATAGTTGACCAAAGCCCCGCACTACCCGCAGCGTTAGGGGCAATTGTTCTAGGTGCAGCTGAGCCTGCAACTGTGCCTGCCGCAATCGCAGCAATGATAGAACTCAAAATTAATTGTGTAGCTAAAGAAACCAACAAACCAGCAATAATTGGGCCCCAGCGAACGCGATCGTGATATTCAGCTACTCGACCTGCTACCACAGTATCAGTAGATATAACGTCATTGCCTGTTCGATTTACGTATGACATCGCTTATGTTCTCCAGTGCTGTTTCAGCAAAGTTCCTGCTTGGGTATATTCATCTTTATGCTTCAAATTAAATAACTAAATGTTCTGTTTTAATCTCTATCAATAGAAAGATTTAATAGGTCTATCTTTAGCCAGAAAAAACAAATTTTATTTAATAATTTTTAATATAGTTTAGTATTTATTTATATCTTATTTTTTAAATTTTCCATATAAAAATTTTTAAATTAAAATACAACTATTAGCTAGCTATCAAAAAGTAGCTTTAACTATGTATGGAATTAGACTGAATCTAATTAAAACTTTATAACGATTGTCAAAAGTAAAAATCATCAAAAACTAACGCATCCTCACAGCAGTGCCTGTGGCAGTAATCAGCAAAAGCACTCCTGACTGGTCAATATTTATTGTGCCAGTATCAATTTCAATCCCAATTACAGCATTTGCTCCTAAACGTTGTGCGCGTTGTTCTAATTCTTCTAGTGCCTTGCGTTGACCCTGCTCAAATAGACGCTCATAGCTTGCAGTGCGTCCGCCGATAATATCTCGAATACCAGCCAAAAAATCCCGCAAGAAATTGCTGCCGTAGACTACTTCTGCTGTCACAATCCCTAAATATGATTCAATCACGGCTCCTTGAATTACATCAGTGGTAGTTATAATCATAAATTAACCTCTTATCTTATATGGAATATATCTTGATATTTATTATAAAAGTATTTTGAGCAATATTTTTATAATTGTAACTATTATTACAAAATTCAGCTTTGACAAACATCCTTTACACAATTTTAGATTACGCTTTGGGCTTTAGTTTGTCCTAAACAGATTAATGGAACATTTTACAATTTAGATTTATCTTACCTTTGAATGACCAAAAAAAGATGTAAATGCCTGGATGATAACTTTTCAAAGGGTAGTATAAAGGATTAAAAATGTCAGAAAAAATTAGATGCATAGTCAGCAAATTATGCAATGAAATAAAAATAGGAATAAATGTCAAAGCCTATAAGCTTGCTGCATCCTAATCTAGGATTAAGGTCAGATACCTGTTGAGTATTTCAGAGTAACACGTATAACTACTGATTAAAAAAGGTGTCTTTTGCTATGGTACTGGTTTATATGTAGGGTACTTTCACCTGCTCCGCAATCGCTTACACTTCATTCTTCAGTAAAAACTCTGTTATGTAGTGCTAAATGTAAACGAAAGGAGAATGAACTATTAACATCTTAATCAATACGAAGAAATACAGTTTTCAAAGGTCCATATTTTTGTTTTAATGTACAAGAAAAAAGTCCTCTAAAATTTCAGGAAATTTACTGTGTACAAGCCAACATCATTCGTGTTTAGTGTGGTGTTACTAGGATGTTTTACTTTCACCATACCTTCAGTAGCTCAGGCTCAGGTATTAGTGGCACAAGCCAAAAACCCAGAGTTAAAGCAATTGCTGGAGGAAGGACGGAGATTAGTGAATGCCGGTGATTATGGTGGTGCGATCGCTGTTTATCAGCAAGCAGCTAGTATAGATCGCAAAAATGCTAAAATTCATTCAGGTATTGGGTATTTATACGCTCAACAGGGAAATTATCAGGCAGCATTAACAGCTTATCGTCGGGCGATCGCTATCAATCCTAACAATAGTGATTTTTACTACGCTGTGGGTTACATCAAAGCTAATTTGGGCGACACACGTGGGGCAAAGGAAGGTTATCGTCGTGCGATACAGCTGAACCGTAATAACGTCAACGCCTATTTAGGATTGGCTGTGACGCAATCGCGTATGGGAGACTATAATGCTGCTACTTGGGCATACCAACAAGCAATCGACTTGGATAAAAACAATGCCCAGACTTATGAGTTGATGGGTTCGATGTATAAACAACGACGACAAGCTAAACAAGCAAACAGCTTGCTTCAGAAAGCGCGTGACTTGTACAAGCGCCGCAATGACTCAAATGGCGTAGAAAGGGTAGAAGCCATGCTGCGGCAGTTAGGAGGATGAGGTTAATCTAACTGGCGTCCCGTTAATTCCACAAAAATATCTTCCAGATTAGAGGGACGCACCATCATTCCGGTTTTATCCGGCTGTTCATTCAAGTAGATATTTGCTGCTTCCAAGGATGGGAAAAACAGATATTCCCAATTACGAACGTTATCGCTTCCGACATTAGACACACCTAATTGTTTCATCACCAAACCTTCACCGTGAGCAGAACGCAGCTGTTGTAAAGTTCCCAAAGAAATCAGCTTACCGCTATCCATAATACCGATGCGTCCTGGCTTGGTAGAGCCAAAGGCATTGCACAAAAATTCGACCTCATCCATATAATGGGTCGTAAGTAGCATCGTCATCCCTTGTTTATTCAAATCCCGAATGATTTCCCAGAGGCGTCGCCTAGTTTGGGGGTCTAGTCCTACCGTTGGTTCATCCAGAAACAAAATTTGCGGTTGATGCAATAAAGCTCTCGCAATCTGCAACCGTCGTTTCATGCCCCCAGACAGGGTTTTTACCAAATCATCACGTTTTTGTGCTAGCTCAACATACTCTAGCCATTGATTTATCAATTTTTGTCGCTGCGGGTTACTAATGTGATGTAGTCTCCCGTGCAGTTCCATATTTTCCCAAACGGTTAAATCGTTATCCACACTGATTTGTTGTAAGACTACACCAATACTCTGCTTTGCCAACATTGCTTGGCTCATCACATTATATCCACCTACTTCTATGCGTCCTTGGGACGGTTTCGTAAGTGTAGTCAGCATCCGAATTGTAGTTGATTTACCCGCACCGTTTGGGCCAAGTAGAGCAAATATCTCTCCCGCTTCAATTTGAAATGACAGGTCATTGACTACAGGTACATTATTGTAAAACTTGTAGACGTTTTCTAAAAAGACAGCAGTCGTCATGGATAAATTTGCTCACATTAGTTCCTAATCAACACTACCATTCTGATTACATCAAACTAAATATATTTTATTAAGCCTTGGAGGACTCAATCTTTACTTATTGCGATAGCAAGGTATGGTAAACACTTATCCTGTAATACTTTAGTTTAAGGTTGCTATTATTTAGCATGGAATCTCATCATCCATTGAAGCTAAACCGTCGCCAGTTTTTGCTACGTTCAGCTATTACTGCTGGTGGAATTATTTCCACAAATTTTGTAGCTAAATCACCAGTTTTTGGCAAAGCACCTACAATCATCACCTCTGATAAAATGCATCCTAGCATACCTTATGGTGTAGCTAGCGGTAATATATCTAACGATAGCATTGTCATCTGGAGTCGGAGCGATCGCCCCACCAAAATGATCGTAGAATATTCTACTAGCGAATTTTTTCACAATGTGCAGCGCGTTGTGGGGTCTAATGCTTCAAAGAATAGCGACTTTACAGCATGACTTTATCTAAAGAATCTACCACCAGACCAACAATTATTTTATCGGGTGATTTTCCAATATTTAGATTATCAACGCACTTACAGCGCTCCTTTTTATAGTACTTTCCGAACTCCCCCCAAATCTGGACGAGATATATTCTTTGTTTGGGGTGGCGAGACCGCCGGTCAAGGATGGGGAATTAATTCCAATTTTGGTGAGATGAAAAACTTGTGCGATCGCTATTGTTAGGAGCTAAATTGAAGTAGGTAAAGTTTTGGAGTTGGTCATGCTTAAGCAACTCATCTTAGAAAATTGGAAAAGTTTCCGTTATGCAGAGCTTCCACTTGACCCATTGACTGTTCTGATTGGTACAAATGCAAGTGGTAAATCTAATGTAGTTGAAGCTTTAGAATTTTTACAAAGAATAGCTAGAGGTGAGAATGTTGAAGCAGCTTTAGCAGGAGATAAAACGCTTACTTCTATTCGCGGTGGTGTAGAATGGGCTGTAAGAAAATCAGAAAATAAGGAAACTGAGTTTACATTAAAGATATTAGTTCAGGGTGAGGATGAACAAACAGATTATTTGTATGTGATTAATATAAGCACATTACATATAGTCCAAGTTAGAGAAGAATATATTGAATTTCAATCACTTAGTGAAACTAGCATCTCTAATTATATCAATAAAATTTTTACTAAAAGTTATATTTCCTCTAATAAAAGTGGATTAAAACAAATAGACTCTCGTATTGATATAGATGAATTTTGGCAATTTAATAACTTTTTAAATAAAGATAAAATTTTTTCAGTATTAAAAGAAATTAATAGTGAAGAAATTGAAGAGTTTTACAACAAATATCTACCAATAAGACAGCAGTTCAAAGATTGTATAATACACCATCTAGAAAATATTCTAATCTTTAATCCCATTCCTTCTAAAATGCGTGATTATTCACGTCTTTCTGAAACTCTAGAGAGTGATGGTTCAAATATTGCTGGTATATTAGCAGCATTGGATAGTAAACAAAAAACCAAAGTTGAATCAGCTTTATCAGCATATATTAAAGATTTACCAGAGGGCGATATTAAAAAAGTATTTGCAGAACCAGTTGGAAGACTTAAAACTGATGCGATGCTTTACTGTGAAGAAGAATGGAAACCTGGGGAAATAATACTAATAGATGCTAAAACTATGTCTGATGGAACCTTACGTTTTATAGCAATTATTACAGCCCTGCTTACCCGACCAGAAGGTAGTCAACTAGTAATTGAAGAAATAGATAATGGTCTTCATCCATCGCGTGCAGAATTACTGGTAAGAATACTGCGAGAAATTGGCAGCAAAAGAAAAATAGATATTTTATTAACTAACCATAACCCAGCTTTACTTGATGCTTTAGGCCCAGAGATAGTCCCATTTGTGGTTGTCGCACACCGTGATTCTGAAACTGGAGAAAGCAAACTTACACTTGTAGAAGATATTGAGAATCTTCCTCTTTTGTTAGCATCGGGCACTTTAGGTAAACTAGCAACTAAAGGTGCAATTGAAAAGAGCCTTTCTGATAATAAGTAAAGTTAAATATGAGAAAGGTTTTGATTATTGATACATCAATAATCTGTGTCTACTTAGGTGTACCTGGTAAAGAGACTTGTGGTTATGATAATGATAAATGGGATAAAAAAAGAGTTGAAGTCCGTTTTCAGGAAGAAGAAAAACAAGGTGCAAAGTTTATACTACCAATAGCAACAATTATAGAAACTGGTAATCACATTGCACAAGCTAACTTTAAGCGATATGAAATTGCTCAAGCTTTCGGTAATATTTTAGTCAAAGTAGCAGATGGAGTTATACCTTGGGGAGTTTTTGAAACTCAAGTGGGTGAACTTTGGAACTCAGAGCAATTAAAACAGTTGGCTATTGAATGGCCGACTCTAGCATCTAGAAAGATTTCCATTGGAGATGCCACAATTAAAACTGTGGCTGAATATTACGCTAAAACCAGTAGCACATTCCAAGTAGAAATTTTTACGGGCGATGGGGGACTGAAGGCTTATGAACCAGCTACCCCAGCACCTACGCGTCGAAGCAGCCGAACAAAAAAGTAAAAGAGAAAGTAATTAAAAAGGGTTTTGAAAATTTGGTTATCTTTCAGACCACTGCTTGCAGTTGCAGACTACTGTTTAGAGAACTAAAGCATTATCATTGTATAATCAACGACTAATCATTACTGGCTCCCCTTAATGGGGAGTTATTTGATATCAGTTAGCTAGCTAAAAGGAAATTGGTACATTTTTAAATGCGGCTGTATCTGGCACAAAAATGTCCAAATTGTTAATACCATCGGGAACTCTTAGCCAGATATAAGCATCTGCGGAGGCTTGTGGACGTACTGGGAACAAAGAAACGCTTCCTGTTGAGCGATTAAGAGCAACTCCTTTGTAGGTTACGCTAGTGTCAGGATTGCGGGCTGTTGTACTAGCAACCGATATAATATCACTACCAACAACTCCGTCTGTGGCAAGGCGACGAATACGCATTTGTACATTTACCACATCACGGTTTCCAGTTTCTGGGTCTTTAATGCGTTTTGCTGAAAGTAACTCAACTTCTGCCTTTTTGCCAAAAGCGGGCTGCACAAATTGACCAGGGCTAATTGCTGAAGTTGTTGCACTGGCTGGAGATGGTGAGACTGTTGCTTGTGGAGAAGTTGTAGCTGTAGGACTTGGCACTTGAGTAGGAATGCTGTTACTGACTGTATTAGTAGCATTTAGTGTCTCCCGTAACGTGAAAACTTCATAAGCTACATAGCCGCTACATCCCAAAGCCAAAGTAGAGAGTAATACAGCTACACCAGATAAAAATGTACTCACACCGTTGCCTCGATTTCGTGTTTTTGTATATGCAGATTGACTTACGTTTCTATTTTGTAATCCCATAAATTATGTTTGTGCGATCGCCTATATATGAAACATGTGAACATCTTCCTTATACTAATTAAGTAACTTTACTGAGCCAATTCTTCTCTCTCCGGAAAGAAATTGTTCGCAAGGTAAAAATATCTGTCTTTAGGATAAGGAAAATTGGTGAGACTTAAGACTTTCAATCAACCACTAGGTGTTTTGTTAATATTTTTGACTAGCCAAATAGGATTTAGTTCTATTGCAAAAGCACAAACCCCAGTTGCACCAACAACTACCACAAAATCAATTTGCTCTAGCCAACTGGGAACAGCTATAGATGCTGTAATCAATCGTCCCTTATTTAGTCGAGGGCGCTGGGGAATTTTGATACAACCTCTGTCAACTGGACAAACTCTTTACAGTCGAGATGCTCAAAAATATTTTATTCCTGCGTCTAACCTCAAATTGCTAACAACAGCAGCTGCGTTGCAGGAATTGGGTGCTAATTTTCGGATTCGCACCTCTATTTATCAAAATGGTAATGGTGTTTTACGTGTTGTCGGCAGAGGAGATCCTAGCTTAAGTGATACTGAACTACAAAAATTGGCACAACAGTTAAAACAGAAAGGTATTAGCCAAATTCAGCAGTTGACTGTTGATGATAGTTATATTCAAGGTGATATTGTTAATCCCACCTGGCAATGGGAAGATGTGCAGTCAAGTGATGGCGTACCAGTCAGCAGCTTTATTTTGAATCAAAATATTTTTAGCTTCAAACTTGTACCACAAGCTGTAGGTAAATCTTTGCAAGTGTTGTGGCTCGATCCTGATGAAGCGAAACAGTGGCGGATAATTAATCAGTCAGTAACCGTTCCCCAAAATCAACCAAGCTATGTTAATGTTACCCGCAAATTGTCAGGAACAGTATTACAAATTCAAGGACAACTGACAACGAATTCTGAACCCTCTTTAATAGATTTGCCCGTAGTCGATCCTAATTATTACTTCTTACGACGCTTCCGTACTGCTTTAGCAACAGAAAAAATTAGTTTGGGACAAACATTAGTAGCAAATGGTGGTGTGAATCAAGGGGAAATAGCATTTGTAAAGTCGCCACCTTTAGCTGAATTATTAGCAGAAACTCTTCAGAATAGTAATAATCTTTATGCTGAAGCATTGCTGAGAGCATTAGCTGTGAAAAAAATCAGACTGAAAAATCAGACTAGTGCTGATGTCGGTTTGGAAGTTGTCAAAGCAAGTTTAACTAAATTGGGAGTCGATCCAGCAAATTATATTTTAGTGGATGGTTCCGGTTTATCACGGCGTAACTTAGTGACACCAGAAGCTTTTGTCCAAACTCTGCGGGGAATGGCAAAAACCCCAACAGCATATATATATCGCGCATCTTTACCCGTGGCTGGTAAAAGTGGAACTCTGAGAGGCCGCTTTCAAGATACACCTGCTGAGGGCATTGTGCAAGCAAAAACAGGTACGTTAACAGGTGTAGTTTCTCTATCTGGATATATGAATGCGCCGAAATATGAGCCGCTAGTTTTTAGTATTATCGTCAATCAGTCGAATCAGTCTGCAACAGTTATACGGCAGGCAATTGATGAGGTTGTTGTGTTGTTAACACAGTTGCAGCATTGTTAATATGATACTTTTCACTCCTAACTTGTTTCATGCCAGCCAAAATCTTACCACCGCCCCTAAAACCTGGAGACTTACTACGAGTAATTGCCCCTAGTGGTGCTTTGCGAGAATTTGAAGAATTTAAACGGAGTCTAGAAATTTGGCGATCGCGTGGTTATCACTTACAAGTCAGTCCTCAGATAGATGACAAATATGGTTATTTAGCTGGAACAGACGAAACCCGCCGTCACCAGCTAGCAGCAGCATGGCAAGATCCTAATTGTCGTGGTATTCTCTGTGCCAGAGGTGGTTTTGGCAGCACCCGCATTTTAGAAGATTGGAATTGGTCAACCTCAGCGCTTCCCAAGTGGCTCATAGGCTTTTCTGATATTACAGTTTTATTATGGAGCCTTTATACAGCAGGAATTTCCGGCGTTCACGGCCCTGTAATGACAACTCTGGCAGATGAGCCAGATTGGTCAATTAAGCGATTATTCGATTGGGTAGAAGGTAGTTCTTTCACCCCTCTCAAAGGTTGCGGTTGGGGTGGTGGTGTGGTAAAGGGTACTTTGTTACCAGGGAATCTCACGGTGGCTACTCACCTTTTGGGTACACCAATCCTGCCACATTTAGATGGTGTAATTCTGGCGTTAGAAGATGTTACCGAAGCACCTTATCGAATTGACAGGATGCTCACGCAGTGGCGTTTGAGCGGTGCTTTGTCTCAAGTCTGCGGTATTGCTTTAGGGGGTTTTACTCGCTGTGAAGCGCCACCAACGATATCTAGTTTTAGTGTAGAAGAAGTATTGCGCGATCGCTTAGGTGATTTGGGTATTCCCATTGTTTCTGATTTGCCTTTTGGTCATGATAATCCCAATGCAGCCTTACCAGTGGGTGTAGAGGTAACTTTAGATGGGGATGCAGGAATATTAGCGATGCCTACGGCGGCAAGCTACGCACCATAGTTTCCCGCAAATATTGTAACTTTAGGTTATCATCTAGATTAGTCTCAAAGAGTAATTTACTTCTGCATTAAAACTAAATAATTTCTACCCAAATAAAAGTTTTTTCCATTCAAACTGGACTTTTTAATCACCCTCATTTATACTTTTTCTATTAAGAACTTAATTGTTGATAGTGAAGTGGGATAATACAATATTTCACCAGATGGATTAATAACTCCTCTTAGTTTGATCACAAAAAGTTTTAATAGTACATAAAATCAAATAATATCCAAATTAAAGGATGTTACTACTATTCATTTTTTTAGGATTTTTTGAAACCATTGTTCTACGCGATCGCCCATAGCTTTTAAAGAGTATAAAGTTTCTGCTTGCTGGCGACAAGCTTGGCGGTCAATTTCATCCAAATGCTTAATCGCTTCTACTAAACCTTGAACACTATCAGGTTCCACCAAAAAACCAGTTTTGCCTTCTTGGACAATTTCTGTTAAACCACCCCGACGGTAAGCAATTAAAGGCACTCCACAAGCAAGTGCCTCTATTGCTACATTTCCAAATGCTTCTATCCAACGAGGAGTTACTAAAAGTGCTCGACATTGACCTAACTTTTTTTGTAGCTCAACCGTTGGTAAAAATCCTACATATTCTATGGGAGCATCAGGATATTGTTGACAAATCTTCTCCCAGTAAGATACATCCTGTTTTAAACCAAATATTTTCAGTGTAATTCCGATTATTTCTGCTGCTGCTACCGCATCTTCTAGTCCTTTTTCAGGAGCTATCCTACCTACCCAGGCCAAGCTCTGAGTTGGTTTGGGACAAAATTGATAAATAGATAAATCTAAACCATTAAGCAGACAATAACATTGTTCTGCACATGAAAAGGTGACCGCCTGTGATTGAGTGTAAACACCAATAGTATTCGGAAACTCAATTGCCACACTTTCAATAATCTGATCCATTGTATCTGTCAAAGAACCCATACTGATAAAATGGGCGATGGGAGTGTTAAAAAAGGGTGTTAAATACAATGGCAGCCAATCATAAGCAAAATTCACAATCACATCATAATCTGCCTGCACTTGGCGAGCATAATTCCACATATTCGCTAAAACAGAATTTTTATGCAGCAAAATCGGATCACTACGACTCTGATTTTGGGCTGGTATCTGTATTAGTTCTCCAGAGATTTCTTTAATAAGTAATGAATTACTGACAGAACCCTGTGGTGCAACAATTTCTAATTGATGTCCTCGCCGCACCATCTCTGTAGCAAGATTAGATAAGGTCAACTCAACTCCGCCTCCCAATCCTGAACCTAACGCACCCATTGGTGTAGACATAAATAATAACTTATGGTACATTTTCGTCGTTAATGTATTTTTATAAAGATCATTTTTTCACCAAAAAAACGTACTTATTGGGTTTGGCTATGGCTCCACCCAAAAGACATGAAATTAAATTCAACTCTGCTTACGGTAACAGCGGGTTGTAATCAGGTAAGAATAAAAAACTTCTAAAAAGTGACTCTGAAGTGTATGGAAAAATGTTTCTACTACTTTAGGATCATCTAAATGAAAAGGGTATTCTTGATTAAAACCTTTAAAGAAATACCAATTCACTATTATCTTACCATCAGAGTTCAAAGCTTGATAAAATCGTAATAACTGCTGGCTAGGATCTAACAAATGTTCCAAATGTTCTAAAACATCAAAGCACAAAAGTTATGTTACAAGAAAATTAACATATTATATTATACAAGAAATATTTATCAGTTTCTCGAAAAAATTGAATAAGAATCATTCGCCAGAATACATTTGTCAGAATCACTCTCGTGGGGGATTGGGACCCGCCACTCATTGTAGACCACCAAAAATTCTAGTTTTGTGTGGTGTTTCACCATTTATTCATCCGCTCGCGGACTCGCTCTAAGCGAACGCGAGTGCGTCTCGTAGAGAAGCTATGCCGTAGGCTTTACGCTGCGCTATCCGCTCTTTCGTTCAGAATACCTTTCCTGTATTCTGGCGACTGACGCCAATATTGCTGTTTGATAAATTTAGGGGTGTGACTACCCTATATGCTGAGTGCAATTAATTTTACTTTTTACTCAGCACTCTAACTGGGCACTCAGCACTATTTTGGTGAAGTGATAGATGCCCAACAAATCTAAAAATTGACATGAAAGTTACCCTTTTCCAATCCCTAATTCCGAATTTTTCCCGCCAGTTGATCAATTCTATTTGGCGGCTTTCGCTGATGGGAATTATTCTGAGTATATTTTTGATATTTTTATATGGTTGTCAGGGGGCAGTTGAGAAAAATGAGGGAGTAATTCATCTGAGTCTATGGCAATCAATCAATCCCCCTACTAATCGGGATGTGTTTAGCAAATTAGTAGATAAATTTAATCAGACTCATACTGATGTTAAAGTGGAATCTATCTTCATAGGTCAACCCCAATTGCCAAAAATATTAACAGCAGTTGTGGGCAATGCGCCTCCAGATATTCTGTCATTCGACCCTCAATTGACAGGTCAGTTTATCGAACTAGGGGCAATTCGGCCTTTAGAAAAATGGCTGGATAAATTGCCATTGAAGTCGGAAATTAGCCCCAACCTATGGGAAGAATTAAAATTAGACGGTCATCTTTGGTCAATTCCCCTCTACACGAGCAATTTAGGCATTTTTTACCGACCTAAACTTTTCCAAGCTGCGGGAATTACGCAAATTCCTAAAACTTGGGAAGAGTTGAGGGAAGTTGCCAAAAAATTGACCATAGACAGCAATGGCGACAATCGACCTGAACAGTACGGAATATTACTGCCTTTAGGAAAGGAAGAATGGACTGTCTTTAGTTGGTTCCCCTTTTTATTGAGCGCTGGCGGAGAAGTTGTTACCAATAACCGTCCGAATTTGAGGAATGCAGGAGCGATCGCAGCATTACAATTTTGGCAAGACCTATTAAAAGATGGTTCAGCAACACTTTCTTCCCCAGAGCGAGGTTATGAAGAAGACGCTTTTATTGCAGGTCGCGTTGCTATGCAGATCACAGGTCCTTGGACTTATATAATAAAATCCAATGTTGACTTTAACGTATTTCCTATACCTACAAATATGAAACCTGCTACGGTGACAGCTACTGGAAATATGTATTTGATGAAGACCACACCAACAAGAGAGCAAGCTGCACTCAAATTTTTAGAGTATGTTTTGAGTGAAGAATTCCAAAAAGAGTGGAGTATGGGAACCGGTTTTTTACCAGTTAATTTTAAAGCTACTAAAAGTGAAGCTTATCAGCAATTTATCAACCAAAAACTTTGGTTAAAAGTATTTATGGAACAAATTCCTCTAGCTGGCGCTCGACCGATTATTGCTGGATATAGCCGTCTTTCTGACAGTCTTGGTCGAGCTATAGAAGCTACATTGCTGGGTGAGTCTGCGGAAAAAGCGCTCAAGATATCACAAGAGCGTTTAGAGCTGATTTGGGATGACAAATAAATTGGACTAGGTATTGGGTACTAAGGATTGGGGAACTGGTTGTATCCTCTGGGGTACAGTGACTTGAGTACATAATTAACTACTAGCATTGGTAAGAATTCCTACAAGTACTCGCACCAATTCTTCCAAACCTTCGGGAACGCGATAAAGTTTGATATCTTGCATAACCCGTTTATCTTGTCGATAAAATATTCCAAATCGCCAATCTTCTCCATTTGTTACAGCACCATACAAAGTTGGTGTTTGCGAATCTGTCCATTGGTCGAGTGCGATCAATTCAATTGCAAGTTGAGTAAACCCCCGGCTTAAATCGGATTGCTTGGCTTCAACGACTAACAGTGAATTGGAAGATGAAATATAGTAATCAAAACTTCCTTTGAGTTGTTCGCTAACATTAATCGGGTACTCAATGTTTAGTTGAGTTTGCGTTTGGTCACAAATTTCTAACAAAATAGGAGCAATTAAAACTTCACGTTTTGCAGCTTCACTGATAGGATTTACGCGCATGATATTGCGCCGTAAGTAACGCTGTAAAAATTCCAAATATTCAATTATACCTGAATATTGTGGTAGTTGTAGTGATCCGCGTTCGTAACTACATCCCAGTTCCGCCAAGATATCTGCTGGGGCATAAGGTAATTCAAAATACTTACTAAATGTATAACTTTGACCGAGTTGGAGAATGCGCGGGCGAGTCATAAATATTAAGGTTATGGAATATATCGATAAAAGTTAGGAAGAAACTCCAGTTTTAGGATGTAAATTTCTTTTCAATGTACACAAACCAATTGCTGGTATGACTCCCAAAATAACTGCTGTCAATCCTTGTCCACTCCAATATAGTATGGGAGTACGGTAAGTTTCTGGAATCAAATTTTGCATAATAAAAAGCAACCAAACCAAAATAGTGATCCAGAAGAAAGAAATTGAGGGTAAAAAATTCCACCACCAAATGTCTGCTGTATATCGCCTCAATACCAGCCATTGGCAAATCCCTAGCCAAATTCCAGAGATTATATATGCGATCGCAGACAAAAATCCAAAAATCAAAGTATCTTCAGAAGATGATGAGGCAATAGTAGAAATATAGTCAATCCAAGCTGTAGAAACACCATTGGCAATCAGCCAACCTACACTAGTAGCAAATAGCCACTGCCAACCCGGTAAATATCTGTAAAGGGCAAGGCTCTGGTCAGCGGCGAAAATCACGGCAAATACAACATTACTAAGACTTCTTACCAAAATACTCCATATTTGTGGTTGGATAGCAACGCTAGGTGAGAGACTTTGGAGAACTATTTTCTCTAAAGCGATACTAGCAACACCACCCACAACCCATCCGATCAGGGTCATTAAGGTAAACTGAATAAAGAACCTCTGTCGCTGCGATCGCGGAATCAAATATTTTCCTGGGTTAGGCTTATTATTAGCAGATGCAAGATGATCGGGATTGTTAGAGTCAGTTTGCATAAGAAGTTAGGGGAGTGAGGGAATAGGAGATCAGGGAAATTACGGAGCACGGGGAGAATAACTAATGCCCAATGCCCAATCTTCAATTAAATATTGATTCTTGTTTTACCCTATTTCTCAATCACCAGTCCTTATTTTCCATTCCCCACTTGCCACTCGCCACTTGCCCAAGGCGAGGAGACTATGTCAATAATAGCAGTCTATTCTCAATAGAGCCGGAATTAATCTCATTAATTTATCTTTATTCTTAAAGATTTAGAGGTAGTCCATCGTAGACATCGCTTTGAGTCTTGGAAACTAAACCAAACCAGAAGTGGTGATTTTTTTGTTAGTTCTTAATCTTGGTTGCGATCAAGAGTAATTTAGATATGTTTGTTCCGCCCACTATAATTGCACAATAACCTTCATTTAATCTTTAAAAACATTTTAGTATATACACCGTATCTTTTATGACTTATAAAAGTCAAAATAGGATTACAAAGTATTAAGAAAAAATTATATCTTTGAACTCGTGATATCCAACAACAGTCATATAGAAAAATAATTTTTGTAATTTTTTCTAGGTTTTTGGAATAATGAAACCAGTTTTTCATAGCTAGTTTTAAAGAAAATTTCAATCTTAATTATTTTTGTGTTCTTCAATATTTATTACTAGAATGCTGCAAAAATTATCATTGGCTTTAATCGGAACAATTATTGCAATTGTAAGTGCAAATCCAGCTAGTGCTGTGACTCTGCAAGTCAACAGTGGCCCGTTTTCTAGCTACGCTGATGCCAAAACTGTCACCTTTGACGATGGCACAGCAAACGATCCTAATGGATTTGTTACTTACTCTAATATTACTTCTAACATTGTTCAAGGTAGTGTATCTGGTCAATACGCCTCACCTTATGGGGATAATACCAAATTTCTAACAATTTCTCCCTCAGGTAGTAATGTTGCAGGCGACAGTGGTTTTGTCAATATTGCCTTCAAACAAGCTGTTAATTACTTCGGTTTTTATGCAGGTTCATTGGATGATTACAACTATGTTGATATTTACAAAGGTAATCAGTTGTTAAAGAGTTTTAATGGTACAAACGTACCAAATGCTACAGCAGACGGGAACCAGACTAGCACTCAATCTAATCTCTTTATCAATCTTGTAGCTGATACAGGAGAAACATTTGACCGAGTTGTGATGCGCTCAAATGGTATTGCCTTTGAAACAGATAACCACGCCTATAGACTAGCCAAGAGTGTTCCCGAATCTAATGCGATGTTAGGTGTGTTAGCAATAGGTGCTTGTGGTCTGACTTCACTTTTCAAACGCTCACAACATAAAGCGACAGTGAAAGGATAAATTTATCTAGATCCCTGTTGAAAAACCTTAAGGATGTGTCTCTATGCCATGCGTAGAGACACATTTTTTATGCATTTTTCCTTATGCGTTCCTTTGATGCAGAAGTGAGAGGTGTATTTTTAGGTGGAACTTAAAGCAATAATTTCATGAGATAAGCCAAAAAAAACAATAAATTGTAGTGCTTGCTGGTATTAATACTGTAGTCAAGCCAACTGAACGCTTATACCCAATAATCAAAATTTTATAAAATATTACTATTATGCCCTGCTATTCACCTTTTCCTGAAAACCTGCTGGAAAAGCGTAATCCCAGAATGATAAGCTAAACAGTGGCATAAATAGGATGAAGTAATAAATGGGTGTTTATTCAACGACTCCTCATCTCTTACGGGCTGCTCGTGGTGAAGTAGTAGATCGTCCCCCTGTATGGATGATGCGACAAGCGGGACGATATATGAAAGCATATCGAGACTTAAGAGAGAAGTATCCTTCGTTTCGCGATCGCTCGGAAATTCCAGAAGTAGCAATTGAAGTTTCCTTGCAACCCTGGAGAGCTTTCCAACCAGACGGAGTAATTTTATTTTCTGATATTGTCACCCCATTACCTGGTTTGGGCATTGACATGGATATTGCCGAAGGTAAAGGGCCAATTATTCATTCACCCCTCCGCACTCAAAAACAAATTGATAGTTTACATCCTTTAGAACCAGAAGCAGCCCTACCATTTATCAAAACAATTTTGCAAGCGCTGCGTTCGGAAGTAGGCGATAAATCAACGGTGTTAGGCTTTGTGGGTGCGCCGTGGACGTTAGCAGCTTATGCAGTGGAAGGAAAAGGTTCTAAAACCTACTCCATCATCAAAAACATGGCATTTTCAGATCCGACGATATTGCATCAACTTTTAGCTAAACTAGCAGATGCGATCGCCATTTATGCCCGCTACCAAATTGACTCTGGCGCTCAAGTAGTGCAAATGTTCGATTCTTGGGCGGGTCAACTGAGTCCTCAAGATTATGATACCTTTGCTCTCCCCTATCAGCAGAGAGTTTTCCAGCAAGTCAAGCAAACCCA
Organism: Nostoc sp.; assembly: GCF_036917535.1. Classification (GTDB taxonomy): domain Bacteria; phylum Cyanobacteriota; class Cyanobacteriia; order Cyanobacteriales; family Nostocaceae; genus Nostoc. The sequence continues at coordinate 33,502 of NZ_JBALDA010000076.1, forward strand.
TCCCGATACACCTTTGATTTTGCTAGTTAGTGGTAGTGCGGGTGTGTTGGAAAGAATGGGACAATCTGGCGCTGATATTGTCAGTGTAGACTGGGCTGTAGATATGGCAGACGCACGAGCTAGATTGGGTAAAAAAGTTAAAGTTCAAGGAAATCTCGACCCAGGCGTGTTATTCGGCTCTAAACAGTTTATCCGCGATCGCATTCTTGATACCGTTCGCAAAGCTGGTAATTGGGGTCACATTCTCAATCTCGGTCACGGTGTCCTCCCAGAAACTCCCGAAGAAAATGTCGCTTTCTTCTTTGAAACCGCAAAGGAACTGAATCTTGCAGGAGTTAAGGGTTAGGAGTCATGCAATTTTAGATTTTAGATTTTAGATTTTAGATTTTTCCTTCAATCCAAAATCCAAAATTCAAAATCTAAAATTTCCAGAGTTATAAGTTATCAGTTGTGATTCGGAACTTTTAACTTGATTCTTAACTCTTTAGTTTTAACTCCTAAATTTTGAAAAATTCTCTATGAGCCAGAAACGGATTTTAGTGACTGGTGCAAGTGGTTGTATAGGTCATTATTTAACAGAAGCCTTAATTAAAGAAACAGATCACGAACTGTATCTACTAGTTAGGAACCCAAGCAAACTGCAAGTTGATACCAAGGTACGTTCAGGCATCAACGTTTTGCAAGGTGATATGCAAAATATTCACCAGTTTGCCGATTTGCTATCCACAATTGATACAGCAATACTCACAGCTACAGCTTGGGGTGGTAATGAGACATTTGATATTAATGTCGTCAAGACTATAGAGTTACTCGAACTGCTAGATCCAGGACGTTGCCAACAGGTGATTTATTTTTCGACAGCTAGCGTTTTGGATCGCTACAATCAACCATTAAAAGAAGCCGGGGAAATTGGGACAGATTACATCCGTTCTAAATATGAGTGCTTAGAGAAAAAAGAAAAATTAGCGATCGCATCCAAAATTACCACAGTATTTCCCACTTTAGTATTGGGCGGTGATGCCAATAAACCCTATTCCCATGCAACCTCTGGCATTCCAGAAATTACGAAATATATTAATTTGATTCGCTTTTTGGAAGCAGATGGCAGTTTTCACTTTATCCACGGACGAGATATTGCCACTGTCGTGCGATATTTGATTGATCATCCTCCCGAAAGCGATCAACCACGTCGGCTTGTTTTAGGTCAAGCACCATTAACTGCTAATCAAGCAGTGAAAGAAGTTTGTGCTTATCTGGGCAAAAAGATTTACTTTCGCATTCCTATATCTATAGCATTAGCTAATTTGATTATTGTTCTGTTCCGCATTCGGATGGCCGCTTGGGATCGGTTTTGCATGAACTATCGGCATTTTACATACGAAAAATTCATCAATCCCGATAGTTTCGGCTTGTCAAATTATTGTGCAACCATGAGTGATGTTTTGAAAATTAGCGGTGTTGAAAAGGCTAAAAATTGATTATAATCTGTGGCTTTTGACAACCTTTGAAAAATATTAGCAGAAAATTATCATAATTTCGTAGAGAACCTCTGGGTTTTCTCCATTAGCGACTGGCGTCATTGAGTATGAGTGAAGAATGGAAAATTATCTCTTTCCTCTCTGCTCCCCAGTCCCTCGATTTGAGTTAAAAATATCAATGGTAAAATAAAACAACTTTAATAAAAAGTCAATAACTATTTATTTTCGTTAAAGTGGGATAACAATCAAAGTGTGAGGATTAATACTAGATGCGAATACTGTTAGTGTATCCAATATTTCCCAAAACCTTTTGGTCTTATGAAAAAATCTTGGAGTTAGTTGATCGCAAGGTTTTATTACCACCTCTGGGTTTAGTAACAGTAGCCGCGATTTTGCCTCAAGAATGGGAATTCAAACTGGTCGATCGCAACATCCGCCCCGCAACAGAAGCAGAATGGGCGTGGGCAGATGTGGTAATCCTCTCTGCGATGATTGTCCAAAAACAAGATTTACTTGAGCAAATTCAGGAAGCAAAAAAACGTGGCAAGTTAGTCGCAGTTGGTGGCCCTTACCCCACCTCTGTACCTCATGAAGTTGAAAATGTTGGCGCAGATTTTCTGATTCTGGATGAAGGGGAAATCACGCTACCCATGTTTATTGAGGCAATAAAAAGGGGACACACATCTGGCACTTTCCGCGCCACAGAAAAACCTGATGTCACAACCACACCAATACCCCGCTTTGATTTATTAGAATTGAATGCTTATGACATGATGTCAGTGCAGTTTTCGCGTGGGTGTCCCTTCCAGTGCGAATTTTGCGACATTATTGTTCTCTACGGGCGCAAACCGCGCACCAAAACCCCAGCCCAACTTTTAGCAGAGTTAGATTATCTCTATGAATTGGGTTGGCGGCGGGGTGTGTTCATGGTAGATGACAACTTTATTGGCAACAAGCGAAATGTGAAATTGTTGCTCAAAGAGTTAAAAGTCTGGATGGCAGAACATAAGTATCCCTTCCGATTTGACACGGAAGCTTCAATTGACTTGGCACAAGATGCAGAAATGTTGGAGTTGATGGTTGAGTGTGGTTTCTCGGCGGTGTTTTTGGGAATCGAAACTCCGGATGAGGATAGTTTGCAAATGACCAAAAAGTTTCAAAATACTCGCAGTTCCCTAACTGAGGCAGTGCAAACTATCATTAAAGCGGGATTGCGCCCAATGGCTGGGTTTATTATTGGGTTTGATGGCGAAAAAGCAGGTGCAGGCGATCGCATTGTCCGCTTTGTTGAACAAGCAGCAATTCCTTCAACGACTTTTGCAATGTTACAAGCGTTACCTAATACTGCGCTTTGGCATCGCCTGAAAAAGGAAGGACGATTACGAGAAAATCAAGATGGCAACATCAACCAAACAACATTGATGAACTTCCTGCCCACCCGTCCTCTCGAAGAACTTGCCAGAGAGTATATTGAAGCATTCTGTACTTTATACGACCCAAAACAGTACTTAGACCGTACCTATCGCTGTTTTTTGATGATGGGCATGCCGAGTTGGAAAGCCCCAGCAAAAATGCCAGAGTGGGTAGTTGTTAAAGCATTGCTGATTGTGATTTGGCGACAAGGAATCAAACGGGAAACCCGCTGGAAATTCTGGCATCATTTTTTCAGTATTTTCAAGCGTAACCCTGGAGTTCTTGAACATTACATTTCTGCTTGCGCTCACAACGAGCATTTTCTGGAGTATCGCCAAATTGTCCGCGATCAAATTGAAAGTCAGCTAGCTGAGTATTTAGCACAAGGTGCAGAAAAGCCTTATGTCCTAGTGAAAGAAAAAGCTGAGGAAAAAGCTGAAGCGGTGGTTAGTTAAGGTTGGTAATGGGTAATAGTAAATAAATTACTTATTACCCGTTCTCAATTAAAATTATACAAATCCAATATTTGAGTTTAAATTACTTTACAACCATACACTTAAAATAGTACTCTTCTAGCTTGATTAGCAGAGGGAAAAGTGGTGTCACTACAGAAAGCAAGTATTGACGGAAAGTTGTAACATCAAAAGGCCATACAGAAAAATCATTAGTCAATGTGTAGATAGAATGCAATTCTTGAAGTTTAGCAGCTTCTTTCTTCAAAATTTCTCCATCACTCAGGTGAGTAAACTATTTCAGACTTGTGTATATACCATAAACCTGAGGGGAGGGTAGACTTTGATGTAAGTCAAAGGCGACGTAGAGTTTTTTTATTTATGCATCACTTTAATTATTTTATCTACTGAAATATTTTAGCCATTAAATTCTAACTGCATTTATTTCAAAAATTAAATGTCCCTAATTAGTAGAGGGTTAATTTTTATTGTTAACAACTACTAAATCAAATTAATACCATATTTTTAGCACAAGTGTATTAGTTTAATTATCTTTACTGCTAATATAACTAAAATAATCTATGAAGAAATCCTCAATTAATCACCATTTTTTGATTATAATTATTAACTTGTGAATATAGCGGTTAATCAGGATATAAAAAAATCGGCAACATGGCTAAAATTATCGTTACTGGAGTTGCAGGCTTTATTGGTTCTCATCTTGCAGAAAGATTGCTACAACAAGGAAACAAAGTGATCGGAATTGATGAATTCAATGATTATTACGATCCTATGTTAAAGCGAAACAATATTGCACACTTGTATCGTTTACCTGGTTTTGCATTAATTGAAGGAGATATGCAGTTTTTAGATTGGCAGAAACTCCTAAAAGATGTTGATGTAGTTTACCATCAAGCGGCACAAGCAGGGGTTAGAGCAAGTTGGGGTAAAGCTTTTCGAGGCTATACAGAACGAAATGTTAACGCCACACAAGTTTTGCTGGAAGCAGCTAAAGATGCTAAACACCTAAAAAGATTAGTGTTTGCCTCTTCATCTAGTGTATATGGTGATGCAGAAACATTACCTACCCATGAGAGAATTTGTCCTCAACCGGTTTCTCCTTACGGTATTACGAAGCTAGCGGCAGAGTTTTTGTGTGAACTGTATTACAAGAACTTTGGTGTGCCCTGTGTAACATTGCGCTATTTCACAGTTTATGGCCCTAAACAGCGCCCAGATATGGCATTTCATAAGTTTTTTCAATCCATTTTGCACGATGAGGCGATTCCTATTTACGGCGATGGCCAGCAAACGCGGGAGTTTACATTTGTTAGTGATATTGTCGCCGCTAATTTAGCTGCCGCTACCGCACCCCAAGCAGTGGGAGAAATCTTTAATATTGGTGGTGGTAGCAGGGTAGTTTTAGCAGAAGTCTTAAATACGATTGAAGAAATTGTCGGGAAGCCAATCAAGAGAAACCACATAGAAAAAGCGATGGGAGACGCCCGCCATACGGCTGCTGATGTATCTAAAGCACAGAAAATTCTCGGATATCAGCCGCAAGTCTTTCTAAAAGAGGGTTTGACGCAGGAATGGGAGTGGGTGAAATCTTTGTATTCCCTATCTTCCTAATTTTCCTCATTCTCTTTCTCTTTTTAACTGTTGTGTAAACCGTATTGATAAAAGTTTTGCCCTTAGCTGGTAGTCAAAACAACACCTTGTTGTACAGCACGCTTGCGATAGCTTTTACGAGTACTCCCAGCCATTTGATACTCATAGCTATTTTTCATAACCGCAGTAGTTTCACAAGGAGAAGCTACGGCGGTTATGAAAAATTTGGATGTATGAGATTGGTTTCATCGAAGGCATCAGCTCTATTCCCATGATTGAAATTCCTCAATGACGCTACGAATTAAAGAAGTTATTTGAGCGCGACGGGTTTCAAAGTTGGCGGCGATATAAATCAGTAAAATGCCAACTAACAAGCCAACAACCCATTTTAAAAAGGAGTACTGCAAGCTGAAAATTACTGATTGATAGATTGTAGTAATTAAAAAAGTGGCTGTACCAATGTAGAGAAAAGCCCTTACTCGCAAAGCTAATCCAGCAAAAATGGCAATGAGACTGAAAATTCCCGGAATCCAAGCTGTATTTTGATGAAATAAAATTACCCACCCACAAATTAAACCACTCCCTAGTACTCTCAGAAGATGACGAGATGTCTTGTACTCTGGTAGCTTCAGTTGGGTATCTACTTGAGCAATATAAAGCAGTGAGAATCCAATTAGCGTTACATACCACAAAGTATCAGTCAAGTGTAAGGAATCAAACCAGCGATAAAGTGCCCAATCAATCAACGCCACACTTATATAGGTAAAACGGATGTTTTCACCCACTCTTGCAAGGAAGATGTAGAATCCAGCTGCGATTATCAAGGTAATCGGGTAAGTTTGCAGTCTGGTTTCCCATAAAATTATCAGAGGTATGATGTATGCAGCTTGTTGCCAAGGTCTTTTAGACCAACCCCAATTTTCCCAAGGTAGGATGTACAGAAAGTAGGCTACCACACAAGCGATCGCACCATTCCAAGGAACTAATGGCCCAGCCCAAAATCGCCCTACTGCTGTCTCCCGCCAATAAACCCTCATCCCAGCTACCTCTAATAAGCCAAAGTAAACCCACATTTCGGCGATTGTGATTCCTCCAAAGAGGCTGGGGGAAGTGCGCGAATTTCGTCCCTGAAAGATGGCATAGCGAATTAAAAATACTCCAGCTCCCAATCCCAGCAAACGGTTAACTCCAATGGGAAGAGGAATAGCAGCCATTAATAAACAGCTACTCCAAGCCCAATGAATATGAGCAATTCTTTTCAGTTCTTGGGGAGTTAGGCGTAAGTAGCTGACAAGCCAAGGCGACAGAATGCGGTAAGCATACATGATACTAGTGCCAAGGGCAGACATGGCAATTAATCCATCACCTAATGCTCCTCCTGAAGCTTGTGACATTTGATAAAACAAAAGTTCATAAGCAGAAATTGATACGCCAATAATTCCTAAGTACAGCAAGGGTTTGAAGCTCTCGCGCCGTCGCCCCACGCCAATAACAATTAAAGCTACACCCAAGGAATATAAACCTGTCCATTCGGTGAAGGTGTTCAAACGCAGCAATACACTGAATGCACCATAAATTAAAGGCAAAATGTGCAGGCTGCTAGGAAACCTTTCTAATTGATGTCGTCGTCGCCACCACTCGCCGACAAGTTGAGTAATTAAACCCAAGGCGATGTTTGCGATTGCAATTTTAATAATTGAGCGTTCCCCAAACCCTAACACCTGAGAAATCAACAATTCCAAACACCAACCAATTCCATAAAATGCCCAATTTGTCGGTTCTCGCCAACTGCGATAAACAATGGCTGCCAAGGCGATCGCAGTGGTAATTAAGAATAAAAATCCTGAAGTAGTAAACCCTTGGTAAATCAGCACTGAGTGCAGTGTCAAACCTAACAATTCAAAACCACATAAGGCGATCGCCCATTTATCACTAGCGGCTGCATAGATAACTGCTAATTCGTTACTGCGTCGGCTTAGAACAGTGCGCGCTAACCATAGACTGAGAGTTGCGATCGCTCCGGCGACAAACCAACCTGCTACCGCTAGGCGAGGTAAACCAGGTACACCCGTCCACAGCAGCGCCCCAATGAAACTTAAAACAAATCCTTCTGTAATTACCGCAGATACTTGGTTTCGCAAATAGCGCGTATTTGCAAACATCAATCCAGCACCTACAGCTAAACCAATTAATCTGATTCCTGGTAGCTGTAAAGTCACTAGCTGGGCAATTATCACAGCCAAGACACTCAAGTAACGGCTAATAATCTGCCGCTCGATAATTGTGGCATTGGCAACACCCGTCAGAGCTAAAGGCGTAACTAGCCATAAAACTCCCCAATCAGATCGGTTATCAGCGATGCCATACCAAGATGATTCTGCATTCATCCACAAGAGGAAAAAACTTGCTGCGGCTAATCCTAAACCGATATCCCATGCACTACGTTGCCATAGTCCTTCCTCCAAGCTGAATCGCCATTCTGCAACCATCAGAGCCAATAAAATACTTGCCCAGCCTTGTTGAGTCAGGCTGGGGAATAACCAATTAATCGTAAAGCAAAACGTCAGCACCCCCATGATGTGAGTTAGGTATACCAGGGCAAGAGATGACGGGGAGCGGCGCTGAGTAACGAATGCGAGAGTGGCGGTAGAAAATAGCAGATTTAGCGATCGCAATGTGGGATTTACTAGAGCGATGGTTGTTAAAAGAGTTCCAAATAACAGGGTAAGTAGTTCGCCAAATTTAGCTAATTCTCGCTTTTGGCTGCGATAAAAGCTATCTGTAAGCGCCACCATCAAAATTACGTAGGGAAATAAAGCTATACCCAGTAGCGCCCAAGGTTCATTTTGAGAATTGGTGAGTTGAGTACTAGTTGCGATCGCTAATTTCTGTAAGTTATCAGGTACTAATCGCCAACCTAGCCAAATCGTCTCTAAACCGATGACGAAAACCGCTGTAAAGTCTCGCTTTAAACTGTATCGCCACAAGCGACTCCCCACAAACCACAAACCCAAACCACTGACAGTTATTGCTTGCCAAGGATAATTAACTACCGATACCAGCCAACCCAGAAAGAGTAAAACGCCCCCAAGTCTTTCCCAGAGTAAGAGAGATGGGGGGGACAAGGAAGATGAGGAGGATATTAATGTTACTTCCCCTGCTCCCCTGCTCCCCTGCCCCCCTGCCCTGCTCTTTCCCTGCTGTACTAACCAAGTCATCAACCAGCCGCAAATGCCAATAGCTAACCCCAACAGTGTGACATCTACCTTAGTAACAAAAATTGCTCGCACCAACAATACTATTAAAGAATAAATAATTACAGCAGTTGGTAAGCTAATACTTAACCTACGGCGATCGTCGCTGACAGTATAAGGCTGTTGGAAAAGATTGTGATAAACGGTAATGATAGTTGTGCCGATGATTGCCAGATAAACAGCAATTAAGGGAAATCCTCTTAATTGCCAACCCCAATGTAGATAACTCAGCCCCAGAATATTTACCAGAGGTAATTTGCCAGTATATAAATTGGTAAAAATAGTCCGATTTTTGGAGAGTAAAACAGTTATAGCAGTCAGGGTAGGAAAGGTGATCGCAACTACAATCCAATCCAGAGGATTTTGCCACAACCGAAAGCTATCCATTGCCCAAAAATTCACTGGCACTAACAAAAGAGTAGCAATCAGCAATGTCTGAGCCGTCAATCTGAGGTTATTTTGCCTAATTGCCCAAAAGCTTAATCCCCAAAAACTCAAAGTATAAGCAAATAAAACCCCGTATTGCCCAGAAGCAGGAAACCTCGCCCATTGACTAGCAGCCAGTACCGCAGAAGATACCACTACCAAGAAAACCCCCAGAAAAAGTAGCCAACGCACACTCAGTTCTGCCCCCAAGGACTGCAACATTGTGCTGATGAAGTTGGGTTTAGCTAGTTTTTGTTGTGGTTGTTTACCGCTACTAGCTTGTAAAGCTGCTATGGGCAACTGCTGCACAAGGTCGGAAGTTGCAAATACTACCTTTGTTTGAGCTTCAGCTTGGGGTTGCAACACCACTGCACACACCAGAAACTCTCGACATAACTGCCTGACTTGGACATCAGATATTAGACCTAAACGCAGCCATATATCTAGTCCTTCTAATAATTGAGGATGGGAAGATGGTAGTCTGATTTCAATTTTTAGCGGGCGCTCAAGGGGCGATGACATAAGCGGCAGCAGTACAAGTATATACTTAAATTATTTGTTGAATTAAAGTATATTTTTACTATAACTGTGCCACTTATAAGGCTAATTGATATTAATTTTTAACCCAATACAGTTTAGATAACCCCAAAACCTTAATGTACAGACGCGATAAATCGCGTCTTTTTGATTTATCGCGTCTTGAAAAACCAATTATCTACACCAATAACCCTTAACCCAAGCATATTGATTTTTAACCTACAAGCGATATTCAAATGCCAACTATCTGCTTTTATTTTCCACTTTGCAGTCTCCCAACCCTTAGATATGCCCGTATCTTTAGTTTAATTAGGTTTTGTTATTTTCCAGAGATAGTCGTCTACCTGCTGTAACTTTGAGTTATAAACTTTTTCAACTCCATCTTTTAAGAAATCAGACGGCTCGAACAAAAACAAAAATATGTCAGTAAAGCCATTAGTAATCTCTGGTAACTGGTTTTTTCCTACAATTTGAAATTGCACTTTTTGGTCGATTAATTTACTCAGTACTTGTAGCGGTGGAAAAAGATTATCTTCATCACTAATTAAAAGCGGTTTTTTCCCTTGATTAATAATATTAGCAATTTTAGGATATTCTTGGTATTTTTCAGGAAATTGGTTCCACCAAATCTGCGCTTGAGAGTGAACCATACAAGACACAACTCCGCCCATAATTACCATAAACGCTACAAGTGACCAAAACTTTTTTTGCCAAGCTTTAGTATAAATAGACGTGATCTTAGTGGTAAATAGGTAAGCAACAGCTAACTGTATACCTAAAACTGAAGGAAGTGTATATCGACTAGTAGCAAATCGCTTTTGAAAGACGAAATCTGTTATCAGTAAAGGAAGCCCTAAAGATCCAATCAAAGTTAAGACAAATAACCAAACTTTTCTAGAGGTTTTTCGACATACAAAATAAATGGAGTAGCTGATTAAAGCTAAAATAATTAAAATAAAAGGAATTAAGACAAACTTAAGTTTTCCTGGTTCGTTAGGACTAATACCTAAATCAAGAAACGCACGACTAAAGATACCAGCCCACCTTGTAGCTGACATCAATAATGTTTGTTTAGTATCCGCCCAAGTAACTGCTTCTGGCTGAGGATTGGTAATAATAATCCAAATCCAAGGTAGAAAAGTTATAAATCCTGCAAGCAATGATATAACGTAGTAAATTAATATTTTACTCAATCGGAAACCTTCGATTGTAACTACATAAATTCCCTGTGCAAAAGCAACCAAGGTAAAAAGTAGATGAGTATATAACCCTATTGATAATGTTACTACATAAATACACCAACTAACATTTGTTTGAAGGCGCATGGCTCGCAGCAGTGCTACGCTCGATGTTAATATGGCTACTATCGCTAAACTATACGATCGTGCTTCTTGTGCATACACGATGTGAATAGGGGAAATAGCTACTAACCCGACAGCTATCCACCCTACTAGTGAAGATTCAAATAATTCTTGACATAGCCAATAAAGACAAGGAAAGGTAAGCAGACTAATAAATGCTGAAAAACTTCTGATCGCTGCTATAGAATTGCCAAAGCACTCTACCCAAAACTGGGTAATCAAGATATATAGTGGCAAAATTTGCGAGTCTTCTAAAATAAGCCCTTTAATTGTATCAATTACATTTTTTTCCAGATTAGGATGCTGGTATTTATGTAAATCTTCTATGCCAATCAAACGACCATTACCTAATTGCGTTTTCATTTCTGACTGCGTATAGCCAGATATGCGTAATGATGAAAAAGCTTCATCACCCCAATAAATTTTTTTGTCAATATTGACGAAGCGAAAAAATACGCCTATTCCTAATAGGATTATAATTATAAGCCGTAACCAATATTTAGAAATAGTCCATTTCTGTGATAGTTGCTTTCTCATGTAGTTTTTAGTTTCCTCAAAGCCTTAATCAATGTTATAAAAAGACAAGTCATAATTTGTTACTAGCCTGGTGCTAATGAAAAAATCAAATTAGTATTTTGAAAAATGAAAAAATAAATAAAAGGTATTATTTTCTTTTTAAGCAGTATTTATTTTGCAGCTTTTGGCAAAAATATACTTATAGTTGTTTCTTTGTCATCTTCTAGTATAAATTAATCAATTAAATACTGATGTGACAAATAAAAATATTTTATAAGTTTTATATAAAAGTATTATAAATACATCTTTGAGTAGCGAATAATACATAGAGACTATTGTGGAATCGTTGTAAGTTCCAAAAAAAGCACTTGCAGCAAAAATTTAGTGCTTGCTTTATACACATTTAATTAGGTAGCTTGCTTTTTTACCTCCGGTAAGAAGCTTCTTAATCTGTGTTGCGAATTTTAACTTGCCCTTGCTTAGACTAAATTGACCATTTTTTCAGCAGTCTAAAATACTATGAACAAATACTACGGTAAATCGATCAGTTTATAGTATGATAATTTAAATTGCGATCGCTTGGGAACACCACCCTATCAATCAAATTATGGAGAATTGACATGAGCAATAAACACATTGAAGTCAAACAGGTAGCAGGTTTCATCGGTGCCGAAATCAGCGGCGTAGACCTGTCACGTCCTTTGCACGATGATGCAGTCAAAGAAATTCGTCAAGCACTATTGAAGTGGAAAGTCGTCTTCTTTCGTGGTCAAAACATCGATCATGCGGCACAGATTGCATTCACGGCTCGTTTCGGCGAAGTGACTTACGCACATCCCCACGAAGATGAGCCGATTGAAGGCTTCTCAGAAATCCTGCCCATTGACCGCAGTCGTTACGAGCGGCGCAATGGTCTGCGCCGTTCCAGCTACGAGAGCCGTTGGCACACCGATGTCACAGCAGTTGTTAACCCACCTGCGGCGTCAATTTTGCGTGCGGTTAACGTTCCTAGCTTCGGTGGTGACACACAATGGACAAATCTAGTCGCAGCCTATGAGGGTCTGTCAGCACCCCTGCGGTCCTTGGCAGACACATTAAAGGCCGAACATCGCTTCAATGCGCGTTTGAATTTCCCCAGCAACAGCAAGATTGCCCAGCGCATCGCAGCCAATCCCCTGGTTTCAATCCATCCAGTAGTAAGGGTTCATCCAGAGACTGGTGAACGCGCATTGTACGTCAACCCTGGCTTCACCTCGCACATTATCGACGTATCACGACAAGAGAGCGATCTGCTGCTTGAGTTATTTTTCAACCAGATTGCCAAGCCCGCCTACACCACCCGCTTCCGCTGGAATAACGGTGACATTGCATTCTGGGACAACCGCGCCACCTCCCATTTGGCCCCTCAAGACTTGGATCATCTGGAAGTCGAGCGCGTCCTTTATCGCACCACCATCACGGGCGATGTTCCAGTTGGTCCCAATGGTTTCCGATCGCAAGTAGTTGAAGGTGAGGCGTTCAATAGCGAACTACCAACCGTATTGAAGAACAAAGCTGAGAAATTAGAAGCAGTACCAGCGCTTTCATAAGCTACAGAGTGGTAAACATGGGCTGCGCTGTTCGTAGCCCAGTTTACTTACTGAAGTATTTAGCAAAATATAAATTTATTTGTGTAGCATTAAGTAATTTTTACAGCAACTTTGAATGATTCATCAGAACATTTCGATTGTTTCTTTTGAGTGAATAGTGATGTCTACGCCTACCCCAAGCAATAGTTCAGAGACATCACCACAGCCTATTCCCTGGCGATAACTATATCGTTGGACTTAATAACAGCATAAGCTTCTTTCCCCTCAGACAAATCCAACTCTTCTACCGATACTCTGGTGATGATTGAAGTTAACTCAACTTTGTGAACAATCTCTAGCGTTACTTCACTATTAACGGCTCCAGTAACAACTCGCTTAACAACACCCTTGAGAATATTGCGAGAGCTAACTTTGAGTGGTTTCTTTTGAAGACTAATTTCTATCTCAGGTATTTGAGTGTATATATCTTCCTCATCTGCATTTATGGTTGATAGCAAGTTTGATGGTGAAGAGTGTTGATTAAGACCACGTACCAGTTCTCGGAGAATCTCGGTCTTAGTTCGCTGAGACTGGCCACAAAACTCTTCCAAAATTTTTCGTTCCTCTTCTGAGGTTTGGAATGTGACCCACCCTTGTTCTTTTCTAGGCATATTTACTACCGATTGAGTTGGTTAAATGTTGGTAATTTTTGGTACTATTTTACCTAACATCAATTTTATGGAAGAAACCCTTCAAACGCCTTTTCTATGAAAAGAAGACAAATTTTTGGCTTTTTGGGTATAGCGATCGCTGGCTTGCTGCTAGCAATTGGTTTACCGTTGGTTCCTCTTTCTCCAGTAATAGCACAGTCGAACACCAGCATACTCGTATCCGCAGCTGCCAGCTTAAAAGATGCACTGGAAGAAATTAAGCCTTTGTACCAACAAAGTAAATCAAATATCAATATTAGTTATAATTTTGGGGCTTCTGGTGCCTTGCAGCAACAGATTGAGCAAGGTGCGCCAGCGGATATCTTTATTTCTGCTGGCAAAAAGCAAGTGGATGCTTTGGAAGAAAAAGGACTGTTGCTACCAGGTAGCCGTATTAACCTAGCAAATAACCGTCTAGTCTTGATTGTGGCTCAGGATGTTGTTGGCATTAGTAGCTTCTACAATTTAACAGATAGTAAGATTAAAAAAATTGCGATCGGTGAACCCAGAAGCGTACCCGCCGGTCAATATGGCGAGCAAGTCTTAAAGAAATTGAAACTTTACGATCGCCTCAAGTCGAAATTTGTCTTTGCTAACAATGTGCGTCAAGTCTTAGCAGCAGTAGAAAGTGGTAATGCTGAAGCAGGTTTAGTTTATGCCACTGATGCCAAAATTTCCAACAAGGTAAAAGTCGTAGTTGCTGCTGATGATAAATTCCACTCACCGATTGTCTATCCGGTAGCAATAATTAAAAGCAGTAAAAATCCTTCTGCTGCCAAAGAATTTGTCCAGTTTTTATCTGGCAGTCAAGTTAAAACTGTACTCAGAAAATATGGGTTTATTGTGAGTTAAAATAAGGGGCTTAAGCCCCTTGTCTTGTTAATTGAGATTTAAGAAGCTGTGGACTGTAATTTTTCTAGTCGTGCCAGCACTTCTGAACTGTGAATAGTTGGGTTGACTTTGACAAAAGTCTCGCGCAAGACGCCTTGAGGATCGATTATAAAACTGTGGCGCATAGATAAAAAGCCGAGCCACGAACCGTAAGCCTTACTCACTGAACCATCTGTGTCAGCCAACAAAGGGTATTTTAGTCCCTCTGAATCACAAAATTTGGCGTGAGAATCAATGTCATCAGCACTAACGCCAATAATCTGAGCGTTTTTTTCGAGATATTGGGGTAAGTCTTGCTGAAAACGACGAGCCTCTATAGTACAACCAGAGGTGAAGTCTTTAGGATAAAAGTACAAGACTAGCCATTTACCGCGCAAGTCAGAGAGGGAAATTTTGCCATCACCTGTGTTGGTTGGCAAAGTAAACTCTGGTGCGGGTTGATTAATTGCCGGAAGTTTACCACCAAGAGCACTAGCAATAGGGGTAAAATTCAGCCAGATGATGACAGAAATACAGCTGACAAATAATATGCTTAAAAAAATGTAGCGGGAAATCATGGTGAAAACCAGAATCACAACTTTACATAAGTTTACAATTTTTTGTTACGAGAAATCTTATTCTAAATGAGATTCGGGAGGGGTATCTGTGCTTTCGATATATTGACTATCTAGGAGAAAGACCCCTCTAGCAAAGCGAATACCCCAATATCCACCGGGTCTGCGGTCAATGACTATACCTTCTTCGCCCATCTGAATTACATTAGGGGGGCGTAGCATGGGCATAGGTTCAGCAGTTTTGACATAAGCTGGTAGCGCCACAACACGGACTTTACTACCAATTGCGAATTCTTTTAACATTTTAATCAAGCGGAGTTTTGATTAACTCATAACTCAAAACTAGCTTGAAAGTCTACTAAATTGAGCAGGGAAATAAATAGGGAAAGGGAAAGGGGATGAAGTTTTTCCCCTTTCCGCATCTTCTGCAAGAAGTCTATTAATTTTTAACTTTGCATCATAATCTATTTTGGGATTGAGATGGGCAGCACTGCCCACCCCAGAATTCTTATTTTTTGGAAGATAAGATGATTGTTGGGGATTGCCTTGTTAACGGCGTGAAGGAGCATTTTGACGGAATTGCTCTAACTTTTGACGTTGTTCCGGGGTGAAGACTGCTTGAATCTGTTGTTTTTCAGACTCGCGGATTTGTCGGATTTGGCCTTTCTGTATTTCACTGAGATTTAAGTCAGCAAAATCACCTTTTTTGCGACCATGATGCTGTCCTGGTTGCCGTTGACCTGTTTGCCCCTGCGCCTTACGCGCTTGCCACTCAGCCCGACGTGCTTGTTTTGCCGCCTCTAATTTTGCTTTTTGTTCTGGGGTAAAAACTGCTTCAATTTTGGTGCGGCTATCGCGGCGAATTGTCTGAATTTGGGCTTTTTGGGCATCTGTTAGACCCAAATCTTTCCAAGGGCCTCTTTGTTTGTATGGAGTTTGTGCAAGTAACATGTGTGAAGGAGAGGCTGTTTGAGCGTGAACAGCAAAGGAAGTTGCAGTTAAAGTGAGAGCGATAGCGGAAGCAACTAGCGATAATGCTTTGAGTTTCATTACTTGTCTGGTGGGTTTTTCCTGGTTGGATGCCACCATCATAAGAACTTATCTTCAGCAGTTACATGAGGAGAAAGTCATGGTTCTATCCATGACTTTAGTCATGATTAAATTTTGACAAACATGATTGACAATAAATAGTTAGAAGTTATAAATTATGGAATTTTTGATTATGATGAGTTTATAATTCATTATTTAGCTGATTAAATAACTGTTTTGTTCTTAAAATTTACTTTTGATTTCTCACTCAGCGAAAAATTTAAGCGTGAAATATTTGCTCAATTCTTCAGAATTATTAACTTCTAATTTATAAATTAGAACTGGAGCAATGCGACTAATGAATCGTCCAATTGAAATTAAGAAACATCCTTTTCCATCTCTACTTTATCTGGAGTGGATATTACTAGCGATCACGGCATTGACAGCTATGATACCACCTCCGTTACGGCGATTTCGTCCCAAGCCTCTAGAACTATCAATTTGTGGTGCATTTCCAGACTTGTCAGTTTGTAGCATATTACCAGATCTATCAATTTATAGTTTGATTGTTTTTGCGGTAATGGGCTTAAGATTACCCAGAAATAACCAGAAAACTAAGGTAATATACACAGCTATCGAAATTTTATTGATTTTAATAATTGGACTTTTTGGGGAGAGATTTGCTCGGCTCTTCCCCTTTTTATACATAATTTTAGTAACTCGCAGTTGTCTAATTTTTCAGTTAAATGGACGTTTATTAGTTACAGCTTTGTCATTTGCCTTATATTTAGTTACTACACAACTAAAATATCAGTTATTCAATTTTCAAGCATCGCTGCAGGCACAAGAGCGATATCGATTTTTGATTTTGAATTCGTCACTAGTATTTGGCTTAAGTTTGGTTTTTGTGTTGTTGTTGATGAATGCAGTTTTGTCTGAACGGCAAAGTCGAGAAAAGTTAGCTCTTGCTAACGAAAAACTCCGTCAATATGCTATGCAAATAGAAAATCAAGCTACCTTAGAAGAACGTAACCGTATTGCTCGTGAAATTCATGATTCATTAGGACACTCTCTGACTGCTTTAAATTTACAACTAGAAACTGCTTTAAAACTATGGCAATCTAACCCAGGTAAAGCTGAAACATTTCTCACAACTGCAAAGGAATTAGGTTCAAAGGCGCTAAAAGATGTTCGTCAATCTGTTTCTACTATGCGTTCTAATCCTTTACAAGAACAATCTTTAGAAGATGCGATCGCTAGTCTTTCAGAAAATTTTCATCGCTTTAATGGAATATTACCAAATTATCAAATAAACCTGGAATATTCTCTACCACCTGAAATCAATACTGCTATTTACCGGATTACTCAAGAATCTTTAACTAATATATCTAAATATGCGGATGCCACAGAGGTAAAATGGGAACTCACTACGATTAAAAGCAATTTACGATTAATAATTCAGGATAATGGTAAAGGTTTTGATGTAGAGCAAAATACTACTGGTTTTGGACTTCAGAGTATGCGCGATCGCACTTTAGCACTTGGGGGTAAGTTTAATATTAATAGCACTCTTGGCTCTGGTTGCAAAATTACAGTTAATATTCCATTAACAAGGCTAACATAATGATTAAAGTATTACTAGTAGATGACCAAAGCTTAATTCGTCAAGGATTAAAAGCGTTATTGGAACTAGAACCAGATTTAGAGATAGTTGGAGAAGCAGAAAACGGCGAACAGGCGATTAATTTTGTTGCAAAATTTCAGCCAGATGTAATATTGCTAGATATCAGAATGCCGATTATGGATGGAGTTGCAGCCACGCAGGAAATTCAAAAGCGTTTTGGCAAAACTAAGATTTTAGTACTAACGACTTTTGATGATGATGAATATGTATCAGCAGCTTTAAAAAATGGGGCAATGGGTTATTTATTAAAAGATACACCATCAGAAGAATTAGCTGTTGCTATTCGTGCCGTTTATAAAGGATATACTCACTTAGGCCCAGGTATAGTTAAAAAGCTGTTGACTAAGTTTTCTCATATTGCATCAACCCAGTTACCGCCTGTACCATCTAGTTTAACTGAACTTACTCCTAGAGAAAAAGAGGTTTTGCGGTTAATTGCTACAGGCGCTAGTAACCGGGAAATTGCTCAGGAACTCTATATTTCTGAAGGGACAGTAAAAAATCATGTTACGAATATTTTAAACAGATTAAATTTGCGCGATCGCACTCAAGCTGCGATTTGGGCAAATACATATTTATCCTATTTGAATGAACCAAATTAAATAATTCGTAATTCTTCAAAAATGAAAAAATCATAACTTAATTATTGACAAAATCGATAAAAAATGTATTAAATACATCGGGAAAAAGCAGGCGATCACTCATCACCTTAAGCAGACCGATCGTTAAGCTTGAAGCTCAAACTGTATATTATTTTATACTACAATTGTAGTATTTAGATTAGTCTTGATTACACTTACATTGTTTTATGGAAGTGATTTTGGGTGATATCACAAAGTTAGAAGTCGATGCTATCGTCAATGCTGCAAATACTGGTCTGCTTGGTGGTAGTGGCGTAGATGGAGCAATACACAAGGCATCTGGCTCGAACCTAGTTGATGAGTGTAGGTCACTTGGAGGATGTAAGATTGGCGATGCTAAATTAACCAAAGGATATCGCTTACCTGCAAGTTTCATCATTCATACCGTAGGCCCAGTATGGCGAGGAGGTAATCACAGAGAACCCGAACTTATTGCTCAGTTTTACTATAAATGTATGCAAATTGCCGCAGATAAAGAGTTTAAGAGTTTGGCATTTCCTTGCATTAGTACTGGCATTTATAAATATCCTAAAACTTTAGCAGCTGAGGTGGCAGTGAAAATATGCGATGAACAGCTACAAAAAAATGGTCGTCCCCAAAGAATAACTTTTTGCTGCTATGACCCAGAAAATTATGGAATATATACAAATATTTTAGGACTTACGCATTAGACCAAAGACAAAGAACAAGATTTTTCGAGTTACTTTGGAAGAACTACTCCTAAAAATAAGTTTTTTAGTAACTTATTTAAATAATTCTAAACATTCATTTTTTAAAACATCTTTTGTAACTTTGATTTCTCTAAATGACTTATCGATCACCTCTTCACAAGATATACTAATTTGTGATTGATTTACATTAATTAAATCTTGAATTGAAGCACCATATACAATTTCTGATAAACCACTCCAAACACAAGCAGTTGCACACATCGGACAAGGTTCGCCAGTTGTATATATGCTATAACCTTCTAAAGAAGGGTTTTTAAGTTTAGCTGTTAAACTACGAATAGCATTGATTTCTGCATGGGCTGATGGATCGTTGTTTCTCATCACAGTATTATGAGCTACGGCAACAACTTCGTTATCTTTAACAATCACTGCACCGTAGGGTGCATCGCCTTCTTTTGCTTCTGCCAATGCTAAACGCATAAAATCTTCTGGATTCATATAAGCTGAGGTTAACATAAGGATAATGATTAATAATATCGTATTTCTAATGTTATAACTGGGAATTAAGATGTATTAATGGTCGAATATGTTACTGAGCCGACAGGAAACAGAATTTTACTTAGAAGACCTAGAAACACCAATAGGTAAAGCGATTAATTTAACACTTGCCTCTTTGGTGCTAATATCATCAGGAATTTTTGTGGCAGAAACATATAATATTCCTGATGATATGCGGTTTCAGTTAAATGTAGCTGATACTGCGATCGTCATCATCTTCGCTGTGGAATATTTACTCCGCCTGTGGAGTGCGGAAAACAAAATTAAGTATATTTTTAGCTTTTATTCGATTATTGACTTAATGGCGATTATGCCATTTTTTCTAGGTATGGTGGATATTAGCTTTATCCGCCTATTACGATGGTTTCGGATTTTACGATTAATTAGATTTATAGATAGAAAGTTTTTATTCGCTAGTATCAGTAGTGAAGATGGGATGATTTTTGCGCGAATATTATTTACGTTATTTGCAATTGTTTTTATTTACTCTGGTTTAATTTATCAAGTGGAGCATCCGGTTAATCCTGAAAATTACGGTACATTTTTGGATGCATTTTACTTTTCTGTTGTCACAATGACAACTGTAGGATTTGGCGATGTTATTCCAATTTCGGAATTAGGACGCTTGCTAACAGTATTGATGATTTTTACCGGAATTGCATTGATTCCTTGGCAAGTGGGAGATTTAATTAAGCAAGTGGTGAAAACTGCTAATCAAGTAGAAATAGTTTGTTCGGATTGTGGTTTAGCTTTCCATGATGTAAATGCTGGGTTTTGTCAGAGGTGCGGGACTAAGTTACCTAGTCGCAGGATTGATTAGACATCTGGTGAAATTAAATATGCGTTATCTACAATCATTGGGAAAATATAGTACTGTAAAGTTTCTACATCCTTTTTCACTCCTATAGGATATCTCTCTTGAGGAAAACCCAGGTTCAATAACAATTACAGTTAGTGCTATTGAAGTAGAATAATTTACAGAGGAAGAATAAATAATCGTCTCCAGCAAAAATTGCCTATTCTTCGTAAAATGTAAATCGCAAAACAAAAAACCTTTCTATTTTTATGACTGTAAAACATCAGACCGAAAAAGACTCTCTTACAGCAAGCACCAGTATAAAGATAAATCAAGAAATAGAAAACGAAAAAGTTCTATGTTCTCATTGTCAGCGTACTGCTACGAATAATATTAAATGTAAAGGAATTTGTGTGGCTGACAATGACTATTGATGTAATGTAAAAAAATTATATTCATATTCCATTATTCCCTCTTAGCACTGTAACCCAAATGGGTGAGCGACATTTCCAAGTCCAAGGACTCTCCATCAATAAGGATAATCTCTAACTCAGAGACAAGGGTGGGCGTTGAGGTATATTTATGCAATGATAAGCAATAATCTCGCCAGAACGTTGCTCTTTTAGGATTGAAGATGAGTATACTAACCAAGTTTATTGATAAAGCTTTGAAAGCTAAAAAATAGTGACACCATTACTTAGACAACAAATTCAAGATTTTAATTATACGATTTCAGGACTTACGCAACTGGCACAGGGTGATCGCAATATTATAGTACCTAAGTACTATATAAAAGTTGTATACTTAGAGAGCATAGCTGAAATTAGT
>NZ_JBALDA010000077.1:0-10972 GCF_036917535.1 Nostoc sp.
ACGACTATCGTGGATTTTTAGCCAAGTCCCGTCTTTACGCCAATTGCGAAAGTATGTATAGACCGTTTGCCAAGCAGGAAAATCTCCTGGTAGCGATCACCATCTGACTCCTTCTACCAAAATGTAGAAAATCGCGTTGAGAACCTCCCAAATATCAACTTCACGCTTTCGACCACCCGGTTTTGGCTCTGGAATCATGTCACTGAGAAATTTATATTGTGCCAGGGTTAGGTTGCTCTTGTATGCTTTACTCATACCACTCTCTCGGTGCTGTTTAGTATCTATTCACAGCGTATACTGAGAGAGCTTTTTTACAACATTCCCAACTTTTCAAACAACCTCTTAGAGCCTGCTCTCTTTACAAAGCACAAAAAGAAACTAATGAAACACTTTACCCTGTTTACTTTTCTGTATCTAGTAGCGGGAGTTTGCTTGACGGCGATCGCACTTGGGCATCCTGACATCACTCCAAAGCATAAAATAACCCTGCTAATTAATGCTGGACTGTTATACCTTGTCGCTGTCCTTAGTACCTTTCGATTTTGGCGACAACGCTTAATAGACCGCCAAGAGAGACTGCGCGATAAACCTGCTTGGGATCGGAATTTTTACATAATTTTACTTTTACTCATCATTGGATTGACGCTTTTTACAGCGCTCCCTGACTTGGTAAATCACAACTGGGCAATAGAGGCGATCGCCAAAGCATCTGTCGCGCCACTACTCATCCTGGCAAGTGCAGAACAACTCTTGATCAGAAGCCAAATTCGGCAATAATCCCGATTACAGGTATTTTCTTTATTAGACTTCTTGCATAAATCCAAAATAAGAACCCCACCCTGCCTTTGACTTACGTCAAAGTCTCCCCTCCCCGCAGGCGGGGAGAGGCTGGGGGTGGGGTTTAGGGAACTTTTGCAAGAGGTCTATTATTGACCAGAAGAGTACAACTGAAGTCGGAGACAAGAGACCTCTTGCATAAATGCTTAAATTGTCATATTAAGCGGAGCGATACATTTAGTGAGATTCTTCTCTCCACTGCGTTTCGCTCAGAATGACATACCTGATTTTGGGACTTTTGCAAGAGATCTAAGGTAACACTAGCAGAGATTGATTAAATGGTTGTTCCCTTGTCTCCTTGCTCTCTTCGATGACACTACTCAGATAGACGTTGCTGGTAGTAGTTAACTATTTTTGCCGTGACTTCTGACACGGCTAAACCATCAGTTTGCACTTCGATCGCATCTGCTGCTTTTTGCAAAGGCGAAACTTTGCGTGTACTATCTTTCCAGTCACGTTCAGCAATGTCGTGTTCCAGTTGCTCTAAACTCACTTCAGGTTGACCTTGGGTGTTAAAGTCTTGCTGGCGGCGACGGGCGCGTTCACTCACAGAAGCGGTTAAGAAGATTTTCACTTCCGCATCGGGGAATACGTGAGTACCAATATCCCGACCTTCAGCAACTAAACCACCTTTTTTGCCCCATTTTTGCTGTTGTTTAACCAGCGCTTGACGGACTGCGCTTTGTGCCGCGATCGCCGATACTTGAGATGTTACCTCAATGGTGCGAATTGCCTGGGTAACATCAGTGCCGTCAATCCAAACCCGCACGGACGATTGTAAATCCTGGGTGGGAGTAAGTTCAATTTTACACCGATTAGTTAATTCGGCGATCGCACACTCATCCTCAATCGCAATTCCCTTTTGCAATACTAACCAAGTGACAGCACGGTACATCGCTCCTGTATCTAAATACACTAGACTCAGGTTTGCTGCCACTTGCCGCGCCACTGTGGATTTTCCAGCACCAGCTGGGCCATCAATAGCGATAATGGGTTGACGATCGCGCAATATGATATTGTCAATCAAACGTGTAGCACCAAGACGAGCTGCGATCGCCAACATTCCTTCCTCCTCAACTTTTTCTAAAGACATCAACGTAGTCGGTTCAACCAATTCAATATATTCCACACAGACTGTACTGACCATTGCTACTTCTTGCTGTACCACTGCTATCAACTTGTTACGATTGCGATCGCCTGCAATAAATGCAGCTTGGGCTCGTTGCAAACCACGATATAACACCGTTGCTTGCTCTTTTACCGTTGCCGTCAAATATTGATTGCGAGAACTCAAAGCAAGACCCGACGCTTCCCGTACTGTTGGACAAGCAACAATTTCTACTGGCAAATTTAAGTCAGCTACTAAGCGTTTAATAATTGCTAGTTGCTGACCATCCTTTTGACCAAAGTAAGCACGGTCAGGCTGTACCAAGCTGAAAAGTTTGGTAACAATCGTAGCGACACCCTGAAAGTGACCTTGCCGAGAACGACCACACAAGCCTGTTATCATAGCAGATGGGGGGATAACTTGTGTAACCTTTGATTCTTGTATACTCTTCTGAGAAACTGCCATTTCTTCCGGAGTCGGTGCAAAAATGGCATCAACTCCAGCTTGTTCGCAAAGTTTTTGGTCTTGCTCTAAAGTGCGAGGATAGTGTTGATAATCCTCGTTAGGAGCAAATTGCAAGGGATTGATGAAAATACTCACAATCACCGTAGAATTTTCTTGCCGCGCCCGTTGAATCAAGCTTAAATGACCTTGATGCAAATTCCCCATCGTTGGCACCAGACCGACTGCCGTCTGATACCAGGCAGTCATCTCATCTAATCTCAGATCCTCAGTAACTGCAATCAGCTTGTTTTCTGAGCAGTGTTTAGTTAAATAGCAGCGTAAAGCTGCGACTGTTGTCAGCAGGCGCACAAAAATACCCCTAGTTCTTATCGATCCCTCCCCCGTTAGTTTATATCTGAAATAGAGGGAAGAGTTGATTGAACTAGGGGAATTAAGTGATACGGAACTGGGGATTGGGCATTGGGCATTGGGCATTGGGCATTGGAAAAATCTCTATTCCCTATTCCCTACTCCCCACTCAATTATTTTCCCAAGACTTCAATATGTACTGGTGCAACACCACTGCCCATCATTCCCAAAATCCGAGCTGCACCAGCAGACAGGTCAATGATTCGACCCCGAATATATGGGCCGCGGTCATTAATCCGCACTACCACACAACGACCGTTGCGGGTGTTAGTTACACGCACTTGCGTACCAAAGGGTAAGCTGCGATGGGCGGCAGTCATTCCTTCTGGATTAAATCTCTGTCCGCTAGCAGTACGATTACCAGAACCGTCATAACCGTAATAAGAAGCCATGCCTATCAAGGTAGCTTGCACTACTCCGACGGCAATTTGTTGAGGCAGCTTTGGTATCGATACTGGTTGACGTACTGGTAAATTCGCAATTTCTTTTAAGGGAGATGCATTGCCTAGTAGTCTCCGCAGGCGATTGGTTGCTTGCAATGCATCTTGCGCTAGATCGTTGGTAGTACCTGCTAATTGCGTACTTTCGTTGATTTCTACCAACTCTTCGTCATTAACTTTGATTACATAGCGATCGCCATCTTCTTGGACAGGGGCGCTTTTGTTTTGCGCTTGATTGGCAATAGATTTTTCCCCTGCTTTCCAACTGACGGTAATCTTACTCGCATCCACGTTTTCCCGATTCAACTGGTTAATCTTAGCTGCTATTACACTAGCTATCTCAACCGGGTCATTGTCAACTGAGCTAATCTGGTTACTCGCATCTGTTACGTTGCCAGTATTCAATGCATTTGGTGAATTGCTAGTAATAAGGGCGTACGATTGTACGCCCTCAGCATCTCCAATTTCACCAACTTTTTTACTTTCAAGATTTGTATTTGATACAGAACTCAAAAAGGTGAGAACAGGTATATTTCTGATAAAAAGGGTTGCCGCCTTACGTCCTTTAATGTCATGAGGATGAATTTCTGTAATCACAGCATCCAAGGTTTGTTTCCCTGCTGTTGATTGGTACTCTCCCACCTTCACCACATCAGGGGCAGGTGATTTTTGGGAAGTTAGTACATTTTTCTTGATGGTTTGAGTACAACCGACTGAGGGTATGCCCAAAACAGCCATAGACAGGGCAACAATAATCCACAAATGTCTTTGATTCATGCGTCCGTTTTTAAAGCGACTGTAGAACTTAAGTTTTATAACTTGCGGGATTTTTCACTGGTGAAAGTGATTTCCCTATTTGAAAAACTCGAACTCGTTCCGTTTTCACTTTGTTCTTTATAACTGCAACAGACTAACACGAACCTTTTGGCTTGGGGATCAGGGTTTTAGCGTAACTAATGCCCGCTTTCTCAAATTCCAATTCCAATTTGAAGGGCGAAACCTTTCTCAAAAGCGGACTTTGGCTATGTAACGCTTTTTTGTGTAAGTCAAAAATTTCTTCAAAAAATTTTATGTTTATTTCACACCAAAGTGACGATACCCTATTCACATCGGTTGTAAAGGCTCGCAACTACTCGTGTATTCTAGATTACATGGTTTTTTGCTATTTCTCTCAGCAACTTAATATAACTTTAATTAAACAGCATCAGCATAAATACCTAAAATCATTTATTTAAGGAAATATTTAGATTTAACTATGAATAAGTCGTGATACGAGTTACATCTTAAATAATTATGCAAATTAGTTTGAGTCTAATATCTTTTTTCAAAGTTTTTTCTACTTACATCAATCATTACTTTTATTCTCCACAACTAGACTGATATTAGTGATAAATATCACTTAATACTCCAGTATTGCTGAGTATAAAAAAAAGGACGATACTCAAACTAATATTCGTCCAGATTAATGACTTAAAAATTAATAAAACTTCGCGATCGCTTAGATAACAGATGATTTATGTAATATATATAACAGTAAATTTTTCTTAACCTCAGTAATTACTCAAATGTGATTTTTGAGAGCAAACTGTTTTCGACAAAATCTTTGTAGCTGTAGGGATGTACAGCTGCACCCCTTCTATATATAGTAGGTATTTTGGGAAATGCCATCTGCCTAATGACAAATCAAGAAGATTTAGAAATAGAACCATCGCCATTAAAAGCTGTTCTCAACGAGTTGTATTCCCGGTACAAGTCACTGCGGGAGGGTGCAGTCACAAAATACATTCCTGAACTGGCAAAGGCAAACCCGGATTTATTCAGCATTTGCATTGTGACAGTAGATGGTCAGGTTTACAAAGTTGGGGACTACGAGCAACTTTTTACTATTCAGTCAATTTCCAAGGTGTTTGCTTATGGACTTGCCTTAGAAGATCATGGACTGGATTATGTTTTAACTAGAGTTGGCGTGGAACCAACGGGGGATGCATTCAACGCGATTATTTTGGATGAGCGATCAAATCGACCATTAAATCCAATGGTAAATGCAGGAGCGATCGCTACTACAAGCTTAATCAAAGGTTCTGGCCCTACCGAACGCCTCAATCGAATGCTGGATATGTTTCGTCGATATATTGGCCGCGACATGTTCGTTGACATTTCAGTTTTTACCTCAGAACGTAGTACAGGCCATCGCAACCGCGCAATGGCGCATCTGATGCTCAACTTTGGCATGATTGACCGAAACATTGAAGAGGCGCTGGATCTTTATTTTCAGCAGTGTGCTGTGATGGTGAATTGCCAAGACTTAGCGGTGATGGCGGCTACTCTGGCGAACAGAGGTATTAACCCCATCACCAAAGAACAAGCGGTAGATAAGCGTTATATTAAAGATATTTTGAGTGTTATGTATACCTGCGGGATGTACAATTTTGCAGGTGAGTGGGCTTACAAAATTGGAATTCCGGCGAAAAGCGGCATTTGTGGTGGGATTATTGCCGTTGTACCCAATAAGATGGGCATTGGAGTTTTTTCACCGTTGTTGGATGTGCGTGGTAACAGTGTGCGGGGGGTGAAGGTGTGTGAAGAACTTTCCCAACGGTTAGGTTTACATCTATTTGACTGTTCAGGTCAAGAGACGAAATTTGGTTGAAAGAAGCAAAGGGGTAAAGGAATTTTATTTTATAGTTCTTTTAAGACGAGAGTCTGGATTAACATTATGCATGAAGTTTCAAAGCAGACTATAGAGACAACACAAAAACATGCTCAAAAAGCAATTGAGCATAGCAAAGAGATACAAGAGTTGGGTAAGAGTTTAGAAACAAATGACCAAATCGATCCGGAACAAAAAGAACGTATCGAGGCCTATGGAAAAACCATGCACGAACACGCGCAGAAATTTCAAGATTTGGGGCACAGACTAACAGAAGATCCTTCAACAGATGTATATTCAGAAGCTGTAAAGGAGCATACGAAGGTAAATCAAGCCCATATTGAAGCAATTAAAGAATTTCAAAACATACAACCGCCAGCTTAAATGAGATATTAATTAAATATTAAATTTATTTGCTTTTAGCTGGATGTATATTGAGCTTATTGTAAGAAGAGTTAGGGATGAAGCCGATTGTCACTAAAATTGGCGATCAAAATCCTGTGAATAATAATTTAGCACGGTGGCAAATAGTTGCAGGTATAAAGCTTTAACAAGAAGATTTTAAATATACAAAAGACACAAATATTATGGATGTCAAAGAACGAAATTGGAATTATTTTACTACTAACCATTTGCTCGATTGGCATGGAATTTGGACGCAATATACACCAGAAGGTAATGTCAAAGAATCATTTCAAAGTTTGAGAAGTTTTAAAAGCAATCCAGAAAAGACTAAAATCGCCCATACCAATACTTATAGTTATGCAAATAGTTATGCAAATGGCGAAAATAAGCAACAGAGTTGGGAATTTGATTTTCTGTCAAATAGCTTAGATAATGGACTTTTTCACCCATCACGCGAGACGATGCGAGGATACTTCTTTGCTGACGGTCATGCTACTTGGGCAACAGTGAAGTTAAAACCCAACTCATATTTTGGCATAGAATTATTATTTAGATATGAAGATTTACGGCATAGTGTAGGTGTTGTTTATGACGATAGCAGAAATTTATTCTTTACAGTAAATATTCGTGAAGATTGTAATGGATTACCTAGTAAATATTGGTCAACTGAATTAAATCAATTACCAAAACGTGATTTTAGTGGTAATTGGCAATTATGATGATTTTGGAGTATTTTCTTCGGTGACGCTAGAAACATTCCTGATATCCAATAGTTATAAATGATTAGTACATTATTAAATTGCAAATCCATTACAGCAGAGATTGATATAATCGCTACTCAAGCTTACAAGAGAACTAAATGTACTGGTGCAACACTACTGCCCATCATTCCCAAAATCCGAGCTGCGCCGACAAACACGTCTATGATTCGACTCTGAATGTATGGGCCAGTCCACAAATGTTTTTGATTCATGCATCCGTTTTTAAAAGCGACTGTAGGACTTAAATTTTAGTAGAACTTCCCAAAGGTTAGGTTTACATCTATTTGATTGTTCAGGTGAAGAAGCTAAATTTGATTGAAAGGTAGAGCAGGCTGATTCTTGCTCCTCTTGGCTGGTCTACAATAGTATACACAAGTCCAAAAAGCTCGATTTACCTATTAGCGTAGGCATCGCCCTTTATAAACAATTTTTTGGCTTACTATTTAAGATAATATCTCAATCAAGCATCATTTAAACAAGATTAAATCAAGAGAGTCACAGATGGTTTCTTCCAACAGCAAGATAGGTATTATCGGCGCCGGGACATCAGGAGCTTATCTTGCCAGTTTGCTTATTCAAGAAGGGTTTCAAGTTGACTTGTTTGAAAAAGCTCCCGTAGTACGTACCGATGGATGTGGCATTCTTATTGTGCAATCAGGTATGGAGGCACTTGATAAAGGAAACCCTCAAATCAGCCAAAAAATTATTAACTCAGGCGATCCTGTTAAATTATTCGAGTTTCGCAATCTTAAAGGTGGATTGATCAATTCAGAATCCGTCACCTATGGTGAAGATGAACTACCAGGAATGCTCGTACACCGAAAGGTGATTTTAGAAGCAATCCTCGATACTTTACCCCCTGATAATATTCATTTTAATGCTCAATTAGCTTCGATAACGCAGACTGACAATAGCGCGATCGCACACTTTAAAGATGGAAGTCACTGGGAAGGGGATCTGATAGTGGGTGCTGATGGTATTCTTTCTAAGGTTCGGCAGTTTGTGGTTCCGAATGTAGAACTATGCTATTTAGGCGATCTAGTTTGGCGAGGCATTGTCACAGATAATAGCTTTTGTCCAGAGGGAAACTTTTTTGTTTATGTACGCGGTCGGGGAATTTATGCAAATTTCTTTCATATTGGTGGAAATCTGACTCATTGGGGTTTCTTTGTAGAAAAAGAGCAGACGGATTCTGAAATAGGCGCACTACAACCGGCTAATATATCTATTCCTCCCCAAGAATTAGCCAAACTCCCAGAGGATGCACGAAATGTAATTGAGTCAACCCCTCTAGAAAATATTATTTGTCGTTATTCCTATGACATCGACCCCCTGCCGAAACTGTATGATGGTCGTGTTATTTTAATTGGTGATGCAGCTCACGCAAAAAGTTCGACTCGCGCTAGAGGCATGACTTCAGGTTGGGAAGATGGTTTGTCTTTAACACAATATCTCACTTCTAGTGCTAGTATTGCCGAAGCTCTAGAAAATTATCAGACGGAAAGATTACCCATTGTTCACGAATATCAACGCACGAGTCGTGAGATGAGCCAGAAAATTGGTCGTCGTTAGCCAACGCGAAACTTAAAGTAAAATTAGTTTTTACCTAAAATTAATGAGTAACAACCCTGTAATTAGCGAAGATATCATCACGCCTGCGACATCTCCCGATCTGGAGAAAGTTCCAGAAATTTTTACACGTCATATTGGCACTTGGAAAGGTGAGTATATTAAAACTGATAAACGCGGACATTTTTCTCGCAGCTTTTTCGGTAGTTTTACCATCTTGATTGAGGGGAGTCAGTACCGACAAGTTAACAATTATGAATACTCAGATGGCTCTCATCTCCAGCTTAATTTTGAAGGATACTTTGAAGATAGGATTTTGAAATTGTTTTCTAGCAGTTATTCTGATTTTTCTGCGATCGCTTGGGATGCAGGTCAGGAAACAGTTTGCTTTCGGATGACGAAAACTCAAGATAACGCGCTGATTACATTTATGGAAACAATGACTTTACTCGATGAAAATCACCGAGTTCGTAGTACCCAAGCTTTTAAAGATGGCATTTTTGATGGCATCTCCTTTATTGAAGAAACTCGTTTTTCCTAAATAGATTAGATAGTTCTAGATTTGAGCAAGGAAGGTTCCAATCAAGCAAAATCGGGTAATTTGACCTTTATTTTTAAGAAGAATTAAACTGGTTCAGAAACTTGCTCATCTAGACGGCGAAACAAAAACAGCCAAAGCGGTAAGGAACTATTAATCGCAATTAGTCGCACTAAATGACCAGTTGTGACAATTTCAACATTATGATTCAATGCCAAGGAAACCAGGATCATTTCTGCCGAGCCTCCTGGTGCTGTGACTAACAGACAGGTTAACCAATCCCAAGAGGTTAATTGCATCGCAAGTATAGCAGCGATCGCTCCGGCTACGAGAGTCATCCCTACAGACATCAAGGCATAACCAACAGTCCGCTTCCTAAAATTGGGTTTATCTCCCCAATACTCACCAATAGTAATTCCCAAAAGCATTTGACCCAATAAGTTAATTAAAGGCGGCGGACTAAAGCTAATATCACCCACAAAAGGCAGCCAATGTAGCAAAGGATTAAACCCAAAACCAATCAACAATGCACCAAAGAAATCGCCAGCAGGAATTTTAAATAATATAGCTGGATAAACTACTAATCCAGTGATTAAAAGTACTAATAAGAGTAATTCTAATTGAGATGGATCAAAATTGAGCCAAGCAGCGTTGATTGGGAGGGTTTGCGGATAGTAATTACCAGCCGAAGTCCTAGCAATGAAGGGAATTAGAACAACTACAGAGGTGACGCGAATCGCCTGAACTAGAGCAACCAAGGTAACATTTTTATTGTAATCGGCAGCGATCGCTGCCATAATTCCGACACCACCAGGAACTGTAGCCAGCATTGCTGTAAATAGGTTGGTTTTGCTGGCACGGGAGTAAATGTAACCGATACAACTTCCACTCAGCAGCAGAAATAAGGTAAGAAAAATAAATATGGGAATATAAGAAGCGATACTAGCTAGATTAGCGTGGGTATTGGAAGCGCCGACAGTTAAGCCGACAAGTGCCATTCCCACTTTTCTAGCAGTGCGGTTAGGTTGGGGAGAATATTGATAAAAAATTCGACACCCTTGGAGAACCACTGTACCAGCCGCAATCCCACCAAATATCCAGGCAATCCTGCCAATTTGGAACTTTGCGAGGAGTAAACCCAGAGGTAATGCCAGAAGCATTTCCAAGGCAAGGACAATTACTTGCTTGCTAAATAGCTGTTGTTTGGTAACAACAAGATTTTCATGAGTGTGTTTTTCCAGACTGGGAGTACCACTTACACTTTGGTTCATCGATACTAAGCTTTTATTTAAGTCTAAGCTATAGGTGCAAAAGTGGATCTCCAGCGATGCGATCGCACACTACACATTACCAGAAATAAGCAAAATGATATAGGTGTAGGGTTTGGTTTTAATAGCGAGTTTATTTTAGATTTAAATTTAAGTCAGGTTTGGTAGCTCACCTCTTGCACCAGACAATTAAAATAGTGCCAGAGATATTCTACATCCACAGACAAAATTAAATATATGAACACAACTCCCTCTAAAAGAGAAAGAGATGAAATGTTCAAGTGGTTGAATCGTAACCGCCAGATGTTATTAGATTTATATAAAAATCAATATATCGCTTACAATGCGAATGGAATAATTGCTCACAGCGAAAACTTACGCGAAGTTTTAGCATTAGGTAATGCTGCAAAACAGCCTTTTTTAATTTAACGTAAGTTCGACGGTTATAAAAAGGCAAAAAGTTTGCTATGTATGGATTTGCACAACAGAGCATTCACGGCAGCGATCGCTACGATTGAGTGAG
>NZ_JBALDA010000078.1:0-174354 GCF_036917535.1 Nostoc sp.
GCCCCTTCGGGTGGGTACAGGTTTGGATACTAACCTGGGAACTTTTTGAGGGTTCCACTCTCGCGAGCGACTTTCGGGTCGCACTGAAGTATCTCAATTATATCTTTCTTCCTTCTAGCTTCTGCCATCTGCCCTCTGCCTTCCCCCAACCTAGATCACCAAAAGTTGCCAAGACCCCATTTTCTGGACACTTTCTCCTTTAAGTGACAAAAATTCAGGTTCAGATATGTAGATTAATCCAACTACTGTCAAATACCAATTCATAAATACGGTTATGAACTTTTAGAGAACCTTGTTGCTTGACCACCAGCCCTGATAAGAGCAATTCTTTTTCTTCTAGACTATCAACTGAGACGACTTCTTTTTGATGCCAAATTCTTTGATAGAGTTTAAGTAGCTCTACAGGCCTACATTCACTTTTAAGGATGCGATCGCGAATTGTTCTCAAATGCTCTGGCTGATCTTGAGATTCCCAGTTTTCAATCAGCTGGGTTTGCACTAAGTTCTTAATTCTCTCTGCTTCACAACCAGCAGGAACAGAGAATAAAGAATTACGGATGATCTGACAAAGCTTTTGAGTGAGAAAAGGCTGACCACTCGTCCAAGCTAACATTTCTTTCAGTACTACTTGAGGATTGCTAACTTTATCTGCTAATCCTTGAAGTAAAGGTTGGGCTTCATGTTCTTTAAAACCTTCCAAATGAATTGCTTGACCAATATTAAAAGGTGTTCTTTTGTAGTCACTTATTAAATCAGAAGGTGTAACAACACCAAAGAGAGCAAAAGTTAAACGCCGATAGTCTGGATTAATACTGCGTTGGTTATAACAAAAGCGAATTAAAGTAAAAAAATCATTAACGGGAAAATTTAACCCCAAAGTGCTATCAATTTCGTCTAGAAAGATAAAAATTTTGTTAGTTTTGACATAATTTAAGATAATATCTTCTATAAACCGACTCAAGCACTGGATTGGCGATAAATCTTTTTGCTCATTCCACCAGACTTTAAGATTCACTGTTTCTAGTAGATTAAAGCTTTGCCACAACTCGACTGCTAATCCTTTGTACCACTGAATAGGAGTGATGTTTTCACTGCCAAGGCGAGTCATGTCAATGGCTGCACAGCTGAAACCTTCTTGCTGAAGATGATGCATCATACGCACCATAAGGCTTGACTTGCCCATTTGCCGCGCATTCAGAATGTAACAAAAATCCCCAATCTTCAATGTTTTATAA
This sequence comes from Nostoc sp., assembly GCF_036917535.1. Taxonomy (GTDB): domain Bacteria; phylum Cyanobacteriota; class Cyanobacteriia; order Cyanobacteriales; family Nostocaceae; genus Nostoc. Next base: position 1,236 of record NZ_JBALDA010000078.1, read on the forward strand.
AGATAACGGTCTGCGGAACGCACCACATACGTGGGAGCATCCATTGGTAAACTACCACCAACTTGATAATCATAGGTTGAAACTTGTTCTGCATTCCTAAGCAAGGCATTTTCAAATATTAGTTTATTTTGAGTAGCTTTCAGAATTTCTAACGTTTGTGTTAGTTCTTGAGTGCGTTCTTCAACTTTTTGTTCTAGGGTGCGGTTGGATTCAGCTAATGCATCTTTTGCCTGCTGTAAGTCAACATTTTTAAGTGTTAATTCCTGTGTAAACTGAATGCGTTCAACTTCTGCCTTTCTACGTTGACTAATATCTTGAAAAGCAGCTATGGCATAAATAATTTGACCTTTGTCATCAAAAATCGGTGTAGCTGATACTTCTAAGGGAATAATCTTGGCTGCTTGGCGAATTTCAATATCATCGACAGAGACGCTTTCACCACTTAACGCTCGCACAATGGGCTGCTGCTCAGTGGGGTACAACTGTCCTGTCCCTGCCAAATAAGCTTGATAAATTTCGTTTAGTTGATTGGCAGTGGCTTTTATTACGATTCCCTTGCCAAGTATCTGTTGCGCATTTTGATTAGCGTAGTAAGATTTACCATTGGCATCAATAACAAATACCCCTACTGGTACAGCTTCCAAAAATTGAGCAAGCCTGCTCTCGCTTTCACGCAACGCTTCTTCTATCTGCTGGCGCATAGCGATTTCTTGTTGCAGATGAATCAATAATTCTACTTGCTTTTGCTGTGCTAGGCGTTCCTGTTCCCAAGCCGCATTCATCTGCTGCACATGTTGCAGAGTTTTGTTAGTAGTAATTTCTAAATCTTGCAGATCGAGCGGCTTAGTTAGAAAGTCAAAAGCACCACGATTCATCGCCGTTCTAATATTTTCAATATCGCTATAGGCAGAAATAATTACTGCTTTAATAGTGGGATATAGCTCATTGAGTTTAGTGAGCAAAGTCAGCCCATCCATTTCCGGCATAGAAATATCGGTTAATACTATATCTATATCCGGTTCAGCCTGCAACTTTTCTAGTGCCTCAAAACCATTATGAACAAAAACAAATTGAAATTGCTGTTGCCGTATTTGTTTTCTAAATTTCTGTCGGATGAGATGCTCTAAGTCAGGTTCATCATCCACAACCAGTATTTTAGCTAACATCGTCAGTTTCTCAGTGATAATTATTTATAAATTCAAAATTGTTTCCTTCAATTTATTAAATTCAATTGGCTTTGTAATATAGGCATCAGCTCCATATTTGACGGCAGTTAGATAGTTATTTTCGTCATCATAAGCAGTAATCATAAGTACTTTTAAATTAGGAAAGGTTGCTTTAATAATTTTGAGCATTTCTAACCCATTCATCCCTGGCATATTGATATCTGCCAAAATTATAGGTATATAATCAGTTAACTGATCTTGTAAGTAATGTAATGCTTCTTCTGCTGAGAATGCAAAATATAATTGAACTTGATTATTTTTAATCTCTCTCCTAAATTGTTGCTTAAATAACAACTGACAATCTTGCTCGTCATCTACAACTATTATTATCATTTTTGAATATCGTTTTCAGGAATACTTTTGGGTAAACTTAGAATAAACTCTGTATAATTATTTTCTTCAGTTTTTATTTTAATCTCGCCTTGATGTTCATGAACAATAATATCGTGACTAATAGATAAACCCAAACCTGTTCCTTCTCCAGTTACTTTAGTAGTAAAAAAAGGATCAAAAATTCTATCTATGACACCCTGTGGAATGCCTTTGCCATTATCTCGAATACTTATTTCTAGTTGCTTACCTAAATCCTTAGTGCTGATAGAAAGCATAGGTAAAAATCCCTCATCTACTTCTTTTGTCTTCTCAGTTAATGCATAACAAGCATTATTAATTATATTTATAAAAGCCCGGCTAATATCTTGCGGCACGACATTTACTTTGGCGAGGTAATCATCGTAATTTTTCACTATAGCAATTTCAAAGGAAGGCTGCTTGGCACGCATTCCATGATAAACCAAATTAATAGATTCTTCTAGCAAAGTGTGGATATCTGTCAAGTTTCGTTGACCAGATTGCCCTCGAGAGAGCATAAGCATTCCACGTACAATATTGTCTGCCCTTTTGCCATGCTCATTAATTTTTTTAGCGTTTTGGCTGAGATTTTCTAAAATATCTTCAATATATTCTTTTGTTGCTGGGTATAATTGTTCTTTTTGATTTTCTATTTCTTCAAATAGTTCTTGGGCTAGTTCAACAGAAAGTTCAGCAAAGTTGTTAACAAAGTTTAGGGGATTTTTAATCTCATGAGCAATGCCTGCTGCTAAAGCTCCCATAGAAGCCAGTTTTTCTTGCGCGAGCATCTGGGTTTGCGTGGATTTCAGCTTTTGCAGGGTGGTGTCCAACTCTTTATTTTTCTCCTCTAATTCTTGGGTTCTTGCTTTGACTTTGTGTTCTAGAGTTCGATTAGAATCCTCTAATTGCTCGTAGAGACGAGAATTTTCAATGGAAATAGCAGCTTGGGCAGAAAGGATTTTTAATATTTCGACTCGTTCGGGAGTAAAAGCACCCGTTGTTAAATTATTTTTTAAATATAAAATACCAGTTAGCTTACCTTGATGAAGCAGAGGAGTGCAAAGAATAGATTTGGGTTGAGTAGCAATAATATAAGGGTCATAAGTAAACTCTTGCTCATCGATAGCATTATTTAAAACTACATTTTTCTGAGTGCGGGCAACATAATTTACGATCGCTGTTGACAACAAGGGTACTTGATGAACAGCATCTACAGAGTCTACTGGAATTGATTGTAGTATTGTAACCTGATCGGAATCAATTGACCCTTCGGCTTCAATTACCCATTTACTCTCCTTATCGAGAATCAGGTAGCCTTTTTGAGCACCTGCATTCTCAATTACTATTTTCATCAACTTTTTTAACAGCTTGTCTAGAATGATTTCATGAGCTAGAGCTTGCGATGCTTTGATAACTGTTGTCAGTTCCAGCACTTTCATATCACTACCAGTAGTAGAGGTAGTAGTACTGATCTTCTGAATCTCGGTTCGGTTTACTGCTCCTACTAGCAATTGCGGATATTCAGATTCTAAATCTTTAACTTTGGCTTTCGCTCCCCAGCAAGTATAACAAAAGTATGCATTGTTGAGGTAGAAATAACCAATTTCCTCTTTACCAATAGAGAGATAAAATTCTGCTGCTCGTTCATAGGCTAGGGCTTCTTCTTGTAGGAATTTTTGTTCTTTCGCTCCTCGAATCGCGCGCTCGTAGTATTCCATCGCTCTGAGATTTTTGCCCATTAATCGCGCTTTCTCAGCTTCCACTAGCTCATATTTATGTAAAAAATTTGCTGGACAGTGGAATGCCCATTTTTTCATTATTTTCTGATTTAAAGAAACTTTTCTCAACAACTGCTTTTGCTGATTTTTGTCACAATTATTTAGAGCTAGAAGAGAAAGAGAAAAGTAAAAATTGTGTTGAACTGACACTAAATATGCAGCACAACTTTCTGCGTACTTATCACATTCTATAGCCGCTTCAACAGCCTTAACATAGTTTTTGAAAAAATAAGATACGATTATTTTACCTAAATATGTAATATTTAATAACCACTGAGTATTATTCTTGATCCATTCTTTTAATAATAAATTTTCTTCTTCTAGAGAGTTACCACTAATTAAGTAGTATTCATTTTTAGATTTATCAATTAAATTAAATGCAATTTGGATAACAGCTTTGATGTAAAAAACTGAATAATCTTGTTTTAATTCAACAGTTAATTTTGTATATTCTATATATTTTTGTTCAAATTCTTCTAGATTAGATTTAGCAAAAATAGAAAATAGGCAATAGTCTATAGCATTATAACAAGCATTCTCAAAAGCTCCTGTTTCTATCCCAATGTGAATTCCTTCCTGCATTTGTTTTAATTTTATTGCTTTGACTGGCTCCTTCCAGTGTCGGATAAATCCATTATAATAATGTATTACTAAAGATTGAATTTCTCTAACATTGGATTTCTCTAACAGTTTCAAAGATAATTGCCCAAACTGATAGCCAGAATTAATGTCTTTCATGAAGCCGCACAAAAGCTGACCGTAAAAAACATATACACCAGCTGCTTGGGGCGGATTTCCATATTTTATACAAAGATTTACAGTAGTTAACGTAACTAAAGGATATAATAAAGAATTCGTAATTATTGCAGCAGAAGTGACTATCAATAATATCCTTACAGCCGCAAGTTTGTAAGGATCTGTCATTTCTGGTAAATTAATTAAATCTTCTATTTCTTTGTCTTTTAACAGTAGCTCTATGGCTTTTTGTTCCTTCTTAATTGCCCACTTACTTGGTTTTTGCGGCAAGAAAACTCCAATTTTTGTAAGAATTTCACATGCGGTATCTATTGCTTTTTGTAGAGAAAGTGTAGCATAGTAAGACTGAATTTTTATTTCATAGATTTTCACTGTATCAAGAAGTGTTTTTGCTTCTTTTATAACAATAAGGGAAAGCTTTTCAGCTCTTTGAAATTGGGTATTTAAGTATTGCGCTTCTACCGTTTCTAAATAAAGAGATAATGTCAAGTCGTATTGGTTTTCCCAACTATGCGATGTTAATAGTTCTAATCCTGCCTCTAAGTATTTTAGGGCAGATTCATAAGCAGTTGAAGCTTTTGCTCGTCTACCTGCTAATAGATTTAATTGAGCGAGATTATTTCTTTCTGACTGATGATTAATCAGTTCTGCACCTATATTATAGTGGTTTACAATCTCAAAAATATTTTCTTCTATATCGTCTTGATGAGTATTATTCAGTAACTGTTGACCAATTTTTAAGTGAACTTCTTTTTTATGAGCTTCTGGAATTAAAGCATAAGCTGCTTGCTGAACTCGGTCATGCAAGAATTTATAAGGTATGGAAGATAGATAACTATCAATAAAAGAAACAAATATTTTTGAGTTACAAATTAAATTAGTGTCTTCATTATAGAGTAAAGAAATTTTATAATCATTACTTAGAGGCAAAATTAAACCTTCTTGAAGCGCTGGAAAAAGAGCGGTTGCTGTATCAGAAAGAGATTTACCATTGACAACAGAAAGAACTTCTAAATTAAATTGGTTTCCTATACAAGCAGCTAATTTTAAAATATTCTGCGAACTTTTATCTAATCTTTGAATTTTATTTAACATTAGTTCAACCACATTATCGGTTATTTCAACAGCTTTAATGTGTTTTATTTCCCATTTCCAAACACCAATGTTACGGTCAAAAAATAATAAATTTTGTTGATACAAACTATGAAGTAATTGGTTTACGAAAAAAGGATTACCGTTGGTTTGATTAAATACTAAATCTGCTAATGACTTTGAGACTTCTGTTGAGCATTTCAGGGTATCAGCAATTAATTGGTTGACATGGTTAATACTTAAAGGCTTAAGGGTAATATATTGTACTTTACTGCCCACCTTTCGAATTTCCTCTAGGTGAAGTATTAAAGGATGAGTAGCATTGACTTCATTATCTCGATATGCCCCTAGCATTAATAAGTATTGGCTATCAATATTGGTGACCAGTAGTTCAATTAACTTCAAAGACGGTAAATCTGCCCACTGTAAATCGTCTAGAAAGATAGCTAAGGGGTGTTCTTTTTTCGTAAAAACATCAACAAATTTTTGAAATACTAAGTTAAAACGATTTTGAGATTCAGTTTGTCCTAGTTTTAGCACTGGTGGTTGTTCACCAATAATTAGTTTTACCTCGGGAATCACATCTATGATGACTTGACCATTATTACCAAGAGCATCTAAAAGCTTTTGTTTCCATACTTGGAGCTGTACTTCACTTTCTGTCAGCAACTGCCTAATCAATTCTTGGAATGCTTGAATCAAAGAAGCATAAGGAATATCTCGCTTAAACTGGTCAAACTTGCCTAAGATAAAGTATCCTCGCTGTCGCATAATCGGCTTATAAATTTCATTGACTAAGGTTGATTTGCCGATGCCTGAGTAACCAACAACGAGCATCATCTCGGTTGAACCAAGGCTGACTCGCTCAAAAGTAGCCAATAGTTGGTTTACTTGTTCCTCTCGACCATAAAGTTTTTGGGGAATTTGAAATTTATCAGAAATATCTTGATGAGCAAGAGGTAAGTTTGAAATTTGACCAGTAGCCTGTAATTGGTTCAAGCATGTTTCCAAATCTGCTTTTAGTCCCCAAGCACTTTGATACCGCTCCTCTGCCGTTTTCGCTAACAACTTCATTACAATGCTGGAAACAGTTTTGGGGATCTCATCTATTATTTGCTCAGGAGGTACAGGTTGTTTAGCAATATGGCAATGTAGTAACTCCATAGCATCAGTAGTTTCAAAAGGAAATTGATGAGTGAGCATTTTGTAAAAGGTGACACCTAGCGAATAAAAGTCAGTCCGGTAATCTATCGTCCGGTTCATTCTGCCGGTTTGCTCTGGCGAGATATAGGCTAAAGTTCCTTCTAAATGATCGAGATTATAAATCGTCGGTTTTTCAGACAATAAGATAGTGGAAATGCCAAAGTCGATGATTTTGAGTTCCCCAGTTTTGGGGTTAAAGACGATATTAGATGGGTTAATGTCCTTGTGGATGACATTGGCAGCGTGAATAACATCTAAACTTGCGGTAATCTTGATGGCAATGATCAGAAATTCTTCTAAAGTAAACTTTCGTTCTGCCATTAATATATTTAAGGATTCACCACCAAAATCCTCTAAAAACATGACTAGGCTATTTTGATGTCTTTGCAAGTCATACGCTTTGATAACTCCATCTAGGTTCAAATAGCAAGTGATTTCATATTCTTGTTTATATCTAATAAGTTCTGAAGGAGTTGGATAATTTTCTTTAAGAATTTTGAGGATAACGGGTTGATGATTATGGTTAAGGATAGCTCGGTAGACTAATGAGTTATCACTTTCATAGATTTTTGCTGTAATTTGGTAGCCAGTAATAGTGTCCATAATTGGGTTTTACTGAAAAAAGATAACGATGCCAATAGACTTATAGCAGTCTGCTTTGATTCCTGAATTTACTTACGTGGGCAAGGAACAGATGTGTACTGAGTTTTATTCAAAAATCAAATAGTAAAACAACATGTGACGGTTGACGGTTGACGGTTATCAGTCATCAGGTAAATGTACAAGTTAAATGCCTAATAGCTTCTCTAGAGCCTGTCAAGAAACAACTTTTACAATTTGCCACCTAAAAAGCTTACTGAGAAAGCATTTCTAACTAAAAAGAAGGAAGGTTGTTTCGTGACAAGCTCCTACATATACGTTTGGGATCAAGTGTCTGTCTGTATTAATTATAATTTCCTTAATCAGGACGGGTGATTATGGCGTTTTACTCCAGCCCGTAGAAGCGAGCAGGGTTATCCCAAAGAATTTTTTGCACAGTTTTCATAGATAGCTGCTCTTGAAGTGCCGTCGCTTTCTCGACAACGTCTACGTTGTGATCCATGTGGGGGTAGTCAGAACCAAAGATCAAGTTATCGGAGCCAATATACTGAATAATTTCAGCAATATAAGGCTCAGAAGGCTCTATTGAGATAAAACACTGGCGACGGAAGTACTCTGAAGGCTTCATTTTGACGTTGTGTTTAATCTCCCAATATAGGTTTTCGTATTCTTCATCAAGCCGCCACAGCCAGTAAGGTAACCAGCCACAACCCGACTCCAGAAAACCCACCTTCAACTGAGAATGTCGCTCTAAGACTCCTCCTTCAATCAGTGTTAATAGTGCCATCATTTGCTCCATCGGATGAGAACAGGCGTGCATAGCAAAACGGGTATTAAATCGGTCTGCTCCCGTGGTTGGCAAGCGACTGTGGGTACCTTCATGCAGACCGACTGCTATCCCTAGTTCTTCACACTTTGTCCAAAATGGCTCATAGGCAGGGTCACTGAGTAATCGTCCCTTAACTGGGTTAGGGCGCAAAAAGACACTTTTCCAACCAAAATCCACTATCCGTAGCAGTTCTGGCACCATCTCTTCGGGAGCGTGAAGATTAATGGCTCCCACTCCTCTAAGAATTTCTGGATCATAGCTACAAAAATCTTTTAACCAATTGTTATAAGCGCGGGTGAATGCCCCAACAAGTTGCGGTGTCATTGTATCAATGGCGAATAGCCACAATCCGATAGTTGGATAGACAAAAGAAATATCAACCCCCATTTGCTTCATTGCTTGGACATGAGACTCAGAATTGAAGCCAGTAAGCACGGATATGGGGTGAGTTTGTGTGACTCGTTTAGCTCCTTCGTTGCGAACGCGATCAGAGATTTTTAGATAAATTTCTTCGCCCTGAATTTTATAGTCTAGCGACAGTGCAAAGCTTTTAAATGCAGGTTCAAGATACTTTTCCCACATGTAGTTTGGCTCATACACATGTGAATCTGCATCTATGATTTTATAACCGTTAAGCATGGCATCTAATTTAGATAATGTGCGATCACTTATTCCAAAACTTTGGATGTAACTAAAGTATTATCGTAGCAATAGAGATCAACAATTTTTTGCTCATCATTCAATTTAAAAACCCAGGCAGTATGATTAAAAGAAACATTGGATGGCTCTTTTTCTGGGATGAAAGTTTCTTCTAGCAAGACTACTACTTGTTTTTTATCAGCAATGTAATCTTTTACCAAAAAACTTTGAGTTACTTTTTTTTGCAATAGTTTTGCTTGTAACAACTGAAAAAATCTCTTAACTTCCTCAATACCTACAAACTTACCAAAAAGAGGATTAGCACTTGCACCAGGAATAAAAAATACTACCTGCTGATCTAAGTCTTCTAAAGGATTTCCTTGACCTTGCAACTTTTTTTCGATCCAATTTTTAATAAGCTGTTTATTGTTTGCTGACATAGCCTTGATATCTAAGTTACTATTACATCCACATTGGAAAGGGGTTGAGTTGATTTTCCTTGAGCGGCTCTTCCAAAAAACCCAATTTCACTGGAACCTCATAAAGTCGTCCTGAACCTAAACGTTTCCACCAGTGGCGCAATCCTGGAACGATCACCTTGACCACCTTGAGTCCGATATCAGGACGAGTTTGATCCAAAACTAGCATTTCCATACCATGTTTCTCGACAATTCGCTGGCAGGTCTTGATATCTTCTAATAAGTCTTCGTTCCAAATTTGCGGATAATCAGCACACACTTTTGACGAGACGCTTTCATTAGGAGCTAAATAAGACTGGTTTTGCAACTTAGCAGTTTTCCACCAATCTATGGCTAGCTGATCTGAAAACGCAGGATACTGAGTAGTGGCATTAGCATCATCGAATAAGACGTTAGGAAGAATCTGATGTACCTCAGTTAATGCTCTCCCAATAGCAAGTTTCGCGTCAAAATGGGCACCAAAGCCCAAAACGATGTCCTCGGTCTCTCTATCTGTTCTTCTAGAAATAGCAACGAAAGCAGGAATATTCAGATCGCTAGTTATATCCAAAACCCAAAGTTCGCGAGGAATTGTTTGGTAATAATTCTTTAATGCTTGAAAATACGGTTCATCAAAACTATCCAAATCGACACTCGGTCTTTGGATACGGTTATACCACCATAAGGCTACACAATCCCGCTCCACTAACTCCATAAAACCTTGCAAAATTGCTTCTTCTATTGTGTTACCAGCAGCACAGCCATTGGTATCAGCCCAACAATCAGGCTTGATGAGTTCGGGATAGCCATGATAGCAATAAGCAGTTGGTAAATATTTAAATTCTTTATGGGTTAAAGACCAAACAGGTGTCCACTTAATTTCTCTTTCCTCATCAAAAGGTTCTGGAACTTTTTGAAACCAACCAGAACGGCTAGCATTCCATGAGACGCGGTTTTGGTATTGTTCTTGACTAAAATTCATACAAGCATTAGGATGAATAGCTTTATCTCCCATTTGTTGGTAGTTACCTATTTCCCATATTTCATCCCCTTGAAAAACACTGGAATATCGCTCAATAGCTTCGCAAAAACCACTTGCTTGAGCTTGTTGGTCAGTTTTTCCTTTTCCTGCACTTCTACCAGAAAGATTTAAGCGTAAGGAATCCAGATTGTCAAACATTGTCGCGAAGTGATGTTTAGCTATATAAGTATGGGTTAAACTATTCGCTCCTTGATCTATTTTTCTAAGTTCTCTGATAACTCCTGTAATAGGACTAATATGATGTTGATATTTATTTAGTGTTTCTGAAGGTGAACAACAACGGTGTCCACCATCGGTTGTAAAGGTTTTCTTTTGATTTTTTAAAATAATTGGTTGAGGATTTATACCAAAACCAGATAATATTTTTCCACAACTAGGACACTGGGGACGCTTAACTAGCATGTGGTTTTGTATTTCTAAAGAAAAGGTATCATAAGTAACTAAACAACTTTCTAGTCGTTTATTTTCTCCTAATAAAATCCATTTAAGAACTTCTGTTGCTACCATCCCTAAGATAGTTTGCCAGCTATGAAGCGAATAAAGCGGAGGAATTATCGGTGTTGAAATACCTTGATATTTTTGGATAAATTTTTCAATAGGTCTATTGTTTCGTAAACGTTGAGCTAAGCATTTCCAACACCCTGTTTTTGCGGGATGAAATATAGGTCCTATCCACACAACTGTTCCTACAGGTTTGACAAGCATCCAGTGGCGTGACAGATGCAAGGCTTCCTGATTGTAAGACTCTAAACCGTCTTGGAGATAGTCATCCGTTAAAACTACTTCTATATCTCCTTGATCTGACACTTTGATGTTCAGTGATTCTAAAATAGTTTTAAATTGGGCAGTAGGAAGATTAGAACCAAAAGATTTCACTGCTACTTGAGTGGTTTGCAAACGAATTTGTGCTTCTTTTGGATCGATATTCAGATATTCGCAAAAAATTGCTAAGTTAGAGGTCAAATGATTATCGTTTTCAACAATATAACCCTTTTGTTCCATCTGCATTAAAGCATGGTAAACCTTAGCATAAGCAGAAATGATATCCCAATTATTTACTTCTTTCGCTAGAATTTGTGGAACTATTTCATCAACAATTTCGTCAACGGTGTGATTACCATCAATTAAATTAGTTAGCTTTTGATACAGATTTTCTTGAGGAATTTCGAGGTTTTTTAATAAAAATGTGAGAAAATTGGAGGTATTAAATGTGAAACTATCACTAAGCAAAAGAGAATCTTTTTCCGATACAAGAAATACGCCTTCTAATTCTAGAGTTTGAACATTAAAACGAGGACTAAACTTAGGCTTATGGAACCTTGGCTTATTTAGTATTTTGTTTAGTATATTTTTATTTACTGCCTTCATATCTTTAAATAATTAGATATTTTAGTTTATACAGGGTTTTTCAGGTAAATGAAGTACATGGGTAGGAGCAAACGGCCCTACCCTGCGGGAACGCTAAGAGCGAACACCCTTACAATTATCTGCACCTCACCAAGTTAGTTGCAATCTGCTGTATTTAATGCACACCTTTTAATGATGCAAATGGGGGCGACATTATAGTGTATCGCCCGCCCTAATCAAAAAACCTAGATATTGTACCTAGTTTTTTGTCCGCCAATAAATTGATTGGCTCAAATCTCAACTAAGTTTTAACTTACTAAATACACATTTGAGTCCGTTCAAACGGACTTTGGCTATGAAGCCCTAACTGAAGTTCAAGACATACTCAGGGTAAGGTGCAATATCTGAAAAAGGCGAAATAATAGAAAGCAATTGACTATTTTCTTCTAGGCTAAAGATATTCTTTAGGAAGTATAAGAAGGTATATAGTTACTCTCAGGGCGAGGTAATTTACTCGTGGGGTTTACTAACCATTCCTTAAGAGTATTGATCCATTTCACAAGACCATCAATCTCTTCATGATTATTTGGATCTATATAGGTGCGTACAGGATAAGGAACTTTTAAGTGGAATGTTAAGTCCATGCTCCTTAAATGAGTAGGCTCTACAGAAAGTCCATCGATATCAAAGAGCAGATCTATTTCAAATATCTCATTTGAGCCGCTAAATAAATCTGTAAACTTGGGCAGTTTTTCGCCCTGTTGTTTAATCTGTTCATCTAACATTTGAAATATCTCTTTATACTCTGTTCCTTTCTGAACTTCGTGTTTAAATGTTTGTACTAAAGAATACTCCCACTCCTCGAAGCAATCGCCAGTTTTTGCAGCGATTTCTTTAAACTTTTCTTCGCCCCATTGACTAAGCAAAACTAAGGTCATTAAATAAGATAATAGGCAAGTTAATAGCAAAAAGTTTTCCGAAAAAGGCTGATTTGCACTTCCGGATAGCTTCTGTTTGAGATGTTCAGCTAACTTTTCACTAGGTATTTGTTTTGGTACTAATGGCATTTGATTTGTCTCCTTATTTTCATAGATTGAAAGCTTCTTTATTCTTGAACAAAAATTTTATATATATTATTAATTTAATAAAAGTTTAATTCAAGAATATGATATTTTCATTTACAAGTTTTCATTCCGAATTTTACTACAAAATTGCAACACACTCTTCATTTGATAAATGATTCTTAAAATACTGTTGATACAGTTGACAACTCGGTGTTGCTTGGCTGCCATCTAACTTAATTAGCCCCATACTGCTTAAATTGTAAGCAATGATTGGTTCTAATTGCACTGGTTCAGTAGAACTCATAACTTTATAAAGAGCAACTTCTAGTTCCGGTTGTTGTTGTAAATTTGCCCAATGACGTTGTAGATGATAGGAATAAATTCCCGTATATCTGGGGGCTGTTTTTAGTATTTGCTTCAAAGTCATTTCCTTACGGCTTAGATGATATATTGCTGTGTGTATTAATGCTGGATGTCCTCCTACCATATCTATTAGTTGTCTAGCTTCTTCTCCATCGTTCCAGTCGAGTCCATAGCATTGAGCTAGCTGCTGTACCTGCTCAAAACTAAAATTGTTTAACTGAATTGGTAGCCCAACATTAAAAGGAGACTGGTTTAGCTGCAAAGGAACATAAATTTCTGTCGAGTGAACCACAACCAGGCGCAGCTTCTGCCAGATGAGCAGTCTTTTGGCTTCTTCATACCACGAACGCAACATCGGTAGAAAATCTTTTGCCACTTGTGGATGTTCAAAAATCTGGTTCACATCGTCTAAAACCAAGACTACAGGAGAGTTGATTTGCTCTAGTAAATGCTTTCGGAAATATAATGAACAGCTGACTTTGCTGCCGATATCTTCATCCCAATACTCGTCTAATCTTGGTTCAATTTGTAGTTGGCGACTCACATTAGCACATAGCCAGCGCAAAAATCGATTTAAATCATTTAAAATTGAACTGTCAATCTGTTCTAAATTAAGACTTACAGTGCGGTAGCCTTGGCAGTCAGCATAGTTTAAAATCCTCAACAACATTGAGGTTTTACCCATTTCCTTGGGAGCTTTAATCCGTACTAAGGCTCCTGGTTTAGAAATTTCTTCATAAACTCGTGTAGAAAGGGTAGAATTTTCAATGTAAAAAGAGGAACCAAGCGGAACTGGACCACTGGGGTAGCTAGGTGACGCTTTTTGGTCGATATCAGGGAATGAGTCCACAGAATGTTGCTTTAGCATCGTTGTTTTTGAAGCTGCACAGGTAGCATCAAGATAAGACTCTAGTAACACCCGGCAATTTTTTTTGGTAACACGACTACCTACGAGTTCGGTGAGTCGTTGGCACAATTGTGGAGCAACAACGTTAGTAAAGTAGCCAGCACTATAGCCCCTCTCTTGAGCAATTTGGTGATATGTTTGATATTGCCAAATACCTTGCATAATCAGAATTTCTGTGTAATTGAGAGGGCGAATTTGCTTTTCAAGTAGCTTGCGATTAACAATTTCAACTAGAGGTTCGAGTTCTATAGAATCCATGCACTTATACTCTCTGCTGTTCTGCACAATAATTTATGTAATTACAAGAAAGGCTAGGATGCATATAGGATAAGCTTCATATCCTATATGCATCTTAAAATTACTCTCCAGTAATACTTTTGCTGATTATTATGTAATTTTATTAATTAATGCAGTGTGCAACTTAATTTTGTTAAACCTTGATTCATTATGAGGTAGAGAGAAGTTTGAACGTTGGAAGCCAGCACTCAGAACTTCGGAGCGGGGTATCTTGCAGCCCCGGAAAGGATAGACAAAATGCCTATTTCACAAGAATTTAGAGAAAGTTGCACATCGCGTTAATTCTATCGCTAATTTTTGTTCTTGATATTGCTTGAGATAATGAACTAAACTTTAGTCAGATTATTACATTAAAATTGCTGTACCTCCCTTCGTTTGAATCATATTCTTTAACCACCCCAAAAGTTAGAATTTAAAAAGGATGATTTACTTTTTAAGGCAAATTCTATCACTCTATGAAACTATTTGCAAGTTATATATTTTTTCATAGTATTTTAAATAATTATACTTTTAAAGGTTTTTATAAAATAATTATATTATAATGACTTTATTAATGATAATTTTAGTTAATGCAATTGAAAAAATATAGTTTATAAAAAGTTATCTACATAAGGATAGCTGTTGTTTTGACATAGACATTTGTAAATAATTATTTAAATTTAACCTTTTGTAAACATATTAGATATATATAACTCCGATTTGATTTCTAAAAACATACTGAAACTGAAAAGCCCGTTTTTTTCAGGATTTTATCTAAAATATTGTTCACAAATCAGATATGAGTCCTGTATTTCTATTATTTCTATTATGATGTGGAAAATATTAATTAATCTTCCACTTATTTATCTTAGCATTACCAAGTTAATTAATTTCATAAAAATCTCATATAAAATCTCATCTAATAGCTTGAAACTTCATATAAGTTTTTAGTGATACCTTTGAAAGCTCATATAATTCTCATATAAAATATTATTTAATATTCTGCACTTTAATAAACTCCCACTGTGCTAGTTGCATAAGTCCTGATTACAAAATTTTTAGAATTTTTTAATATTACAGAATGGAATGGTAAAAAGCTCAAAAAACGAGAAGAGGAAATTAGAAAACACTCAATAGAAAACAAGATTAAGAGCTAATGAAAAAATCAATATTTCTGGTTTGATTTATTTCCCAAGCCAGGAAGCGATCGCTTCCTGGCTGTTTACTGCTTGGAGGTGAATGAGTATTTGTGCCAATCGCTTAGGGGGCGATACCCAATGGCTTGATAAATATGATTGGCTGTGGGATTGGCTAAATCTGCTATGAGGAAACAACGGCGACATCCACAGTCTAGAAGTTTTTGGCTTAACGCTGCGACACAGGCAGTGGCATATCCCTTGCGACGATACTCTGGTGGTGTATAAGCTAAATTGATCCGACCAATTGTAGGTAATACTCGTTTACTAGACGCAACTAAAACTGGAGTGCTATCAACCCAAAAATAAGTATTCTGCTGTTTCAACCGATTATCTATCTGGTGTTCGACATCTTCGCTCACCGCCTCATCGATCTTAGATAAAAACTAGCGTGGAAAAACTTACTAGAGAAGAGTGGAAATCCTGTAATCTTGACCTTGTAGCGAAACAGTGGTGGAGAAACTTGGCAAGAGTATGTGGTAATCTGTGTAAGGTAAAAAGGCAAAGCAAATGACGAAAATCCAAAAACTGCTGACCTTTGAGGAGTATCTTACCTATGACGATGGTACAGACACGCGCTATGAGTTGGTGGATGGAGAACTAGTCGAGATGCCACCAGAAAGTCAGGAAAATAGCAATCTGGCAAGATTTCTATTCGTTGAAATACTAAAACATTTCCCCTTTTATTTAGTTGCTTACAAGGATACAGAAATTGAGGTAGCGGGGCGACGGGCGAGATGTCGTTTACCTGACTTAATGGTTCATACAGAAGAATCTTATGCTGCCCTTATTAGTGCGCCTCGTGCTACCCTCAGCCGCGATATGCCGCCGCCTGCGCTAGTGATTGAAATTGTTTCTCCGGGAACAGCGAACCGCGTTCGTGATTATCGCTACAAGCGGACGGAGTATGCCGCTAGGGAAATATTAGAGTATTGGATTGTTGACGCACAAATGCAACAAATTACGATTTGCCAGTGGCTGGAGGGACAGTATGAAGATAAGGTATTTACAGGTGCGACTTGTATGGAATCAGTAGTAATTGCTGATTGGGCGCTAACAGTAGAGCAGGTGTTTAACAGCGCAAACCGACCAGAATTACTAGGAAAATAGAAAATGCGATCGCGCGAACATAGTAGATTCAATCTAATTGGTGATCGCCTTTAAGCACAAATAATCATGGTGTATGACTACCACAAGGTTAAAAAGTTGGATATAAATATTGGCCACCCCATAACTGTATACTTTTTAGATAGCCAGCAAGAAAAGAGATATGTTCGTAGCAACGCCGCTTCAAACTTGCAAACGTCATAAAACTATGAAAACAGCCATGAAAACTTCGACAAGAGCGACCTTCATTGCATGGGTATCAATGCTGGTGGCTGTAGTGCCTGCTCATGCTCATTACCGGAAGCTCACCCCAGTCGTCGTATTCCCAGCCTTCCACCTTACCATTCTTGAAGTGAAAGTACAGAACCAGTCTGTATTCCCAGAGTGCCCTGCGTCTGGCAAGTTCGAGGATTGGTATCTCAATCCAAACCCCAATCCACAGTTCACTCAGGTGTGTAAGGACAAGCTGCTAACCCTGGTATACAAACCTGCATCTTCCAAGCCCATGGCCGAACGCTTCTACAACCAGCCTGGGGTCGAGGTCAAGCTAAAGCAGTATGGTAGCACTGAGAGCGCACCCTTCTACAAGCCCTTGTACAAATTTCTGGAGGCCGCAGGCTACAAAAGCAACGTCAACATCCGCGTAGCAGGCTATGATTCGCGCCTAACTCCAGATATGGATAATTTCCTTATACGCACTAAAAGACTCATCGAGCAGACATACTACCAAAACAAAAACACCCCCGTTCATCTGGTAGCTCACTCCAACGGGCCGTTTTACGCACAGTACTTGCTCACCCACACCACCCAGGCATGGAAGAACAAGTTCATTCACGGCTTTACCCCCATCGCTGGAAACTGGCCAGGGCAAGGGTTGTTATACCCAGTGTATTTCACTGGACTGAATGTCATCGACTTCTCCTTTCCAAAAGATCCCGCAAACGCAGCGAGCAGCGCTGCCATGTACCAAACCCACCCCTCCAGCTATATGTCTTCTTCCGATCCTGCCGTCTTCGGAAATCGGGAGGTGGTAGTGCGGACTGTGCAGGGGGGTAAAACCTACACACCGCAGGACTATCAGCAGTTATTCCAAGATGCCGGACTCAGCCTGGCACAGCAATTAGCACCCTTCTACATTGGCTTTGTCAAGTTCGCTCCTCCGTTCTTCCCCAACGTAGATGTCTATGCCGAAAAAGGCTCTGGACTCGATACGATTGTAGGCGCACAGCTACAGAATCTCAGTTTGGGGCAGGTACTGAACGATTCTACTGTTTTCTTTAAAAGAGATGGTGACTCCAACCAAGAGGACATCACCAACGACGCGATCGCAGTGTGGGCAAAGATGCCTTGCTACCGTTTTGTTCTAACTGACAACCCAAGTGTGGGTCATTTCGATTTGCCTAGTAATCCAGCTGTTTTGCAGCGCCTGTTGGCGAACCTACAACAGACGAAATCAGTTTGTCCATTCCCCAGTGATTATTATGTTCCTGGAAAATCCCCTAATTAAACAAGCAAGGGAAAATTGAAAATCTAGTTCCCTTCCCAGGGGAAACGCATCTTATTTCCTAATAAAAACTAAACTCCAATTCAAAATGACATAGATAATTGTAAAACTGAGAGAATCATAAGCAAAACAAATTTTAAATACGTCTTGACCACAAATTAACTTATCTGAAGTTAATTCATTATCCATTCATACTAAAAAAATCATTGATTGGGTACTTAGAAGTATGTTTTACTGGAGATAAAGGCAAACTCTCACATAAAATGTTAAATTATATTTTTGATATACGAATTTAGAATAACTCTAAAACTCTTTCTAAATAATTGTTATCTAAACTAGCAAGAAACTGTTTATTTTTTATTCCACGTTTGACACGCGTCTCTTTACCTAAAAGATTGACTGCAATATGTCTGAGAATTGCAAAATTTTGTGGAGCATTATCTTTTCTAATCCGACAATCATCTTCTCTTAAAGCAACATCTAAGAGCCAATGCAATGAATTTTCAATTCCCCAATGACTGCGAACTGACTTACCAAACTGTTCAGCATTGGACTCACCGTGCGGGGGTTCCCCCCCCGTTGAGGCGACTGCCGTATCGTGCGACGGAATACCATTTGGTAGTTCTAAAAATGTTTGTAACCATTCATGTTTCGCACATCCGTATGTCTCGATTCCTACCCATCCATCTGCTCCACAAATCACTGCACATACAGCAATGGTTATGATATCAATTAATTTATGCCGTTTGGTGCGATCTATTCGTGGATCTTCTATTCCCCAAAAATGGTCAGCAATCGTGATTTTTGGTTTTAGCTTCATAGAAGGGAGAATAAGAATGTAATTCTTCTCTAGAGCAACTGTTAGAATACCATGTTCAATGAAGGGCAGCCATCGGCTGCCTCTAATTCCCCCTCTACAATAATTATCATTATCAGTTAATGAATATTTAATTTACTGAAAGCCTTATTTGATTAGGGTTTTGGTAATTTCCACTCTGATTCAGGCTCGTCAATATTTAGATGCGTTTGCCCTGGGTGTTTATCCGGCTTCGTCCTGCGTTGACTTGAATACAACCCTTAAAGCTGCCAAAGCTTTCGTGGAGCTTGGGACAATGGAAGAATCTGTTATTTGGGAAAAAGATGAAGTTGTTGAGCGGGTATAAAATGCGTATTGCGAATTGTTTCATTCTTCCTGTTTTCCCAAATACACCTCAATTACACGAGAGTCATTTTGCACTTCTTCAAAATTTCCTTCACACAGCACTGAACCTTCATGTAATACTGTTACTTTCTTGGCAATTTGACGCACAAATTCCATATCATGTTCAATTACTAAAATTGAATGACTCTGCGCTAGTGCTAGAAGTAATTCGCCAATGTTGTAGGTTTCTTCATCTGTTAAACCCGCAACTGGTTCATCAACAAGTAATAAATCTGGAGACTGTGCTACTAACATCCCAATTTCTAAACGTTGCTTTTCTCCGTGAGAAAGTAAAGCTGCTCTGATATCGGCTTTCGGCGTTAAAGCGATGGTTTCTAATAATCCTTTAATATTATTCTTTTCAACAGCATTAGAATGTTCAAACAAAGTAGAAAAGACATTTTTATTCTTGTTACTGGTAATTTCTAAATTTTCACGTGGCGTTAAGTTCAGGTAAATTCTGGGTGTTTGAAACTTGCGGCCAATTCCCAATCGGGCAATTTTATATTCAGGTAAAGAACGCAAATTTCTTCCTTTGAATAAAACTTGTCCCACGGTTGGCTGAACTTTTCCCGTAATCACATCTAGAAATGTTGTCTTTCCCGCACCATTAGGGCCAATTACTACTCGTAATTCACCCACATCCATACTAAAGTTAAGCTGGTTTAAAGCCTTAAAACCGTCAAAACTAACAGTTACGTTTTCAGTTTCCAATATTTTCGCGTTCATGTTGCACTTCCGGATCTTCTTCCAAGGTGGGATATGTAGCAATTTCTTGACGACGGTGGAAAAGAGAAATATTGTGGCTACGCAACCATCCCACGATGCCGTCAGGAAGGACTGTGACGACTATCAAAAATAATGCGCCTTGGAAAAATAGCCAGATTTCGGCAAATTGCTCGCTTAAAAAAGTGCGGGCATAATTTACTAACAAAGTTCCGACAATCGCCCCAATTAAAGTAGCGCGTCCGCCTACAGCCACCCAAATCACCATTTCAATTGAAAAGGCAATATCCATTGCTCTGGGTGAGACAGAACCACTCTGAATGGTGTAGAATGCTCCTGCTATACCTGCGATCGCACCGGAAACTGCAAACACCACCACCTTAAAACCTGTAGGGTCGTAGCCAGAAAATCTTACCCGACTTTCATCATCACGAATTGCTATCAACAACCTCCCAAAGCGTCCACTTGTCAACCAGCGACAAATTGCGTAGGTGATTGCGAGAAACACTACCGTCAGCGTGTAGAAAACTAATTGGGTTTTGGTATCGCTGACCGTTGCTCCAAATAAGGTTGTAAAATCTATCAGTCCATTCGTACCATTGAATAGTTTTTGCTGACCATTAAAGAAGTTAAAAAATACAATAGTTCCGGCTTGAGTCAAGATAGAAAAATAAACACCCTTGAGACGATTTCGGAAAACCAAATATCCCAACAATCCCGCCAATAACCCTGGAATTAGTACCACCAAAGCTATTGTCAAAGGAAAAGAATAAAAAGGTTGCCAAAAGGCGGGAAGTTCTGTAACCCCATAAAGCCCCATGAAATCAGGTAACTCACCAGTAGGAACTTGCAGTTTCAGGTACATTGCGATCGCATATCCACCCAAGCCAAAGAAAATACCATGTCCCAAACTCAATAAACCAGTATAACCCCAAATCAAATCGATACCCAAAGCTGCGATCGCCAGTGATAAAAATCGCCCCAACAAATTTAGGCGAAACTCCGACAGCAGCAGTGGCATAATAATTATCAGCAAGAGTGCGATCGTAACCACCACCCCCACCTCAATTAATAACCTTCCTCCCCTCTTCCTCATTCTTTCTTTGCGTCCTTCGCGTCTTGGCGGTTCGTTTAAACATCAACAGTACGTCCCTTCTGCGGAAAAATCCCCCCAGGCTTCCACTGTAAAAATACAATAATCAGTGCAAATACCATCACCTTAGCCATACTCGTCGTCGCAAAAAAAGTAAACAAATCTGCCAAAGGTTTAACAGGAGTCAACAACAGAGCCAGAGTCCCAGAACCAATTAAAAAATTAGCCGTACCAATACCCAAAGCAGCCACAATTGTACCGACTAAATTTCCTACACCCCCAACGACAACAACCATAAAAGTATCAATAATATAGTTTTGTCCCGTATTTGGCCCTACAGAACCAAGCAAACTAATCGCACATCCAGCCACACCAGCTAAACCAGAACCCAGTGCAAAAGTAATCGCGTCCACCTTTTGAGTTGGGATACCCAAACAAGCACTCATACTCCGGTTTTGCGTCACAGCCCGAATCCTTAAACCCCAGCTAGAACGTTGTAAAAATAAATAAATTCCCGCCACACAGATTATTGTTAAAGCAATAATAAATAATCTGGCAAAGGGTAATTGCACACCACCTAAAGATACCCCTGCTTGTAACCAAGTAGGTGCTGTTACATCTACATTTTGAGCGCCAAACCAAGGTTGAGTTACTGCTAACTGATAAGTTTGACTCAACAAATTGCCCGTTGTGATTGTCACTCCTAGCGATAATAAAAATATCACCGCCACAATCCAGTTACGAACTCTTCCCAAATCGGTGCGAGAATTTAAAATCCATAAACCTCCAAAAAACAGCAGAGAAAATAAGACTATACCAATTATTAATATCCAATTCACACTGCGGACAAACTGCTGAAAAATTAAACTTACTCCCCAAGTTGCCAATAGAGTTTCTAATGGGCGTCCATAAAGATAACGAATTACGCCTTTTTCTAAAATTAATCCCACAGCAGCCGTGAATAGAAATGCAATAATCAAAGCCAAAAATATATAGACTTCAAACCACACCCCACCTAATTGCTTACATACATTTTGGACAACATAAGTTGTATAAGCGCCGAACATCATCAATTCACCGTGCGCCATATTGATGACGCCCATCAATCCAAATATAATCGCCAGCCCCAACGCCGCGATTAATAATACAGCGCCAATACTAATACCATTAAATACAGCTTCTAAAAATCCTGCTAACACTTATTTCTCCACAACAACTATCAGCTTTTTTAGTCATCAGTCCTTTGTTATTTATTGTTTGTAACTATTAACCGATGACTAATGACTAATGAATTAAACCTTCTTGTACTTACCACCCTTAGCAGGGTCACTCCAATCACAAGCAAATCCTTTAGTTTCTTTCACAAATTGATTCCAAGGAACTGGCTCAACTGCTGTCGGAGTAGCATAGACAATATCAAACAAACCATCTAGCCTTACTTGACCAATTCGCACAATTTTAGATATGTGATGATTAGTATCCATTGTCACTTTACCTTCAGGTGCATCTAGAGTTTGACCATAAGCCGCAGCACTTACCTTAGCGATGTCTGTAGTACCAGCTTTTTGTACTGCTTGTTTCCACAAATAAACTGCAATGTAGGCTGCTTCCATTGGGTCATTTGTCACTCGATTTTCACCGTATTCTTTCTTAAAAGCTGCGACAAACTTTTTATTAGCAGGTGTGTCTACTGTTTGGAAGTAATTCCAAGCAGCGTAGTGACCTTTGAGATACTCTATACCAATTGCTTTAACTTCTTCTTCGGCAATACTGACAGACATGGAAGGATATCTTTCTGCTGTCAATCCAGCACCTTTCAATTGTTTGAAGAAAGCAACGTTACTATCACCATTCAGAGTATTGTAAATTACACCTCCATTAGGCAAAGCTTGCTTAATTTTAGTGATAATTGGTGTAACTTCTGTGTTACCTAGAGGTAAATAATCCTCACCAACTGTTTTTCCATTTAAAGCTTCTAGTTGAGCTTTAATTATGGTATTAGCTGTCCGGGGAAAAACGTAATCAGAGCCAACTAAGAAGAATTCTTTGCCCTTATTTTTTAACAGCCAATCAACAGATGGTTCAATTTGTTGATTTGGCGCAGCGCCAGTGTAAAAAATGTTTTTAGAACACTCTTGACCTTCGTATTGCACAGGATACCAGAGCATGTGATTTTTGCTCTCGAATACTGGCTTAACATTCTTGCGGCTAGCAGAAGTCCAACAACCAAACACTACAGCAACTTTATCTTGATCGATTAGCTTAGTTGCTTTTTCTCTAAACGTATCCCAGTTAGAAGCACCATCTTCAGTAATTGCTTCAATTTGTTTACCTAAGACACCACCAGCTGCGTTAATTTCTTTGATTGCTAATTTTTCAGCATCAACAACGCTTTTTTCACTAATAGACATCGTACCACTCAGAGAGTGCAAAATACCTACTTTTATGGTGTCATTAGCAGTAGCCGCCACTGGTGAAGCATTAGGAGACGCAACTGGACTCTGTGTAGCAGTTGGAGAATTGTTCGCGCAGGCTTTCAAAAAAAAGCTACTTCCAAAAGTTAAAGAACCGTAAATTATAAACTTGCGTCGGTTAAATTGTCTTCTCATTTTTTTATGAATTTTCTTCTTGAGGAATTAGCCAACTTATAGAAAGGTGACAATATCAATCTTTAAAATGTGATATTAGTGCGATAGTTTACTAGTAAAAAGTGACGCCTTATACAAAAAAGTTCGTTTTTGTAATAAAAAACAAACTTTTGAACATTAAGCTTTGTTAACTTTATAAAGATTCTCATATCTATGCAATACGTCATGGAAGAACAAAACCTTTCTCTTCCACGAACATTTTTGATTCTAGATAGTTAAAAATAGCTATCTTTGTGCAAAATTATTTATGAAAACCGCTGTAAATATTAATCCACTATAGATTTAGTATTTTTTTATACCAGAAAATTTTTAATTGTCATGGGAAAATATAGCAAATCAGTTGCGTAGGCGTAACCCGTCGTAGACATCGCATCTTTAATAGTTTAGTTAATTTCACTTAGACTGTATTTTATTCCAGGTATTAAATAGATTAATAAGTTAGTTACAACAATTGCTGCAATGATTTAAGCCTTTCTTATACATGAAAGAACATTTGTTGCAAAGTATTAAGCCTTTGCAGCAACGACTTATACATTTGCTAGAAAAACTTAAGTCTTTCTTATAAATGAAGTAATCTTAGCTGCAAAGGTTTAAATTTTCATAGTCTCAAGCGTAAGAGCGAATCAAAAATAAGAACACCAAAGAGTCTATTATTTATCTGGTGGTACTCAAGCAACATCACTAAATGCATGGTCACTACCAAAGAGTTGCCTCTCGAACTGCATAAGTTGGGTTGAGGAACGAAACCCAACATTTAATCCCTGTTCATGTTGGGTTTCACTGCTGTTCAACCCAACCTACAAATATTCCTAACCCAACCGTATTGCCTTATGTGAAAAGCGTAACGCACCATTTCCGTCTGATTCTTGATACCCTGCGGAAGCCATAACACACTTAGAACACTAGGGTGGGGAAATCTCCAAATCTTTGCAAATTTTGATAGCTAGAATATCAATAATCTCAGTGTGCCTTGGAACTGCCGAGATTCTGTTGTTTAATGGATTGTAATAAATCGTATGCCTTCCACCCTCCCGAAGAAACAAACAGCTGTTCTCTTCTAAATGGCGAATCAATTCACGTCTTTTCACTATAATTTGACAGTGATCTCTTCACGGAGGACATCTTTGCCGGAGAGTTGTTGCTCTGCGAGTTCTCGATTTGATATTAAAATTAACTCTATTGCTTCTCGTAGACTTTCTCTAGCTTCTTCCAGGGTTCTCTCTTGGACATTAGCACCAGGTAACTCTTGAACGTAGCCAATATACCAGTCATCTAACTTTTCATATACAGCAGTAAAAGAGTTTTCCATACCCAACCCCAAATACCTCACTTTGAGTCTATAACTATACTAGCTTTTGCATTGCAGCCACAACAATTTCTGCCAGGTTATCTGATAAAGCTAGAAGTGGCTTTTGGAGTCCCCATTCCTTAACTTTAGTTGCTGAAAGAGCGCCATGAGCAGTTGCATTCCGCAATGCTTTCGCGAGTCTTACAGCTTCAACCCAGTTAGAAACAGGTTGAGATTCCACTATCCAATATTCGATGATTTCTTGATCTCCATTTCCAAGACTGAGAAAATCTGCAAGTGCGCTCCTTCCTCGGATTGATGGATTTATATTAAGCCATCTTTCAAGATGGACTCTTGTTGAATCAGGTGGATTCAATGGATTATAATTGTTTGGTAAATCACATTGCTCCGTGAAAGATTTAATATTTTTTGTATCTAGACCTCCATGACCTCTTTTCAATAACAATGTTTTGGTAATTGTTTCAAATCCACCCCAGGCCATCACAAGTCGCCACTGAATACCACGTGCTTTATGTGTATCATTGGGTTTGTCAACAAAGCTATGACCAACAGTCGGCTCCTGCCATTCTAAACCAGATTTAATCAGATAAAATCCTTTTGATAAGCCTTGGATAACATTATAGATATGGTCTGAGTTGTCTGAATGAGTCTGGTTGAAGTGTGAGAGCCTCTGGTGTATATGCTTGCACTTGGCTGGATCATTTATGCAAGATTCATAGGAACCAATAAATTGCCATAGTTCGCGCGAGACATCTTCAAGACGTGTAGATATGTTCAGAGAATTTTGGATAACCATAATTATGAATAATATTTTGTGTCACACAAAAATATAGACAGAAACAGCCTATTTTCAGGGAAGTATTCTGCATATAAATTGGTTTAATTATTCTATTTAGATAATTTAAATATTAATCCAGTATAAATACTGAATTAAACTACGACCCCTTCCAACTCCTCATCTGTCAACTCATATAATTGCCGCAACTTATCTAACTTCTCATCATCAGCTTCCCAGAAACCCCGCCCATGCGCCTCCAACATTCTCCCTAAAATATTGCGAAAAGCTTCAGGATTTGCTTTGCGTAATTTATCCGCCATCTCTGCGTCTAATGCATAAGTATCTGCGGCTTGGTCATAAACCCAATCATCGCTAAAATCGGCAGTACCACCCCAACCAATCAACGCCGTCATCCGTTGAGAAATTTCAAACGCACCACCAGAACCTTGATTCGCCATTGCTTGCGCCCATTTGGGATTTACCAACTTAGTGCGATACTCTATTCGCAGCAAATCATCTAATTTGCGCGGTGTAGTATCTTTCGAGAAACTTTCCACAAAGCTGGTTGTAACCTTCTTACCGCGTTGTTTTTCTGCCGCCTTTTTCAAACCGCCCGTATTGGCGTAATATTCTTGAATATCGGTTAAACCATATTCTACCGAATCGATTTCTTGAACAATGCGATCGCTAGTTTTTAACAACGTATTCAACACTTCCGGTCTAGCTTGACCTTTATCTTCTCTTCCATAGCTAAATACATTGCGACTTTGCCAAGTATTGCCTAACTCCTCGCCAGATTCCCAGTTACCATCTACAACTTGGTCGTTCACCAAAGAACCAAAATCACCTGCTGGATTAGAAAACAATCTCGCCGATGCATTTTCCACACCTTGGGTTTTTAAAGCTAAAGCGTGTTTCCTAATAAAATTCCGATCTTCCGGTTCATCGGCATCAGCTGCTCGTTGAAATAAATCATCCAACAATTCGATAATATTTACAAAACTATCCCGGAAAATCCCAGACAAATTACCTAATACATCAATGCGGGGATGTCCAACCTCCGCCAACGGCTTTAATTCATAACGAACAACTCTACCAGTTCCTTCCTTAACAGGTTCAGCCCCCACCAATTCCAACAGAATTCCTAAAGATTCACCCTTAGTTTTAATCGCATCCAATCCCCATAACATCACCGCCACAGTTTCAGGATATTTACCATATTCATCTAAATGCTGGGCGATAATTTTTTGAGCAATTTCTCGTCCCCGTTCATAAGCAGCAGGTGAAGGCATCCGATAAGGATCTAAAGCATGAATATTTCTCCCAGTCGGTAAAACACCAGCCCCATCCCGCAACAAATCCCCTCCAGGCGCAGGCGGAATATATTCCCCATTCAACCCTCTTAACAAATTCGTTAACTCATCCGTAGATTGCATTAACAAATCCCTTATTAGTCTTTCCTCTTCTTCTCTTTCTTCGTTTATTCTTTCCTCTTCCCCAAAATATGCTTCCAAATAAGAAGCCAACTCCTCTTCATTAGGCGCTTCCCCCAAAATATGCAACCCAGAAGAAAACAACCGATTTTCTAAAACCTGCAAATATTCATACAACTCCACCAAATAAGCATCAAAAGCATGACCACTAAACATCCGCAGATTTTCAGGAGTAAACGCAATGCCCAACTTTTTCGCATCCTCAAACGGACAATCGGCATCTAAACCAGAATCCACGATTTTTTTACAAATCCCTTCCTTCAAGACATAATTCTTTTGTGGATCTTCACGATACTCCGAAATCAAATCTCGCAACGCTACCAATTCCTTATACAAACCTGCGCGACCATAAGGTGGTACATTATGAGAAATCAATACACCATAACCGCGACGTTTTGCCAACATTGATTCAGACGGATTATTCGCCGCATATATATATAGATTAGGCAAATTTCCTAACAGAATATCCGACCAAGAATAACCCGTATTACCCAACGGAGAACCAGGCAACCATTCTACCGTTCCATGCATTCCAAAGTGAACTACAGCATCAGCTTGAAACTCATTTTGTAACCATTTATAATAAGCAGCATATTGCGGATGTGGTGTTAAATCCCGTTCAAACATTAAGCGCATCGGGTCGCCTTGTATTCCCAAAGGTGGTTGTACGCCTATCCACACATTTCCTAATTGCACACCACCAATTTGAAATTCATCGCCATAGGTCTTAATTCCAGTTCCTGTGAGAGATTTCCATTGTTTTTCAATGCGGGAGGTTTGCAGATATCCCAGCCATTTTTCTAAGGTACGGGTGCTAACGGAGGCGGGGATATTTTTTGTATCATCAAAAGTTTCATCCGCTTCTTTCACCCAGCGAATCAATTCTTCCCCATCTTCTGGTAAATCTCCTACGGTATAACCTTGTTCTTTGAGTGCATGGAGAAACTTCAGCAAACTACGCGGCACATTTAATAATGCAGCTGTCCCCGTAGCACCATAACCTGGAGGAAACCCATATAATATAACGGCAATTTTGCGTTCTGATGCAGGTTTTTGCCGCAAAGCCACCCAAGTTTTTACCCTACCAATTAATCGCTCTACCCGTTCGGGAACCAGATAAATATTTTCACCCACCAAACCGCCAAGGGGAACGGTATCAATAGCGCCATCCAATTCTGGTAATGCATATAACACGACACTTTGCAATCCGCCGACACCTTGGCGCGTCCACGAGGAAATATCTTGAATTAATAATGGTGCGGCAACAATATAAGGTACATTCTTGGCAGTGAGGATGCGCTTTGCTACTTCTATTTGACGGCCTGCTTCCATTGAACCAGCCGGGCCACCCACTAGAGGAAAGCCAATTGTGGAAACGATCGCATCTACTTTTACTGCTTCACTAGATAGTGAGGGAGTTTCTATATTACCTAGTTGTCGTTGCTGAATTTCATAGTCGGTTGTCATTAAATCTCGTACCGCCACGTGTCCTTCTACGCCGTTAATGAAAATGGGCAAAGGAGTTAACCCAGCTTTTTCAAAACTGCGAATAAGTTGCGGAATGTAAGGTTGTTTGGTGATGACGTGTTTTCGGTAGAGGAGAATTCCAATAACTGGGGAGACGCGATTAGGGGAGACGTGATGAATCGCGTCTCTACAATAGGTTTTATACCATTCCAAATATTCGCGGGGCGATTCAAAAAACCCTTGATAGTCGGGATGGAGTAATCCGATGTTGGGGGTTTCGACTATCGGGGGAATGTCGCCGACTTTTAAACCTAAGTATTTTTCTGCCAGTGTCCAGAATAATGAAGCGACGTTTTCTGAACCGCCAGCATTCCAGTAACCATAGATAATTAACCAGTTGCGTAAGTCCTGGACTTTTTGCACTGGCACGTATTTCAGTAGTTTGGGGCCAATTTTTAAGAAGCTGATGTAACCAGCAAGTTTGTCTTCCTCGCGTCCGTTGCTAAATTTGTCGAGGATGAATTTAACTGGTTTGGGCATTCCTTTAGGTTTGTCACCAATGGCAAAGTCACCCACCTTGGTTAAACTTATCAATTCCAAGGCTGACTCAAAGACTAGACGGATGGGAATTTGGGAAATGCGATCGCGCAACCACACAACCTGGTCATAATCAAATAGTAGGCTACCGAAAAACACATCAGCGCCATCAAGTGCTGTTTCCACCTCAGTGCGTTTGTTGGTAAGATCGCGATCGCTAAACACCCGAATATCCAACTCAGGACAGCGAGAGTTAGCCAAAAAGGCTGCTTTTCTGTACAAGTCAGCGTTGAATGATTCAAACCCAGCAATCAAGACGATGCGTTTCATGCCTGTAAGCTACGAAATATTTCTTTACTTAAATTTTAAACGTGCTTTTAGGCTGATTGTTAAATATCTACCCACAGATTTCGGTCAGTAATTCCTTAAATGGATTAGAACTTCACTATCACCACTGCCTTTTGGATATTTTGATTTCAAAAAAGTTGTGATATGTTGAGTCAAATGCACTGCATCATTGAACTCTTTTGATTCCTGTAGCGCTGCTGATATACAAATGGAGGAAATGGAGGATTTTTCACCCTTCAACCCAATCGGGACCAACAAAAATCCTGCCACTGGGCATAACAGTATTGTGGTAGAAAGCTCCATGAGCGTGACCAAACAAACCAATAGTTCCTCTGAAGTTGGCATTTTCCAAGTTAGCTCCAACTATGGAAGCTTCAGCAACATTGGCACCCTCCAGATTGACACCACTCAGGTTAGCTCCATCCAAGAAGGCATAGCTCAAGTTAGCTCCACTCAAATTAGCTCCACTCAGGTTAGCACTCAACAACTTAGCCCCAGTCAAGTTAGCTCCAACCAAGTTGATTCCAGCCAAGTTCGGACGCTTCAGACAAATATTGACAAATTCTTTTTCTTTAGCAGCAACACGCTTGAAAAATTCCTCAATACTTATATTGGGGATAAAGAATCTATCGATAAACTCAAAATCTCTAGCATTGAACCGACGCTCAAGTTCTTGCTTTTCTTCCATTCTTTTTCTATCTTCGTCCATCGCTCAACCCTCGAATCAACCAACACATATAAAGATAACCCACTCAACCTTTGGTCTACTTTCTTTGATCCCAGTAACCCCTTTGATATAACCAGGATTTACGCAACTGGCACAGTGCGTAAGTCCTACCACTTTTACAAAGCGTTATTATCTAAAGAATGGAGGCAATTACTAAATTTCAATTTATTGCAAAAATTTACTGGTTGTTCTCGATATTGATAATTTATAATGGTTGTGTTTTTGGTTACAATATAACTTTGAATTAGTGGATTTTACCAAATAAAAGTTCCTGTTCAAGTTTGCACAAAAACTTATTTTGTCTAATAGCGTAGTAATGCTGAAGATAATGCAGTCATTGCTAACAAGTATTGAAACAAAGCTATTAACCAAACTTTGTCTATATAATTATAAGAGTTTTGAACTAGTGTAAAAACAAGTAAATTGAGGATTAAATAATGAAATTCGGAATTGATAGCGGGCACAATTGTCCACCAGATACAGGAGCTAGAGGTATTAAATTCGAGGATAATTTAACTCTAGACGTAGGAAATAGAGTTATAGCCAAATTAAGAGCTTTAGGAAATGAAGTCGTAGTATGTAAACCAAGTAGTGCTAGTACAGTACGTGAATCACTTTCAAAAAGATGTTCTACAGCTAATGCGAGTAAAGTAGATATTTACGTCTCGATTCATTTTAACTCCTTTAACGGGCAAGCTAATGGCACAGAAGTATTTGCAACTAGCGATACAGGTAGAAAAATCGCTAAACCTGTATTAGATGAAATCGTCAAGTTAGGATTTTTTAATCGCGGTGTTAAGAGTGGTTCCCACTTGTTTGTTCTAAAATATACGGATATGCCTGCGATTCTTGTAGAAGGTTGCTTTGTCGATTCGCAAAAAGATATGAATCTTTTTAATCCAGAAGCAATGGCTAATGCAATTGTCAAAGGCTTAACTGGTAAAGTGACAAGTGTTCCTGTTAACCCCGTACCAGATGAAGGAGATAATGTAGATACTACGATTCTCAGACTGCAAAAAGCCTTAAATCGACTAAAAATAACCGATAAAAATGGTAAGGCATTAGTGGAAGATGGCTTCACAGGGGCTAGTACCAAATCTGCTGTAGAAAAATTTCAGACTATTGTTGGGGTTCAGTCGACTGGAATTGTTAACGAAGCTACATGGAATGCCATAAATCAAATTTTGGCAAAACGAATACTTAGACCAAACCATGCTGGTAATGAAGTTGTCAAATACTTGCAATACCGTTTAGGTGTTGATAATGATGGTGTTTACGGTCCACAAACAGAGGCTGTAGTTAAGAACTTTCAAAAGCAAAATGGTTTAGATGCTGATGGAATTATCGGACCTGCTAGCTGGCAGAAATTAATTGGTTAGGCTGATGGGGACTAGAGACTAGAGACTGGAGTAGTAGTGCTGAGTAAAGAAGTTGGGAATTTGACTTCTTTACTCAGAATGAAAAGGAATGCTGTTTGGTTAGCGACTTACCACAAAGTTATACCAATTCAAAATTCAAAATTCAAAATTAAGAAAGTAAGACATAACAAAGGTATGTCCGTATGTATCTGTCGCATTCTTTTTTCAAATTGGTATTATGTAGCAATTTTACTCAGCAGATTTAGCTTATACACATTAATACAAAAAATCTGTACTGAAGAACACAATACTATGTTAATCTAACTCTTAGCATAACTAACATTAAGTTTTACGAACAGAATGAGAGTAGACTGTTAGTACTTATCTTTATTTATTGGCGATCGCTCATTTAATTAGTCAACCCTGCGTTCTACTTGCATTTAGCTATATCTTCGTTAAAACTGCTATTTGGGATGTACTTGCCAAGGGGATTTATCCAAAAATGGTCGGTAAACTCTGGATCTCTGGCAGTGGTGTGGCCTGCTGTTCCTTCACTAAAGCCAAAACGAGCAAACAATCGAAATGCAGCAGTAAGGCGTTGTTTGCGGTAGAGTCGTTCTTCTTCAACTCGTTTAAAGACAGGTGGTTGTGGTCTAGTGAAATTTGGCATGATTTTCTCTTTCTTGTTTCACAGGTAGATTAAGCTATGGTTGCTGTTTGTCGTTCTTGTCGTTGCACTTGTTGACGTACCAAAGGAATCGCATCTCGACCATAAGCGATCGCATCTTCCACTGGATCAAAGCTCGAACTTCTCTGTGTTGCCTTTTGCCTCTTGCCTATCTACGCAAATAATTTCTCCCAATCAAACTGGATTCCTATATAACAAAGTTCTTGACTTATTTTTGTCTAAGAGGTAGTTTATCAATGTTGGAACAAAATACGGCAAATTTATCGATATACAGTACTTTGTAAGAAGAAGTCAGGAGTTAGGAATCAGAATTCAGTATGAATTAAAGTCCGAGTGGCGGTGAGGGCTAAGAACAGGTTTAAATCCTGCACTTTATTGTTATGTATTCTCCTTTAACTAAATTATTTTCAGGACTTACGCAAGAACTCTCTGAAACCCTCTTTACTTCGTGTCCTTTGCGCGGCAGTTGCTTCAAGTGGGGGAACCCGCCCAACACACTGCCTTGTCTTTGCGGTTCGTTTTTTCATAATTTTGCGTAAGTCCTAATTTTGATTAAAGGTCAATATGTCTCAATTTTTAATCAAGGTATTAATATTTATAAGCTTTACATAGTAAGTATTTGAGCCCAAGTTAGTTTTAATTTTGATGTGTTTTATTCGCAGTAAATACGACCTGATGCAAGCGGTATAAAAGCTTATAGTAATTTTGCATGTTGTTGATGAAAAGCGTAGGCGTAGCCTCAGTGAGGGGGTAATTTTTAGCATGTCCAAGCTAGGGAAAAGTTTTTTAAGATTATTGTTTGCTACAGGAGTGGCGATCGCACTTTTATTTATCATTCCTCCCGCTACTGCTACCCTAAATCCCTGTCCACAAGGAATGGTACTGATTCCAGCAGGGACATTCACAATGGGGTCAGATAATTCTGGTTTTGTGGAAGAACAATCGGCTTTTGATGTTACAGTTAGTTCCTTTTGTATTGATAAATATGAAGTGACAAATGCACAGTTTGCGGCATTTGTCAAAGCAACAGGGTATGTAACAGTTGCAGAGCGGTCTTTACCCAAAGAACAGTTTCCCGACTTACCAGATGAGCAGAGATTACCAGGTTCTTTGGTGTTTGAGATAGTACAACCAGGAGCAAAGCAGCTAAGTTGGTGGCATTGGAAGACCGGGGCGAATTGGCAGCATTCTTTTGGACTAGAAAGTGCGATTGCCACAAAAGACAACTTCCCAGTTGTTCATATTGCCTATGAAGATGCCGCAGCCTACGCTCAATGGGCAGGAAAATCCTTACCTAGCGAAGCCCAATGGGAATACGCCGCCCGTGGCGGGTTAGACGGTGCAACTTATACATGGGGCGATCGCTACTCTGAAAAAAAAGCCAACACCTGGCAAGGGATCTTTCCCTTTTTCAACACTCGAAGCGATGGTTACGTAGGTATCGCCCCCGTTGGTTCCTTTCCACCCAACGGTTACGGTCTTTACGACATGGCAGGTAATGTCTGGGAATTGACCTCAGATTTGTTTGGGGTAGGACATGACCAGAAAAACCATAGTGTCGATCCCATAGGGGCAAAACTAAGCTTTGACCCCAACAAACCCACAGAAAATGTCTTACACATCATCAAAGGAGGCTCTTACCTTTGCGCGCCTAACTATTGCAGCCGTTTCCGTCCTGCTGCACGAGAATCTCAAGCCCCCGACACCGGAACTACCCATATCGGATTTCGCTTAGTTAAGAGCTTGAATCAAGTTCAACCAATTACCAATTAGTTTATGTTGTACCTACTTTGGCGATCGCTAATTTTATCTGTAGTCATTATCTTACTGACGGTTAATAACTCTGCCCTAGCTGCCACATCAAAAGTTTTACCCGTTCCCCAACCAGACTTCAAGGGCAAAATTGGCATCACCTACAAAGACTCAAAACCAGATTTTCCCCAACCTATAGCTGCTCCAGCCAAAGCCCCCAACGTTCTACTAGTGATCCTAGATGATGTTGGCTTCGGACAAGCTAGTACCTTTGGCGGTCCGGTGGAAACTCCTAACTTGACTC
This sequence comes from Nostoc sp., assembly GCF_036917535.1. Taxonomy (GTDB): domain Bacteria; phylum Cyanobacteriota; class Cyanobacteriia; order Cyanobacteriales; family Nostocaceae; genus Nostoc. Next base: position 35,403 of record NZ_JBALDA010000078.1, read on the forward strand.
GCCTAGCCGAAAGAGGATTACGCTACAACCAATTCCACACCACAGCCCTTTGCTCGCCAACCAGGGCAGCACTGTTAACTGGACGCAATCACCATTCAGTGAATACAGGGGTAGTTGAGGAATTGGCCACAGGTTATCCCGGCTACACAACGATTTTGCCCAAGAGTGCTGCCACCGTCGCCGAAGTGCTGCGGCAAAACGGCTATAACACGGCTGCTTTCGGTAAATGGCACAACACACCAGACTATGAAACCAGCGCCGCCGGGCCTTTTGATCGCTGGCCTACAGGATTAGGATTTGAGTACTTTTACGGTTTTCTTGGTGGTGATACTAACCAGTGGAGTCCTGCCTTAGTAGAAAATACGAAACGAGTCGAGAAACCAGCCAATAACCCTGATTACCACCTCACTCCCGACTTAGTAGACCACGCGATCGCTTGGATTCGCAACCAACAATCCATTGCCCCTGACAAACCCTTTTTCACCTATCTCGCCACTGGAGCCACCCATGCACCCCACCACGCCCCCAAAGCTTGGATTGACAAGTACAAAGGCAAATTCGACCAAGGGTGGGATAAATTGCGCGAAGAAATCTTTGCGCGTCAAAAACAACTGGGTGTGATTCCTGCCAATGCCCAACTAACACCCCGCCCCCAAGAACTGCCAGCTTGGGATTCCCTTTCGGCAGATCGAAAGAAACTCTCTGCCCACATGGCGGAAGTATTTGCAGGATTTCTAGCGCACACAGATGATGAAATCGGACGCTTAATTGACGCAGTTGCCCAACTTGGCGAACTAGACAACACCCTAGTCATCTACGTCGTGGGAGACAACGGTGCTAGTGCAGAAGGCGGTTTAACAGGTACCGTTAACGAATTGAAATTCTTCAACGGTGTACCCGAAAATCTGCCACAACTGCTTGCTTCCTATGATGACTTGGGTAGCCCCAAGACATTCAACCATTCTCCCGCCGCTTGGGCATGGGCAGTCAACACTCCCTTCCAATGGACAAAGCAAATCGCCTCTCACTTTGGTGGAACTCGTAACCCCTTAGTAATTTCTTGGGGTGAAGGCATTAAAGACCAAGGTGGAATCCGCAGTCAATTCCATCACGTAATTGATATTGCACCCACCATTTTAGAAGTAACGGGAATTACATCTCCCACAGAAGTGAATGGGGTCAAGCAACAACCAATCGAAGGTACTAGTCTGGTTTATACCTTTGATCGCCCTGATGCTCCATCTCATCGTGAAACACAGTACTTCGAGATGTTGGGTAACCGAGCCATTTACGATCGCGGATGGGTGGCGGCGGCTCGTCATGGTCGCTTGCCTTGGGAACGTACTGCAAAAGGTGACTTTGATACAGATCCGTGGGAACTGTACAACATTGCAGAAGATTTTAGTGAAGCGAACAACCTGGCCCAAGAAAATCCAGACAAGCTAGAAAAACTGCAAAAACTGTTTTTCCAAGAAGCCCGTAACCACCAAGTCTTACCATTAGACGATCGCGCCCTAGAACGGTTTGATGTCAAAATTCGCCCCAGTCTCACCGCCGGACGCACAACCTTTACTTACTATCCTGGTGTATTTGGCATCCCAGAAGGTAGCGCCCCAAACCTGAAAAACAGATCCTTCAGCATCACAGCTAATGTAGAAATTCCCGAAACTGGGGCAGAAGGTATCCTCTTAACCCAAGGCGGACGTTTTGCGGGTTGGAGTTTTTTCCTTGAGGATGGCAAGCCCACTTATGCCTACAACTATGCCAATGCTGTTCGCTACATTATTCAATCCCCTGAAAAACTACCTACAGGTAAATCTAGATTACGGTTCGACTTTAATTATGACGGTGGCAGTGTAGGTGCAGGGGGAACTGGAAAATTATTCATCAACCAACAACAGGTAGCCGAAGGTCGAATCGAAAAAACCATCGCTTATCGTTTAGCCCTAGATGAAACCTTTGATGTCGGTAGAGACACAGGTACTCCTGTAGTTGACACCTACCAAGTACCCTTTGCCTTCACTGGCAACTTACAACAAGTCAGCCTGGAGTTGAAGTAAGTAATGGGGTATGGGGCATGGGGTAGGAATCAGAGGGAGTTAAAACTTGAATTTTCACCTTCAGAAGCTCAACGTTCACCCTCAAAAGCTCAACGTTCACTTTTAGAAGCTCAACGTTCACCCTCAGAAGCTCAACTTTCACCCTCAAAAGCTCAACGTTCACCCTCAGAAGCTCAACGTTCACCCTCAGAAGCTCAACTTTCACCCTCAAAAGCTCAACGTTCACCCTCAGAAGCTCAACTTTCACCCTCAAAAGCTCAACTTTCAAGTTTTAACTTCCCAATGCCCCATGCCCCGTGCCCAATGCCCAATCCCCATTAAAATCATGAATGAAATTTTGGCAGTAATTGACAAATTAGCGCTTCTCACATTCATTGTTTTCACTATGTTGGGTGCGGGTTTACGCCTAACCGTACAAGAAATTTGGGAACCACTCCGCAACCGCCGTCTGGTGATATTGTCTTTGGTGACAAATTTTGTACTGGTGCCGCTTTTTGTCTATCTGCTGCTGCAAGTAGTACATCTAAGTGAACCGCTTAGAGATGGTTTACTGGTCATGGCAGTAGCATCAGGGCCCCCAGCATTACCAAAACTTGCTCATATAGTCAAGGGCAATATAGCTTTTTCCGTGGGGTTAATGATGTTGCTGATGTTGGGCACAATCGTTTATATGCCGATTGTATTGCCTTTAGTGGTAGAAGGCGTACAAATCAATTCCTGGGAGATTGCGGAACCCTTATTATTAATGATGGTCAGCCCATTGGTAATTGGGCTATTTATCAAAGCTAAATTTCCAGCGATCGCTATGACTCTTCAGCCGATTTTGTTCAAATTATCTAATGCTGGATTACTTTTAGGTCTAGTAGTCAGACTGGCAGTTCATACTAACGATATGATTGCCTTATTAAAAACAGGTGCAATCTTTATTTGTGCTGTATTTATTCTCTTCTCTTTTAGCGTAGGCTATCTTTTAGGCGGCCCTGGTATTGATACCCAAAGAGTGCTAGGAGTCGGAACAGCTCAACGCAATTTTGCCGCAGCATTATTAGTGGGTACAAGCAACTTTGAAGATCCCAGCGTGGTGAGCATTATCATGGTGACAAGTATATTAATGATGGTTACAGTTCTTATTGCCGGGCCAAAGTTCACAGAAATAGATCAGCCAAATAATGCAGAGATAGAACAGGTAGAAGTTTGATGTCATGTCCGTTTAAATAACCGTCATTGCAACACTTTGCAGAGCGTCTTGTTGGCGTAGCCTCTCATAGAGAAAACAAGTAAAGATTAGAAAGCTTATAAAGTATTATCTTATATAAAATGTTTTTCATAAAAAATATGCCTAGCAAACATAGAGCTATTGAATCTCCTATTTTACCTTCACTTGAAACAATGAATAAGGGGATACCAGATAAGCAATTATATGAATCAGAGAGCTATCAAAATGTATATTTATCAAATTGTCAGCTTGAGGGAACTAAAGAAGTAGATTTTCAGTATGCCTACTTTGATAATGTTAAAATTATAAATACTTACTTTAAGAGACTTTCTCTACAAGATGTTATAATTACTAAAAGTGATTTTGCTAATACTGAATGGGAAGAAGCTTCACTTAATATAATTGAGTTTGTTAACTCTAGATTATTGGAATTTAAAGCAATAAAATCTAGATTAAAAAATGTTGTTTTTCAAGGATGTCAGGGACAATTTTCACAGTTTACTTTTAGTAAAATTGATAATGTTATTTTTGACAATTGTAATCTTGAATATTCTACATTTTTAGAAATTTCTTTAATAAATGTAACATTTATAAATTGCCAAATAAATAACATTATCCTTGCTAATGCTAAATTTCAAGACACAGATTTTCGAGGTTCTAATATAGAAGGCTTGCAAATAGAAGGTTTGCAAATTAATATAAGTCAGCTTAAAGGTGCAATTTTAGATCCATTTCAAGCTGCTTATATTCTTCAAAGGTATGCAAATGTAGTAGTTAAAACTGTTGATGAATAAACATTGCGTTTGCGTCGTTCCACCACCCTTTATATGGACTCATAAAGCGATCTCTCCAAGCTAGAAGTCAGGAATTTGAACAGAATTAAAAGAATCCTCTCTGCGGTAATGGTGTACCATTAATCTCATAGTCACCGATCGCACGAGCTTTAAAATGATTTGGGTTGTGTGAGGACAAAGTACGAGCGTTGCGCCAGTGACGATCAAAGTTTGAGCTTTTTTTAGTTGTAGAAGCCCCACCAACTTCAAACAACAAGGTAGCCGAACGTAGAGCCAAATCATCAACAATCAATTTGGCTTTGGATGCACTCAGAGAAGTTGCCAGTGCCACAGCTGTTTCTGCCTCTTCACCCTGAGCTTGGGCAGCAGGGAGGCGATCAAGACCATCAGCTGCTGCTAAAACAATCGCTTCGGCAGCAAAGGCATTGGCGGCAATTTGCCCGACAGTCTGTTGCAAGATTGGGTCTTCTGAGGCTTGCTCGCTTACAGCATGGTAGAAAGTCCGGGGTCTGTTACGGATGAGGGCTGTAGCATCACGTAGAACGCTACGAATAATACCGGCGTTGATGGCAGTCAGGAATAATTGCGGGACGATGTTGTATGGCAGATTGTCTTTGTCTGTGTCTGTCTCAAAAATTACTTCTTCAGCCTCTACACGGACATTTGTGAAGGTGGTCGTTCCCGTACCTGTCAGTCTTTGTCCGAAGCCGTCCCAGTCGTCCACCAGTTCAAGACCCTCGCGGTTAGTAGGAATGAGTATATACGCTGTAGAGCCATCAGGTACTAACACACGCACAAAAATCCAGTCTGCGTAAAGGCTGCCAGTGCTGTAATATTTCCTTCCATTCAGACGATAGCCGTCGCCATCGGGTGTCAATTTTGTATTCACGACTTGGCGACCACCTGATCGCTTGGCTTCTAGCTCGGTGGAAGCGAGTCCAATAATCGCACCATCAGCAACGGCTTTGAGCCAACGGCGATTCCTTTGGGTGCGCTCAGAACGCAAAATCCGCTCTGTTACTAAGAAATGATTCCGCACAATGTGAGCGACGTTTGGATCGGCATCTCCCAGCCGAATCACGACCTCGAATAATTCGCGTGCTGTGCTACCACCGCCACCTTCAGCTACCGGGATTCGCAATGCACCCAACCGAGAACGCCGGATCAATTCAACGATATCAAAAGGCAGGATGCGATCGCGATCGCGCTCACTTGCCCCTAGAGCAATAAAATCAAAAAGCTGCTGGAGTTCCGGCGAGTTTGCTCTCACAGGAGCCGAAAACTGAATTGTCGTATCTGCAAGTTTCTCTGGACTTTTAATCATTAGTTTCTATCTCCGAATATCTTATGGAAAATCTATGTTGGTGAGTGGTGAGGCAATTGCTAGTTCTGGGTGACGTGATAGCACTACAAAGTTGAAGAATGTTTCCAGCCTTGAGGCGATTACATCTGGTAACATATTCAAGCCATCCACTGCACTCGACAAAAACCATTCCTCTGTAAGGGTTTTAGATGTACTTAAGTTTTATAAAATACTAAAAACCTACCGAATTACCGTAGTTTGATACTCCCAAATTTTCCCCAAATTGTCAATCTGTTTTAACGTCTTTTTGCGGGAAAGACTCAAAGTTGAAAGCAAAAAAGCGTCTACAGAGTAAGCCCAGGGATAACGCCAGCCGCCTGCCTAATTTGTGAACTTCTTCAAGGATAATCTTTATCCTACTTAATGGGGTTTAAAATCCCATACACAAAGGGTTGTTTGTGTTGGGGTAACAGTTTCCCTTACAAAACGTAATTGTTTAATCATACCTGTAAAATGTTTAGATAAGATTACAATAGGTGGGCTACGTATAAAGTAGTTAAGTAACCTTTAGTAATTTGACCATTGAATTTAGTATTAATTAATTTAGCGATCGCATCAAAAAAACGTGCCCTTGTAATGCGATCTAAATTTAGATGACCGGAGTAAGTATTTAAGAGGTTGAGATAACTTGCAGTGTTGTATGTTGCGTCCCATCGATAAGAGCGATAGACTACTTCACCAAACAAACCTGTTTGCTGAATCTCACCTGTTTTATTAGGGACTTTCTGCTCGCGCAAAGGAGGCTCATCGTCTTTAACCAGTTGAGGAGCTAAACTTTGATATAGCTCCTGTACTTCTTCAAAGAAGCCATTACTAGCATCACTATGTACGTGTTCATTCCAAAATAGCGCGATCGCTCCTTCAGATGTGAGGGCTTGAGCAGTTTTTTTGTAAGCAATACTTGGGTCAAGCCAATGGAAAGCAGTCGCCGAAATCACTAAATCAAAAGCATTTTCTTGGGTCACCCAATCCTCAAAAGCGATGTTACGCACTTCTACTTGCGGATAAGCAGCCAGATTTTTTTGGGCAACCGTAGCAAGATTCTCACCCAACTCAATGCAGAGTATACAATAATCCCGGTGGGCAAAGGGCACAGTTGCCTGACCAGTACCACAACCAATCTCTAATATCCTTCCGTCTGGAGTGATTTCTGAGAGAGACACCACATCGTCAAAAAGCGCTTCTGGATATCCTGGTCGAACTTGGTCATACAACAGTGCTACTTGATTAAAAGTGGTTCTTAACTGACTTCTTTCATCTGTCATGTGTTTATGTTTACGATATCTAACCCGAAATTCATTAGAAAGTCACCAGAAAGTTCTACTTGGGAACTTGATCCTCAATTAAAAGAAGAGGTTCTTTCCAATCTCTTATCAAAGGAGGTATCAAGATGAGAATTGCCTCGACTGCGGTCGCTCTGAAAAAGTCGTGATGACGGGCTAACAACCGTGTTGCAGCGGAACGACCGTCTTCTTCGTTGGGTTGCAAAGGTTGTCTGCGTCCGCTGAACACGACCGTTCTGCCGCTTGCGTTTCGGGTGGCGGTAGTAGTTGGAAAGTATCTGTCGAGGAGCAGCATCAAGCTAACTTATCTTTCAATCGACTACACTCATCCAGTAGCAGGTTGAGTTCAGCAGCTATTTTCCAGGGGTTGCGACCTTTGAAAGGAGCGGCGATAACTGCTTCATAGGGATTTTTCCCAGTTTTTTTGACGGCTGCGATCGCGGCTTGATTGGAGAGTCCTCGTCCAGCCACAAGCCAAGCCGCTAAAATATGCGCTGTGCGTCCAACTCCACCAGAACAATGAACAACAACTTTCTCTTCATTCTGGTTGGCAGCAGCTAGGAACGGTAGAATTTGGTGAATTAGAATTTGCGGCTTGGCAAAATCAAAATCATAGATTGGTGTCCAACAAACCCGGTTAATTCCGAAGGTCTGTCGGTAAGCTTCAAGTAAATTTGTGTAGCGAATGAGTTGATACTCAGTCAGCAAGCAGCAGACACGCTTGACGTCTTGATTGTGCATGAACTCAATCCACTTGTTAACTTGCTCATCGCTATATCCTGGTTGAGCACAGCCAAACACGATGGGTTCGTTCTCCGAAGCTGAAGCAAACTTGTACATATCGAGTGCATCGAATTGTTCAATGACTGATTTTAACGCTTAAGTTTTCCTATTAATTCAGTTCGACAAAGCGAAGGTTGAATATTCTATATAGGTCATGCTATTGGCGCAGCAGAACAATCCCGTTGCACACCGACCGTATAGAGTCTTTTCGTTGAGTCCGAGAAGCTGTTAGCGGCGGGTGAACGGGGTCGTAGTGGAGTAAATAGCTTGGTATTAATTTTGACACAGAAAGTCTGGTTTACATAAGACATCTCCAGAAATTAAATATGCGTTCGCCAAAACCCTTTTTAGGGGCGAACGGTTGTTCACCGTTCCTTCATTTTCGGAGATGTCTACTGTTTACTGATAACTGATAACAGCGATCACAGCTCACACTAGACTGGCTTGAAAGAAACGGTTAGCAGGGCGCGCCAGTCCGAGATTTTCACGCAGCGTCTTACCCTCATACTCTTTGCGAAAAATTCCCCGCTGTTGGAGTTCTGGCACAACTTTGTCAACAAAATCATTCAGCCCTTCAGGAACAAAAGGAAACATGATATTGAAACCGTCAGAACCTTCCTCAGTCAGCCATTGCTCCATCTCATCGGCAATAGTTTGGGGTGTGCCTACAAAGGCCAGTCCGCCGTAACTGCCAATGCGTTGCGCCAGTTGTCGAATAGTCAAGTTCTCACGTTGCGCTAAGGCTATTACTCTTTCTCGTGAAGAGTGACCAGCGTTAGTCGGTGGGATTTCTGGCAAGGGCCCATCCGGATCAAAGCCGGAAACGTCGTAGCCAAGCGCACCATTTAGGCTAGCGATTCCACTGTCATAATGTACTAAGCTGTCTAAATGAAGACGCTTGGAATGGGCCTCGGCGACAGTTTCTCCCACAACCACTAAAGCACCTGGAAGGATTTTTATACTATCTGGGTCACGTGCGATCGCCCGCGCCCGTCCCTTAATGTCTGCAAATAAAGCTTTGCCAGCCTCTAGATTACTAGCAGGTGCAAACACAGCCTCGGCAGTTTCAGCAGCTAATTGCCGTCCGGCTTCGGATGCACCCGCCTGGACAATTAGCGGCCAGCCTTGGACTGGTCTAGCGATGTTCAATGGCCCCCGCACCGAAAGATATTTTCCCTTATGATCCAGAATGTGAAGCTTTGCAGGGTCGAAATAAATCCCTGCTTCCACATCCTGAATGAATGCATCGTCAGCAAAGGAATCCCAAAGACCCGTGACGACATCATAAAATTCTCTAGCCCGTCGGTAGCGTTCGTCATGCTCTACCTCTTCTTCTAAGCCAAAGTTGAGCGCTGCATCTGGATTAGATGTGGTGACGATGTTCCAGCCAGCACGGCCGCCACTGATATGGTCGAGAGAGGCAAAGCGACGAGCGATGTGGTAGGGCTGGTCATAAGTTGTCGAAGCAGTGGCTACTAGTCCGATGTATTCGGTGACGCTGGCGAGGGCAGAAAGCAGGGTAAAAGGCTCAAAGGATGTAACAGTATGGCTGCGTTTGAGCGCGTTGATTGGCATATTCAGCACCGCTAAGTGATCGGCCATAAAGAATGCGTCAAACTTGCCCTGTTCTAGTTTTTGGATAAATTTTTTCAGTGCTGGGAAGTTAAAATTAGCATCAGCTATAGCCCCAGGATAGCGCCAAGCGCCTGTATGTATGCTTACCGGGCGCATGAATGCACCCAGTTTTAATTGCTTCGATCTGCTCATTAGCCCTCCGTATGTATAATTCGTAATTAAAACATCTAAAAAAAGCCTTAATTCAAGTGCTTTACAGCACTTTGCCTAATTTCTCAAATAATACATCCTTTGCCAATTTAGTCTTAAATGCGCCGCTCTCCCCTGTCTACTCAGTCCCTAGTCTCCAGGTCAATGCACCTCTACTTCAAACTCTGCTTTTTGTAAATATTTCAAAGCTTGGGTGACTTTTTCACCTTCTAATTCAATGTGAAACTGACTGGCTGAATCCTGATAGTTATCTCTAGACCAAGTACCAGCCTTTTCTAGCTCTTGTAAAATGGTTACAGAAATACCCAAGGGCTGTAAGCGCTTTTCTAAACTTACTTGCGCTTTCACAATATTCAGCAGCGCCATGCCTTCAAATTAGTGTAGGCGCAGCCCGTCGTAGACATCGCTTCACTATCTACCGTTAACGCCTGCACTCTTGGTATAATTTCCGCAGCAAAACGCTCCATTTCTATGGCAAAAGGCTGGAATTGCAGCATGAAAGTATCAACTCCTACTTTGGTAAATTCAGCAATCCGATGGGCTACAGTTTCATAGCTACCTACCAATCCTGCTGCTGTACCACCATTGCTTCCCACACCGGGGTACTTAGCCATATTTTTGAACATGACTACTTCCGAATCTACTCCTTTGAGTAGTTCCGAGCGATCGTCTAGTGCTAGTCTCATTGCTTTCAAGTTTTGATATTCTGCTTCTGCCTCTTCGTCTGTGGGTCGAGCAATCACAAAAGCTGACATGGCAAAGCCCAGAGGTTGAGAGCGAAACTGAGTTTTTTTAGCAACTTGAGCAATAGTTTCGCGGATAACTTCAATCGGACGACCGTTGAGAAAAAATGTATGTGCTTGTTTTGCGGCTAGTTCTTGGGCTGGTTCTGACTCTCCTCCCACATATACGCGCGGATGTGGTTTGGCTATAGGTGGGGGATTAAACTGCAAATCGTTGATTTGAAAATAATCACCGTGGAAATTGACTTTTTCTCCACTCCATAGAGCTTTTACGACCCTAATCCATTCATCTGAATAGCGATAACGCTCATCGTGGGGAAGAAAATTTATCCCTGGTTTTTCCATTTCTGGCTTGAACCAAGCACTGACTAGGTTAATGGCAAAACGTCCACCGCTAATTGCATCAATACCTAAAGCCATCTTCGCTAAGACGGCTGGATGGAAAAGTAAAGGCTTGACAGCTGCAATAATCTCGATGGATTTTGTTGCTTCGGCCAGGGCTGCTGCTGCTGTCCAGGTTTCTAGCTGATCGAGTTCTTGGTTCCTGGGATTGATGATGTGTTGTGCGATTAAAGTTGTGGTAAATCCACACCTTTGGGCCAACTGAATTAAATTCTTGGCTCGTGAGTAACTAGCATCACGAGGTTCAAGAGGATGGTTCATCACGCCGCAGTTGCCGTAAACGGGAATCCAAATCCCGTAACGTGTCTCAGACATAGCTTTCCAGAACCTTTATAATAGGCACTAAAACTTTATTTTTATACTTAGCAACATTATACGGTAAATCGGTAGATTTATAGTAGTATTTTATGAGATTTGCATAGGTGAGGATAAAAAACAAGGTGGTATTTGGATTCTGTGGTTGAGGACAATAATTAATGAACTAATGAGACAAAAACATCTAGCCCAACATAAAGATGGTCAATTACAGCAGATTGCAATTTGGTGAAGCAGCGCGGTGTTGGGGGAAACCCCCATGAGCGACTACTGTTAGCGCAGCGTAAAGCCTACGGCATAGCTTCGCTTAGAGCGACGCAGGAGCGTCACCCGTAGGGTGAGGTACAGATGATTGTGAGGACACAACAATGTTGTTTTGCTACCTATGTACTTCATTTACTTGCAATAAGCTGTAAATTTAAGCTATTCATCCAATATTCCTTTACTGACATAAATTGGGTGCAATAAATTTTCAATTTTTGGTAACATTTTATAAAAAATAATTGAACCAAGAATGCAAGACAAGCCTCCAAAAATTAAAGCATTTGTTGCATTAAATATACTTGCTAATCCACTTATAAATAAATTACCAAATGGAATAATTCCCATAACTGACATATTATATATACTCATGAGCCGACCTCTTTTCTCATCATCTGATATTATTTGTAAAACAGAATTACTAGATGAATACTCTAAAATATAGCTACAACCTATTATTGGAACTATCATTAAAGATAACCAAAAGCTTCTCGACAATGAAAAGGTAATTAATGCTGTACCAAATATAGCCGGAGCAAAAGCAATAATTTTACCAAGCCTAACTAAATTTGTTTGGGAACTTAAATAAATGCCACCACATAATGCCCCCAGTCCTGACGCTCCCGTTAAGAAACCCAGAGTAGTGGAATCTCCTTGAAGAATTTGAATGGCAAAAACAGGCATAATTCTTAGATACGGCATTCCCAAAAAACTGAGTAATGCTATTAGAAGTAAAATTGAGCGAATAGGCAAAAAATAATAAGCGTATGTAAAGCCTTCTTTTAAATTCTGCCAAATGTTGTTTTGATAATTCCGGTGTACCATTGTTAGTTTGTTAACTTTAATTGCTAACAAAGCTGTAATGATAGTAATATAACTAATACCATCAATTAAAAAACAGTGTGCAGGAGAAAGACTAGCAATTATAATTCCAGCGATCGCTGGGGCTATAATCCGCGAACCGCTAAGTAAAGAAGAATGGAGAGCGGTTGCATTAGTAATATCTTCTTTATTTTCAATGATGTCCATTATGAAAGCATAACGAGCAGGTATTTCAACGCTACTGAGCAAACCTTGCAATATACTTGCACAAATTATCTGCCAAATACTAATTATTCCTGTGAAAGCAAAAATTGCTAAAGCTAATGAGAGAATCATCATAATAAATTGCGTAGCAATTAGAATATTACGTCGATTAAACTGCTCTATCCAAATACCAGCTAAAGGGCTAACTATTAAATTAGGAACCTGGCTGAGGAAACCAATTAAGCCTAGTAAAGTTACTGATTCTGTTTGAGAAGAAACTAGCCATGCACAGGTAGTTTCTGTCATCAAACTACCAATCATAGATAAACTTTGACCACTAAAAAATAGACGGTAGTTTCTAGACTTGAAAGATTGCAAACTCTGGGTCAAACTCATGTTGAGTAGATACTTCTAATATACCTATTTGCTAAGACGCGGGATGAAATAATAATGGTTTAACAGCTGTAATAATTTCGATAGAGTTTGTGGCTTTTGTCATCTATTTTTGCACTTAGAAAAAATATACTGCAAATCGGTAGATTTGTAGTATATTATTATGAGATTTGCATAGGTGAGGATAAAAAACAAGGTGTATCTTCCCAGTCCCCATTTAATTTGGAGGCAAGAATGTCAGAACCACGTTACGGTATTTGGTTGCCTGTGGGCGGTAACTTTGGCCCTCTCAATACGCCAGATGAACCGATTGATGCTAGTTATGAGCGCACGCGATCGCTAGTATTAGAAGCAGAACGTTTAGGATATGTCACAACCTTAATAGCACAGCACCTTGCCAACCCCCGCAGTCTAGAGTTAGACCAATTAGAAACTTGGACAGCTTGTGCAGCATTGGCTGAAGCTACAGAAAAAATAGAAATTATCGCTGCAATTAAACCTTTATTGTTTCATCCAGCCGTCTTAGCCAAAATAGCTTTGGGAATTGATGCCATTAGTCAGGGACGTTTTGCCATCAACTTAATTAGTGCTTGGTTTCGCCCAGAAATGGAGCGTATTAATATCCCTTTCCCACCCCATGATGAACGTTATCGCTACTCTGGTGAATGGTTGCAGGTTGTGAGAGCTTTGTGGAGTGGCGAGAAAGTGAACTTCGAGGGTGAATACTTCAAAATCCAAGATTTGAGCCTTCGACCCTTTCCTGTTGCTCAACCCTATCCCCGCATCTACTTGGGAGGAGCATCTGAACCAGCGCAGATTTTAGCGGCCCAACAAGCAGATGTTTACTTCATCAACGGTCAACCGATTGAAGATGTCCGCAAAGTAATTAAACAAGTTTTGGAGCGATCGCGCTTTCTACCTCAACCAGTCAGCTTTGGGCTATCAGCCTTTGTCATTGCCCGTCCCACAGACGAAGAAGCACAAGCAGAACTAGAACGACTCATGGCATTGCAAAAGCTAGAAGAACAATATAAATTAAGTGTTGCCAAAGGAGTTGACAAAGAAGCCGTTATGTTCCAACTCTTCGCCAAAAACCCAGCTGTTGGCGGCAATGGTGGCACAGCCGCAGGATTGGTTGGCAGCTATGATACAGTAGCCGCTCGCATTGCAGCTTTCGTTGATGCAGGTATCGATACTTTCATGTTGCAATTTAATCCCTTTGTACGAGAGATGACACGTTTTGCCCAAGAAGTTATGCCTCGTGTACGACACTTGCAGAAAGTATAGGATTAAAGAGGGTACATGAATAGTCAAGTTATTACAGATGTTTCTCAGATAACTCTTGAATGGATTAATTCAGTACTGTTTGACGATAATTCTACATTGACTACCAGAGTCGAAGATTTTGCGATCGCACCTGCAGAATGTGGGGGCAATTCTGACAATGCTATAATTCAGCTTAAATATCAGTCACAAACCTTAGAAAGCTTACCGAAATCACTGTTTTTGAAAATATGTGCAGGTGAAAATAATCTCTTTGGAAATTCTGAAGTAAATTATTACATACGAGATTATATTAACCTCGCAAATCGACCGATACCAACTTGCTATCAAGCACAATATGACGAAAAAACTCGTCAATATCACATCCTGATGGAGGATTTATCTGTCAGCCATCGTTCCAATCGAAAAATACAACCAACACTTGCTTATGGCTGTGCAGTTGCTCAGTCTCTAGCCCTATTACACGCACATTTCTGGGGAACCGAAAAATTACAATCTCTGAACGCCAGCATTCCCTACAAGACTGAAATTGAGCGATATGTAGCTCAAGCCCAACTTGGCTTAGTACCTATGTTAGAGGAACTGAAGACAGAGATTGATTCTTCTTGGAAGTTTGTACTGATAGATGTATTTCAGTATCATCCTGCTAAAATGAGCGATGTCTACGACGGGCTACGCCTACGCACTGTTGATTCATCTGGATTCACACTAATTCATGGCGATCTCAATCCGGGTAATATCCTATCTCCCTTGAATGGCAACGGAAAAACCTATTTGATCGACCGTCAACCATTTGACTGGTCGCTGACTACATGGCTAGGAGTTAGCGATCTTGCATATATGATAGTGCATTGGTGGGAAACCGATTTACGACGACAATGGGAAATACCAATTTTAAGTGAGTATCATACAAGTCTCATCAGTAATGGTATTTCCGACTATAGCTGGGAGCAACTAATAAATGACTATCAACTTTGTGTTGTTCAAAGTATTTACGTTGCTACACAATGGTGTGCATCAGCAGAAGGAGTTCGTCAGATGAAATGGTTGTGGTTTCAGCAATTGCAGAAATCAATAGTAGCTTTCTTTGACTGGCAATGTTTTGAGTTATGGGCATAACAACTATTTTCTACCATCTCAAATAGAAATATACAGGGTAGAGGGTGGATGTTGCCATTTCCAACTCTTCGCTAAAAATCCAATAGATAATTAACTTGTAAAACTAAATATTTGATAAACTAATAATTAGAGTATCATACTAACTGTAATTCGCCTTATACACTGTTTGTATATATTATGCAAACTCTATCTACTGCATAATTATTCAGACAAAGCAGCAGTCATTAGTCACAAACAAATCAGCGATACCTCCGGTATCGCTACCGTTAACGTAATGCCAAATAGGAGGAAAAGAATTGCTAATAGAAAATGAACTACAACTAAGTGCTGATGTGCTGGTAATTGGTGGCGGCCCTGCTGCTGCGTGGGCAGCATGGGCAGCTGCATCCCAAGGTGTCAAAGTCATCATTGCTGATAAAGGTTTTCTGGGTACAAGCGGTGCTGCGGCTGCGAGTGGTAATGGCATCATGGCTCCTTCTCCAGAGAATTGGGACAAAGTTGTATCGGAGCGTTATCGCGCAGGAAAAGACCTGGCTAACTTACGTTGGATTGAGCGTGTCATTGAAAAAACTTGGCTCAGTTTGCCCCTAGTAGAAAAATGGGGCTATCGTTTCCCCAAAGAAAATGGGGAATCTATGCGTCAGAGTTATTATGGCCCAGAATATATGCGGGTACTTCGCAAAAACCTCTTGCGTGTTGGTGTGCAGATTTTCGACCAAAGTCCGGTTTTAGAGCTTTTATTGGCTGACGATGGCTCAGTGGCAGGAGCAAGAGGTATACAGAGACAACATCATCGTACTTATACCGTTCGTGCTGGTGCAGTAGTCTTAGCGAATGGCGGTTGTGCCTTCTTAAGTAAAGTGTTAGGTTGCAATACTAATACAGGTGATGGACTGCTGATGGCAGTGGAAGCTGGCGGCGAACTCTCCAGTATGGAAGCTTCTAATCACTATGCAATTTCGACCGCTTTTAATGCCACAGTGACGCGGGGTGTTCCCTTTGGCTGGGCTAGTTACAGCGATGAAGCAGGTAACGATCTTGGTGGTTATATCAATGGTCGCCGCGATCCTGGGTTTCTCCCCAATGCCCTGATGAAAGGCTCCGTTTATGCTCGTTTAGATAAAGCCACACCTGAAGTTAAGGCAGTAATTGAAAAGTCTCATTTCATCACTTTTCTACCATATAAAAAAGCTGGGATCGATCCCTATACAGAACGAGTACCTGTAACGCTGCTTTTAGAAGGTACAGTCCGAGGTACAGGTGGGATTCGGATTGTAAATGATAGTTGTGCTACAAAAGTTCCTGGACTTTACGCAGCTGGTGATGCTGCATCGCGGGAGTTTTTAGCCGGGTTAGCTTCTGGTGGTGGCGGCCCTAATGCTGCCTGGGCAATCTCTACAGGACAATGGGCAGGAGTTGGGGCGGCTGCTTTTGCGAAGAGTCTAGGCGCACGTGCAAATGAACGGATTGCACGTGCAGCTGGTCGAGTCGGATTGCGATCAGCTACGCTGGGCGGAACGCCATCGCCTTTGGACAAGCGTAGCCTATCGCCCTCCCCGACTTCTGAGACATTCGATAGCGAAGCAATTGTGCGCGGTGTCCAAGCCGAGATGTTCCCCTTAGAGAAGAATTACTTGCGTTCTGAGCAAAAACTTCTCGATTCCCTCGCCAAATTAGAAACTTTGTGGCAGCAGGTACAAGGGAATCCAAAACAAGATAGTGTGCGCGACATAGAATTTTCTCGTCGCGCGGCTGCTCTAACTGCTGTTGCGCGATGGGCATACTTTAGTGCTTTACATCGCAGAGAAACCCGCAGCGAACATATTCGTATCGACTATCCCCAGACCGATCCTAATCAGCGTTATTATCAAGCCACAGGCGGCTTAGATAAGCTATGGGTGAGGCGCGATTGGATTACGGATGCTCCTGCCACACCACCAGTACAAACCACTCCAACCACACCCGTTGTATCAAAGTTGTAACAGGAGCAATATCATGATTGAGCTTGTCAGCCATAAACTCTGTATTAATTGCAATCTGTGCGTCCAGGTTTGTCCTACTAATGTCTTTGATGCAGTTCCCAACCAACCACCCGTAATTGCTCGCAAGGAAGACTGTCAAACTTGTTTCATGTGTGAGGCGTATTGTCCTGCGGATGCGCTTTATGTTGCTCCCCAATCTCATACTGATATTGCAGTCAATGAGGATGAGTTAATTGAAAGCGGCATTATGGGTGAATATCGCCAGATATTAGGCTGGGGATATGGCAGAAAAAACAATAGTGAATTAGATACTGCTCATAAACTACGCCAACTACCGCGCCCTTATCAAAGTTAATTTCAATAGGGTTAAGAGGCGATCGCAATTTATTTTCAGCACAATCGAGAGGCGTTTTGAACAAGGCGATCGCCTTTATTTTCCCTTTTCCCTCACATCAACCAAAATTTCCGCCCCAGTAATTGCATAAGCGAAGTCAGAAACTAAAAATAAAGCGATCGCTTGCATCTAGAGCGGCATGTAGAACGGGTTTTGTGTGCCATGACTAGTGTTATGGGAGGAGGTGCAAATATTATTTTTGTTCAAATCAAGAAATTCAAGTGATGTAAAGTTTTTGTTGATTAGAGACACTTTTCAAACTCAACATTAAATCAAGAATTTTAGGTTGATTCTAGTAGCCAGTAATACTCAACGTTAGGTTGACAGGTTACTAAATTTTGTGAATATACTTGTGACTCTACCCCGTTTAGTTTCATCAACCAGAATTAATTGTACAAAGTTAATAATAGCTGCCAAGGTAAGTGTATTCATTATTCCGACAATGAAAATCAATACTAAGTAAGTCTGTAGATTATAAGAGCGAGAAAACAGTATTAAACCTAAACCTAAAACCGTAGCAGAATACGCTATGACGTTTACTAATCCTGTGGCTTGTTTCCTTAAAATCAGATAAAGTCCAGCAATTATCGAACCCAGTGCGGAAGAACCACCAGGAAAACCTCATGCTGAAGTTAGTGCGCTCAACCATACTCAAGGAAAAACTTTCGATTTTTTGAAAATATATGTAACTCTTGAACCTTGTTCTTTTTATGGACGTACACCAGCGTGTGCTTTAACTATTGCTGAAGATACTCGTATACATGAAATATATGTATCTATAATCGATCCAGATCCTCGCAATAATGGTCAGGGATTGGAAATTTTAAGAAAAGCAGGAAAGACAGTTTGTGTAGGGTTATGCGCTGATAAAGTCAACGCTTTTTTAAGACAATATTTATTGAGATAATACAAAATCATCTAGATAAAGCTATGAAAGAAAATAGCATCATTACTGGTTTTCATGCTCATGTCTACTATAATACCGAAAATCGTGATATGGCTGCCCGTATTCGTGAAGGATTGGGAGCTAGATTTGAAGTGCAGCTTGGACGCTGGCACGATCAGCCCATTGGCCCACATCCTAAATCCATGTATCAAGTTGCCTTCGCACCCAACCAATTTACGGAAGTCGTTCCTTGGTTAATGCTCAATCGTGAAAGCTTAGATATTCTCGTTCACCCAGAAACAGGTGATGATGTCACAGATCATACAGCACACGCCTTGTGGCTAGGCAATAAGCTAGATTTAAACATCAACTTCCTACAACGAATCAAACCCAACGCCTCTTAATTAAGAATTATCCTAACGCTTGCGTGCTAATACTCAGCCCATCTGCGTAGGCGGTCGCGTAGCGTCTCGTAGAGAAGCCCGCCGTACCCCTTTCCTACGGAACGCTCCGCGAACGGGGAAGCAAGCTACGCGGTAGCGTCTCTGAAAGAGAAGGCATTGCAATCAAACTCAGGTCTATGCGATCGTTTTGAGATAGCTTACTGTTGAACTCAGGAATAGCCAGCCTGAGTCTTTTATTTCCAGCTGACTCACCCTTCCAGACCACAGTACATTATCAATAGCAATTAGACCAACAGATATTCATGCAAATCAGTTGTCAAATTTAGTGTTTTCCTTATAGACATACTTTTTTGGATCTTGCTTTTGTGGCTGATCTATGTGAATATTATACATAAAATACGGTAAGTTGCTCAATTTATAGTAATTTAAATATACTTACAGTCTGAATCTACATATGTTGACTAAGTATTTATCAAATCAACCAATGAAGATTGTCAACAGCTTTCTTCACAGGCATAGAATATGGAGAATTGACAAATTTGGCTTATTCTTTGCCTGTGGGTTAAGTTTGACTCTTGTGATATCTGCTTGTTCTTCCGATAACACAAGTAATTCTGCCGCAACGCAGACAGTAAATCAAACCGCGACAAATCAAAAGGTTGTAGTTCGGATTGGCTATCAAAAAGCAGCAACTATTCTCAACACCATAAGAGCGCAAAAAGATTTGGAGAAAGCTTTTGCTGCTAGTGGCGCTTCAGTAACATGGGCTGAATTTCCTTCTGGGCCGCCAATGTTAGAGGCAATGAACGCAGGGAGTATTGATTTTGGCTACACTGGTGAATCTCCCCCAATCTTTGCCCAGGCTGCGGGTAATCCTTTGGTTTATGTTGCTTACGATCCTTGGGGTTCCAAAGCAGAAGCAATTCTTGTGCCGAAAAGTTCATCTATTAAAACTCTTGCAGACCTTAAGGGTAAACGAATTGGTGTTGCTAAAGGTTCAAATACTAACTACTTATTGGTAAAGGCCTTAGAAAAGGGAAGAGTAGATTATAAGGATATTAAACCAGCTTTTCTCCAACCTCCTGATGCTCGTGCGGCTTTTGAGGGTAATAATATTGATGCTTGGGCAATTTGGGACCCTTACTTATCGGCGGCGCAAGCCGCTACAGGCGCACGCACTCTAACTGATGCAACTGGGTTAGCACCCAATCGCGGTTACTATCTGGCTGCTAAATCTTTTGTTGACAAGTATCCTGATGCTTTGAAAACAGTGCTTGATGAAGTCAAAAAAAGAAACAACTGGGCAAAAAATAATCCCACAGAAGTTGCTAAATTTCTTTCCCCACAATTGGGTATTGATGTTGGGGTGCTGGAAGTTGCCGAAAAACGACGAGACTATGGCGTACTACCGCTAACAGAGGAAGTGATTCGCAAACAGCAAGAGATTGCCGATACTTTCTACAAAATCAAGCTAATACCGAAATCTATCAATATTAGTGAAATCGTTTGGAAAGGCAATCAATAGAAGGTAGAAGAATATGAATATCGATACCCAGTGGATGAAAACAGATGTGCTTGTGATTGGTGGTGGAACAGCCGGGACAATGGCTGGAATTAAAGCCAAACAAGCAAATCCTGATGCAGAGGTACTGATTTTAGAAAAGGCTAACATCCGACGGAGTGGTGCGATCGCAATGGGTATGGATGGAGTAAATACCGCAATCATTCCCGGTCATTCCACACCAGAACAATATGTGCGCGAAGTCACCCTGGCTAACGATGGCATTCTCAACCAAAAAGCTGTATATCAAACAGGGAAATTAGGTTATGAAGTCATCCAAGAATTAGAAAGCTGGGGTGTAAAATTTCAAAAAGATGCCCAAGGCAACTATGACTTAAAACAAGTGCATCGTGTAGGTAAATATGTCTTACCCATGCCAGAAGGTAAAGACCTGAAAACCATTCTCACCCGCCAAGTCAAACGTCACAAAGTCAAAGTTACAAATCGCGTCATGGCAACTCGCGTGTTAGTCAAAGAAGGACGTGCTATTGGTGCAGTGGGATTCGATGTTAGAAACGGCGATTATATAGTCATTCAAGCCAAAGCCGTCATCCTGTGTACAGGTGCTTGTGGCAGACTAGGATTACCTGCTTCTGGCTATCTCTACGGTACTTATGAAAATCCTACCAATGCTGGGGATGGCTATTCAATGGCTTATCATGCAGGCGCAGAACTTAGCAATATTGAATGCTTTCAAATTAATCCTTTAATTAAAGATTACAATGGCCCTGCCTGTGCTTATGTTGCCGGGCCTTTTGGCGCTCATACTGCTAATGCTGAAGGAAATCGCTTCATTAGTTGTGACTATTGGAGTGGTCAAATGATGTTGGAAATCTGGAAAGAATTGAATTCTGGTAAAGGGCCAGTCCAACTCAAAATGACTCATCTTGATGAAGATACAATTGCAGAAATTGAATCCATACTTTGGGCAAATGAACGACCAAGTAGAGAACGCTTTCATCAAGGTAGAAATGAGGATTACCGCACTCATGGCGTAGAGATGCACATTTCAGAAATTGGCTTATGTAGCGGTCATAGTGCCTCTGGTGTGTGGGTAAATGAAAATGCTCAAACAACAGTCCCAGGTTTATATGCAGCCGGAGACATGGCCAGCGTTCCCCATAATTACATGATTGGGGCATTTGTTTTCGGTCGAATAGCTGGAATTCATGCCATTGAATATATTCAATATTTGGATTTTATAGAACCAGATGCAGATTTTTTAGAAACAGAAAAAGCCAGAATTTATGCACCTTTAACTCGCCCCGACGGTGTACCTCACACTCAGGTTGAATATAAACTTAGACGTTTAGTTAATGATTATCTGCAACCACCAAAATCAGGTAATAAAATTGAGATTGGGTTAAAACATTTTGTCCAATATCAACAAACATTAGATGTAATGGGTGCGCGTGACCCCCATGAATTGATGCGCTCTATGGAAGTGCATTTTATTCGCGACTGTGCAGAAATGGCAGCCAGAGCATCACTGTATCGTCAAGAAAGTCGTTGGGGTCTTTATCATTACCGCTTAGATTATCCAGAAAAAAATGATCAGGAATGGTTTTGTCATGTCAATTTAAATAAAGATGAATTAGGGCAAATGGTATTGTTTAAGCGTCCTGTAAATCCTTACATTGTAGAAGTAGATACAATCAAAGAATTTTACAATGTTGCAATTCAGTGAAATTACGGTCAAAAATGCTATTCTTTGATAGAGACTAGGCAATATTAATGCCTAAAAAAACAAAAATGTATTATGAAGCAATTTGATCTCGATAATACACTGTTGAACTTTAACATCTGTAAAGGTCGTGGATTTTTGCTATTACAACAGAAAAAATCAAAATTTACCACAAGAAGTGCAACCAAAATTTATGATAAATGAACTCTTGAAGTTGCTGGAGTTGGTTAACCAACAGATTTTTGATTTCTTCATTTCAAGTTAAAGCTTAAATAATTTAAAATAAATTATTTTGAGGGATTGTATCATAAATATGTCTATTTATAATTCAATTGGTCAACAATATTCAAAAACTCGCGTTCCTGATATTCGCATTGTCAATACATTAATTGATTTACTCAATTTACCTAAAGGTAGCATTATCGCTGATATTGGGGCTGGTGCTGGTGGTTATAGTATAGAGCTAGCTAACCAAGGATTTCTTGTTAATGCTATTGAACCTTCTGTAGTGATGCAAAAACAAGCAGTAAAGCATCCACAAGTTAAGTGGTTTTCTGGCTATGCAGAAAATTTACCTCTCACAGATAAGTCTGTTGATGGTGTTGTGAGTATCCTAACAATTCATCACTTTTCCAATCTCGAAAAAGCGTTTCAAGAAATGCACCGAGTTATTAGAGATGGAACAATAATTTTGCTAACTTTTGATATTAGATTAGCTCAAAAGATATGGATTTATGATTATTTCCCCTTTTTATGGGAAGATTGCTTACGATTTTTACCACTTAATGAACTGATTAATTTAATTCAGAAGAATACTACAAGGCGAGTTGAGGCTATACCTTTTTTATTACCTCATGACTTATCTGATTTATTCGCAGCAGCAGCTTGGAAACGACCAGAAATGTATCTTAATCCTGAAGTACGTGCGGGTATATCGTCTTTTGCTTTAGCTAATCAAGATTTAATTGAGCAAGGATTACAGTTACTTACAGCAGATTTAAATAGTGGAGAATGGATGAAAAAGTATGGTGATATTCACAATTTGACAGAGATTGATATAGGTTATCGTTTTATCCGTGCAACGCTAGATAACTAAATAATTATAATTTAAAACTATGACAAATAAAGTCGCTATTAGTGAGCAATTTAAAATTAAAAAAGCTGAGATGAAAGATGCAGAACGAATTACTATCCTTGGCGAACAACTTGGATATTCTTTAACACCTCAACAAGTAGAGCAACGCCTTAAGAAAATTCAAAATGATGATGACCATGTTATTTGTGTTGCAACTTTAGCAAATGAATATGTGATTGGTTGGACGCACGCTTATATTTGTGATTTATTAATTATGCCAACTCAGGCAATTATTTTAGGTTTAATAGTAGATAAAGATTATCGTCATCATGGAATTGGACGTTATTTGATGCAGCACATCGAACAATGGGCTGCTATGAAAGAATGTGATGGAGTTATGTTACGTTCTAATATTAAACGCAAAGAGGCACACTTATTTTATGAAAAAAATAGGCTATGTCAATATAAAACATTCATTAGCTTTTTATAAACAATTGATTTAGAAAAATGATATGCAGTTAATTGATACATTTACAACTGATCGCTTGTTTGCAGAACGGCTAAAATTTAAACACTTGAATGAACTTTGCCGGATGCACCAAAATCAACAAGTTATGGCAACTTTAGGTGGTGTGCGTTCTGATGAAGAAACACGACTATTTATTTTCAATAACTTGCACCATTGGCAATGTTATGGATTCGGTTTGTGGGTATTTCGAGACAAAGTTAATCATCAATTTGTTGGTCGTGCTGGTCTTCGCAATACTCATGTAGAAGGCATGAATGAAGTTGAATTAGCTTATGCTCTCATGGCTAAATTTTGGAATCAAGGATTAGCTACAGAAATGAGTGAGCAAATTTTACAAATTGCTTTTGAACTGCTGAAGTTACAGGAGGTGGTTTGCTTTACTCTCACAACAAATCAAGCTTCACGCAGGGTTATAGAAAAGTTGGGATTTAAGTATGAGCGTGAGATTATCCACGCCAATTTACCTCATTTATTTTATCGGTTAACGGTTTAATTACAAAATCAGGGGGTAGTTTTATGGCTTTAATCAATCAAAGAGTAGATGTTCCTGTAATTGTTGATGAATCAAAATGTTTAGAAAAATGCACAGCTTGTATTGAAGTTTGTCCTTTAGATGTGTTAGCTAAGAATCCAGAAACGGGGAAAGCATACATGAAATATGATGAGTGTTGGTTTTGTCTACCCTGTGAAAAAGAATGTCCTACCAATGCTATTACTGTCCAGATTCCCTTTTTATTACGTTAAAATCATGAATGATGAGATACAATTGTGGCTAGAAATGCTGCGATCGCCTGATGTAAATGACCGTCTAACAGCTGTCAAAACTTTACAACATCTCGGTGATGAAGAAACAATAGATGCTTTAATCATTGCTTTGAAAGATGAAAACTTTGTTGTGCAAAAAATAGCAATATCTGCCCTTTGGGAAATTGCAAACCCTGTTGCTATTCCTGCTTTAATTGAATGTCTTGTTTCAACATTTTTAGAAATTCGTACTGAAGCTGCATCAGCTTTAAACGAGTTGATTACACAAAATGACTTGTTACTTTTACTAGATAAATTAGAAAGCAACAATGTCAATCTTCAATTAAATATTTTAGTGCTTTTGCGGAAAATACACGCTATTGAATCTTTCTCAGCTATCTTACCATTTTTAGAATCAAAAAATCACGAATTAAGAGAAGCAGCCGTTACTACACTGCGATACATCAATCAACTAGAAAAATGTCCACAAGCTTTAAATTTAGTCTTTGACCGAGAAACAATTGTCCGTCGTGCTGCTGCTTTAACTTTAGGACATTTACAAGATACAGATGTAATTACCATACTTTGTCAAGCACTCACGAATGATAGTGATTGGCAAGTTCGCCGAAATGCCGCAATATCTCTAGCTATTCATGAAAATTATCAAGCAATTTCAGCACTAAAAATAGCTTTAGATGATGAACATTGGCAAGTGAGGAAATCCGCAGTACAAGCTTTGCAAAAAATCCCAGATATTCAAGTTATGCCAAGATTAATTCAAGCATTAACAGATGAATATGCAGATGTCCGCAAAGAAGCAGTAATTGCTCTTGGTAATTTAGCTCATCCTGATGTTATTAACCCCTTGCAACAAGTCTTAGATGACCCTGATAAGGAGGTGGCTATTCAAGCGCAACGGGCAATTCAGAAGATGCAAACAGATAGAATAGTCTTAAGGGAGCAGTAAATAACGAAGGAAAAGCACAATGGGAAATCCATTTCCTGGAATGAACCCGTATTTGGAACAACCTGAACTTTGGCATCAAGTTCACAATCGTTTGATTGTAGTGATCGCTGATGACCTGACTCCTCAAATCGCGCCGAAATACCGAGTTTCTATTAAAGAGCGAGTTTATACTAGTGTAGATGATATTTTACTCGTAGGAATTGCTGATGTAGCAGTTGCCAAACGTAACACTACAGATAACAGTACAACTTTGACTGCTGCAAAACTTGCTGAACCCAGTAAAGTGAAAGTTCCTGTACCTGAACAAATAACTGAGCGATTTTTAGAGGTGCGAGCAACTCCAACCAAAGAAGTAGTTGCTGTGATTGAAATACTTTCCCCTAAAAATAAACGCTCCAAAGAAGGTAGAGCCGCCGACGAAAGCAAACGACAGAAAATTTTAGCTTCTGCAACCAACTTGGTAGAAATTGACTTATTAAGACAAGGTGAGTCAATGCCTATTCTTGGAGCGTCAGTTACAGATTATAGTATCTTGGTCAGTCCCAGTTACAACAGACCTGATGCAGATTTATATACTTTCGATTTAAAAAACCCAATTCCTATTTTTCCTGTACCTTTGTGTGAGGGAGAACCTGAACCTATAGTTGACTTGCAAAGGTTATTAAATGAAGTTTACGAACGGGCTAGATTTGACTTGGCAATTGATTATTCACAACCTTTAAAGATAGTGCGATCGCCAAAAGAAGAAGCTTGGGTGAGAGAAGTATTACAGAGGATGTGAAGGAAGAAAAGGATTTATACTTAGTATTATTTTATGTATTATAATAACTAACAAATACAATCAAGAGCCACCATCTTAAGATATGACAGAGATTATTCCTGTAAAGCCTACAACAATTAAACTACCATCACTGCCACAAACTATACTACCAGCTATCAATCAATTTATTGTGGCTTTGGGAATTCCAAGAGAAGTATTAGCAAGTGATGAAGATATTGAATATGCTTGGATAAACCTACCTAGAGAATTGCGTAGCATTCCTAGAATAAATTTACGTGGTGAGCTAATTGCTAGAATGTGTATTGCAGTAAGCGTAGGACTTTTTGATAGTGCAATTAACTATGCTTGGAATGCTGCTATCATACAATTAAGAGAAAAAGTTAAAAATTTTGGTTTACCAATAGTTGCTCAAACTCTCCAAAAAGATTTTGAAGAAAAACATCTTTTAGACCTTCAAGATAGTCAACTTTTAGAGTTTTGCTTGAAACTGAATCTTGTTACTGAAGAAGGTTATTTTTTCCTAGACCAATCTAGAAGTACTCGTAACAACTTTTCAGCAGCGCATCCAACAATTGGCCAAGTCAACGACCGCGAGTTTATTACATTTCTAAATAGGTGTGTCAATTATGCTCTTGCTGAATCTACTTCACCACGGGGTATAGATATTGGAGCTTTTATTTCCGCAGTCAAAAACTCTCGGTTTGCAGAAGGACAATGTTCGTTATGGTTGGAACGTCTAGATGCAACTCATGACGCTCAAAGAGAATTGTTGTTTGGTATGATTCATGGCATCTATTGTGATCCAAGTACACTAGAGCCTGTACGCTTAAATATAATAGATTTATACCTTCCTTATAGCGAAAATTTCACATCATCTATTCGGTCTCATCTAATTAATCGACATTCAGAATATCTAGCCAAAGGTGATGCACAGCGACATATAATATCTCAACAATTATTTCAAAAAATAGGTCTACTGACTCTTCTAAATGATTCTGAAAAGCACACTATTATCTCAAAAGCAGTTAATCAACTATGGAATGTTCATCAAGAATGGAATAATTTCTATAATGAACCACCATTTGCAGAGCGATTAGCAGAGCTATCTAAACAAGGTTCATTACCAAAAAGTATACAACATGAATTTGTTGAAAAGGTAGTTGGTTGCTACATCGGAAATGGATATGGAATTTCTCAGATTGCAGAACCTTTTTATGAGGAAATGATCCGTGAATTTTCACCAAAAGAAATTCAGCATATGGTTGAGATTCCACGTAAAAACTCTTCTATAGTCGCACGTCAAATAAATAGCGAATCTTCATGTCGTAGAAGATTTCAACAAGCTCTCAAACTGATTGATAGTTCTAGTGTCCCTGATGCGGTTCGAGTCAACTATGAAAATTTGGTTGGACAAAGAAGAAGCAGCTAAGTATGGCGACTAATAAAAGATATTATTTAGAACAACCATAGTTGCAATAAAAATAATTATGACGCACACATCATTTTAGGAAATTCAAGGTTTGACATAAATATTTTTATGGAGTTCTAAATGTCTAACCACCAATCCCCCTTTCAGCGTCCAGAAGATTACGTAAAACCAGATACTAATTTTCAGCACCAAGAAGTCGTTCAACTACTCAAACAAATTATCGAACCTATTTTAAAAAATGACATCGTTAGTTTGGGAATGGTACGAAATTTACGTATAGTTGATGACTATATTTACTTACGTTTATATATTGGTTCTCATCAGCACCAATTACAACCAGAAATTCAATCTAAATTATCATCTCTATCTTGGTGTAAAAAAACTTATATTCAAATTTGTACAATTCCTGGTGTTAAAACAACTCTTGCAGTTTCTAGTGGTAAAGGTGGTGTAGGCAAATCCACAACAGCCGTTAATATCGCCGCAGCTTTAAAATTACAAGGTGTAAAAGTAGGACTATTAGATGCTGATGTTTATGGCCCCAATGTTCCCCAGATGTTGGGTTTGGGACAAGCTGATATTCAAGTGATTAATACTCCCATAGGTGATAAGTTTTTACCTCTAGAAGTTCAGGGAATAAAAGTAATGTCAGTGGGTTTACTTGCAGAAGCAAATCGTCCTTTGGCATGGCGGGGGCCTGTATTGCATAAAATTATCACGCAATTTTTGCAAGATGTAGAATGGGGGGAATTAGATTATTTATTGATAGATTTACCTCCCGGTACAGGTGATGCTCAAATTACAATTATCCAAGAAAGCCCAATTTGTGGAGTCATTTTAGTGACAACTCCTCAACAAGTTGCTGTTGCAGATGTACGACGTAACATATATATGTTTCGCCAAGTGGGCGTTCCTGTCCTTGGGATCATTGAAAATATGAGTTATTTAATTTGCAACGATTGTGGTTCACGCACACCGATTTTTGGTAGTGGTGGCGGCGAACAATTAGCCACAGAATTACAAGCGCCTCTGTTAGGACAAATTCCCATTGATCAGCGCATTTGTAGCGGTAGTGATACTGGAAATCCTATTGCGATAAGCGAATACGCTTCACCAGCAAGGGAGGTTTTTATAAAAATAGCTACTTCATTAAACACTACTTTTATGCTAGATGATAAAACTACGTATGACTCTTTCATCACTCTCACCAGAGAATAAAACAATAATCCTTACTAGACAACACTTTTAGGCAAAACAGATGATTTTACCCATAAGCTCCATGAATCCTAGTCGCTGCTGAACCAATCAGCTTACAGCAATACATGAGAGGGCAATATGAACTCAACCAAATCAGGTAGCACCAAGTCCAGCAGCAAAGATGGGGAGCAAAGCTATAAAATCTGCTGATCGCAGTTCCCCAATCAGTATCAGAACCAATCCAACGCAATTTGTCGCCATACAAAAAGCGGGGTGTCTTTGCTGTATTAGGAAAGTCGTCGGGTAAATCAACACAACTCGCAGAAAATTTCTGGTTAATTAATCTTGGGAGTAAATCCTGGCGATTGAGCGCCATCGCACTCAAATAATTAGCAATTAGTTCAGCATCAAGACTCTGGGTTAGTTGGGAAATCAACAACGCTGCTAAAGTTTCTTGTTCTTGCTGTTGACAATAATCGCTGAGTTTTCACGGCACTTCCTTCAAGTCGGGCATTGCCCGCCCAACGGAGTGCCTCGCCAATAGTTCAGCAATACCGAAGTCATCTAAAGCTTGTAGATAACTTCTGTGTTCATCTGTTTTGTGGCAAACAGGTCTTAACATGGAATATGTCTCCTGTGAGAGGGAGCCAGAAGCCAGTGCGTCAGCCCTGAGAAAGTTGCGTGCTGACTTTTGACTTATCAGTAATTATACATATTTTTTATTTATTTATATTTAAATTTATTTGTTTCTAGTGATTTAATATAAAAATACATAGAAAAGCTGATGATAGTCAGATGGGAAAAGTAACACTAAGTATTTACATGGAAGAAGAAGACAAAGAAGCTCTGCAACAACTGGCGGATGCAGAGGAGCGTTCTTTGTCGCAAATGGCAGTGTTAATTCTGAAACGAGCAATTAAAAAAGCGCAGGCAGAAGGAACGATTTCACCGCCTGGGAAGGGGAAGTGAGGCGATCGCGCTCCGCATCTCTAGCAGCAGCACGTAATCCTGACTGATCCAGACGGGCAATTTCAGCTATAGCGGTTTTCAGTTGTGTGCAATGTTTTTTTTACGCGTCAAATTCAGCTTTTGTAAGATTCTGCCCATTGTAGAGCGACTTATTTTTACCTAAGTACGCAGTTCTAATTGCTCGCACAATTCAACCAAAGTAGCATCATTATCTGACTCTACTAATAACTCTATTAATGCCAGTTACTCGTGATTGAGCTTCGATTTTTGACCTCCACCATGAGGAAAGGCCTCAACTGTTCCACTGTTTCGGTATTCCCTATCTTACGATCAGGAACCATCTCTAACAAACGATCAGAAGCTTGAAACACTGTAATTGCAAATCTGCGCTCAAACGTTGGCTATAACAGTCGCATCCACGTAAGCACCTAGTTTTGTTTCCTCAAAAATCATAGAAGCATCAACTTGACTTTCGCTCAGATTTTTAAAACCATATCTTAAGATAGATGCAATTAATAGATTTATATAGTGATGCTACACAAGAAACCTAACATTGATTCTACTTTGGAGTTAGAAATGACATGGAGCAAAGCAAGAGCAGTTGAGTTAACCATATCTTGCCGAAACATTCTAGGAGAAGCCGTTGAAATGTAAAATCAAGGCACAAAGATCATTGTGTTGTGAGTCGGAAGCAGGAGTTTTATGATCGCCCTACCTGGAGTCGTCATCCAAAGCAAGATATATGAGAGTTCTGCCTCTCTGGTGTATCGGGGCATTGGAGAGGCAGACAATCGTGCGCTCGTCATCAAACTGCTCAAGCAAGATTATCCCTCTCCTCAAGAATTAACACGCTATAGGCAGGAATATCAAATTACCCGCTCCCTCAACTTGAAAGGAGTGGTCAAGGCATATAGCCAGCAGGACTATCAACGCACACTCGTTATGCTCCTGGAAGACTTTGGCGGAGAGTCCTTAGAATACTGGATACGGCAGCGACGAGACTTCTGCCCGATGTCGCTATCTACATTTTTGCAACTTGCGATCGACCTAACAGATATTCTGGGCAGAATCCATGCTGCCCATGTCATTCACAAAGATATTAATCCTGGAAACATTGTCTTGAATCCGGATACTGGTGTCGTCAAAATCATTGACTTTGGCATTGCCACTCGGTTTACTCGCACTAATCCGACCTTCAAAAGTCCTCATGTGTTAGAAAGCACTCTCGCCTACTTGTCGCCAGAGCAAACCGGGCGAATGAACCGTTTGATCGATTACCGTACTGATTTCTACTCGCTCGGTGTAACATTTTACGAACTACTCACTGGACAGTTGCCGTTTTCCACCACAGACATTCTGGAACTCGTCCATTGTCATATTGCCAAACCACCTGTTCCGCCTCACCAACTAAATGCGGCAATTCCTAAACCCGTTTCAGATATCGTTCTTAAGCTGATGGCGAAAAACGCAGAGGATCGCTATCAGAGCGCCTGGGGCATTAAAGCAGATTTAGAGGTTTGCGCTCAACAACTCAGAGAAACAGGACAAATTGACAACATTCAGCTGGGAGTGCAAGACTTTTCGGATCAGTTTCATATTCCCCAAAAGCTGTATGGACGAGAAGCAGAGATTGAAGCATTACTGGCGGCGTTTGACAGAATAGTAGCAACAGATTTTGTAACGGATGTAGCAGATGACTTGACGAGGAGACGCACAGATCGCCCATCCGCTCCCCATCTGTTGCCCATAATGTTGGTCTCCGGCTATGCGGGAATTGGCAAATCCGCATTGGTGCAGGAACTCTACAAACCGATCGCGGCAAAGCGGGGCTATTTTATCTCTGGTAAGTTTGACCAATTTGGGCGCAATGTTCCCTATAGTGCGATCGTTGATGCCCTGCGAAAGCTAGTGCAGCAACTACTGGGTGAACCCGATGAGCAAGTACAACAATGGCGATCGCAGCTTCTAAACGCCTTAGGAAGCAACGGACAGCTAATCATTGATGTAATTCCGGAAGTTGAATTGATAGTGGGCAAGCAGTCACCCGTGCCGGAGGTTGGATCGATCGAGGCACAAAATCGGTTTAAGCTTGTCTTTCAAAAGTTCATTCGAGCTTGCTGTTCCTATGAACATCCCTTGGTCATTTTTCTAGATGATTTGCAGTGGATAGACTTCGCTACGCTTAGGCTGATTGAGTTAATCCTGAGCGATCGGGCGATGCAATTTTTGCTGTTAATTGGAGCTTATCGGGACAACGAAGTAACCCAGATACATCCGCTCTGGGCAATGATAGAAAAACTCAAGCAGGAAAATGTTGCGATTAATCAAATTACATTAGCTCCGCTAGAACAGGGAGCAGTCGCTCAATTGATTGCTGAAACCTTGCACACATCTAGTGAGTTGATCGCACCTCTAGCAGAATTAATATGGCGTAAAACGAATGGCAATCCCTATTTTACGAATGAATTTCTCAAAACGTTGTACACCGAAGACCTGATTGTCTTCAACATTAATCAACAACACTGGGAATGGGATGTTGCTCAGATCAAAGCCAAAAATATTACTGATAATGTAGTAGAGTTAATGATTGGAAAGTTAAAGCAACTTCCAGAGGAGACTCAACGAATCTTACGTCTAGCAGCTTGTGTCGGTGCTGAGTTTGATTTAGCAACGCTCTCAGTCATCTGCGAACGACCAGCAGTTGAAATTTTTGCAGAACTGATAACCGTGATTCAGTTGGAGTTGATTCTAGCTACTTCAGAGTTAGATGAAAATCTGTTAATTCAGCATTACAAGTTTTCGCACGATCGTGTGCAGCAAGCCGCCTATACTTTGATTGATCAGGAACAACTACAAGCTGTTCACTTGCAAATTGGTTACTGTTTGCTGAAAAGTAATCAGCCTGAAACTAGATCAGCCAATTTATTTGAGGTCGTTGATCACCTTAATCTCGGTCGTGATTTAGTCACGGATCAACAGGAGCGCGACAAAATAGCCAGGTTGAATCTGATTGCAGGACAGAAAGCCAAAAAAGCATTAGCTCATAGTGCAGCACTACAGTATTTAACGACAGGAATAGAACTGCTAGCTGCTGATAGCTGGCAGTTTCAATACGCTCTGACATTGGCATTGCACGAAGCGGCGACAGAAGCAGCATACCTATGTGGCGACTTCCAACAAATGGAGCAATGGGCGATGGTGGTTCTAGAACAGGCAAGCACTGTTTTAGATAAGATCAAAGTTTATGAAACTAAAATTCAAGCTTGCGTAGCGCAAGGTAGGCAAAACGAGGCAATTAAGATTGGTTTAGAGGTTTTAGAACTGCTGGGTATCGCTCTGCCAGAAACACCAGTAGAAGCTGATGTTCAAAGGCAGTTAAAAGAGACAGCAGATTACTTTAATGCCATAGATATAGAAGATTTGCTGGAGCTACCTTTAATGAAAGAGCCAGATAAATTGGCTGCGGTGCAAATCCTATCAAGCTTAGTTGGAGCTGCCTATCATGCTTCTCCTTCACTACTACTACTGATTGTGTTAGAGCAAATAAATTTATCTGCTCAGTATGGAAATACTTCCTTTACATCTTTTGCCTATGCTACTTACGGTGGGGTAATTCTCAATGGAATCATGAGGGATTTTGAAGGAGCTTACCAATTCGGTGAATTGGCACTCAGCTTGACTGAGCGATTAGATAGTAAAAAACTTAAACCTAGGGTAACAGAGATGGTTGCAGCGCATCTTATGCACTGTAAAGCTCATCTTAGACAGACTTTACCCTTACTTCAGGAGGCATATGAGACTGGGCTGGAAACAGGAGATTTAGAATATAGTATGTATGCTGCCGCCCTTAACTGTATATACGCATATTTTGCTGGTTTAGAATTAACAAAAATTACATCAGCGATCAGGATTTACAGTAATATTTTAGCTCAGTTCAAACAGGAAAATATTTTAATTTACTTTCGCAGATTGCAGCAAGTTATCTTTAACTTGCTAGAACAAGTTGCAAATCCAGGTCGATTACTTGGTAATCACTATAATGAAGATCAGTTTTTGCCAATTCACCTTGAAGCAAATGATAGAACTCACCTTTACAATCTGTATCTAGACAAGCTTATTCTAAGTTATTTATTTGAAGATTTTCCCCAAGCAGTGGAGTATGCTTCTCAAGCTGAACTTTATCTAGACGGAAATACAGGAACTTTTTTAGTACCTGTACTCTATTTCTATGACTCTTTAGCGCAGATACAATTATATCAATCTGTTTCTGACTCAGAACAAGAGCATCTGCTGCTCAAAATCAATAACAATCAGGAGAAGATGCAAAAATGGGCACATTCTGCTCCAGTAAATTGTCAACATAAATACGAATTAGTTGAAGCAGAAAAAGCACGGATCTTAGGTCAATTTTTTGAGGCAGAAGAACTGTATGAACAAGCGATGCAAGGTGCTAGAGACAACGAGTATCTGCAAGAAGAAGCGTTAGCCTATGAGTTAGCTGCCAAACATTATCTAGCGCGAGGTAGGGCGAAAATTGCCCAAACCTACATGAAGGAAGCTCACTACTGCTATGAACGGTGGGGAGCAAGGGCAAAAGTCAAAGATTTAAAAACTCGCTACCCACAGCTATTTCCCCAGTCATCGGCTGTAGCTCCCACGTCAATTCGCACCCCTTCTGAAACTAGTTCTAATTCCTCACCTATTGCTTTCGATTTAGCGGCGGTGATGAGATCATCCCAAGCGATTTCAAGCGAAATTGAACTGGAGCAGTTGCTTCGTTCCCTAATTCAGATCTTAATTGAGAATGCTGGTGCCCAAACTGGATTTCTGCTTCTGGAAACTTCAGGAGAATGGTTAATTGAAGCTTCGTGTGAACTCAGCGCTGGTGAAAATGCCTGTTCTACGCAAGTGCTGCAATCCACTCCAATTACGAATCATCTACCTGAATCGATTATCCAGTACGTGATTCGGACTCATGAAACTGTGATCTTAGATGATGCAACTTGTGAGGGTAATTTTATCCATGAATCTTATATTCAACGCCATCAAACTCAATCGATCTTGTGTTTGCCGCTGCTAAACCAAAGTCAGCTCGTCGGTGTATTGTATCTGGAAAATCCATTAGCGGCTGGGGCGTTTACACCGGATCGATTCTCCGAAGGAGACGCTACGCGATCGCAGGTCTTGAATCTATTATCCACTCAAGCAGCGATTGCGATCAAAAATGCCAGACTCTACTCAAAGCTCCGCGCTAGTGAAAGTCGATTTTCTCAATTTCTAGAAGCGGTTCCAGTGGGCGTTAGAGTCCTGGATGCGGCGGGTCACTCATATTATATCAATCAACGCGCAACTCAGATGTTGGGCAAAGGGAATGATCCTTCCATAGCACAAGATCAAATCGTAGAGGCTTATCAACTTTATATAGCAGGAACGAATCAACTCTACCCAACTGAGAAATTGGCAGCAGTCCGTGCGTTGAGCGGTGAAAGTACCATGATTGATGATATAGAAATTCAGGTAAACAATAAAAGGATTCCGTGTGAGTCGTGGGGAACGCCAATCTTTGATGAACAGGGTAACGTCGCTTATGCAATCGTAGCCTTTCAAGACATCACTAAGCGCAGACAAGCCCAGTTAATGTCGCAAGGGCAACAGATGGCACTCCAGCGATCGCTCGCATATCTTGCAACTGAGCCAGAACTCGACAAATTTTTGGGGCAAGTCCTTGCCATAGTCGTCGAGCAGCTTGATGCCCCAGTTGCCTGTCTTTGGTTAAATGATGACGAGCAAGAGGTGTCAGCCATGCACCTAATCCGCTGGAACACTCAGCTTGTCCCTAACCCCCCTGCTACGCCTATCCCGATCGTCGTACCATTCTCGGTCTTTCGTCAGCTCGACGCCTGGAAGCCTTTGCATCATCACTATCAGCCTTTCGCATATTCAGATTTGTCAAACCATCCTGACATGGAAATCTATCGCGCCTGGTCAGTCTTGCCCGAAGGCGTGCAAACGCTGCTGCTGATTCCGCTCGTGTTTGGGGACGACTTGCTGGGTGTCTTTTCGATCTCTCACTTAGAAAGTCATGCCTATTCCTCCGAAGCGGTGGATCTGGTCACTGCTCTGGCGCAGCAGGTCGTGTTGGCGCTTCAACTAACTCGGTTGGCTGAAGATGCCAAACAAGTCGCGATCATGGAAGAACACAATCGTCTAGCACGAGAGATTCACGATACCCTTGCTCAAACCTTTACTGGCATCTCGCTGCAACTCAACAACGCGCAATACTACGCCACCCAAGACGCAGAGATTGCCTGGGATATCATTGAGCAAGTCAAAATTTTAGCAAAGACCGGACTTGCCGAAGCCCGTCGCTCGGTTTGGTCATTGCACCCCGATGCCGATGAGTACCGAGATTTGGCAGGGTCGTTGCAACGATCGCTGAGGCAACTGACGCTTCACACTGACCTGCAAGCCGACCTCACCATCGTCGGAACGCCTCAGCCTGTGCCACCCGATATCGGTATGAATCTGTTGCGAATTGGACAAGAAGCTATTACCAACACGCTGCGCCATGCTCAAGCACAAACGCTACATCTCGAACTCACCTTTAAGCTAGATGCGATCGCGCTACATATCAAGGATGATGGACGCGGATTCAATTCGCAATTTGCTAACGATCATGGCGGCTTTGGCTTGCTTGGGATACAACAACGCTGCGATCGTCTAGGTGGAAAGTTCAGCCTCCGCAGTCAACCCGGACAGGGAACTTGCATTCTCATCCAAATTCCATTTACTTTCTCACTACCATGACTCTATCCTCTAACATTCGCGTTTTGGTTGTTGACGATCATCCAATTGTGCGGACTGGGCTAACCACCATGCTGGACTCTGAACCGGGTCTGGAACCGCTCGGCGAAGCCAAAACCGGCATTGAAGCGATCGCCCAATTCCAAACGCTACAACCTGATATCACCTTGATGGATTTACGCTTACCAGAGTTATCCGGAGTTGAGGCAATCACCGCGATTCTTAAAGAGTTTCCCGACGCTCGCATCATCATTCTCACTACCTATGACAGCGACGAAGACATCTATCGCGGACTAAAGGCTGGAGCCAGAGGCTACCTGCTCAAAGATGCCGATCGCGGTGAGCTATTAGATGCCATTCGATCTGTATACGCCGGAAAAAAACACATTCCGGCTACAGTTGGCGCAAAATTGGTGGAGCGCATGAACGCTCCACAACTGAGTGAACGCGAGATTGATGTATTAAAGATGTTAGCGAAAGGCAAAAACAACCAATTGATCGGCACAGCATTGGGCATCACCGAGGGCACCGTCAAGTTTCACGTTAATAACATTTTATCAAAGTTGGGGGTGAGCGATCGGACTCAAGCGGTGATTACTGCCTTTCAACGGGGGATTGCCAGTCCTTGAGATTGTGTTGCAAAAATAGGTCAATAGCGAGCGTTGAATCATAAGCGAAACTAAACCTGTACTGTTCGTGGGTGCGGTATCCACTGGGAGGATTAATTATGTCGCGCATTAATTTAACTAGATGAGAGAGCGCTGAGGCTCAGATAGGGTAACTTGGATAGTAATTTTGCCATCATTGAGTAACCAAGGGCGGATAGTGAAAGTACGAGCACCACTTGTATGCATGGGGTCAGCTTGTGCAATTTTCTTTGCTTCCTCGACAGAACTAGCTCGATAGATTAACAAGCCATCTCCTTCAAAATATTGACCATCATCAGTCAAAAGAGGTCCTGCTCCAAATAAAACATTTTTATCTTCCAGTTCTCTCAAGTAGGCTCGATGCTCAACAAGATTTTGTTGAAGAGATTCCAGGCTTGTTGCCACGGAAGTGACAACATAAAGTTGCATCCGTAAGGAATTTCCAGAACTTTCGATAACTTTGTTAGCTTCTACGCGCTTACTCATTTTTAACTCCTAAAAAATTTAAATCTAATACTTTAAAGTTTAGACATTGTGTTGGAGATGCTCACCGAACTACCACAAGCTTAGGCATGGGCTAATTGATGCATCTGCAACTGCTGTATCACAAACTCCCAATTCACCAAATGCTGTAAAAACGATTGCAGAAAATCAGAGCGACGATTTTGATAATCGAGATAGTAGGCATGTTCCCATACATCACATGTCAACAGAGGAATTTGTTGATTCACTAATGGATTGGTCGCATTGCCAGTTATGACCACCTTGAGCTGATCTTGGTC
The DNA here is from genome assembly GCF_036917535.1 of Nostoc sp. Taxonomy (GTDB): domain Bacteria; phylum Cyanobacteriota; class Cyanobacteriia; order Cyanobacteriales; family Nostocaceae; genus Nostoc. The sequence goes on from NZ_JBALDA010000078.1 coordinate 73,065, forward strand.
AAGCACTAACCAAACGTAACCACTACCAAACTGAGTTGCCCCAGCACTTTTGAATTCAGTAGCGAACCGATCAAAACTGCCAAAGCTATGATTGAGTTTCTCAGCGAGAATTCCACTTGGTTGACCGCCACCGTTCGGTTTCATGCAGTTCCAAAAGAAGGTGTGGTTCCACACTTGAGCAGCATTGTTGAAGATAGATGTTTTGCTTGCTTCATTGTAGGTTGCTAGGACAATCTCTTCTAGTGATTTGTTAGCAAATTCAGTTTCTTTAACGAGCGTGTTGAGTGTGGCAACATAAGTCGCGTGGTGTTTATCGTGGTGGAACCCTAATGTTTTCTCAGACATGTAGGGTTCTAATGCGTCGTAAGCATAAGGTAGCGGCTGAAGTATAAAAGCCATCGTGAACTCTCCTATCCTGTTGTAGGATACAGCTAGACAATCCCAGCTTAATGTCCGATTCCATAAAATTGAGCACTATCTGAGCAATTCAGATAACGATTGTGTCAATTTCAAGTATGGATTTGAATAGTAGTCGTTACAGAGGAAGTATGGAGGTTGCGCCCTCGCACATCAGAAACGCCTCTGCCACTCGCTCTATTAGAGTTTCAATTTCAGCTGGTATCAAACCATGATTTTCTCACTGAATTCGTTAAAGATTTAGAACAAGCTGACACAGCTCATTCCTGATTCAGTCTGCCGATCGTTCTAGATCACAATGTATTGAAAATTTCATCTTCCGTCACTAAGCAGAAGACAGGTTGTGAACTTAACAATCGGAGTGGAGGCGTCCCTATCTTACGATCAGGAGCTTGAAATACTACAATTGCAAATTTGCGCTCAAACGTTGTCTATAAAAGTCGCATCCACGTAAGCACCTAGTTTGAACAAGCATTCTCATCCAAATTCCGTTCACTTCCTCACTGCCATGACCGAACAATTCGCAATTGCGGACAAAATTGGAAATTGATTCATTCAGGGTTGCAAGCCCACGCCACTTGACGCCAGTCGCCTCAAGTCGGGAAACCCGCCCACAGCGCTGGCTCCTTTATGCCGGGAAACCCGTCCACCGCAGTGGCTCCTCAATTTATTGATGAAGAAAATAAAAACACGTAGTATCAATGTTCAAACCCCCAACTTCAGTTGTGGGGTAATAATTGCGAATTGCGAATTGTCAATTGCGAATTGGTATGACTCTATTCTCGAATATTCGCGTTTTAGTGGTCGATGATCGTCCAATTTTGCAGACACGGCTAACTATCATAATGCGCTGCTATTTTGCGATCGGGAGACATCCTTATCTTACGATAGGGGTATCTCCCGATCGCAAGATAGGGATGGCAACTTTTTGATCGTTAAGTTCGCAACTCATCCTTTGCTTAGTGACAGAAAAGAGAATTTTCAATATATTACAGGGTAGATTAAAACCACCAGTCTCAGTTAACGATGAACTGTAACAATTACTTATAACTCATAAGGTGCTTACAGTTGCATATAGTAACATTCATCTCTTTTCGATGATGAAACTAAACCTGGAGCGAGCATTGAATCATGAGCGAAACTAAACCTGTACTGATCGTGGGTGCGACACCTACTGGGAGGATTAATTATGTCGCGTGAGTATGTCTTGTGGGTTGCCACCATTGCCTACGGACTCCACATGTTGGAGGAGTACGAGTACAACTGGCAAGACTGGGTTGGTCGGGTGCTCAATCTACCAGTAGAGTGGAATGAATTCTACCTAGTCAATGCCTTCGTGATTATTCTGGGCGTGTCCTGCGCGGCGATCGGGTGGCGCAAACCAGCCATAGCTCTCGCTTTTCCCGCCTTCATGCTTGTCAACGCCGTCCTGTTTCACATCGTTCCGGTTCTGGTAACACATATCTTCTCACCAGGGTTGTTTACCGCTGTCATCCTGTTCCTGCCGATTGCAAGTTGGACGTTTTACGGAGCATGGGCGGATGGTGTGCTGAAGCTGCCCGTTGGAGTGATCTCGGGTGTGTCTGGGTTCCTGATGATGATGTTCCCAATCGTATTGCAAATAACCAAAAGGCTGCCATTCTTTCAGCAATAACAACAATTCGGACTATTGGTTTAGATTAGCTGAAATTTCAAGCCCACAAACCGCAGTGAGGAAACAGACATGACACAGCAAACAACTGTAGAACGAATCATCTTAGTTACCGGAGCCACGGGACATCAGGGAGGCGCGGTAGCACGTCATCTTTTACAGCACGGAAACTTTAAGGTGCGTGCCTTTGTGCGCGACCCAAACAAGCCCGCTGCTCAAGCACTTCAACAAGCGGGCGCAGAACTCGTACAAGGAGATTTCGGCGATCGCACTTCCCTTGATCGTGCTTTACAAGATATCTACGGCGTGTTTTCGGTACAAAACTTCCAAGACGGATTTGACACCGAAATCCGTCAGGGCAAGGCTGTTGCAGACGCAGCTTCATCGGTGGGCATCCAGCATTTCGTCTACAGTTCAGTGGGCAGCGCAGAACGCAAAACTGGCATTCCCCATTTCGACAGCAAGTTTAAAATCGAAGAACACATCCGCGCCATCGGTTTGCCATACACGATTATGCGTCCGGTTTTCTTCTTTTTTAATTACAACGAGATGCGCCCGATGGTTTCCAAGGGAACGCTTTCGCAACCGCTCAATCCCCAGACGAAATTGCAGCAACTTTCTGAAGAAGATTATGGGGAAATGGTCGCCGAGGTGTTCGAGCGTCCTACCGAGTTCTTGAACCGTGAAAAAGAAGTTGCCAGTGTAGATATGACAATGACGGAAATTGCTGCTGCCTTTAGCCGCGTTTTGGGAAAACCTGTTGAATACCAACAAATCCCGTTTGAAGCATTTGAGCAGCAAGCTGGAGAGGAAGTAACCATCATGTTTCGCTGGTTTGAGAACGTCGGCTACGCGGCGGATTTCGCTCAGTTGAAACGCGAGTTTTCTAAGCTGAGTGACTTTGACTCTTACTTGCGCGAAAAGGGTTGGGCAAAACCTGTTGGAAGTTCTAAGTAACCACTAACTCGCGATCGCAGGCGGATTGTACATAAATGCCAGCCTATATACAACTTGTACTGACTAACCAAACGCCTACAGCATACGAGTTCACATAAAAGCATAGAGAGGCAAAATGAACGTTCTGATTATTGGGGCTACAGGTCCGACTGGGCAACAGATTGTGCAACAAGCACTAGCACAGGGACATGAAGTAACCGCACTGGTTCGCAGTCCTGAGAAACTTGACATGCAGCATGATCACTTGCACGTCATTAAAGGCGATGTCCTCAATCCTGATTCTCTACAAGCTGCCATGTCGGATCAGCAAGCTGTAATTAGTTCACTGGGCAGTAAACTCAGCTTCAAGCCGATGACGCTGCTATCTGAAGGGACAAAAAATCTGGTTCAGGCAATGCAGCAGCACGGCGTTCGGCGATTGGTCTGTATCACCGGGATGGGCGCGGGAGATAGCAAAGGGCACGGGGGATTTGTTTACGACAAGCTCGTTCTGCCGTTGGTACTCAAAGAAGTTTACAAAGACAAAGACCGTCAAGAAGCGGTAATTCAAAAGAGCAATTTAGATTGGATCATTGTTCGTCCTGCTCAACTCACGAACGGATCTGCGACTGAGAACTATCACGTCTTCACTGATCTGAACAATGTGACCGGAGGTAAAATCTCTCGCGCTGATACCGCAGGCTTTATGCTGCAACAACTGAGTAGCGATCGCTATCTGCACCAAACGCCGCTCATTTCTAATTAATAGAGAGAAGCGTTATCTCAGATCTTGCACCAGTCTCAACAAGGGGTTGTCAAGAGAGCAAAAATATGAAAATTTTGTAAGTCTGATCATCAAGGAGAGCAGAATGAGGCTAGGGCTGAAAGAAAAAAGCGAAACTAAACCTGTACTGATCGTGGGTGCAGGACCTACTGGAATGACAGCAGCGATGGAGCTGTCGCGCTTTGGAGTTCCCATCCGTATTGTGGACAAGCTGCTAACACCCTCCACCACATCGCGAGCCTTGGCGGTGCAGTCCCGCACATTGGAACTGTTCGAGCAGCGTGGGCTAATCCAGGAGATGCTCCGAATCGGCAATCCGGCGACAGCAGCCACTATCTATGGGAACGGCAAGTGTCTCGGTCAAGTACACCTTGAACAGATCAAGAGCCGATATAACTACATTTTGCTGATCTCCCAGGCAGAAACCGAGCGCATCCTGCGGGAGCAACTCGTTCGGCAGGGCATTGCAATCGAGCGCGGTACAGAGATGATCAATTTTTCTCAGCTAGAGTCGTCCTCTCAGGCTGGGCAGGGTGGAGTGAAGGCTGTGCTACGCAACTTTGAAGGGGTACTAGAGGAACTCGAAGCGGCTTACCTGATTAGCGCCGAAGGGTCACACAGCATGGTTCGCCATGCATTGAATCTTCAATTTCAGGGCAAATCCCACAAACAAAGCTATGCTCTTGCGGATCTTTATCTCGATGGGGATATTCCCGACGATGAACTCTCGATATTCACAGCCGAACATGGCTTCTTGGGTGTCTTTCCCATGGGTAATCGTCACTTCCGGTTCATTGCTACCGATCCAGAAAAGCATGAAAAGACGGACGACGACCCGACTTTGGCAGAGCTGCAAAAGCTCTACGACGAGGACTCGCACATCCCTGTCCAGCTGCGGGATCTGACCTGGAGTTCTCGGTTCCGGATCAACAGCCGGATGCTTCACACGCTTCGAGAAGACCGCATCTTCTTTGGCGGCGATGCGGCACACGTTCATAGTCCGGCGGGTGGACAGGGGATGAACACCGGCATTCAGGACATGATTGACCTGAGCTGGAAGCTAGCTATGGTTTGGCACGGCAAAGCAGTTCCAGATCTGCTGAACACCTACGAGGAAGAGAGACTCTCTGTCATCCGTGGTATCGTGTCGAAAACAGAAACCGCCACGGATGCGTTTAACTCCGACAGCGTGATCGTGCATCAACTCATCGCGCACATCGCGCCAGTTCTCCTCAGCACACAGTTGGTGCAGCAGTTGAGTACTGGACTGATCAGCGAGGTCGCCTGGAATTACCGAGCCAGTTCGCTGTCCCAAACCGATCGTGTTCATGGGAATTTGCGGGCGGGCGATCGTCTGCCGGATCTCGACGTATCGATCTGGGAGAGCGACGCTTCGGGCAATGCTCAGTCTGGTAAAGCGCGCCTTTATGAGATTATCGATCCGTCGCGCTTTACTCTTCTGGTAGCAGGTGGCGAAAGTACAACGGACTTATCTCCAACCTGGAAGGAGCAGCTCAGTCCTTGGGATGGGTTTTTGAAACTGCAACGCATTACGCCTGCCCCTAACCAACCAGAAGCAAAGATCCAATTCGACAGATCCTTTGGCAGTGGTCAGAGCCTTGTCCTCGTGAGACCTGATTCATATCTCGGCTTTGTTGGCGATCATGATGCTTTGCCAGCACTCACAAAGTGGCTTAACCAATGGTTTCCACCGATTGCAAATTGAGCTAATGGACAGAGTAAAAAAGTTGAGACAAGAGTTTTGGGAATTATCCGTACATTTGACTTCAATAATGACGACACGAATTTGTCCCGATGCCATTTAATTTGACCTCGACAAACATGCAACTGAGCATCCTAAGGAGACGCTTTATGACTATGAGTACTCCCAAGCACAACCCATCCTTAGACGAGTTTCCGGTGCCGACGGGCTTTATCAGCGACTACCGCGAGATCGATGGCGTAAAGCTGCATTATGTGAAAGGCGGCGAGGGACCACTGACCTTCTTGGTACACGGCTTCGGCCAAACCTGGTACGAATGGCAGCATCTGATACCGCTGCTTGCCCGTAATTTCACGGTGGTGGCACCCGATCTTCCCGGCCTTGGTCAATCTGAACCGCCGAAGACCTCCTACGCTGGTCAGGATGTCTCGGTGTATCTCTACAAGCTTGCTAAGAGCTTCAGCTTGGACGCGCCGTTCAATCTCGTTGCCCATGATATCGGCATCTGGAACACTTACCCGATGGCAGTCACGCACCAGTCCGACATCGCGAAGCTAGTCTACATGGAGTCACCGATCGCCGACCAGCGGCTCTATGACTTCCCTGCCTTCACCCCAGAGGGGGAGTCACTGGTCTGGCACTTCAGCTTCTTCTCAGCTGGCGATCGCCTGGCCGAGACTCTGATCGCGGGTCATGAGCGGTTCTTCTTCGAGCATTTCATCAAGACCCATGCCACTAACAAGGCGGTGTTCACGCCGGAACTGCTGGATATGTACGCGCGCTCCTATGCAAAGCCGCACAGCCTCAATGCTGGGTTTGAATACTACCGCGCGCTCAACGAAACCGCGCGCTGCACCGCGCTGCTGTCGGCGGATAAGCTGAAGATGCCGGTGCTGGCGATTGGTGGCGGTGACAGTATGGGGCAGTTCCAGGTCGACCAGATGCAGGACTATGCAGACAACGTTGAAGGCCATGTCCTGCCTGACTGCGGACACTGGTTGCCGGAGGAGTGTCCCGATTTGCTCAACCAAGCAGTGTTGGGGTTTCTCGGTCGCAAATGAAGAGAATTTCAATATGTTACTGGGAGTACGTTACTGATATCAACCAGCATTCTGAATTGAGGTTATATCATGAAAATTGGCACGATTAATACAGGAAATACAGCAAGGTCTTTGGGGATCTTACGGGCAGAGGGTTACGGCATCTCTGTTAATGTCGAGGTGGCTTTATGAGCCAGCAACGCAAGCTGAACCTTTTGCGGTTCAGCCGCATCCTACTCTGCCTGGGAGTGGGCTTTAGTGCCGTCAGCATCTACCAAACAATAGTGTTAGCTTTAGACCCAGCTTTTCAGGCACCAGCGCTACCGCTAGGATCTCGACATACTAACTATCATGCGTTCCGTGGGTTTACGCTTGCCATCGGGTCAGTGGTGATTATGCTGTTTGTAATGTTCCAGCCCGCGCAGCAGCGCCGACCCGTACTTTGGACGGTTATGCTTCTGTCCGCATTGTTCTACTATGGGGGCTGGTGGTTGCCGTGGCCGTTGCTAGATTTGCATACACCCAATATCGCTGCTACGATTGACCACGCTTTAGCCACTGTCTTCTCGTTTGCAGGAATTTTGCTAGCACGTGGCGAATTCCACATCAAAGAGGGTCAACGCTAAAGGAACAGCAGAACTCAAATCTTTAGAGGTAACTCATACCACTTTCGATACCTTTGCCGACGAAGCGGTGCGTGATGCACATGTGAACGGTTGGTGGCTAAGGCATTGCTGGATATGGATATAAGAGGATGTTTGAAAAGTGGTGGGCTATTGTAAGAAAGCTCACTAGGCTGATGCTGAAATTTGTAGACATCAGTACGCCCGTGAGCAAATGACTAAAGCATATCCTAATGATCTAACGTGGGAACAGTCGGAATTAATTGCTGAGCTATTTCCAGAAGCACGCATCCGGTGGTCATCCTCGTACCACGGCAATGTACACTTTATGAGATGCGATTATTTACGTACAATGCCTTTGGATGTACATGGCGTGCATTGCCTGGAGATTTTCCCCCTTGGTCTACAGTCTATGGTTATTTCCGGGCATGGTGTAAAGATGGCACTTGGTTAAAAGTACACGACAAGCTATACCAGTGGGTGAGAGTTGCAGGGGGGCGATTGCCCAAAGGGCAGACGCAATCATGCGTATCGCCCAGCCCGTCCGAAGCCGCAGTTGACAGCCAATCAGTGGAAACCGCAACGATGATTTTTCTGGAAGTGGGTTATGATGCCGGAAAACAGATACATGGGCGCAAACGGCATCTGACAGTAGATTTGCGCTTGGCTAGTGTTACGGGTCTTGGTAACATCTGCCAGTATTCCAGAGCGTGCTGGAGCAAAACAAGTCCTCAAACGAGTTGATGATACGGGAAATCAGGTAAAGCGGTTGCACACGATTTGGATGGACGGAGGATACCGGGGGCAAGAATTTATGCGACCGGTAATGGATATGTTTCAATGGATTGTTGAAATTGTCCTCCGACCCTTGGAAAAAAAGGGTTTTGTCCTATTACCAAAGCGGTGGGTAGTAGAAAGAACATTTGGGTGGCTTAACTGGAGTCGCCGCTTAAGCAAAGATTATCAAAGACTACCGGAAACTTCGGAGACTTTTATCTATATAGCGATGATTCGTATTATGGTCAGACGATTGGCATAATTTTTGACTCGCTTCGACTTTTCAAACATCCTCTAATCTCCCCACTTGCAGGGGAAATTAATTGAATAGAAACCACAAACAGTTAAAACAATGAGGTACGAACTATGTCAGTAGACTTCACTAAATTTCCTTTTCCGGGTGTGCAAGATCCGCACGCCGCGACCCTCACCGAGGCGATCAGAGCCGAACCTGTCACCGCCGGGTTCGTGGTCGTTGCGGTCAAGGGCACAGGTACTGACTTCGCGAATACGGCGCGCGTCTTCGCCCAGGCTCTGCGCGCCAACGCCGCGGGGATCGGTCTCGCCGACATCACCGCCTACCGCGAAATCCGACCCGATGAGCTCGGTGGCGCGATGCCGTTCGATCAAGCAATATGCGAAAACGTGCTGCATGATGCTGAAAAGCGCCAAGCTACCCAGTCCGACAAGTATCCGACTATCAAGCCGGCCCTCAAGATGGCAGAACGGAACGACATCGCCGATTGGACGCTGCTGGCAGAATTCGAAACCACGGATCAAGCGTCGGCAGCCGCAGCTGCTTGGAACAAAGGCGATGAGAGTTTCAAGGCACTCACGCGGAACACCAGCTCGCACACCGTGGGCGCGTTCAAGAACACGATGCGCTATGCCAGCGTGTCGCGCGACCCCAATGTCATCCAGTTCTTCAACTTCTTTCCTGGCCCCGGTGATGTCGATGTGCTGTGGACGGGCTGGCAAGAGGCGCTGCCTTGGTTCTTCGAGACAGGGGAGATGCGCTCGTCCTTTCCGTTGGTAGCGCTAGACCCAAGCCAGCCGATACTGGTGGTCAACTATGCACACTTTGACTCGATCAAGCACTTCTTTCTCGGCGTTTCGTATGATCCGAATTACTTGGACACGGTGACACGCGCCTACGTGGATCGCGGCTTCAAGCTGCCGATGCCGTTCTTCTGCAAGATCGTGCCAGTGTAACGAGACGTGTGCTCCATCGCAAGACCCGGATATCGATCTCACGAATCAAACGGTGACAACAATGAGTAATCCATCTGCTACCTCTTCAACGCTCGAACCAGTGGTCACTATTTCTCAAGACCGAGACATCGTGACCGCGATCAAACGCTTTGACGTTCCATCGGATCAGCAGGCAGAGGCTGTCCAAAAAGCTGCTGACCACATCGCACAGGAATGGAAGGGAGATTCCAAGTTCGTCGGAGCGATTCTTCTCCGAGGTCGCGATCAGGGCGGCGTTTCCTGCTATGCACAATGGAAGAGTCCGACGGACGGTGAAGAACCGTCCGCTCCAGTTGCATCTCGATCGCTTGCAGTTGCTCTGCCAACCTTCAAGCTGTTGGACTCCCGCACCTACACGGTCGAGTTCACGGATCAGGCAGAATCGATGACCCCGCCCACACAGGTGTCAATGCAGACTCCATACGCCCATTTCGGAATCTTCAGCGTCACCCGTGAGAACCAAGACCGCCTGCTCGACTTGGCACGCAAGTACGCACCCAAATCCTTGACAACACCTGGTCTACTCGCAATCGACTTCCACCGAAGCATCGACGGGTTGCAGGTAATCAACCTGGGTGTATGGACCACCTTCGACGACTTCAATTTTCTTATTCAGCGACCAGGATTCCGCGATGACAACCTGTATTGGGAGGGGGTCGCAGATTTCCAGGGGGTCTTCTTCGACGTGGTAGCCGTGGAAGTCGGTCATTCAAGACAGCCTCTCACTAGATGAACGCGTTGTGCTGGTACTGCTTGGCATGACGCCAGTGCCCGGATTTAACTTGCTCCGACCCTTCAACTCGGATGCGCCCTATTCCCAAGGAGAAACCTATGGATAAGTTTGCCATCTGGTCATACATGGAAGTCAAGCCAGGTAAGGAACAGGAAGTAGAAGAGTTCCTAAAATATGCACAATCTCTAATTGAGCAGGAGCCGGGCACAACCACCTTCTACGCCTTGAAGATTGGAGCGAATACGTATGCTACCTTCGACACTTTTTCTGACGAGGCGGCTCGAAATGCTCATGCGAACGGGCTAGTCGCAAAGGCACTCTATGCAAAAGTAGAGGAACTTTTCACTCAGATGCCGATGATCGTTCAAACGACGATTCTAAGGGCAAAGGCACCGGGTGCATAGTTCGTACTCAACGACAGGCTTGCACCAAACTCAAATTGAATCCGATCAACACAACCAATCGCCGATTGGTGTCATGACAATTTGATCACAGCGGCGATCAGAGCGAGTATTTCAGACGAACAGGCAAAACGCTATGGCGAACGGTTGGCACAGGGACAGTATTTGATCGTGGTTGAAGGAACAGCCAATGAATTACATCAAGCCGAAACAGTTCTAAGCACTCAAGGAATTCAGGACTGGTCAATTTTTGACACGTTATAAATATCACGAAGGAGTTACAGATGAAAAAGCTAGAAGGAAAGGTGGCGATTATAACCGGATCGAGTCGTGGAATTGGCAAAGAGATTGCGATAAGATTGGCGCAGTCAGGCGCTAAAGTGGTCATCAACTACAGTCATAGCCGTGAAAAAGCGGAAGAAGTAATTAACCAAATTCAGCAGCAGGGCGGTGAAGCGACGGCCATTCAAGCAGACATCAGTCAGGTTGAGCAAATTCAGCAGTTGGTGACTGCTTCAGTTGAACAATACGGTCAACTCGATATTTTGGTCAGTAATGCAGGAGTCGAGCATTTCGGAAAGCTGGAGGAGATTACTCCGCAAGATTTCGAGCGGGTGTTTAGTGTGAATGTTGCCGGTCAACTGTTTGCGACACAGGCTGCCACTCCCTACCTGCGATCGGGTGGACGGATCGTGCTGACTTCCTCAGTCAGTGCTCGGATTGCGGTCTTCTATCACACGCTCTATGCTGCCAGCAAAGCTGCTGTTTCGGCGATGGTGCTTAATTTGGCTCCCGAACTGGGCGAGCGTGGAATCACCATCAACGCCATTGCACCGGGCGGCACCGCGACTGACATGGCACAAGAGAATGCGAAGTTTTACACACACCCAGCCCTACAAAACGTGTCAGCCGATGCTGTACTCAAGAGCATGACCTCACTGCAACGTCTAGCTCAGCCGCAAGAAATCGCCGCAACCGTAGCATTTTTAGTTTCTGATGATGCTTCCTACATTACTGGCAGCACGCTCGCTGTCAACGGCGGTATGTTCTAAGGCTGGTATCCGGGCGCAGGGGCGAAAAGTTCCGCCTTGCTGGGATAAAGCGAGTAGATCGTCTGCTTAAACGCATAACATAATAGTACTATAAAGTACTGTTTATTTCTTACGTGTACACCTCCATAATCTTACGGAGCTAAAATATGCCAGTTGCTTTGATCAATCCCTTTGTCGTCCCCGCAGACAAAGAAGAAGAATTTTTGAGAGCCTGGAACGAGACCACGCGAGTCTTCTCCAGCACCCCCGGCTTTATTGAAACCCACCTGCACAAAAACACGGGTGTTGGCGACGGAACCTTCCAGTACATCAACATCGCGCTTTGGGAAAGTGCAGATGCCTGGAATGCGACCCACGGCAGCTACAAACCAGGTGAAGAAAGCATTCCGGGTGTCGAGCACCATCCTGGCATTTTCCAGGAAGTCATTGCGTCTAAGAGTATGCGCGAAGTGGACTGGCGAATGCCTCTGTAAAGGCAGCCGCTCATTCTGCTTCTGAATCTATGAACTAAGTTTTGGGAAAGTATCCACAGCGATTACAGGTTTGTCGCAACTGGGTTTGCAGCCGCTCAGTTGGGAAACCGTCGAAGGCACTATGCCTTAAAAATCCTCAAAAATAGGAGCAAAATTTATGCCAACAATGCCTCTCGATGTCACGCGCCCCGCATCTCGCTTCTCTGAACAGCGCTGGTTATTAGATGCCATTATCAATCTGCTCGGTTCGGAGTGGGATCAGGGACGCTTGAGCGTTTGGGCCTCTGTATGTGGACACGATTCGCAGGGTGACTTCATTGGACTGCGACAGCTCATCAAGACTTACAATGACATGACACGCGAGTTCATGAAGGCAGCACGCCGCCGCGAATTGCGTGCCGAAGCCGAACTCAAACAGGGTCACGAGTCTACAGCACGGGAGAGCTTCTTTACCGCGAGTATTCTCTATAGCGGCGCACAGTGGGCAATTGAGGCAAACACACCGCTAAACCTCGATTTGAACCAGAAGAAGACGGATTGCTATGCCAAGTTCATCCAGCTTGCTGGCAGGCACATCGAGCAGATTGACGTGCCGTTTGAGGATCGATCGGTACCAGCGATTTTCTCCCTGCCACCGACTTACCAGCAGGGCGATCGCGTTCCCTGTGTCGTGATCATCTCTGGCATGGACGGGTGGAAAGAGCTATCGGTGGCGATGGACGGGGATAAGTGGTTACAGCGAGGCTTCGCTGTTTTAGCGATCGATGGTCCCGGGCAAGGCGAGGCACTGATTCGGGAGGTCTGGTACGACCCGGACACCTACGGTAAATTGGGTTCATCTGCGTTCGATTTGGCGGCTGCCCGTCCAGAGATCGATTCCAGTCAGATCGTTGTGCATGGTCTCAGCTTCGGCTCTTATTGGGCGACCACGCTGGCGGCAGCTGAACCGCGTTTTCTCGCCTGCGGTGTCGCCATGACCTGCTTTGAAGCTGGTGGCTTCTCGCTGTTTGAAACCGCAAGCCCAACGTTCAAACTACGGTTTATGTACATGACTGGCGCAACAGACGAAGCGGAGCTTGACCAGATCGCCCAGAAACTCGATGTCTCCAAGCTTGCTTTGCAGATTAAGTGTCCATTTCTGGTCGCTGCGGGTGAGGACGACCAGTTGAGCGATTCCCACTATACCTTCGACTTCCTCAACAGCCTGACGGGTGCTAAATCTTTGATCTTCTACGAGGGCGAAGACCACGGTATGCACGCTAGCCGTGCCGGACAGCTAGGACCGGAAGCGTACACAATGGTGACGGACTGGTTGAGCGATCGCGTACGAGGGATCGAGGCTCAGTCTATGTATACTGAGGTGGATGCAACTGGCATGGTTCACGTCGAACCGTGGGGAGACAAGCGGGAGTATACCTACGGCATCACAGAGAGTACGAAGAAGCTAATCTTTGGCAACTAACCAGCACCCTAGTGACTGAAGATGCCCCACAACGTGAACACAGACTACGCAAACGACGGCTATTTTATTCCAATGTACTGACTTGCTAGCGTACAACACGCTAGCAAGTTCAATTAACCAAGGAGATTTAAGCTATGCAATTTACTGAAATGGATGAGCGAGTAACACTCCAAATGCAAATGAACAAAAATGTTGGTTCCATCGTTTTAATCAACAAATTCAATGTTGCTCCCGAAGATGCTGATGCGCTTGTGAAGGCTTGGACAGAGGATGCTCTTTATATGCAAGAGCAACCCAGCTGCATTTCTACACAGTTTCATCGTGGCATCGGTGAGAGTTGTGTTTTTATTAACTACGCAGTTTGGGAATCGGTGGAAGATTTTACGCAAGCGTTCAATAGTCCAGATTTCAAAGCCAAGTTGAGCCGTTACCCTTCGAGCACGGTAGCATCGCCACACCTTTTCCAAAAGGTCGCAGTGTCCCGCGTCTGTGTTGATTAGCCTGTATTATCAGGTAATCGAGTACGGGTGAATGCAACTGGCAGGGTTCACGTTGAACCGTGGAAAGACAAGCAAGAGTATACCTACGGCATCACGAAGACTACGAAGAAGCTGATCTTTGGCAGCTAATTGCGATCATCAACCTTCAGGAGATTCAAGATGGCAATAGAACACAAAAATGCAGCTGGGACATTTCCCGATCGCCAACACATCGAGACAGCCCTCAGTCAACTCAAAGCCGCTAATTTTCCCATGCACAACGTTCTGTGTCGTTGCCCAGCACGGTGACTCAAACGAGGCGACGCTGAACCCATCAGAGCCAAGGGTACAGTCTGAAGCCCAATTTGCTCGTCACCGCACAATCGAGCGAATTGAGCATGGTGCTTTAGATGCTGGGGGCTGGGGCGGGATTGTCGGCGTTTTAGGAGCTGAACTCGTAACCCTGGCAGTTCCAGGAGTTGGCTCGATTGTCTTAGCCGCAGAAGCCGCTTCTATGGGACTTGCGACCGGAACCTTTTATGAAAAAAGTTAGGTTTAAAACCTCGCCCCTCGTGGGCGAAAAAATCCTTGTCTCACTCGGTAGGTAGAAACCCCAACCCTTGTGGGTGGCTGTATTTAATTTTGAATTTTGAATTTTGAATTGATTCATGGAGCTGTGGCAGGTGCAATCCTTGGAGGTGCGATTGGCACAAACATCTCAGACAAACAAATAAAGCGCTACCGGGAGCGGTTAGCGCAAGGAGAATATCTGATCGTGATTAAGGGAACAGACGATGAAATTCACCAGGCAGAAGCAGTTTTGAAACCACAAGGTGTTCAAGATTGGATCACCTTTGATTCACTTTAAATAATGTAAAAGTATTTGCGACCCAACTATCAAATTTGCAGGAGTAACAGGATGCAAGCGATTCGCGTTCATGACTATGAAGCATCAGACGTACTGACACTGGAAACAATCGCACTCCCTGAACCCCAGCCTAATGAGGTGCTGATTCGAGTTCAGGCTGCCGGAGTCAATCCGCTCGATTGGAAAATCCGGGCAGGCTATATGAAAGAGGTTTTTCCTATGCCTTTGCCGTTCACACCTGGAATGGATGTTGCGGGCACTGTAGAAGCGATTGGTACAGAGGTCAAAACATTCCAAGTCGGTCAAGCGGTGTATGGCGAACTAAAAATGGGAGCTTATGCTGAGTTTGCCACGGCTTCACAAGATGCGATCGCGCTCAAACCTAAGACACTCGATTTTGTACAAGCGGCATCGGTGCCAATGGTGGCAATGACTGCCTATCAAGCGCTGTTTGATCATGCGGATCTCCAGCCGGGTCAATCTGTCCTGATGCAGCATGAATCAGGTGGGGTTGGCATGTTCGCAGTCCAGTTTGCTAAGTGGAAAGGAGCGCATGTGATTGGAACTACCTCAGCCGCGAATGTAGAATTTGTTCAATCTCTGGGCGCAGATCAAGTGATTGACTATAGAGCCACCCCCTTTGAACAAGTGGTTGAGAACGTTGATGTCGTTCTGGATACGTTAGGCGGCGACACCCAAGTGCAGTCTTATTCAGTGCTGAAGCCGGGTGGCATTCTAGTTTCAACCCCCGCTCCCCCCAATGCTCAAAAAGCTCAAGAACGAGGTGTCCGTGCCGAGATGGTGAGTATGGAAATCTCTGCCTCGCTGCTGCAAGAGATTGCTGGCTTACTCGATTCCAGGCAGGTGAAGACGGTTGTGGCTCAAACTTTCCCTTTGTCTGAAGCTCGTCAAGCTCAAGAACTGAGCCAAAGCGGTCATGTCCGGGGCAAAATCGTGCTGCAAATTGGTGCTTGAAAGGACGTACCCAACCAAGTTAACGTGACAACACTGCAATCACGTTAGGCTGCCGAGGCTGAGGTTATTGGTAGCCTGAGCCAACAATTAGGTGAGGTAAGTGAGGGATTTTGTGTCTAGGTCAATTTTTGCAACAAAGCTGTGCTGGAAGTAACGTCTATGGACAGCAATATCCGAATTCTGATTGTCGATGAACATACGGTGATGCGGTGTAGCCTAATGGCATTTTTCAAGTATGAATCGGGCATGAAAGCCATTGCAGAAGCTTGCAATGGGATTGAGGCAGTCGAATGCTTTCGCGCGTTGCAACCTGATGTTACTTTGATGGATTTGCGAATGACCGGACTCAGTGGGGTTGAGGCAATCACCATGATTCGTCAAGAGTTTCCCAATGCCAAAGTCATCATTTTAACAGCCTATGACGGCGATGAAGATATTTATCGAGGGCTACGTGCTGGGGCAAAAGGTTACTTACTCAAAAAAGATACAAGCTGCAACGAGCTTCTAGAAGCGATTCGGCAAGTGCATGAAGGAAAAAAATATATTCCTATTGGGGTAGGAGCCAAACTAGCAGACCGGATAGAGTATTCGACTCTCAGTGAGCGCGAATGTGATGTACTTCGCCTAGTTGCTAGAGGCAGAAATAACCGAGCGATCGCCGCAGCATTAAATATTTGCGAAGGCACAGTCAAATCGCATCTGAATCAAATTCTCAGTAAGTTGCAAGCAGATGATCGGACGCAAGCAGTCGTCACTGCCCTCAAGCGCGGCATTATTAGCATTTGATTGGAAAGCAAGTTTGATCAGGGCTGATTCACAAAGTTAGCTTGGCACCTGATCGAAAGTTAGACATATGCTTACAACTTTAAGTCATTTAATCATACCTGATTGTTCAATTGAAAAACCTAGAAATCGATAGGTGCAAAAAAATTGTGATCTTCCTACTATATTGTCAGTTATCTGCCCTTCGGGCAAGGCAGAAGGCAGAAGGCAGGAGGTAGAAGGGATTTATGAGTTTTGAAGTAAGCCTTTTTGCCTTGCCCAAACTGGGTTCAAGACCCCCACCAAATCGACGATTTGGTGGTCTAAAATTACGCTTGGGTCAGAATCCCCCTGTAATTGAACCTTCTGCCTTCTCTGACTTTAGACGATGGTTCACTGGTGGAGTACGCCAATCATGTTGGTCTCAACATGCCTCAGTTCCTGTGGAATTTCTCGGAGCATGTTTACACGAATCGTGTGCAAGCTGATTTTCACAGCGGCGTCGAGAGTGGTGTTGCGGATACCCCCACTTTCTTTATCAACGGCGATCGCTATGATGCTCACTGGAGCTTTGAAGCTTTACAGCGAGCGATCAAAGCCTCCATTTCACAGGCAACCTAACACATGTCAGTAGATGACAGAAACGCACTATTAGACACAGCACAACTAATTAACTTGGAGACCACTAACATACCTCTATCTATTCCTGAAGGAGATTGTAATGACAAGTAAAATGAATCACTTCAAAGACCGTACATTGCCACACCTGCCTGCTTGGATTTCGACAACTCTAATCCGACCAATGCGTAAAGTCAAAGCACTTTCCCTGATCGTAGCGTTGATTTTGTCTGTGCTGAGCCTATTACCTGGTACTGCTCAGGCTGCCACTACGGAGGTTCAGATCGGCTCTGCGCGGGGAAAACTGGTCTTTGAACCCTCTACTGTCACCATTAAGGCAGGAGACACAATTAAGTGGGTCAACAACCTCTCTGCCGATTCTGCTTGTAACGTGGTCTTTGATAAGGTTGCCTTCGACACCTATAACGATACTGAAGAAGACCCGAAGGCAATAGATCCCGAGTTGTTTAGTTATCTCTCCCATAAGAACGTGATTAAAGAGCCAACAGGGACGTTCACGAAAATTTTTAACGTGCCTGAGGGTAAGTATACATACGCCTGTACACCTCATCAAAGTGAAGGGATGATTGGTCAGGTCATTGTTGAAAGATGAACTTCAGTTTGCTGAAACCGTTCTGGAACCGCAAGGGATTCAGGATTGGCTCATTTTTGACGAACTTTGTAGCTAGTTTTTTTCTTCATTGTCGGATTGAGACTGGAGAGGGAACACGTAATGAGTATAATTTATCATTCTCTCTATTCATGCAACAACGCCATTATCATCAGATTTTTGATATCTTGTAGCTTCTTCAACTAGGTCATTTAATCCTAGCTCCAGTGTATGAAGCACCTGGTTTAAGCCTTCGATTTTTGTGCGATTTTTCATCATCTCAACTGCCTTCAAGAAAGCTGGACTACCTGCTTTACCAATATATTGATGGCAACTCTTGAAGCCATTTTTGGTAACAAAGATGGCTTCGGATAATTGCCACTTTTAATACCAATAAGCTCCGCCCTTACCTTTAGCCCGGCAACGAATAATCCAACAACCATTTTGAGCTACATCACTCTTCTGAATACTGACGATTTCTTGGTTAATTTCTTCTCTTTTGGCTTGTAATTGTTTCATTTTGTATGCTACATCTGAAAGACTCTGTTCTCTTGTTTTGGCCACTATTAAATACAAGCTTAAAAGTCCAAGTGTTATTGTTAGCTTGACGCTAACTTATAATACATCATCAGCAATATTCCAGATGAAGTTAACAATAGTGTTGTGTGTCGTGTGATTCATGTTGCCAGTACAGAAGGCGATCGCATCCCAATAGTTGTAACAGTTTAAAGTACAGTGGTGTCTGCTTTGTAATAAGAGGCTTAATTTTTATCCAACTTTTGATGTAACTGCTGATAAATCACGTCTAACCACACTGGAATCACAGGCTTACCTTCATCCAAAGATCCGATCGCCTTTTTTCTGTCATACTCCACAAGCTCAAGCGATCGCTTCTGTACTTCCGGCAATAACATAAACCGCTTGCCTTTACCTGAAATAAATAGCTCTGGCTCTTGGTCTTTCAGCTTTCTGAGCGTGGTGCTGGCTATGTCAAAACTTAACCCCACAGATAACCAATATGACATTGCAGCCAATTCTAGCAAGTTTGATTTTGAGTAATAAATACTACGTCCAGTTCCAGTCTCACTGATGACAGGAACAATTACCCCCCTTTCTCGCCAATACTGTAGCTGACGGAGGGTACAGCCTGTGATTTCAGCAGCTTCCTTGCTTGTAAAAAATGTCTCCTGCATACAATTTATTTTACAGAAGACTTGTTTAACACAATTATGTTAGTATTAGACAATATTGTTTTAAAGCAATGAGTCTAATCACTATTCAGTGTCACCTTGTAGCCTCAGAGTCATCACGCCACCAACTATGGAAGTTGATGGCAGAGCTTAATACGCCACTGATTAATGAACTACTACGTCAGGTAAATCAACACCCAGAGTTTGAAACTTGGCGGCAAAAGGGCAAACACCCCACTAGTGTTGTGAAACAACTCTGCGAACCTTTGAAAACTGACCCTCGCTTTATTGGTCAGCCTGGACGGTTTTATACGAGTGCGATCGCATTGGTGAACTACATATATAAATCATGGTTTGCCCTGATGAAGCGATCGCACGCAGTACCAACTAGAAGGCAAAATTCGCTGGTTGGAAATGCTCAAAAGTGATGTTGAATTGGTAGAAAGTAGTGGTGTCAGCTTAGATAGTCTTCGCACTAAAGCTGCTGAAGTTTTGGCTGAATTTGCTCCCCTTAATACTGCTGAAACTCAATCAACGAATCTAAAAAAAGCTAAAAAGCGCAAAAAAGCTCAAAATTCAGATAGCAACAGTTTATCAAAGAACTTATTTGAGTCTTATCGCAAGACAGAAGATAACTTAACTCGTTGTGCCATCAGCTATTTGCTCAAAAATGGTTGCAAAATAAACAATAAAGAGGAAGACGCTCAAAAATTTGCTCAACGCCGTCGTAAACTTGAAATTCAGATTGAACGCCTTAGAGAACAACTAGAAACAAGAATTCCCAAAGGTCGAGATTTAACCGATACCAAATGGTTAGAAACTATTGTTGTTGCCACTCATAACGTTCCAACAAATGAAGCTGAGGCAAAATTTTGGCAAGACAGCCTTTTAAGACAATCTAGCAAAGTACCTTTCCCGGTAGCTTACGAAACCAGCGAAGACATGACTTGGTTTAAAAACCAGTTTGGGCGCATCTGTGTAAAATTCAAATGTTTGAGTAAGCATAGTTTTCAAGTGTATTGTGATTCTCGCCAACTTCACTGGTTTCAACGCTTCCTAGAAAATCAACAAATTAAGAAAAATAGCAAACATCAACACTCCAGTAGCCTATTCACCCTGCGTATTGGGCGTATTGCTTGGCAAGAAGAGCAAGGCAAAGGCGATCCTTGGAGTGTTAATCGCTTAACCCTCTACTGTTCTGTAGATACCCGCCTATGGACTACTGAAGGAACCAATCAAGTAAGGGAAGAGAAAGCTGAAGAAATCGCTAAAAGTATTACTAATACAAAAGCCAAAGGCGACCTTAATAAAAAACAGCAAGATCACATAAAACGGAAAAACTCCACCTTAGACAGAATTATTAACCCTTTTCCTCGCCCCACGAAACCTTTATATAAAGGACAATCTCATATTCTTGTTGGTGTTAGCCTCGGCTTAGAAAAGCCTGCAACGCTAGCAGTAGTAAACGGCACTACAGGTCAAGTCCTTACCTATCGCAGCATCAGACAACTACTGGGTGATAATTACAAACTGCTAAATCGACAGCGACAGCAAAAGCATTTTTTATCCCACCAACGCCAAATAGCTCAAACGCTTGCTGCACCAAATCAGTTTGGAGAATCGGAGTTAGGGAAGTATATTGACAGATTACTCGCCAAAGAGATTATTGCGATCGCCCAAACATACTCTGCTGGAAGTATTGTTCTAGCAAAATTGGACAATATGCGAGAGCAAGTTCAGAGTGAGATTCAAGCCAAAGCTGAACAAAAATCAGACTTAATAGAAATTCAACAAAAGTATGCCAAACAGTACCGAGTTAGCGTTCATCAATGGAGTTACGGCAGATTGATGGCAAATATTCACTCGTCAGCTGTTAAAGCTGGAATTGTGATAGAGGAGTCAAAACAGCCAATTCGAGGTAGTCCACAAGAGAAAGCGAAAGAATTAGCGATCTCCGCTTACTATTCCCGCAAAATAAACTGATTGACAAAACACCGAACCTTGACAATAGAATAAGAATACTCAATAGCGCCGCAGTTCATGCTTGTTACAAGCCTCTGTGCTGTGTAAATTTGGGTTAGTTTGACTGCTGTTAAACAGTCTTGCTTTCTGACCCTAGTAGCTACCCACCTTGATGCTGCTGTCCCTTGTGGACAGGAATAAGGTGCGCCCCCAGTAATAGAGGTGCGGGTTTACCGCAGTGGTGGCTACTGAATCACCTCCGATCAAGGAGGAACCCACCTTAATTATTTTTTGGCGAATCGAAGTGGGGTCAATTTCCCTGGGGATCTGCCAAAAGTCTAAATCGCTTATTTAGATAAGGTTTATAGCCTTTACTGTGTCAATTGATTTACTTTTTTAAGTATTGACTGATAGGTGATTTTGGGAGACTTGCCAAAAATGCATTCAGAACTGTTGGCAAATCAAAGGTTTGGAGCGCAGAGTTTCAACACCCCTCCCAGCTAGAGGCGGGTTGAAAGTTGAATTGTCCACAGTAGTAGGTACGATGCTCGGTTTCAACACCCCTCCCAGCTAGAGGCGGGTTGAAAGAAATACTCTCAGGATGTAAACAGCGAAAACAATTTAGGTTTCAACACCTCTCCCAGCTAGAGGCGGGTTGAAAGCTTTAAGATTACCTACAGCATCAACAACGTGGCGATGAGTTTCAACACCCCTCCCAGCTAAAAGCGGGTTAAAAGTTCTCTTGGCGTTGGCTTTGGTTGAATAGCCAAGCCGTTTCAACCCGCCTCTAGCTGAGAGGGGTGTTGAAACGAAAATAGATTCTTTCAGGTACAATGTTTCAAAAGTATTCCTAACTAGAGAAGGGCTGAAAAAAAACTTTGAAAATTGACAATTTTTTTGCGGAGAGTTTTACAAACTTCTCTTAAAAATAGGTGGGTTGAAAGATTGGTAAAAGTCATGGAATTCTTGGACTAATGGGACAAAAACTTGTCAGTTTATTTGCGCCGACATCCTTAGTTAATAAGTCATGCATTGTTAAACTGGTATTGTGACCACAGCAGTTCATCTTTAATATGGCTGATCCAGAATGCTTAATGGACATTAATTTGTTAAAAATGACAATAATCTGTTAACAGTGACAAATAATTAGTTAATGTACAGGAAGTTGTCGGTTGTCATGTATTGCAGAAAACATCAAATTCCATGACTTTTACCAATTACCCAATGACGCCGGAAAAACCGAGCTAAAGCTGATTCTTCTAAAGATAGATAAATTGGGCGTCCGTGAGGACAGGTACGGGGGTTGCGAGTACGTTGCCAATTATCTAAAAGTGTCTGCATTTCTTGTTGATTCATCGGTGTACCGTTACGAATGGCACTGCGACAGGCGACAGCTACTTGGGCTGTTTGTAAATCACCTCCCCAACTAAGTTCTAAAATTGCTTCTGCACAGTCGTCTCGCTTCTGCAAAGGTGCGGGGATATTACGGACTGCCCAAAGTTGTTCACCAAAGGGTTCTATTTCTAAACCGATGCGTTGCAGTTGCGATACTTGCGCTGGCGATAATTGATAAAGAATTATTGACGGTTCGACGGGTACAAGTTGCCAATCATCGCATAATTGCTCATACAAAACTCGCTCATGGGCAATGTGCTGTTCTACTAACCACATACCACTTGAATGTTCCGCCACAATATAAGTATTGCTAACTTGAGCGACAGCTTTTAAAGAGTTAGGAGTTGAGACGCGATTAATCGCGTCTGTACAAGGGTTAAGATTTTTGTGATTTTCGTTGGGATTTTGAGGATTAAAATTGTAACCGCCTTTGGCTTCTGCGGCTTTGATTAATTTACTAACTCGTGTTGTGTGAACAGCTTCTTTGAGATTGTTAGAAGAGATGCTGAGTGCTTGGTTAATTGCTTGGGTAATTTGTTCTTGCCAATAAATTATTTCGTTGAGATAAATTTCTGTTTTTGCTGGATTGCGATTCCAGTTAATTTGATCAGGGGAAATGGCAAGATGTAAGAAACAAATTGGATAGCGATCGCGTGGTAATGTTCTGTGAAATGCTGATAATATCGTTTGCTCTAGTTCCGGTGTCTTAACCATCCTGCCGTTAATGGCTACACGTACCCAATCTGGACGATGACGATGACAGCGATCAGGTAATCCTACCACTAAATTTAGTGCTGAGTTAGGAGTAGAGACGCGATTAATCGCGTCTCTACAGGAGTTAGGAGTTCTGTCTTCTAAGTTTAGTGGGTTGGGTATTTCGAGTTTCACTTCTTGCAAGTCACCTTGTCGCACTTGCGGTAAAATTTGCGGTAGCAACTGCCTAGTTGTGGTAACAGGACAGATGGTAAACCATTGACGGTCATTTTGCCAAATCTGCCAGGTGACGTGGGGATGACAGAGGGCAATTTGGTGAATTGTGGCTTGCACGGCTTTCATTTGCTGTGCTGTTGTGGGTAGTCCCTGACGACGAGATGAGCAATTATCGAAAAGATGAGAAACTGTAACTACTGTACCAGGTGCGATCGCAGTTGCTTCAACTTGTACAACTTTGCCGCCATCGCCATAAATTATCCCCCATCCTAATTTTCCACCCAGAGGACGACTCAAAATTTCCAAATTTGCCAGAGTCGTCAAACTGTGCAACGCCTCACCACGAAACCCCAAACTGTTAATTTTCCACAAATCGGCACTAGAGCGAATTTTACTAGTGCTGTGGGCTGTGGCTGCTTGTTGCAAATCATCTAGGTTCATTCCACAACCATTATCTGCCACACGAATTCGCCATTGCTGCGGCCACAGAGAAACCACAATTCGCGTTGCACCTGCGTCTAGGGAATTTTCTACCAATTCCCGCACCACAGAGGCTAAAGAGTCGATAACCTCTCCAGCTGTTATGAGATATACAACTTCTGTTGGTAGAGCTTGAATAGTAGATGCCATAAATTATAGTTTATAGCTTCTGGGGGCACGCTATATATGACTTATATCATGTTCGCTTGATTTGGCAATTGAAACTGATACCTACGCTAAGTTTTTCCGTGTAAGTAAGTTAAATAAATAACTGTCACCTTTTTTACAAATAACTTATGAGAGAGCAGATGGGAAGAAATAAGTCTATGCGCTATAGTAAGCGATCACTATGTAGGTAGTGAATGATTTACCGAAACTGGCTAAACTTCAAGCAAAGTTCCCTAATATGTATAGCAAGTAAGTGGATTTACAGCATTTGGCTTTGAACATCCTGCTGAACCGACGAAAGATTAGCCTATCCTGTAAAATGCTCGTCCATGCTTTTTTAGATATTGCTGATGATACTTTAGCTTTTGCTAACTATAGTAGGACTTACGCATTGACAGAAAAGCCAAAATAACAGGTATAGTTTTCAAGGCTTATAGCTAAATTTTTCAATGATATTTTAGTGATTGCACTCAATCAAAGGTGATTGACCAAAGCCTGAAACAACCTATTTACGTTGATACACAAGATAGTTATTTTTTACAGTGCGTAAGTCCTATATAGGAATATTTCTTAGAATACTGACTATTTCAATTGGGTCTAACCGTTTAGTATAATCTGCATCAACAAAAGCATAAACGATTTTTCCGTCTCGATCGACTACAAATGTAGCTGGAATAGGTAGTTCAAAAGACTCATCTCCATTGTATCTAGGTAATACATGACCCTTTTCTTCTAATATAGGTCTTAGATACTCCGGAATTTGAAACACAATCCCAAATTGACGAGCAATCATGTTACTGCGATCGCTCAATACTTCATAAGTTAGCTCATGTTTTTCTACAGTTGATATAGTATGACGATTATTTTGAGGTGAAATAGCTATTATTGATGCTCCTAATGTTTTAATTGCAGGTAATGCTTGCTGGAGTCCTGCTAGTTCTAAGTTACAGAAAGGACACCAATAACCCCGAAAAAAGGAAATAACTACAGGGCCATTAAATAGTAGATTTTGTAATTCTACTGGTTGACTCAAAGCATTAGGTAGAATGAAATTAGAAATAATATCTCCTACCTTTAAAGTTTGGTCAATTATACCTGAATAAATTAGCTCATTTTTGAGAGATTCTGTAAAATTCATCATAATTTTCCTGAAAGTTAACTTATACTTTTATGTACCTTTCTAGAGAAATACTGTTGCAGTGAATTTACTGAAATAAAGAAAGTAAACCCTTGGATTTGCATTACAAAAAATTAATTATCCGAGCCTGATATTATAGCAATAATAGTTTCTCAACAAAGAACAAACCACAAATACACACTGATAAATTATCTGTGTCCATCTGTGGTTTGATTTTTAAAACATTAATTTTGCAAGATATTTATTATGCATTACAACTTCTTCTATGGCATCAGAAAAAGTGAGTAATTGCAACATTAATTAACATAAAATCACCTGACTTTATGAATATCTTTAGGCGATTCGTTAATTAGTATCTCTCATGGACAAAATTTTAGCTGGTTCAGGTTTGAGCAAACCGTTCAATAGTGATGCAGGAGGTTGACTGTAGGGCCAAGCAAAAGCATGACGGAAAGCTGCATCTTGACAAGCTTGTAGTTGTTCAAAACTAATAATGTTGTAAGTCAAGAGATTCTCATACTCAAACGGTAGACGCACATTGTGCAATCCGGCATTATCAGTACAGATAGCGATATCAACCCCAGCATCAAGACAACGGTCAAAAACTAATTTGAGTTGGCGTATATCCTGTAAAGTTCCAGTTTTTAGATAAGTTGTCGGACAAACCTCCAAACATTGTCCGCGTCTAGCCACATCATTAAGTAGCTCTGGATATAGTAGGGGAATTTGAATGCCGTGACCAATCCGCATCAAATATGGTAAAAGTTCTGGGTAACAACCAGCAGTGGTTTCATATAGATGTCCGGTGGTGTTAACGCCTAGCGATCGCGCATAATCATATAAGCTAATCCATTCTTCTAAGCGATCGGCGTAATAACTATCACCTCCGGCTACATCTACTGCACAGACATACTGTTTATTTTGCGCCGCCAAATCAACAATCGCCTTGTTCACTTCATAAGGTAGGCGCGTATGCATACAGAGAATTTGGCTAGTAACAATCGGATATTCTGGCTGGTGGCTGGCAAGTCCTACGACTCGCACAATTTCTGCCATCTTGTCAATTCTTTCGGATTGACTCAGATGCTCAGGTGTCCGCAAATAAGGAGTGTAGCGCAGTTCCAGATAAGCCAAATTTTCAAATATGTAAGCACCCCGCACCAAGCGATAGATAAAGTAAGGCAAAGTCTCCACAGTTTGCACGCTTTCTACCAGGGTATGTAATTCTAGATACTCGTCTAGGGTGTTACGTGGGCGGGTATAAAAATCTTCAAAATCTGAATAGTCAGCAAAGCGGGAAATTAACTCCGTAGAATGTCGCTCGAAATATCGCCATAAAACTCGTGGTACGACCGAGCCGCCTAGATGTCTATGTAATTCAGCGTATAAAGCCATAGTGGTATTTTTAGGTAAAAATTTTAATGATTGTAACAAAAACATCGAGAGAAAAATCTTCGATCAAAAAAACTTAGCTCCAACTTCTTTGGAGCAGAGGTTTCCCTTCATCTGGATTTCAATAAATACTCTGACCTGTAAACTGCGTGAACGATTTGGTGGCTTGGAATTAGATAGGGTTGAGAGCAACAAATAAATTTCTGCCTCCTACCTTCTACACTAGTGCCGCAAGGCGGAAGTCAAAAGTCAAAAGTCAAAGTTGATTTGGTAAGTTAAAAACCAAGTAAATATTCAAGCTCAAAAATATTTCTAGCTATTGTCCAGCCTCAAACTGGACAAAATTTTTGTTAAAAGTGTAATGTCTGCTGTAAATGCTCGCCTACCCACATACAAATTCCTTAATTGCGGCTAGATAATTTTTCTGAAAATGCAAAACGCCATTTAGTTATTGGTAAAGTGTTCCTGATATAATTTGCATATCTAAATTTAATTAAAATATTGTAAGGTGGACAGCGTTCGGTTGACTTGTACTGAGTGTTATTGAAGTAGCCCTCATGCCAAAGTTTTGCCCGCCCTAATTATGCAAGTTAAAGGTGGAACAGCTTATTGCTAAACTTACCCTCTACTTGATGGCTTTTTTTCAGTTCTTTTTCATATCACGAGCCATGTTGAGGTAGTAGTCGTCAAGTTTGGCATTAAAACGACGGCGGTTAGTGGCAGGAATTTTAGCAGTGTTATCCCGATTCGTTTCAATTGGCTGTTTAGCTGAAGCTTGCTTTATGTTTTGCACCCGATCAGATTCCAAGAAATAACCAGACTCACTGAATCCGAAAAGCTTGCCAAAAAAACCAAATAAATTTCCGAAAAAATTAGAAATACTTTGGAATAAAACACCAAACAAGCCTTCAAAACGAAGGAACAAGTTCCGAATAAATTGAGTTAGACGAAGCATAACAGCACTTTCAATGATTGCCTATTATCATTGTGACTCAATTCGGATTCGGGGATTGCTGCTATGGCAAAAATCTACCAGTGGGTAGGTATAATTTCCACAACCCCTACTTTTCTTGAACCAGCAAAACCGACTTCACAGGACGCTTGATAGAATTTCCCTCCAAATCAACCTTCCCGTAAAAGGTTTTCCCATTGTAATAAAGCGAAGACGAACTTCCTCCATCCAGATTCATTGCTCGATTGGCACCAAGAGTTTTCATCAAATCAGCAAGTGCTGGCAAAGATATTCCAGAGTTTGCGGGAACCAAGGGTTTTTGAGCCACCATAACTAAGATAACGCTACCATCATGGGTGATACCTACGGCAGTTCTGGCATTGGGTTGGTTGCTGCCAAGGGCATCTCGTTTATTGGCATTGTCTACAAAGCCCTCTTTTTCTAAGGTGAGTTCTGGTAATAGGCGTGGGCCAGCACCTACAGCATCAACTAACTGACAACCTGCTGGTGATGACTGACTGTGTAGGGCAATGGAATAGCGAATAGTTTGCCTGCATAAGTAGCGACGGAATTCTGTGCGATTGAATATTTGACCCAAATAAGATTTTAAGTTGGGATTGTTCACCAGCCGCTCGTTTTCCTTGGGATCGGCTATCAACTTTCCTTGTTGGACAACATAAGATGTAGTTTTTTGGTTGACTGGGTCAAAAAAGCCTGCATTCAAAATAGCCACGGCTTGATGCTTTTGGGCAAATTCCTCTACAGTGGCTACCTTCTGTGATAACGCAGGAGTCACCAAAAATTTGCTATTAACTGGAATCAACAGGATGTGAGCGATGCCTTGGGGCAAAGTGCGATCAAAGTAGCGGATAGTTTTTGGTGGTGAAGCCGCAATAGTGGGTATTGACGGTGTTGAAAAACGCAAATTAAACCACAATACTATTGCCAAACTAATTAATATCAAAGCCAGTAGTTTGATTTTTCTCACTTTTAAACTCACTTGCAGTTAGATTAAAAAAGCTGATTTAGTTAATTTAATTAAAATATTTTAAGCTGAATAATAGAAAAGTTGTAGTAGCATAGTCCAGCTAAAAGGTAGATAAAATCTAGCTATTATGGTGTAAATAAGATGTTTACACAGGCGAATGAGACTCCAATAACACAATAAAATTAAGATTTGTATTAATAATTATTAATTTTAGTCCAAGAGATTTATTAGTTACAAGGTTTGAATTATAGATTAAAAAAATAAAACTTCAGCTATATCTATATTTTGCTCGAATTAACTAACAACTAAGGTAATATATATAGTATTTGGCTAAATTGGACTGCAAAATAACAGTCTATAATCGGGTTATAAGCCAATAATATTGATTTTGAGGCTACAATTTATGATCAGATTTTGGCGAAAAACAATAGTTTTTTTGTTCACAACAATTGTGTTGACAACTGTGCTAATTTCTCATGAAGTAGTACCAATAGCTGAGGCACAAACTTCTACATCAACACCTGCTAGACCGTTTGCCACTGTAGCTTATCCTAATAGGTCATTAAGTGCTTCTCCCGCACAACTAGCACCATTGCCTTATGCTTATGGGGCACTAGCAAAAGCGATTGATGCTGAAACGATGAAATTGCATCATGATGCACATCATGCTAGCTACGTCAAGAACTTAAATGATGCATTGAAGCAGTATTCAGATTTGCAAAAAAGAAGTGTTGAAGGTTTACTAGTGAATTTGAACAGCATACCTGAAGATATTCGGACAAAGGTACGTAATAACGCTGGTGGTCATCTCAACCACACGATTTTTTGGCAACTGATGAGTCCCCAAGGTGGAGGACAACCATCAGGAGCGATCGCTCAAGAAATTAACCAAACTTTTGGCAGTTTTGATGCCTTTAAAAAACAGTTTAACGCAGCGGGTGCAGCTCGTTTTGGTAGTGGTTGGGTTTGGCTAGTACGCAATCCTCAAAAGCAACTCCAGATTGTTACCACAGCAAATCAGGATAACCCAATTATGGAGGGTTCATATCCGATTATGGGTAACGATCTGTGGGAACATGCTTATTACCTAAAATATCGCAACCGTCGAGCTGAGTATTTGGATAATTGGTGGAATGTGGTGAATTGGCCGCAGATTAACAGGCGATACCTTTCCTTCTCTACGGGACGCTCCCCGAACTGAACGCTACGCTAAAGGGCTGGTAAACTATCCGATTTTCATCAGGTTTTGCTATGCACACAGTCTAGTTTGTAACTTTTTTTGTTACCCCTTCAGCTAAACCATCTTTAACATGAATAATTCGGTTAGTTTGCTCGGCTACATCCGGTTCATGGGTAACAAGCTTAAACTTTCTATTCAATTGGTAATACATTACTCAAGTATGGTTCACTACGACTCATCATGTCCAGTATTCGTCTGATTGCAGCGATCGCCTGATTCACATTTTGATTCAGCAACGCCCTAAAATTGAACGTATTGAAAATGACGATTGCTGGTAACAAGAACATTGGATGAAAAGATTGAGTATGAGTTTTTAATTACCAACAGTAACACGCTGTCCTGTGAAGGTAAATTTAAAGGGTTCGCCTTGACCCACTGGCACATTATTGTCCAAAGGATTTGCATTCAGATTAAAAGTGCGAATTTCAAATGTTCCTTGTACTGTCTGACTCACAGGATTAAATGTTGCACGGTAATCGGCTCTAGCAGTTGTAACCGAGTTTCTACTCTGTGGAGCCGGGAAATTAAAGTTTAAGGCAGTAGCGATAATTTCTCCTGATTGGTTGCACTTCCAAACACCTTGTCCATCAGTAAAACGATTATTAGGGAAAGATTGAGCAGCGCTAGGCACACCTTGAGTTCCACCTTGATTTGAGTCGATAGAAAAAAAGTTGCCATCAAGGGTCAGTGTGATCACCCTTCGCCCAACAAATTCACCATTCAGGAAAGTAGACAAGATGTATGTCCCGACGGCAAGTCTGCGACAAGACGCTCGCCCAGAATCAGTCAAGTTTTTTACGGATTGAGCCTTCATTAGGCTTGGGGAAAAGGTTAGTGTCGATAAAGCACAAACTAATAGTATGGTGAAAGTTTTACGGATTAACATAGCTTACCTTTGTTTAATCGCATTAAAATTGAGACAATGGTAAAGTTTCTCGGAACTATACTATTGGTGAAAGCACTTTGATTAAATTCTCACTTATCAAACCAGACTTAGGTTTAGCATTGTGCTAGACAATGTTGTAGTTATAATCAACTCAAAAAATATAGTTGTTAGATGTTTATTACAAGCATTGTTAATAATTTGACATATTCCAGATTAGCTGAGATGTTATCCTTCTCAATTAACCTAAATCTCCTTATGTAACATAATTACGAATGACGGATTTTTAAAGTTCGGTGTTTGTTACGGATTATCCATAGTAGAACAATTAGCAATACAAGCGCTTTAATCGTTGATGGCTCCACTACCTTTTTCACTTCCGTGGGGGTTTGAGGAGTAACATTACACGGAATCTCAATGATCTGTGTGTGATTGGAACCATTACCATTAGGGGTCAGATCGCATTCGCCTTTGTTGTTGAGAGACAAAGGTGCATTTCCTGGAGAAACAGGTGCAGGTGGTTGAGGAGATGAAGAAACAGGTGGTTGAACGGAAGAAACAGGTGGTTGAGCTGAAGAACTATCACTACCCAGTAGTAGAAGCAGAATTAAACCAAGACCCCCAACGCCGATTATTGGCCAAAGTGGAAAGGAACCAGAACTCTCTGGTACCAAGACATCTCCCGCAGAGCTAGGGAAAGCATCAAAAGCTAGTGTTTCTCCATCCAAGGCTAGTGGATTATCACTCAGCAAAGTATCACCTGCGATATTTTCTCCTAAAAGATGATTAAATTCTTCTGGAATCGCATTATTAGGCCGTCCGAGTTCCCCACCTTCTTCGGAGTATGGATAGGATAGTACTTCAAAAATCTTCTGTTGGAGTTGGTTCTGATCTCCAGAACTCAACGCATCCAAGCCTGTAGAGATTTTATCTAAATAAAAATTTGTCATCTCTGGCGACAGACCTAGAGACTGAATCTGCTCTTGAATGTTAGAAATTTTTGAGGCTTCTTCAAACAGCAGTCGTCCGTATGACAATTTCAGGTCTAGTAATCCACTACGAAGGCTAACAGAGTCATTGACTCCTGAGTATGGTGCCCAGTAGAACTGCTTGGTTACAAGTCCGAGTCCTTCTACTGGATTGCGACCAAAACTTTGTCCAAGAAGATATTGAGATCCATCCATGATTGCGGGAGATGCGTTTCTCCAAAATGAGGCGTAAGGCACTGTAGAGAGATTGGGATTGTTACCGTAAAAGCTAGCAAAATTCTGAAAGTTTTTCTCCCCACCGGCTGCTCGGATCAGAAGGTTTTGATAACTAGTCCCATTATTTAACTCTACTAATTGTTGGATTACCGATCCTGTCTTATTACAAGTCAGACCAAATCCCACATCACATCCAGGAATGACTCGCATCTGGCTCAAATTCTGGTTATTAATTTGGTACTGGAGATACTCAGACTCCAGTCCTTGTTGGATACCATAGCGTCCAATATTTAGCTGTGCAAAAGCAGACTGACACGTAGTGAGTATTACTGCAACAGATGAAAATGCGATCGCTGCAAAGCGAACTACCTTCGGCATCGCAATTCTTTGAACAATTGATTTAGGCAAGATGCACCTCTACTAAACGACAACAATTTAATTGGGGATTGGTCATTGATCATTTGTCATTGGACATGGGGCTTTGAAAAAGAAGAGGCAGGAGGCAGAAGTTCTTTAATTTTGAATTTTGAATTTTGAATTTTGAATTGATTTGTCCCCCTTGTCTCCCTTATCTTCCCCTGCTCCCCAGTTCAACTCTTAGCCAAATAAATGTTGATCGTGATTCCTGTACCTTTGAGATTTCCTGATGAGAGTGTGTGATACAAGACTATCGCCCGGTTTGGTTGGTCAAAAAGATACCCACGACGTGTAGGTTTGATCTTCCCTTCCTTGACTAAGGAAACGAAGGCTTGTAGATATCTACGTATACCTTGACGATTCTCTTTAGTAGTATTCGTATGATGCTCAATCAGCATCATAAAGAAGTTCAAGCTACGATTTTCCTGCCCTTGAATCAGACTGCCCTCATCTAGGAAAGAACTTGCTATCAGCCTGCTATTAACTTGTTTGACCTTAAATAAAGTAAAATAACGTCCCTCTTTTTTAGGATCGTTGGCATAACAGACCCAGGAACCCTCTTTATTTTGTGTAAAACCTTGTTCAGCAAGGTAAGACAGTAAAGAATTACTTGCTTTAGTTTGTGGTGGAGGTAATAAATCTTCAATAGGATCTAAAGAGCAAATCCTCTGTGTTGTTTTTTGTGGATAAACAGCAGGAGTCTGTTGGGTATTGACGCGAAAGGGCTTGTCATCAGACATTTGTGTTGTTTTCCGTGGATAAATAGCAGGAGTCTGCTGGGTATTGATGCCAAAAGGCTTGTCATCAGACATTGCCATGCTAGACATTGCAGCCAACGCAGATACTTGGAGAACGATTGCTCCAAACAAACGAACTATGATATTCATGTTTTTCCTGTTACTCTTACTGACTTTGTGAATAATCGAATTTTTCACTAGATCGAGATTGATCTAGCAGTCCTAAATTATTTGTTAAATTTAAGTGTTTGCCTAATTTGAGCGAGCGTAGCTTAAGTTTTCACTAATCAAATAGGACTTTTATATAGATAACTAATCACAAAGAGAACCAATGTCTAAATAAAACACACAATGTGAATGTATTATTGACAATACAAATTGGGCTTTTTGATATTTTTACATATACAAAAAACTATTGACATTGTGTCAAAACTTTTCTATTTACTCTTGTCTAGGTTTTTGCCATTCTAAGAGGGTTTTATGTCTTTTTTGCTGGCTATGATGATTTCGAAAAAAGAGCCTTAGCTAGCTCTTTAGTACCTTATATAAGCAGATTCTCAAAAGCTCTGTGCTTTGTACATTAAGGCTTTTGTTTATTTCCTGGGTAGGTTGAATAATTTTTTGTTTTTTGAAGGTAGCATACCTAATTAGCTGTTTCAGCATGGTAAAAATTGATGTATAAAATAATATCTCCTTGACAGTAAAATAATATTACCATGAGCTTGAGACACGCAACAGTATTGTGGACAGTTGTCAAAGTTGTACACTGGGAATCGTAACTACCTCTTCATTAAATTTCATAGCAAATAACTCAGAGGCAAGCTTAATCTATTTATACACCATAAATATTAAGTTCTTAAATATTATTAGTATATAAACAACCAAGCTATGTCTTAAATATAACTTTTTTAAAATTATATACGTATAAATAATAAGTTGCGATCGCTAACCCAAGTTTTTAATTATCCCACCAGGCGATGTCTATGATGGGCTACGCCTATCCACCAAACACAATTAATTTTAAATTACAAGTATAAAATTTGCGATTTATCACGCTCTTGCTGTTGTTGCCACAGACTTTATAAGCTTGTAAGGCAGAGATTCACGACTTCATCTAAGAAGAATGGCACTAAGTTAAGACATTTTGAGCCTAGAAATAAATTTCTGGCTTAAAGCTTAAATCCGTTCAAACAAGTTAAAATTTTTGTCTTAATTAGCTGGAAGCTAATTTCTAGCTTTGAGCACGAAATTTATTTCAGCGCTTATCTTAGTGCCATTCGGCTAGAAATATAAGCCCATATATCTCAGGTTGCTTAGAAAAGAATATCGAGAAGGTTTGCTGGCTCCTACACTTCGTCGCGATCGCTGGCACGTTCAATCAGTGTGTTTGAGGATCATCCATTGAATCTACTACTTTACTATGTTGGATGGAGGCACAAAGCGCGAGAATCCCTCAAAAGCAGGATGTTTGTCAACAATCAACTATTTACAATTAACCGGGAATATAACTGAGCAAATCGGTAGTTGTGATTCAATAGCGAGTGAAGCGGGCAAAAGAGATGCTGTTGAAAACGGATTGACGATGGCAGATGTTGCCTTACAGGTAGGCTTCTCCAGCCAGAGTCATCTAACGCAGCAGTTTAAGTGATTCACCGGAATTAATCCAAAGTAGATTCGCTAACAGGATAAGAATCTGAAAGAAACCAAGCATTGGAACTCAGTACACTGCAAGTTAGGTAAGACGAGAATCTAATGCAGCTAGCACCATCAGAAAAAACACAACCGTTAATAGAACCAGGAAGGTAGCAAGATGCAAAAGATTTGCTTCGATTTAGAGATTTATTCCTATCAAATTGACTTCCTTGGTCATGTGAACAACGCCGTTTACATGCAATGGATGGAAATTGGACGAACTAAACTGCTCGAAGCAGTTGGGCTGCCGACTGACAAAATCTTCCAGCAGGGTTTTGCCCCTGTATTGGTTCAGACCAACATCACCTACAAATCTCCGCTCTATCTGGGTGACACCGTACATATAAAACTATGGCTTTCTGAACTGAGAGGTGCTTCTGCAATGATGCAATTTCGCTTTTACAATGCACAGGAAGCGCTTGTGGCTGAGGGATTCCAGAAAGGATTGTTTGTTGACAAGCAAACAATGCGTCCAAGACGACTTCGCCCAGAGGAACGTGCCTTGTTTACTCCCTATCTGCACTCAAGTGATGAAGCTCAATCTACGAATTCGCTAGTTTATGCTGAGTAATGCCATAAGCATCTGAAAGGAATCGAGTGTTGGAACTCATTACACTTCAGATTGATAAAGAATGCTAGGGAGTCATAAAGTGATGTTTTCTATTCAAAATATGTTTCATTCTTGGGAAGATTCGCGCTTAGGATTTGTAGCATAAACTGGTCGTCTAAACTTGTTCTATACGCACTAGGAAAACGCTAAACACATACACTATGTCTTCAGTACATTACATGGTTCTCTTGAAATTTAAACCAGAAGTGAGCGACACTGCGATCGTTGAGGTTCTGCAAAAAGTGGAAGAATTAAAGCAATCTATTCCTGGAATTGATTACTGTTCTAGTGGTACTTATTCCAGTCCCGAAGGGTTTAATAAAGGCTTCACACACAGCTTTCTCACGACCTTTGCTAACCCAGAAGCGCGAGATCACTATTTACCCCATCCTGACCACGAAAGCGTTAAGAATGATTTGTTTGCCATCATTGAAGACTACTGAGTGAAACTAACCTTACGCTATTCTGGGCTGACCGTTAGACGCTGACAGTCCCCTATTTATCGGTAGGTTTACGCCAGTTACGAATTATCTCAGTTGAATGGAAACAGATCAACGAAGCGTTCGCCACAGTCGAGGCGATGCGCGCCTTGTCACCACTCATTCAATGCAAAAACATCTACCATGACTCATTTTGGTATTATCTGCCCTCCAGCAACAGGTCATCTCAATCCGTTGACAGCCTTGGGTCGCGAACTGCAAAGCCGGGGACATCAAGTCAGCGTCGTGGGCGTTCTGGATGCTGAGAAAAAAGCAGATTCCGCAGGACTGGAGTTTTGCGCCTTTGCCGAATCAGAATTTCCACGGGGAACGATGGCGCAAGTGTTTGAGGAACGGGGAAAATTAAGCGGATTAGCGGCACTGCAACACGCCATACAGTCAATCCAAAGAACGACCGCGATTGTGCTGCAACACGCCCCAAAAGCCGTTCAAGTGGATGCAATCGACACATTACTGGTAGACCAACTTTCACCTGCCGGGGGAACGATCGCAGACTATTTAGATATTCCCTTTATCAGCGTGTCTGCTGCTCTCACAAGCAACGAAGATGTCAGCGTTCCTCCTTATAATACGCCTTGGAATTATAGTTCCGCTGGATGGGCAAAAATTCGTAACCGCATCGGCTATCAGCTGTTACATCGGATTAGAAAGCCAATTGACGAAACGATCAATGAATACCGCCGCGAATGGCATTTACCCCCACACCACAGCCCAGATGATGCTTATTCACAACTCGCTCAACTATGTCAACAGCCTGCTGAGTTTGAATTTCCACGAGAAACCCTGCCGAAGTGTTTTCACTTCACGGGTGCATACCATAATCTAGCCTCTAGAGAATCGGTTGATTTCCCGTTTGCAAAGCTAACTGGGCAACCGCTGATTTATGCGTCACTGGGAACGTTGTCAAATCGTTTGATGCAAGTCTTTGAAACTATTGCAGAAGCCTGTATGGGATTGAATGCTCAATTAGTCATTTCCCTGGGTCGGGAAACCAGTCAAGCCTCTGTGCCAAAGTTTCCGGGTTCACCCCTAGTTGTCGGACAAGCCCCTCAACTCGAATTACTTCAACGAGCGAGTCTTACGATTACCCATGCGGGGTTAAACACGGCTTTAGAGTCAATTAGTCATGGTGTGCCAATGGTAGCGATTCCGATTACGAATGATCAACCCGGCGTCGCGGCACGAATTGCGTGGACAGGTTGCGGAAAGAGGTTTAAGCTGTCAGGCTTGAATGTTGCTAAACTGCGAAGCGCGGTCGAGCGAGTTTTAACGCAAGATTCTTACCGCAATCACGCAACTCGATTGCAAACAGCGAATCAGCAAGCAGGGGGAGTCGTTCGTGCAGCGGATATTATTGAACGGGTTATGTCTACAGGGAAGCCCGTTGTGAATGAGCAAGTAATTCGATAATTGCACCAGATCATCTGCTCATTCACAATCACGCGGAATCACTATTTAGATTATATAACTATCACAAGAGGTAACTGTTTAACCTACAAATGTTTCAGCTTTTCTTAGTGCCATTCTGCCAAAGCCTTTGTTCTACTGCCAAGACGTTGGGTTGTTGAGCGCAGTAAGGGGAGAGTTTAATTGGTGTCGCTGATTAAGTAAAGACTATGAGATTTTACCGCAGACCCATGAAACATTTGTACAAGTCGCAATGATTCGGTTAATGCTGAGAGACTGGCTTGATTAGTTTAATACTTTCCAAACATCCTCTAATACCAATTCAAAAAATGTCTGCAACACATAGGGCATCTAAAATAAAATCATAGCCTTAACATTTCAATAATGTTGAGGCTATCGGTATGACAAGCAGCAAATTCTGTCAATAATTGTTGATAAACAGAACTTACACATTGACAGCTAAGACAAAAATTGCGTAAGTTCTAAATTAATTAATTCAATTTAATTTATTACAAAGCACTGCGGCTAGTTAATGCGTTCCACAAGAAGACTGCAATAATTGCACCAAGAACTGCCACTGCAACACCGGGAATACTCAAAGAGGGAGCCGCTAGAGCAAAGCTTCCTGTACTGAAGAATACACCCAAACTACCACCAATAAAAGCACCAACGATTCCTAATAAAATTGTTGCTAAAATTCCGCCGCCTTGATGACCGGGGTAGATAGCCTTTGCGATCGCACCAGCAATTAGACCTAAAACAATCCAAGCAAGAATATTCATTGTTTTTATTTGATAAACGTTTTTTAGTAACAAATACACAATAGCAATCTAAATATTGATCTTCAATCTACCAACAGAAGCAATGATCGATAGCCTTGAGGATGAACGCTATTACTTCTGATGATGAACTCCCTTAATTAAAGATGGATAATAAAAAAAGCTCCTAGTAGGTCTAAAACTAGGAGCTAGTAAATTCATTGCTTGATAATAGCAGTATATGCATTTTTAATGAGTGTTCTCATCTACTTGAAGAATTAAGCTCAGGTTTGAAAGCAAATACTTTTGTATGTTCGCACTTAAGTTTACTCAACTTGTAGAACTCTGGTGCTGTAAGAGGTTTGCCCTTAAAAATTTGCGTAGCATTTGTAGTAAAGGGCAATTACCTGTACTTGCATTAATGTTAAACAATAAAACCAACTGCTTTACCAATTTATCGTTCTTGCATTTCTTGCTGACGCATGGGCATAGCGTCAATTTGCTTAAAAATTGCTGTCGCTTGCACTGGTGTAGTTTCTTGGCGCTTAACACCACCATCTTTACCAATCAAAATGACACGAAAGTTTTCTCGCTCAACCCCAAAACGATTTCGCAAATTGGCAACAGAAGATTCATCTATTAGCTGTCCGTTGGCATAGCTTTTATCTGTTGCCAAAACTTGAACTAGAACTAAATCTCGGTCTTTAAAACCATTTTTGTGCTGGTTAAATACCTGCATTTGTTGCTGATAATTATGGTTATCAACAGACGGTGCAAAGACAAGCAGCACTCGGTTTTGCCATTTTTGGGAACTGAGATTAAATGAAGACATTTTGACAGTATGGGTTGAAGCTTGAACAGTAGCAATGCTGACGGGCAATAGGGCTATAGACGTAGTGAGAGTTAGGGCGATTAATACTGAGTTATTCACTTTAGCGATTGTTAAGCTCATAATATAGACTATGACATGAACGAGGTTTAATGAAATGTCAGAAGCTTTTCCAGACTTTTATCAACTACCACAGTGGCATCAATGTATTGAAATGGCTAACCGCAATAACATTTTCTATCATTGTCATAGTTGTAGCTATGAATGGGTGGACTCTGTGATTGATGCAGTCTGTTGTAAATGTGGCAGCAAAGATATTGAACATATCTCGTGCTGGCAGTTTCCAGATGATTGAATGAGTGTCCAGATATGTAGCTGATAAAATAGCGATCGCTACTTTTGACATTTTCTCTGAGAATTCTGGGTGATTACTTTGTTAAGCTGCGGTAATATCTGCTTGTACATCGAAAGCGGAATTTTTAAAAATACTCCAGCACTCAGATGAATCAACGGTTGATAGCACTCATGTCAGGATAGCGTTCACCAGCTGCCACATTTTTTGGTGCAACTGTTTCAAGTCGATTTAAATCTTGTTCACTCAAGATAATTTCGGTAGCTGCAATATTTTCTTCCAAGTAAGTACGGCGTTTTGTACCAGGTATTGGGACAATATCTTCTCCTTGAGCAAGTAGCCATGCTAAAGCAAGCTGACTAGAAGTTACTCCTTTTTCGCTGGCGATCGCTTTGACTTGCTCTACTAATTGCAGGTTTTTATAAAAATTCTCTCCTTGAAAGCGAGGAGAATTTCTTCGATAGTCATCAGGTGCAAGATCGTCAGGGGTAGTGATCGCACCTGATAAAAACCCTCTTCCTAATGGGCTATAGGGAACAAACCCAATTCCTAATTCTCGCACGGTAGGTAAAATTTCATCCTCTGGCTCTCGACTCCAAAGAGAGTATTCTGTTTGCAGTGCAGTAATCGGGTGAACTGCTACAGCCCGTCGAATTGTCGCCGGAGCAGCTTCTGAAAGCCCCAAATAACGCACTTTTCCCAGCTTGACTAACTCTGCCATTGCCCCGACAGTATCTTCAATGGGGACAGTTGGATCTACTCGATGTTGATAATAGAGGTCAATCACTTCCACTCCCAGACGTTTTAGCGAGTCATTGCAAGCTTGATGGACATATTCTGGTCTACCATCAATTCCTTTAAAACCACCATCTTCTGTACGGACATTGCCAAATTTAGTTGCTAAAACTACTCGATCTCGGCGATCTTTAATTGCTCTGCCTACTAGTTGCTCGTTGGTAAACGGTCCATACATATCAGCAGTATCGAGAAAATTCACTCCAAGTTCTAATGCTCGATGAATTGTCGCGATCGCCTCAATTTCATCACGACCGCTATAGAACTCAGACATTCCCATACAACCAAGTCCAATAGTTGAAACTTCTAGCCCTTGTTTGCCTAGCTTTCTGCTTCTCATAAAATAATCTCCTACTTAGTAATTGGTCTTAGAATATTACGCCTTTCAGCATTATCCCTTTCCCTTTTTTCAAGTCATCTATTATTAGAAGTATTTACACTGATATAAGTATGTTGATTTGCTGGTACTTCACATTTATTTTACCAGCCGTATTAAGACAGCTTTCTAGTATAGGCACTTTTACTATGGGTTTTCTAGTAAATTACTAGCCAGTTGTAACGAAGCGATGACCAAACGCTATAAATTGGCTGCTGAGTTATTTTACAGCGTTGGGTCAACAACTGGCGATTTGTGGTTGTTCTGTTCTGTTGATATCTTATTTAAACCGTAAAATACAAAGTTGTGATGCCAAATTGCCAGAACTTTTTAACCTGGCATTGTCACTTCAACTTTTTCTTAGAGGAGAAAGTGGATAGAGTTGACAGCAGTTTGGTTAAATACCTCCACCAATTCAAGAGACAACTTTTAGCAAAAGTTCGTTAAGCACCCACAATAATGGTCGGTTGTTACATACACTAGTCTGATTGTTATTCGTCAGAATGTAGTGGTGCAATCTATTGCACTCTTACAAAAGCTAAATACAGAGGTAAAATATGTTTCCTTTTTGGGGTAATCCATGTTACGGAAGCGAACCTATTTCGCACAAAACTAGCTTAGAGCGGAAATTAAAATTCTTGATTTGGATGCGAGATGATTTAGAGTCCAAACTGGCTGGTCTTAATGCTTCTATTGATACTATTCGTCAGCAAATAGAACGTTCAGACTCACCTACTTAGAACTATAACTGATACAGCAATTCATCTCATCACCTGCTTATCCGGTAGGTGATGAGATGAATTGCAAGTGAGTTGACGACTATTAAGGTGATTTCTGATAAAAAAAGCTATGTTGACGAGTTTCGACTTCTCTACGAGACGCTACACGAACGCTCAACTATCGATCACTCAGTTGGTTGAGCAAAGTCGAAACCAACGGCTATTACCGCAAGGCAGAAGTCAAAAGGAGCCAGTGCGTTGGGGAGACAGCGCCGTGGTGAGGCAACGCGGTCTTGGGGGTTTCCCCCATGAGCGATTGCCGAAAGGGTTTCCCGACTTGAGGCGACTGTCGTCGGCTCTGCCGACTTGTTCGCTCTTAGCGTTCCCGCAGGGTAGCAACTGGCGTTCAAAAGCCAAAAGTCACGCATAATTGTATTCCAAGCTCTTGGGCCACTTGCAATGGTATGTTTATTTGCGCCATGTTGTACTAAATAACAAACTACGAGTCACCAAACGCCGCCCCAAAGCTTACCCTTTTATGACCAAACCCAGGCACGCATTATACTCTTCAATTGCAGACTGTTTAAACCACAGGCTTTTCGGCTTTTCAAGCGTGCCATTCACTTGGGACACCTTGCTACGGCACTGATACTTCGCTGCCGTCTGGGTTGCTCTGGAATGTCCAGGTACCACTCGATCGGAAGGTCGAACCTGTGCCAAAGGTGTCCTCCATGTACTGCATGTAAGTGACTAAGCCATTCTTCACCTTTGCCAGGATAGAGAAGGGAGAGATGAACGTTTTATCGAGTTTCACCGAATGGACGGTGAAGCTGCCAAAGACAGCGACGTTCTCACCTTCGCCAAATATCTGCTGGATATCAAACTCCTCGATAGTCCAAAAGGTGTTGACATCCTGGAAAGTTTTGAGGATGGCGGCTTGGCCATCTTTGTGCGTGCCTGCCCAAGGCATAAGCTTTTTCAGGTCGGGATTATCGTAGCTGAGCGATACGTAGATGGCATCGGGGGAGACAAGTCGGTTGACGACCTCAGGGTTGGTGGGGTCTTTGAGAAGGGCTTGAACGATTTCTACAGGTGTACTAGACATACGTGTTCCGATAAGGCTGCTTATGCAAACCCGATAGTCGGGTTTGATGGTTGTGAGGCTTATTTAAGAAAGACTCAAGATTTGGCTCCAAGCTCAACTATTGGGCAGAAACGCCAACACTGGGGATCACTCCTGAGTTGAAAGCGATATGTTTGTACTCCAGAAATTCATCGATCGCCGTCAGACCATTCAGCCTGCCGTTGCCGCTGCGCTTAAATCCGCCTTCCTCAAACTCGTCCCAAACGATCGCCCAATTGTTGATCCAGATCGTGCCTGCATCTATCTCGCGGGCAACGCGCAATGGGCGGTCAACATCGCGAGTCCAAATGCTCGCGGCCAAGCCATACTCGCTATCGTTTGCTAGCTGCACCGCTTCTGCCTCAGTATCGAAGATTTGCATCGTTAGGACTGGACCGAAGACCTCTTCTTGAACGATCGTCATTTTTGGATCGGTCACTTCCAGCAGAGTCGGACGGTAAAATGCACCACTGGCGAGTGGACCTTCTATAATTGGGCCGCCGCGTACAAGCACCTTAGCGCCTGCTGCGATCGCCTCCTCCACCATCTTGTCAACACGAGCGACGTTCGACTTATCAATGAGAGGTCCCATATCACTTGAGGGATCGGACGCAGGTCCTGTCTTAACGTTCTCTAATCGCTGGGCGATCAGCGTGCGAAAGCGATCAGCAACACCACGCTGTAGCAATAGCCGGGAACCCGTCATGCAGAATTGACCTGCAAAAGTCGTGAGTGCCTTCTCAACTTTGGGTGCAGCCGCCTCCAGATCGGCATCCTCGAAGATAATCATCGGCGTCTTACCACCGAGTTCAGTTTGAAACAGCTTGAGCGTCGCTGCCCCTGTTGCAGAAATTGCTTTCCCGGTCTTTGTGCTTCCTGTAAAGCTAATCACTCGAACATCCTTTGACTCCATCAGAAAAGATGATCCGCCTCTGCCTTTGCTTTCACTAAAGACATTAATCACGCCCTTCGGTAAATCGGCAGCTTCAGCGAGGGTTTTACTAAACAGATAGTTGATCTGTGCTGTATTACCCGGCAATTTAATAACAGTTGTAACACCAGCAGCGAGAGCAGGTGCCAGAGATCGCACAGTCAGGACAAGCGGTGAGTTAAACGGTGCGACGATTCCAGCAACTCCGATTGGAGATCGAGTCACAAACGAAAGGCGTCCGGGTTGGACTTCCATCGCCCGTCCATAATCCGTCAGCACAACTGATGCCCAGTATCGAAATTTGCTGGGAATCATATCGACTTCAAATGCTGCTTCGTCATGGACTTTGCCGTTTTCAAGCGAGAGAATCGCGATCAGTTCATCTCTGTGGGCTTCAAAGCGATCGGCAATTTGATTCAACACTCGTGCACGAAGTGCCCGATTTTCCTTCCAGTCTAATTCTCGGAACGCTCGCACCGCAGCATTAACCCCCTGAACTGCCTCGTCACGCCCACCATCTGCATAAGTTCCAATCACCTTGCCTGTAGCTGGATCAATGCTATCAGTATGCTTTTTTGAATCAATCCACTCGCCAT
Organism: Nostoc sp.; assembly: GCF_036917535.1. Classification (GTDB taxonomy): domain Bacteria; phylum Cyanobacteriota; class Cyanobacteriia; order Cyanobacteriales; family Nostocaceae; genus Nostoc. Next base: position 116,465 of record NZ_JBALDA010000078.1, read on the forward strand.
CAATCCAGTTCAGTGCGGGTGTTCCTAGTTCAATGTTTGGTGCTGAGGATTTCTTATCTGTCGTTACTGCCATAATAGCCGCTCCTTACTTTTGTGCATAACTAAGTTTCTACTCATAGTCGAAGCTCAACGTACTTTTGTTCGATTAGCGGGTAATGTTCAGCCTTGATTGGTTGTGTTGCAGAAATTTTCAAGTGATAAACGAACGGGTCTCGTTCGCATTTTTTAAGTAATAACTCCAAAGATTTCGTTAATGAACTCTGCCTGAGATACACTCTGCGTAGGGAGGAAGCATTTGATTAATAACCCATTGAAATAAAGATTTTTGCCCGAATGCTTCGCCCTTACAGGAAAAAAGTTCGATGAACCAAAGTTTTACAAAAGCCTGCCTCAAGCTGGATGAACGACTTGCAAAACCAGCTTGCCGCGTGGATGTCCGTGCTGGCTAACTTCCTGCGCTTTAGCGGCTTCTGCCAGTTCAAAAACTTGCTCAATAGACGCTTTGATCTGTCCGTCATCAATCAATTGAGCAATCTGCTGGAGCTGGGAATTTGCTCTAAGATTGGCGAAAACAGGAACCGCTTCAATGCCCTGTGGAATGCCTGATTCAGGCACACCAAGTGTCGAAACTAAAACGCCACCAGGACGAATGATTTGCCACGATCGCGCTTGCGTTTCTCCACCAACCAAATCAAGCACCACATCTACATCTTTTACCTGCTGTTCAAACGGTTGACTCGCATAGTCGATCGCCTGATCGGCACCCAGGTTTCTCAGATCATCAAGGTTCGCTGCCGATGCCGTTGCAATGACTCGTGCCCTCTTCCACTTGGCAAACTGAATTGCATAGCGACCCACTCCACCCGCGCCACCATGAATCAGCACGCTCTGCTCTGGCTGGAGATTTGCGCCATCAAACAACGCTTGCCATGCGGTGATTGCCGCGATTGGGATAGAAGCTGCGTGAATATAGTCAAGCGTTTTCGGCTTCGGGGCGATCGCGTCTGCATAGCCCACTGCATACTCGGCATAGGCTCCCGAAAGCGCCATGTCTGCTGTTCCATAAACCGCTTGTCCTGGTTGCAGTGTGGTGACACCATCGCCCACACTTGCAACAACACCAGCCACATCAGCGCCAGCAATCACAGGCAGCGAATAATCATAGACTTGTTGGAAAAACCCTTCACGAATCTTCCAATCGATTGGGTTTACGCCTGCTGCATACACTTGAATGAGGACTTGCCCTGCTTGCGGTTCAGGACGGGGTACTTCGTCGTACTTGAGGTTTTCAGCCCCGCCGTAAGCATGAATTCGGATTGCTTTCATCGTTGCCATTGTGACGTACTCCTGTGAATAAAATGGATCGGTATTTCATCAATCACTGGCGATCAAAATTTTGAATGTTACCAAGTAAAAGATTCATAGTCGCTTGGAATGCAAAACTGCGATCGCGCTGTTTTGGCGTTAAACCCTTACTTATACCAATTTGAAAAAAGAATGCGACAGATACACATCTCCAAAACCTTGTCCTGTCTAGATTCTTAATTCTTAATTTTGAATTTTGAATTTTGAATTGGTATTACCTACTCTGTTGACGATCCATCGACATACTGCTGACCACCGATCATAATGAATTCAACTGTGCTGGCTGGAGCAGCGAAATCCAATGAGGTAATTTCCTCTCTTTGAGCCTCGACTCGACCCAGTACAATGATCTCTTTTCCACTTGTGCCCGGTTTGAGACTCAGGGCGTGCGCGTCAAGCTGTACGACCACGCCACGCACCAAACTGTTACCCCTACCACCTTTTGTGATCACGTCCCCAAGCACGAGGATATTGCCAAATGGTTTACTGGTCTGTATCCCGATCGAGCCATTGCCATGAGTGGTAATGCTTTTGAATTCTGCATAAGCCAAGGTTCCATCGTATAGATTGAACCCCCGCGCCCCTTCGCCATAGGTTGCCAGGTCGCCTTGCACAATCAAAGTCTGCAAATCTCCGAAATTCACGAATCCGATTCCACTGGTTTCATGAGATATGATGGACTGCCGAGCAAGCCAAAGACGGACATTGCCCCAGTTATCCAACACCATGTCATTTGTCCCGTAAGTTGTTACAGGACTGTTATTGATCACTTGTTGAGCCTTCACGCCTGAGCCAACGAACACCCCGCCTGAGATAAGATTGCCAGTACCAGCCGGGATATTGCCATTAGTATGGATTTCGCCTGTGGTCAATAATTTAAGGTCGATCATGCCACCAGGAGAACTGGGCGCTGGTCCACCTTGAGGATCGGCGTTTGGAACAGTCATGCCGCCAAAAATAAAGATGCCGCTACCCCTCAACGGCACATCTCGCGTTCCCCCTGAGAGGTTTTCGGCACGCAGTGTCCAGCGACTTTGGGGATCGGTACAGCGATTGTAGATCGTTAGCGAACCCGGAACGACCTCTACGCCATAACCGACTGGACGATGCAGCGCTGAGGTGCTGTCGCCGTCATACACTTGAATGTCAGTGAGCACAAGGTCAGCGGTCATCACAATACTCGATTCCAAGTGCAGCCGACCGTAGACGATGAGATGCTGCAACTTGAGTTGTCCAAGGGTAGTCGTTGCCAGTTCCAGACTGAGCGTTAATCGGCTCGGATCTGATCGCAGTGTTAGGTTTTGGAGGGTGTTATTTGCCGTGAGCGCTACCCAGTCTGAATCTGGCTTGAAGACCAATTCTGCGTCAGAAGTTGTACCCACCAAATTTGAGCCTTCAAGAAGTGTAAATTTCTCTAAGTCATGAAGGCGACCAGCCACCTCGATTACAACATGTGTACGTTGAACCGCTTCAGCCAGAGAAGCTGCGTCCTCAACGACTACATGAGTGCCAACTGTGCTATCTGCCATAAACGACTCCCATTAGTGGTTGGATTTACCTCACTCACAATACAACGGTTTACTTGGTGTTGAGGCTTTAGTTAGAGTGAAAACAATTGACGCGCATTTCCATGAGCGATATGTAGACGGCTTTCGCGAAGCTCCACATAACCTACAAAAGTCTCACTATCAGGACGCCTTGAAGGTGATGTCTGCGCGATCAATAAAGGGCTGGAACAAGTCTACCGGCCAGTTAGGATCGCTCTTGGAGGTGCGCTCCAGACACTTCCAGACGCCATCGCGACGTTCAAAGACGTCGTCGTAGGTGCCAGTCGAAACGATTCCGACCTGTTCAGCCTTCCAGTACACGAACCATCGCCAATGCGCTTCGGCACTGTCACCCGATCCGGAAATTTCAAACGCGCCCATAGAGTGGAACCACTTGTCCATTGGGAAGACGCTGTGTGCGTAGTCGAACATCTGCTTCATGCCCTCAAAACCCTCGAAGGTTGAAGTACGTAGGTCGTAGACGTGGAATTTGGCCTCCGGCCAGTAAAGGCGGTTGTAGAGGTCGGCCTGCTCGCGCCCCCAACCCTTGTCGATACATCGCTGATGCATATTCAACTGCTCGAAGATGGTAAAGCGGTCAATCGCTGTGAGTTCGTTGTTCTGAGACATTGTAAATTCTCCTCTACGTTGAAATTCTTGCAGGCAATCGACGAGTTGATAGTGTTCTAGATTTGTTGTTAAGACTCCTGAAACGTCCAATGCATAAATTCTTCAGGCGAAGAGCAAAAAATATAGAATACCACCCTTTGTTGGTTTAGTCATAGCTATTTACTTGCCTAGCTATTTGATGCTGCCAGTCTTCCTCAAATTACATTCATTTCTGATCGTTGTACAAGTATCATTTTGTTGATGCTATCTTTCTTCTTAGGAAACTTTAGAACTACGATGGACACCTTAACGAGCATGAAAGTATTGCTTCAGGTGGTGGAATCGGGAAGTTTTGTGGCAGCCGCCGAGCGGCTCAACTTATCCACAGCCATGACCAGCAAGCATGTGATGCACTTGGAACGAAACCTTGGTGCACGTTTGTTGAATCGAACCAGCCGACACTTAAGTCTAACTGAGGCAGGAAGGGTCTATTATGAACAATGCCGGGAAATACTTGATAAATTGGAAATGGTGGAGGCAACGGTGAGGCAATCAGCCGTCGTCGCGCGTGGCGTACTCAAGATCAGCGCCCCAGTTTGGTTTGCTAACCCGTTATTCACTAAAGCCTTGGCGAAGTACCGCTCTCGCTATCCAGACGTTTTGCTAGATCTGAATTTGAACGATCGGTTGGTAGACTTGGTGAAAGAAGGATTTGACTTGGCGTTACGTGTCACGCCTGAGGAACCCGGTTCTTCACTGCTCACGCGACGCATTTGCTCAATTCAACTCATGTTGGTCGGCTCAACTGACTATTTGCAAAGAAATGGATACCCAAAAACTCCCAACGAACTATCGAAGCATGTAAGTATCAGCTATTACTACTCGCAGTTTGCTGATGAGATACTCTTTGAGGGTTATAACGGGCGGGAGACAGTCAAACTGCCAGTCTCGATCCGATCCAACAACACTATCATGCTGTATCAGGCAACCCTAGCCGGTATGGGGTTAGCGGTTTTGCCAAAGTGGTTGATTGAAGATGATCTTATCAGCCAACGATTGGTGGTGCTGAAGCTGGACTACACGTTGGCAACCTCATCTCTTTATGCTGTCTATACTAATCAGCGATACCTATCACCCAAAATAAGGACTTTCGTAGATTTTCTAGCTGAGCATTTTTCTGGCATCACCGAGAGCTTTGATTAGAGGATGTCTGAAAAGTTCTTGATAGGTGATTTTAGTCACGCAAGTTGCTTGAGCATTAAACGAATCATAGTCTCGTAACCCTGTCATACTTAATATTTTTTCTACTAACAGGATAGCGTTACGTGGGCTTTCTTACTTCTCAGACATTGTCATGACTGGGTATGCACGTATTACTTCAGCATTCGAGGAGCAGGGCCACGAGTAATATCTAATCCTGATACACGAGGTAGAGCGATTGTTTTGCCTGTTTGTGCCGCTTCGTAAATCAACGCGATTAGTTTTTGGTCTTGCAAACCTTCTTCACCAGGCGTATGAGGTTGTTTATTTTGAATCACACAATCCGCCATGTGATCGATTTCTAAAGCAAACTGATTCTTCTCACCTATCCGCACTTCGCTAATGTTTTCAGCCATGCTATTGGTTGGCGATTTGCGCGAAATCATCATTCGCAAACCGTTGTAAGAAAATCCCGGATCGAGCTGCGCCCAAGCATCAGAACCAAAGACGCGAAAGCGGCGCGCTTCGTGGAAGCCGTAGCTAGTGGAGCAAATCCCTAGTATCCCACTGGGAAACCGCAGCTGGAAGGTGACACTTTCTTCAACTTCTTTGAAGCGCGGATCGCCAGGAGTACTGAAGATTTGGGCGCTAATTGCGATCGGTTCCTCTCCCGTCAAATAGCGAGTTGCATTCAAGCAATAAACTCCCACATCCGGTAAAGAGCCACCTCCAGCTAAGGCACGTTTCAATCGCCATTGATTTAAGTCACCGCCTTGGTTTTGTCCGTTATCTGCCTGAATCACCTTCACAATTCCCAATTCTTTGCTACGGATCATCCCAATCATGGCGCGATGATGTGGCTCATATTGGCAGCGATAAGCAATCATCAGCTTGCGATCAGCTTGTTTGCACGCATCGATCATCTGTTGAGCATCTTTGACTGTGGTTGCCATTGGCTTTTCACACAGAATATGCTTTCCAGCTTTTGCACCACGCACCGTATATTCCCGATGCATACTGTTAGGCAGTACAATATAAATCACATCAACTTCTGGATTGTTGCGGAGATTGTCGTAATTCTGATAGTTGTATATGTTCTGCGGTTTAATGCCATACTGCTGGGCAACTTGATTGGCTTTAGCAGCATCACCACTAACCAAGGCAGTTGGCTTTGCTAGTTTACATTCTGCAAACGCAGGCATGATTTCTTCTAATGTCAGTCTGCCAAGTCCGACGATCGCAAATCCTAAACGTCGCTCTGGAGGTAATGCAGTTGGTGGCCCCCCTGTCTCAACCTCAGTTTTTTCTGAGATGGACGGAAACTCAATCTGAGGCGGCAACGTTCCTCCGCGTGGAGTAGCTTGCCCAGTTGGCTGTTGGGCAGCAACCTCTTCGCCCATACTACCAATTGCAGCCGCTGAAATGGCTCCTAACCCAGCTGTAGTCAAAATCTGACGACGAGAAAATTCTCCTTTAAACAATTTAGACATCGTGGTTTCTTAATTATTAATGGTGAAATTTTGGATTTAATACAACAATTCGTAGCAAATTCAATTTGGGAATACCTTGCAATGCCATTGCATCGCCTAACAATAACATTGCGTTGCCTGACAACACTATTGCATCACCTAACAATGCCATTGCATCGCATAACAATGGCATTGCGTTGCCTGACAATGACATTGCATCGTCTAACAATGGCATTGCGTTGCCTGACAATGCTAATGCGTTCTTTTGCAATTAAAAATACTACGCTTTTGAGCAAACTTTACTTAGAGAACTCCAAGAAATAAATTATCTAATTCCTTTAAGGGTTATTGGTGTAGATAATTGGTCTTTTAAGACGAGATAAATCGCTTCTCGACATCAGGGTTTTGAGCTTATCTGAACTGTGTTGATTGCTCAAAACCTTGAAGCAATCGGGTTTATACTCCAATACCGTTCAGTTAAGCATCTTTTCTTCACCAAAACAGTACTGAGTGCTGAGTCAAAAAGTAATAATCCGCACTCAGCACAGAAGGTTTGAAGCCCCTACTTTTAAGTATGGAAGAAGAAATAAATATTTATTTCAAGCGGAAAGTGCTACAAGAAATAATACGTCCTTACTTCAATCCCCCGTTTCGCTATGAGGTTACTCTAAGCCGAGGCACTACTGAAGCTTGAGACTTAGGGGACAAGGATAAGAAGGACAAGAACAAATTTCTCCCTTGTCTCCCCCCTCCCCCTTGTCTCCCTTAACTGATATTACGGGGTACTAGTTGGAGTTGGAGCGCTACTTGGAGTTGGGGCGTTAGTTGTAGTTCCAGGATTAACAAGGGAACTAACCTGTTTCAGGTGTTGTTGGAGGGTTGGTAACGTTTTAGCTGCAAATGCTTTCACATCTGGATCTTGTCCCCCTTGAGCTTCAGTTTGAAATGCGGAGACATCATTTTGATGATCTTCAAGCATCTGATTCAAATATTCGCGGTCAAAGCTAGCACCAGAAAGGTTAGATAAGCGTTGCTGGACTTGCTTATTTGTGGTATCGAGACTAGTTGGCAGGGTTACACCTTTTTTAGCCGCCAACTGTTTAAGTTGATTGTTCACTGGGGTGTGATCTTTAACCATGCGCTGTGCAAACTGTTTTACCGCCTTGCTAGTTCCACGTTTTAATGCTAGTTTTCCTAATTGGACTTCTGCTAAACCACCTTGAGCAGCTTCAGTCATAAACTGTTTGTCTGAAGAACTGGGGGTATTTTGCCCTGATGTAGTTGGTGATGCAGTTGGGGATACAGTTGCAGATGGACTTTCTGTCGTTTGCACAGATTGAGCAGGTGGAGCTTCTGATGTAGTTTGGTCATGGGGCGTAGTTGGTGTACAACCACTTGCTAAAGATAAGGCGATCGCCACTATACCAGTAGATAATATTTTGAAGTTGGACATAATCAATAGTTTTCCTTGAATAAAGCTAGATTTTGAAACGTTGAATGAAAAACAAGTGCGATCGCACAGTTAAGTAAGCTACAAACAAAGCCGATTGATTAATGTGAAGCAGATGCCGCCGATACAAATTGTGCAAATAGATTCAACATTTCCCGATTGAATGCCGGGATATCATCTGGCTGACGACTTGTCACCCAGTTTCCATCTACTACAACTTCTCGATCTACCCAGTTACCACCTGCGTTACGAATGTCATCTTGAATCGTGTAATAACTAGTTAAAGTGCGTCCTTGCACCAAGTTGGCAGATATTAATTCCCAAGGTGCATGACAAATCACAGCTAATGGTTTATCTGCTTGCTGCATTTGCTGTAAGAAGGATTGTACTTTCGGCTCTATTCTCAGCGTATCGGCATTGAGTGCGCCACCAGGTAACAACACAGCATCATATTCGCTTGCTTGTACTTCATCAAGAACTCGATCAACACTTACAGTTGTACCTTTATCGTGATGTTTAAACGCTTGAATTTGTCCAGATTTTGTTGAGAGAATTTCAACTTGTGCGCCAGCTTCTTTGAGTGCTTTTACGGGTTCTGTGAGTTCGGCTTCTTCAAACCCATCGGTTGCTAATACTGCAACTCGTAAATTTGTTAATTTAGCCACGATCATCTCCAGTTTTTATTCAATAACTTACTATCTGCAAGTCAGCCTCTTTGTACCTTCCTATAACATTTCAAGGCTTTGAGGATAAATACATCTTCCAATCGATAGACCCAGCAGCAATAAATAATCAGACAATAGTCAATCCTCTGGTCAAGTGATACAAAAAATGATTTTGAGAGGATATGCGTAATATCATGTCCGCATAATTAGTTATGATTTCCCCAGTCATTGCAGCCCTCCCCAAAGTATCGGCGACGGTGTACACACATCTTGGTAATGAAGCCCAAACTTTGAATTTACCTATTAGATCGTCATTAGTCATTTGTGTTTCTAAAGACAAAGCACAAAGGACAAATGACAACCCTCACTATTTAATGTGCAATTTTCTTTGCGTAACAGCTTATTAATATTTACCCCAGCCAAGCTGGATTCATGGCTGTACTATCATTTTGGGTTGTGGTCTTATATCGTTCGTACTGCCCTTTAGCTGCTGCTTCACGGGTACGCGCTAACAGTGCTGTAACTCGTGTTTGATCCATTGGCGCAAACGTGCGAACCGCCTCAAAGGCTTGGTCTAAAATTTTCATACTATCGATGCCCGTAATTACAACTGAGGTTGGCAAATTCATTGCGTAGTGCAGGCATTCGATCGCACTGACTGTGTTGCTTCTAAGAATATAAGACTCTCCGATGGTTTTCATTGCCAAGACACCAATATTGTTTTTTACTAGTACAGGTAAAACCTGGTGTTCAAAACTTCTAAAATGGGCATCCATCACATTTAAAGGCATCTGCACAGTATCAAAGCGGAAACCATTTTGTGCAGCAGTTTCCAGCATCTGAAGGTGAATTTGGGGATTCTTATGTCCTGTGAAACCGATATAGCGAATTTTACCTGCTTTTTGTGCTTCAACGGCTGCCTCCATTGAGCCACCGGGAGCAAAGACACGATCGGGGTCTTCAAAGCGGAGTATTTCATGATGCTGCAATAAATCGATGTGATCGACTTGCAAATCTTTGAGCGATTCATCAATCTGCATTTTGGCAGCAGCTTTGGTGCGACCGTCGATTTTCGTCATTAAAAAGACTTTTTGGCGATAACCATTTTTCAGAGCATTTCCCATCCAACGGTGGCTACGTCCATTATGATAGTCCCAAGAGTTATCCATAAAATTGATGCCGCGATCAATAGCACTGCGGATCAGCTTAATACTTTCTTGCTCTTCTTCTATTTTTCCAATGTGATATCCCCCCAAGCCAATCACAGATACCTGTTCTTTGGTGCGTCCGAGGTTGCGGTACAACATATCGCCGCGTCTAGTAGCAGCCGGTGTTTGGGCTAGCAGTTGAGTATTATCATCAACAGGTTCTGCTTGAGTGAGGATTGGTTGCAAAAATCCTTCCGAAACTGCAAGTCCTGCTGCCACTAATCCTGAAGCAGAAGCAGTTTTTAACAAGCTGCGTCTACTGATTTCCATAATTGTCTCCTACAACAAACAACAGGAATGAGCCGTATAGTATCACGGTAATCTGGCACAGAGACTCTAACTAAGGTGTGTTTTGAAACATATTCCCCAAGATGCATTCACAATGCTTGCCGATACATTCACAATGCCAGTCGGTACATTCATAATGCAAGTTGATGTATTCACAATGCTTGCCGATGCATTTACAATGCTTACCTTTTGTTTGAGCTTGTCCGATTAAAAACTTTCTTGAACCCTTTCCCTGATTGGTCGCAGCAGGAAACAGACAGCAGTTTTCCTCCTGCCCTCTGCCTCCTGCCTTTATTGATAAACAAAAATATTTACAGTCATGGCAAGTAAAGCGCAGCCTCAGAAGACAAGACAAGCAACGCCAGCCGTTGCGATCGCTGTTTCGGCTGCGAAGAGTCTTTTGTCAATCAAATCGATTGATGTGTTCTGCACTATTTGGCGTTGCAGTTTATCAGAGATGCGATCGCGCTAACGTTAAAGAAGATCCACGGCAAAATATCTTTTAACTTCGTATCGGGCGCTTGCGTTCGTCTGCTACAACGCGCTTGTTAGCCTGTAATCACAATTACGTAGGCGTGTTTCTATGAAAATGGTATTTATGCCAGAAGAATGAGGAAATTCCCTAGAAATCGAGAGAAACTAGAAATTAGATAGAATCAAGAAGAAATCTCACAAGCTGTCTATGCAATGGGTTGATTTTCTAACCAATGAAGCTGCTACTCATAGTTTATCCCCAGAGCAAACGGCAGCTTTTGTAGAGCGTTTGAAGAATGAAAACTTAGGTAAGAGTCAGGTGAAACTTGCCAGTGAATTGAATATCGGTGTTGGTGTTTTCAAAAAGCTGATGACTAAGGTGTATAACAAGTTTGCTCAGAGTTATCCTGAGTTAGCGACTTCTAAGAGTCGGGGCAAACTAGAAAAATTACGGGCTTGCCTGAGAGCAAAATATAATGGCAAGCAAGACTTCGGCGCGAGCGCTCAGTCGAACGCTGCCCACACCACAATCAAAGAAATTCATCAAAATATTCCCCCTGCTGTTCCATTTGAAAAATTTGTGGGACGTGAGGCAGAACTACAAAACCTACACTCCTCATTACAAACATCTGGGCAAGTTGCCATTGTAGCTGTGGCGGGTATGGGTGGTGTGGGAAAAACTCAACTGGCTACCCAATACGCCAAACAGCACTTGCAGAATTATCAAGGTGGGGTTTGCTGGTTATCAGCACAGGGAATTGATGTCGCAATTCAGATTTTCAGATTTGCCCAATTGAAATTTAACCTCATTGTACCGGATGAGTGGGAATTAGCAGATAGGCTGAGATACTGCTGGGAGAATTGGCAACAAGGTGAAGTGCTGCTGGTGTTCGATGATGTCACTGACTACAAAACACAGGTTCAGCTTTATCTACCCCCAGAATTACCCAGGTTTAAAGTATTGCTGACAACGCGCCAGGGATTTGATAAAACTTTGCCGCAATTACCTTTGGATGTCCTCAAACCATTGGCAGCAATGAAATTATTAAAATCCCTGGTTGACAGGGAACGACTTAAAAGCGAGGCTTGGGTTGCCAGAAGAATTTGTAAATTCTTGGGATATTTGCCTTTGGCGTTAGAGTTAGTGGGGCGATATCTGGATACAATACCAGATTTGTCTCTGGAGATACTACTAAAGCGGCTAGAGAAAAAGCGACTGGAACAGGAAGCAGTAGCTAATGCTAACCCATTGATATGTTATGAATACGGCGTTGCTGAAGCTTTTGTATTGAGTTGGGAACAGTTAGATGAGAAAGCACAAGGCTTAGGCTGTTGGCTGAGTTTGTATGCTTTGGATGACATTCCCTTATTTGTTGAGGCGATAGAAAATGACGATGAACAAGAATTCTGGGATAAAGCTATAGCCCAGTTGCAAAAACTGCATTTAATACAATGGCAGGCTAAAGGAATTTATCGTTTACATCCACTGATTCGGCAATTTTTCCAAATGAAGTTGGAAGAGTCAAGTGAGGCAGATAATGTGAAAACTGCTTTTGTCGCGCTGCTGGTAGAAGTGGCAAAGCAAATTCCTCAACAGTCTAACCCTGAAGATATTTTCAATCTCAATTCCGCTATTCCCCACATTGCAGAAATTGCAACCCATCTATCCCAGTATCTCAGTAACGAAGATTTAATTTGCCCTTTCACAGGCTTAAGCTGGTTTTATCAAGCTCAAGGACTTTATCAGCAAGCAGAACCTTGGTACAAACTATGTATTGAGGTAGCTGAAAATCGTCTTGGTTTAGAACATCCCGATGTCGCCACTAGCCTGAACAACCTTGCAGAACTGTATCATTCTATAGGACGGTACAGCGAAGCTGAGCCTCTGTATCAGCAAGCTTTGTCACTGAGAAAACGCTTACTGGGAGACAACCATCCCGATGTCGTTACTAGCCTGAACAATCTCGCAGGACTCTACAAATCTACAAGACTCTACAGCCAAGCCAAGCCCTTGTTTGAGCAAGCTTTGGAATTAAGCAAACGCTTACTAGGAGACAACCATCCCTTTGTCGTCACTAGCCTGAACAATCTTGCAGCACTTTATTATTCTATAGGACGGTACAGCGAAGCCGAACCCCTGTATCAGCAAGCTTTGGATTTGAGAAAACGCTTACTGGGAGACAACCATCTTGATGTCGCTACTAGCTTGAATAATCTCGCAGTACTCTACGAATCTACGGGACGTTATAGCGAAGCAGAACCTCTGTATGAGCAAGCTTTAGAATTGAGAAAACGCTTACTAAAAGACAACCATCCCGATGTCGCCACTAGCCTGAATAATCTCGCAGAACTTTACCGTTTTACAGAACGTTACAGCGAAGCCGAACCTCTGTATGAGCAAGCTTTAGAATTGAGAAAACGCTTACTAAAAGACAACCATCCCGATGTCGCCACTAGCCTGAACAATCTCGCAGAACTCTATCGTTTTGCAGAACGCTATAGCGAAGCCGAACCTCTGTATGAGCAAGCTTTAGAATTGAGAAAACGCTTACTAAAAGACAACCATCCTGATGTCGCCACTAGCCTGAACAATCTCGGATTACTCTACGGTTCTACAGAACGCTACAGCGAAGCCGAACCCCTGTATCAGCAAGCTTTAGATTTGAGAAAACGCTTACTGGGAGATAACCATCATCATGTCGCCAATAGTCTGAATAATCTGGCATTACTCTACAAATTTACAGGACGCTACAACGAAGCCAAACCCCTGTTTGAGCAAGCTTTGGCTATTTGTGAGCAGACTTTAGGTGTAGGTCATCCCAATACAATGACGATAAGGGGAAATTATGCAATCTTTTTAAGAGAAATATATCGCTAGCGATTGCACCTTTCCAACAAATCACACCATAACCCTTCAGTTGTCAAATCTTTGCCCAACTGCAAAGAATAATTGATGCCATATAAAAGTTGTAGTTTAAAGTTTAGGAGCGTAGCCGCTACGCGTCTACACTCCTTCTTTTCTTTTCCTTCTCTGCCAAACGCTGCGCGTAGCTTGCTTTCCCGTAGGGGTACGCGCCCTACCCTTCGGAAAGCCACTACCCTACGGGAATGCTCCGCGAACGTGTCTATGCGTCCTTTACGGTTCGATTCTCATGCCCTTTCATATCCAAAGTACAGTAAAAAATAGAGCGTAGGCGTAGCCCGTTTATGTACTTGACACTACTTTGCGGGGCGCTAAAAAGCCAAGGACAATTGCTACCAAGAACAATGCTGGAACATCACCAAGCAGGTGTCCATGTTCAGCAGGGTCAATTACTGCATGTATTGCCATGATCAACCCGTGGATTACACTTGATGTGACGGTGAACCAGATTAAACTCAGGTGAGCTTCTGGTTGCCTTGAAGCTAATAGCAAAAAGACACCAAGCGTCGCATAAACACCAATGATCATCTGTTCGTATTCGTGCTGACCTGGTTGCCATAACCAACCCGATGCCCAGACCTGAGTTAGCGGATAGATAAGTAGAAAAGCTATTCCAATCAGAACCAGAGCGATTCGTAAGTACCGATCGCGCCCATCCATTGTTTTAACCTCCGCAATTTTCCAGTACAGTCTCTACAAACAAAACTGTATAATTTTGTGATTGTATTCCTACTAATGACACTTCAGCTTTGGAGTGTTAGAAATTTTAATGCTCTTCGTGGTTTAAAACTGATTTAACTGTGAATGCAAACCGATGCATTCACAATACTTACTCTTTGTTTAAACTTGCCCGATTTAAAACTTTATCTCAGTTGTGTTCAAACATATTAATTTTGGCGGGTAGGGGAAGCAGAGAAGCTTTCTAGCAAAGGGAAAAATATCACAGATGATTGCAACTTGGTATTAATCAACTTAATTGAAGGTAAGTTCGACCAACACAACGGTATTACGATCGCGATCGCCTGTAGCTGCCATTAACCAGATATCCGATTGCTTGATGCGGTTCGTCCCTAGAATCGGGGTTGCAACTTAGAAGTCAGATATCTCGTTTCACTGTTTACTCTGCGGCTTGCTGTTTGCGCCGACGGATATAGGCACAAGCGACACCTGCAAGCGCTAGACCTGGAATTGTAGTCGGTTCAGGAACAGCAGACGTGTTCGTTTCATTTGCGGTAGATAATCTCAAGGTAAAATCGACAGGCGAGCCATCGCTGACCGTGCGCTCAATGCGGAACACTTCACTAGGGTTGACGCGCGCGCCTGTGAATGTTGCAATGGAGTTGTTTTCAGATAGCGTCACCTTGTAAAGGTTTGAAGTAACAGTGCCAAACTGAGCATCAGGGCTTAACAGACGATACACAATATCACCGACAGAGACATCCAAGTTATTCAGGTTATTGTTAATCCTTAATGCAGATCCCGATCCCGTCGTCTGAATAGGACTAACAAATGGCAGGGACGTAGCTCCTTGCTGGGTGAAAGTGAAGACTGATTCACCCAAGGGAGGCGCTGGGAGAACGTCTAAGGCTTGATTGACGAGCGAGACTGCTTGTGCAGCCGTTGCAGTGCTAGCTAAGGCAGCTAATGCTACAATAGTCGAGAGTGCGAACTTTTCGGTTTTCACGATTTGGAATGGACTCCTAATTAGAACTACAATTATCATCCCCTACTCAAGGCAGCTGGAAAACTGAGCGATCATTTAAGAAAACCAGATTTGATTTTGTAGAGATAACTAAATATTTATGGTTTTTCTACTAATTTACTCTTACCACAGTATCCTTAAAAATCACTAGCAGAATAACAGATTCACTAAGCTTTTTGTTGTCTTATTTACTGGCTTCACAAAAACTTTAAAGTAGTTGATCGCTCTGTTAAGTCACCTCAGTAGATTGAAAAATGAGTGCGATCGCTAATCGGATGATTGAGCTTTCATCGTTTCGGCGATGCCTACGGCTGGCTACGCCTACGCATTTGCAGTATTCGGCGTTGCAGTTGATCACAGATGCGATCGCGCGATTCCCTAAAACTTACCTGACACAAATAACCTTTGCAACTCTAACTATGTTCGTTTAAGTGTACTAAGATTGAGAAAATAACTCCATGTGTAGCTGACGGGCACATCTAACCGTTGGAGGAGTACAAAAGTAAAGCTAACACTTGCTCAATAACACTATGGTTAGAAGCCGTGCTTTATCCTGTCTTGAAAACCACTCGATATTTCAGCACAAATATCAAAGATTATGAAGCGCATCCATGTATTGGCTGGATGCTGGCTTAAACGTCCGTGCCAAAGCAGCGAAAGCGCAATTGGTTCAATTGCAGGTGGTACTGGTTGCACAACTAAATCTTTGGCATAGGAAGACAATGTAATTATACCAATTCAAAATTCACGCATTAAGAAAGCCAGACAGAACAAAGGTATATCCGTATGTATCTGTCGCATTCTTTTTTCAAATTGGTATTACTTGACAAACTACAGTGACTATAAAATTACTCTGTCTAAGAATTGCAGGCACAACACTAAATCGATTTACCGTCATTGCAATCTGCCTGCGTAACCCCTGACTCTCTAAAAGTACATCGACAAATCCTGTTGATTTCCCAAATAAGCTTACTAAAAGATGCTTTGCACTTAAATAGCTATAGCTCTGGGATTTTCTTGAAACCAAATCTCTACTGGTAGTCTAGTTGCTAAATCTATCACTGTTCCCATTGAGTAAAAAGGAGAACAAGAATGTTGTTCCCCAACGAATGCTTTATATTCTATGCCATTGAAAGCAGGTATAAGTTTTTAGCGATCGCCAAATTTCAAATAACTGCAAATCAGTTTTCATCTCGCCCGTGAACTTGAGCTGGTGGACTCGTTGCTTCAACAGCAGTGAATGTTTCTAGAATTTTATAGGTGTGGCTAGCTCCTTTTGGTACTATCCAAGAACTTCCAGGCTCTAATAAAATTATTTGCCCTTCAATATGTAATTCTGCACGACCATTGATTACATAACCAACAGTTTCATATTCCCGTGCTGTTGACTCTTTAGGTTCGTTCGGTTGTTCATTTTCCCACAGACGCATGGAAATGCTTTTGCCAGATGCAAGATATTTTTGACCAAGTTGGCCTTTAGGGGAATGACTAGAGTCTACTTTACTAACGGTTTTATCAGACATATTTTTTGCCTCTTTGATAGTTTTAACTTTGAGCATGGGGAATGAGGCATTGGGCATTGATTATTATCCTCTGTTCCCCTCCTGCCCCTCATACTCTTCACTCCCCACTCCCCATTACGGTTTGAGTACAACTTTGATGCAGTTATCTTTCTTGTCCTTAAAAATTTCGTAGCCGTGGGGCGCTTGTTCTAGAGGTAAGCGGTGAGTGATGATAAATGTTGGATCGATATCACCGTTTTGGATGTGTTCTAGCAAAGGTTTTAAATACTTGTGGACGTGTGTTTGTCCCATTTTCAAGATTAGACCTTTATTCATCGCAGCACCCATCGGCACTTTATCTACAAAGCCACCATATACACCCGGAATTGATACGTGACCACCTTTGCGACAAGACACAATTACTTGTCGTAATGCCGTCGGACGGTCTGTTTCTAAACGTACTGCTTGCTTTACCTGGTCGTACATCGCCATAAAATCTGTGCCGTGTGCCTCCATTCCCACTGAATCAATGCAAGCATCGGGGCCACGACCGCCAGTCATTTCTTTGAGTGCTTCGCCTACATCTACTTCTTCGTAGTTAAGAACTTCAGCTTTGCCGTATTCTTTAGCCATTTGCAGACGTTCGGGAATGCGGTCAAAGGCGATTACACGTTCTGCACCTAGCATATATGCACTTCTGATGGCGAATTGTCCCACAGGGCCACAACCCCAAACGGCAACAATATCACCAGGTTGGATGTTGCAGTTTTCGGCTGCCATATAGCCTGTGGGGAAAATATCTGTTAAAAATAGTACTTGCTCATCCGTTAACCCATCAGGTATTTTAAATAAGCCGACATCGGCAAAGGGCACTCGTGCATACTCTGCTTGACCACCAGCATAACCGCCAAATAAATGAGAGTAGCCAAATAGACCTGATGGAGAATATCCCATTTGCTTTTCTACTAACCAAGCATTAGGGTTAGAGTTATCGCACAACGACCATAAATCACGATTGCAGAAAAAGCAGTTACCGCAGGAGATGGTGAAGGGAACAACTACGCGATCGCCTATATTCACATTTTTAACTGCACTTCCAAGTTCTACAACTTCCCCCATGAATTCATGGCCAAGGATGTCACCCTTTTCCATTGAGGGGATGTAACCATTGTAAATATGCAAATCAGATCCACAAATTGCTGTGGAAGTAATTTTAATAATGGCATCACGCGGGTTAATAATTTTAGGGTCAGGAACTGTTTCTACCCGTACATCGTTTGCTCCATGCCAGCAAACTGCTTTCATAATTATTTGTTCCTCTGATAATTTCTGACTCATTCATATCAAGATAAATTTAATATTTATCTTGATTTTGAGACGCGATAGTTATCGCGTCTCAATAATTGCTAAAAAGTTATTCAACAATTTTTGAGTCAACAATTTCGACTCAAAATTTGCTAATCCTCTAGCAACTCTCTCTTTAGTTAATTGCTAGAAGGAGTGCGATAATAACCTTCTCTACTTTTACTAAATGATGAAGTTTTATTTTCGGTTTTGTTTATAGTAGGATCAAAAAACTCTCTTGTCGCTTCAGGAGGTTTTTCATCCAAGTTTAACTTTTCGCGGATATTATCAACAGTGCTTTTTATGGGATTTTGGGAGTTTTGAGTATTTTCTATTTGGCTATCGTTTCTAATTTCACCTTGCTCATTTGGCGCTCCTTGGTAATAAGTGCCCTCTGGAGTATTAACATCAGCTAGTGCTATGTTAGTGTAGCTAAAAGCCTGACCCAGTAAAAACATAAATCCTACGAGGAAAACTACAAGGATTTGGGAAATGCGAATATTTTGCAGCCATGAAATTACTCGATTCATAAAAAACCTCAATTGCATTATGTTGGATGTACAATTCAAAACACTGAATGACTATTCACCATTCAGATTGTAAGAATAACTTTGATGGAGTTATCCTTTTTTTTGTTGAAAAATGTGATGGTCTTTTATACCAATAGCACTAATACAAGCATCGGACTAAAGACACCAGTCATCTGTTTCAACACTTCGCCAGCATTAACTTATTCACTTCTGCTTTGGCAAACTTTTTAGCCATTTTTAGGCAGTTGGGAAAGCGATCGCTATCAATCCCTTTTTCAACGCTAATCATGGAAACTACTTGCGTCCACTTGCTTGACCTTCGATGGTGGCAATTTCACCTGCTTCCATTAGCATCTTGAAGCGGCGTAATTCATCACCAATTTGCTGTTCTGGTTCTTCACCGAAAAGTTTAGCTACACTAGCTCCCAATGCTCCACCTGGTGGGTTATACTCCAAGACAATCTTTACTTCTGTACCGCGATCGCCTGGTGCTTTTTTAAAGCGGACAAAACCAGAATTATCAACATCTGCACCTTCTACAGAAGCCCAAGAAATAAATTCATTTTCTCGGTCTTCGAGGACCTCTGCATCCCATTCCACACTATTACCCAAAGGTGCATTGGCTATCCAATGAGAACGTTTTTCATTATACACCCTTACATATTTGAGGTGCTTCATAAATGTGGGCAAATTCTCAAAGTTGTGCCAAAAACGATACAATTCTTCTGCCGATTTATTAATTGTTACCGTCTTTTCTATTTTGATGGGTTGGTTTATCCCTATTGCTTCCTGTGCTTGCTGGATTGTGCTTTGTTTAGTTGCACCTTGATAAATCAAACCACCACCAGCCAAAGCTGTTAGCACTCCCCGCAAAGAACCTTGTTTTAAACCCATCAACACCATAGCACCACCACCGATGAGAGATGCCCAACGCTCTACTTCACTAGCTTCACCCTGACTGGTAGTAAGTTTATCGCCTGATGTCGAAGTCACTTTTTTATCTCTCCATTACATATAGTAGATAATTCTAGATAACTCCACAAATTAAATATGCGTTATCCAAAACCCCTGTATAGACGTAGTATTACATCTATACAAATTCTTTTTCGCCAGATGTCTAGTGTAATGTCTAAGTTAGTTTTGAGGGTCTGTAGTAAGCACTCCAGCACTTAGAAAATAAAGACTAAAGTCCTTACTACAAGCTTATTTACCCATTAATTCTAAACTTGACAGAGGTCTAGTAAAATAACCAAAACGCAAATACTCATCAGAGGTTAAGCGTAGCTTACTTCTTCATAGGAGTATGTTATGCAACTCTGCGATTGATTACATTGATATAGCTGCCCCTG
This sequence comes from Nostoc sp., assembly GCF_036917535.1. Taxonomy (GTDB): domain Bacteria; phylum Cyanobacteriota; class Cyanobacteriia; order Cyanobacteriales; family Nostocaceae; genus Nostoc. The sequence continues at coordinate 136,090 of NZ_JBALDA010000078.1, forward strand.
TAGTCGGCTTCGGAGGTGGAATCTGAGCGGTTATCCGCGCTCGATACAACTCTACTAATTGCTGTTCAGATTTCATTAAATCCTGAGAAATTCCTTTGAAAATAGCAGTTGCTACTGGGTCGGTGAACATTACACACAAATTACTAATATCGCCAATACCCGTTTGCACATCCCCCAAAGCGGAACGTAACTGATATATGTCATCACTTCCTGTCAAGGCAGTTTTTACCTTGGCATACTGATTGGCAATATTTAACCCTGATGAGGGTTTCTCGCCCAAATACTGAAGATAGGTTTCTAATTTTTCAATGTGGCGTTGCTTATTAGCAATAATTTGTTGAAAGAGGGATTTAACTTCGCTATCTGATTCCTTTTCAAAGTACTTTTCAAATGCTTCGAGTGAATAACGTTCACCAGTAAGGGCAGTATTTAAACCTTTGCTAATATCACCTTTAGTTGACCCACCCCAAGCATCAGCTAGTTTCCACCATTCAGCAGTTGTGTCTTTTTCATTTGGCAATGCAACATCTTTTCCACCATAACCCAAACGGCTCAAAATAGCTGTGGTGAAAATTGCCAAGTCTCCAGGTTCGCGAGATGTAATCAAATTTCCATCAACTACCAACGGCTCATCTAAATAATTTGCACCAGCGTTAGTGATATCTTTGGCAATAGCGCTAAACCCAGTGGCTTGCTTGCCTTTAAGCAAGTCGCCTTCAATCAAAACTTGTGGCCCGTGACAAACGGCAGCAACTAATTTTCCTTGTTGGATAGCCTCTTGTACGAAACGTACTGTATTAAGGTTGCGTCGCATTTTATCGGGAGCCATACCACCGGGAATCACTACTGCATCAAATTCGGCTGCGATCGCTTCTGTTGTGGTACCGTCGGCTTCTATACTAAGTTTGCCAAGTTTACCCTTATATTTTTCATTCATTCGGGAACCAAGGACTACGACCTCTATTCCTGCTTGTTTGAATCCATTATATGGAACTGTAAATTCTGCATCCTCTACTGCTTGTTCAATAAGGATAGCAACTTTTTTATTACCTGGGTGATTGTTCTGTTCAGTCATAAATGGTGTTACGTTTTTATTTCTCTAGTCTTTAACTAGTTACAAAAATATTTATCGATGAAGACAGCTAAATAGCCAGACTTGTACTGAGTAACCAATTTTGAATTACTTATCCTCACAATCTGCCTCCGTTACTCAGATAATTTTTGAGTACTTCATTGCTTAGCATTTACTTCATTGTTTAGCATTTAGGTAATTAGAAATATGAATACTAGGTGAAAATGCTAAACTTAAGACTTTATTTTGCTCTCAACTATTTTTGTCTAGCAGAAAATAGTTATGAGTTAGAAGTTCGCTAATGAATAATTTCAGGTTGAATAACTTCTAACTCATAACTTCAACTACAAGTTCCTTGACCATGAATTCATAGCTACAATCTTATGGTGCGATCGCTAGTTTAGCGTCGTTCTCAGGGGATAGATTATTTTATCAGCTATACACCTCTAGTTAGACAAATTGGTGACAAGAAAACGTTATTGTAAAAATGCAGAAAAGGGCTAGTATCATGGCAGAAAAAAATCATAATGACAAAATTAAAAGTAATGATTTGCCACAAGAGATTACCGAATCCTACGGTACTGGTGTGAAAGACTTGCCGGGATACAATATCGGCGGACGCTCTATGCAGGACGAAAGGGACGAGTATACAGAAACTAGTCCGAAACTGACTGGTGGAGATGTCGATGCTTATTGGCAAGATGCAGATGCAGTTGGGGATGAAGCTGTTGGTGGTACTACTTCCACTCCCGATCAAAATGTAACTGAGGACTTAGAAGCAGCAGTAGGTCTAGAAATGGCTGATTCTGAGTTTCTGCATACCAACGATATTTTAGAGGATCGTGATGGCGATCGCTGGGAGTTAGATCCAAAGTCTTCTGAAGACTATCAAGACCGATGAGAATAATTACCAATTACAAGAAGCAACTAAATTAGCCACTATCTCCACTAATTCTTCTGGAGCGATCGGTTTAGATATATGAGTGTCAAAACCAGCTTCCAAGGCACGGATACGAGCCTCACTATCAGCAAAGGCTGTTAAAGCAATAGCCGGGACTCGTCCATAATTATTTGGTTTAAGCGCACGCAATTTGGAGATGAAAGTGTAGCCATCCTCCCCAGGCAACCCAATATCACTAATTAAAACATCAGGTTGCAATTTGGACAATACATTGCGTGCATCATCTGCTGATATCACTGCTATAACTGTTGCTCCATCCATTTCCAAGACAGTAGTGATAAAAAAGCGAGTATCATCATCATCCTCAACTACCAAGATATCTAAACCAGTAAGAGCTCCAGAAGTTTGCATAATAAATGACATTTTATCCTTACTTGCTGTATTCGTAATCCGTAATTAAAAAAGTACAAAGCAAGCAGTGATTACAACTACGAATTACGTTAGCGAGTCCGCAAGCATCATTATCAATTACGAATTATTATGACTTTTATTTCCATTAGAGCTTGCTTTAGAGCAGATTTTGGATTTACAAAAGTAGATTGATGTGCTCGGAGTGTTGATGAGATACTGAAGCAGGCTCTTTTAACAAGAAATGATTTAACACCATAATTTCAAACATATAGCTTGATGATTACTACTGCTTCATCTATTTTCCTACTGGAAGACGACTTCGCACAAATGAAATTCAAGCTTCATTGGAAAGTCCTCACTTATCTCGATTCTCAGCATAATTCAGAATTCAGGAGCGGAGCCGGAGACGCTCCGCCTCCGGTCAGAATGAATTTTGTACGACTAGCAAATAGCGTAGCGTAAAGCCTTCTCTTCTCTTTCAGAGACGCTAACGCGTAGCTTGCTTCTCCGTAGGAGTAAGCCAACGCTTAGAGCGAGTCCACGATAGCGCAGCGGTAGCGAGTATTCGAGCGTTGCGTCTGAACAAGAAAGTTTAAAACCCCACTAAATTAAACGCGAGTTAGATATTAGACCTCTTGCATAAATCAAAAATAAAGAATCCCACTCCGCATTTGAGTAAAGCAAACGCTCCCCTCCCCGCTTGCGGCTATGCGTTACCCACATCTTTCTTTACAATCTTGAAACCCGTGTTCTATAACCATCTTAGTCACTGAGTAGTTAGGCATACTTGACAAATTCGCTTTGAATATTCTCGCTAAAACCGTGTTTTTATTGAGAATGAACAATGAACGAATCAGGGTTATAAAAACGTGAGTGAATACTCTGGCAAATGTTAAGAAAGATCCGGGTAATGGATAGCCGCTTGCGGGGAGGGGTTGGGAGTGGGGTGTTAGGGACTTGTTTTGCAAGAGGTCTATTATTGAAATAGCAATTAGGAATTAGTGAGTTGAGGTAAAGCTATCCGTTTCGATCAAGGATAAAAATGATAAGGGCTGACTCATATTAGCAGCAAAGCCCAGAATTCCTGGATCTCGATGTTCGTAAAGTAACTGGCCTTTGGTATCAAACAGAAAAGTTCCACCACGCTGAGTTAAGTAGGCAGAATTAGGTACATAAGTATGCCAATTGCTGAGAACTTCCACCATATTCCGTAGCCGTAGAGTAGCTAATTCAAAGGGACGTTGAAACCCACTTTTGCCAGCTAATTGGAAAAACGAGCCTTTAAAAACAGGTAGAGGAGTACCCTGAATAATTTCATCATCTTCAATGAGTTGAGGGGCTTGACGATCTCCCCTGTATCCCCGAAAAACTTCTCTTAGCGTTCCAGGACTTCCAAACCCTGCACACATTAACACTAGATTTAGCCAAGCTTTCTGAGCAGGAGAAAGTCCAGGCAGAGGAAGATTTAGACCTGAATAAAGTTTGAGTTGATGATGTAGTTCTCCATTAGGTTCAACAAATAAGTTTTCAGGTGGAAATCCTGTATATTCACAGAATCTTGTTCCAGAGGCGCGATTACCAATTCCCACTGCACGAATAGCGAGTTTTCCATCTGACAATTTTTTAGCTTCGCGCTGTAACCACCACGCATATTCAAGACTATCAAAATCCCCAAGTTGTGGCCAGACTAAAAAAAGGATATATGAGGCAGTCTCGCAATTTTCTAGTAGGGGTTGGGTCATGCCATCACTAACACGCTGAAGTCCGGTTTGATTAAGGATAGTGTAAGGATTCATGACAGGGTATTGAAGTAATTTTAGAGACAAATATTTTATTTATCACAGGCTTTGTCATGTGGTGGTATCGCAAAAGACCTACGATTAGTTTACTTACAGAAGTGAACGCTCAAAAGTAGAAACGCTTGTATTTTATCTTTCAACAATTTTTACTTGCTTAAGCACAACGCTGCAATGATATAGGTGATCGCTTTGACGATATGAGTAACTCTTATGAAGCTTCCAGCTATGTCCGCACAGATGCCGCCATTGGCTTTGTGATTGTATTAGTGAAGCTAACTTTCAGCTATGCGATGGCGTTTCTATTCTGGTAGGTGATTGGGGTCGATACCCTGTGATCGCAAAAATGCTTCCAGTCGCTCTTGTTTTTGTTTTGCTTGAACTTCTCTAAGTTCTGCTTGCTCCTTTGCCTGTCGTTCTGCTTCTTCTGGCAATGGGACAAGCTGACCTTCGGCGCTAAACCAGCGCAACTGTCGCTGATGAATGCCTAAATATAGACTTAGTTGCCTACTCCATAGCCAGCCTGTGTCTGTGGGAGCGATTGCTTCATATTGACCATTGACTAGATCAAACCCCGCAAATTCCATAGTCTCTGGATGAAACCAGAAATAGTTAGGTACGCGCCACACATCCTGATATAATTGCTTCTTTGCGCCTCGATCCACTGTGGCCGTCGAGCTTGAGAGTAACTCAATTACTACATTTGGGTACATACCCCCTTCTTCCCAGATTGCCCAACTGCGGCGATCGCGCTTCTCGGCTCCCAAAACCACAAATACATCTGGTCCTCGGAAGTCGCGCTTTTTTAGCTGTTGTTCGTTATAATATACTGTCAGGTTGCCAGAGATGTAGAAATCTGGGTGATCGCGCCACCAGAATTCTAGTAATCGGATCAATAGGTCAATCTGGCGACGGTGAAAATCTGTTTCCAAGGGTGGCTCATCGCTATATAAATTGGTAGGAGGGAACTTAATTTCGTCAGTGACTTCCTCACAAACAGATGGTGGTGGATTAACATCAAGACCAACCATTGCACGGCTCTCCAGCAAGACTGTTGCTAATAATATAGCTTAACGAGAATTGAGCAATATTTCATCCTCACTTCTAAGTCAGCGATCGCAAAAGCCCTACGACTAATTTACCTACAGAAGCGTTCGCTGTTTGATTTCTCAGATTTTTTATCAATCTGGAGCTAACTTTCAGCTATGCGATCGCAAAAGACCTACGACTAATTTACCCACATAAGCGATGCCTACTAGTACCGCTGCGCGGAAGTCACTCATTCAAAAGTCAAAAGTCAAAAGTCAAAAGTATTGTATTCCGGGCTTTCGCGTCATTTGAAATGGTGAGGCAGTCGCTCAGAGGGGGTTCCCACGCCAGTTGCTTCAAGTCGGCAGAGCCGCCCAACGCACTGGCTCCCCATGAGGAACTGCCGTTAGCGCAGCGTTAGCGAGCCTGCGAGCGTCACCCGAAGGGGTATGTTTATTTACGCCGTGTTCTACTAGACTAATCTTTTACGTGTTAACTAAACACTGAGCATCAAGGCACTGCAATACAATCAACTTACCTGCCTCTAGCGCCTGCTTTCCTTTAGCTGATATCATCATCTCTCATGTACTGCGACCTATCTATAGTGCCTGCGTAGGCGCAGCCCGTCGTAGACATCGCGGTTGTTAACACCTCCCCACAACATCCGTCAAATTTACCGTCAGGCGCTCAAATTTATATTTTCCCACCTACTTGAGAAGTATTATCTATAAATGCTAGTTTAAATCTAAAGCTAGCGGTATAAAGACAGCAGTGGTACACATCATTGACAAAGCCGAGTACGAAAAACAATGGCGAGCGAATGCCCAATATTTAGATCCTGATGATAGTGCTGATATCACCAAAATTTGTCCAGAGAATTTTGGTAAAGGATATGAAAGAGTTATTCGACTGCGTGGGATAGAAATACTCATAATTAATCAAGTACTTTACCAAGATTTAGATATTTTTTATCCATCTGGCAAAGTCGAAGAATTCCTAGAATTTGGCTTTAATATGTCTGGTCAACGTGGTATCGTTCCGAGTTGTACAAATTTTCTGGAGTTTGTTCCACCAGGATGGAAGGATGAAGAAGCTATATCTGAAATGAAATCTGGCGATCGCATTGTTAAAATCGATATTGCTTTCAATCCTGCCGATTTCTTAGATAATTATGTTCCAGGATATCTGAGCAATTTACCTCCAAACTTAAGACAAATTTTAGAGACTCCAGATGCTGAACCTTATTGGGAAAATGATGATACAATCACCCCCCAGATGCGAATTGCACTAGAGCAGATTTTGAAGTGTCCTTTTCAAGGAGTAACTAAACATCTTTATTTAGAAGCTAAGTGTTTAGAATTAGTAGCTCTAAAAATTGAACAATTACAGAGCAAAAAAGAATCTATTGCTCAGTCCAACATCCTCAAATCTGATGATATCAATAGAATTCATTGGGCAAGAGAAATTTTATTGAAAAATCTTGCTCATCCCCCATCGTTACTAGAATTAGCCAAAGAAGTAGGGCTGAATGACTACAAGTTAAAACTAGGATTTCGTCACTGTTTTGGAACAACAGTATTTGGCTATTTACATTTACACCGTATGGAACTGGCGCGTCAATTACTTTTAGAAAGCAAGATGAAAGTTCAAGAGGTGGCGCGTGCAGTTGGTTATGCAAATCAAAGCCGTTTTGCTGCTGCTTTTTGCAAGCGTTTTGGCACTAATCCCAAGTCTTTTAAAAAATAGTTTACCCTACCCTAACCATTTGTATAGCAAATTGCTAGCAGTTATTGTAAAAAATCCGTTTGAGGCTCAAAAAAAATCCGTTTGGGAGTCAAATTAGTCTTACCAACAACTCTGATTCCAGATAATCTTTTTGATACAGGTTCTTGATTGGCATGAGTGAAAAGCTTAATGCACTAACGATGAAAGCATTTGTGTGTGAGAAGATTATGTGGAAAAGACTGCAATTATTGATTTGTTTTGTGGATGATGCACTTGGTTTTTATGTTCAGGATCAAGTTGCTCTGACCAACAATCTCAAACTACTTCTGGGAGGACGATTCGATCTAACTCGATTGACCGCCCAAGATACCGATGGAAGAGACGATGAATCAACTGCCTCAGCCTTTAGCCCTCGTGCTGGGATTGTCTATCAACCGATTGAACCCGTCTCACTCTACTTTAGTTATGCAACCTCGTTTGTTTCTCAACTGGATGCGGATGCACAGGGCAATCCCTTTGAGCCAGAACGCGGTAGACAGTTTGAAGTCGGCATCAAAGCAGATTTAATTCCCAACCAACTATCCACAACAGTAGCAGCTTACCAAATTAAAAAACAAAACGTTTTGGTGAGCGATCCACAAAATCCTGATTTCAGCATTCAAACCGGAGAGCAAACTAGCCAAGGTATCGAATTTGATTTGGTCGGTCGCCCGCTAGATGGTTGGAACATTGCTCTTTCCTATGCCTACATTGATGCTTTTGTCAGCAAAGACACCGATCCTACGCTGGTAGATCAACGATTAGCTGCCATTCCCAAGCACCAGTTTGGTCTATGGACGAGTTATGAACTCCAGCGCGGGTCTCTCAAAGGATTAGGAGTGGGTTTAGGACTTTACTATACCAGTGAAACTGAAGGACAACTGCCTAATACTGCTTTGCAAATTCCCAGCTACTTCCGCGTTGATGCATCTGCTTTCTACAAACGGGACAACTGGAAGGTGCAACTCAATGTGAAAAATTTGACGAATATTGAGTACTACAGATCCAGTGGATACTGGATTGTGCCGCAAGAACCACTGACGGTTTTAGGTTCTATTTCATTTGAGTTTTAATTGTCATCGGTCAGCCCCATTGGGAAAGTCAAAAGTCAAAAGTCAAAAGTCAAAAGTCAAACATTTTGAACCCCATAAATAAATTTATTGGCTCTTTACCTTTTTCTTTCTGGCCAGTTTTATAATACTTGGGAACGATCGCCATGAAATCTAAGATTTTCCGTCACTGGATATTCTTGCTACATCGCTATCTTGGTTTAGCCGTTGGCTTTGTGATTGTATTAGTGGGTTTGACTGGAAGTCTATTAGTATTTCAACCAGAGTTGCAGCAATGGTCGCTTCAGCAAAAAATTGGCACTGTTATTCCTCAATCCCAACGCATCACGGTTGAATCTGCCATTGATGCTGTTAAAGAAGCCTCTCAGAATAAAGGATTTACGCCCTTTTTTGTTGAGCTTCCAGATCGCACCGATCAGCCTTATGATATTTCACTAGAAAATAAAGCAGGCGATCGCGCCCATGCCTATGTGAACCCTTACAACGGGAAAGTAATGGGATTCCAGGAACAAAGCAACAGCTTTTTTGATGTAATCCGCACCTTCCACTATTCTCTCTTAGCTGACGAACCAGGGCGGCAATTTATCGGGGTGATTGCCTTTTTAATGATGCTTTTGAGCATTTCTGGAACGCTGCTTTGGTCGGGCTGGCGTAAGTTGATTACAGGCTTCAAAATCAAATGGAATGCTCATCCCAAGCGCGTGAACTACGATGTGCATAAAGTTGCAGGCATTGTAACTGCGGTGTTTTTATTCTTGAGTGCCATTACAGGCTTTTGCTGGAACTTTTGGGATTATACTATTCCCGCAATTTACGCACTCACTCTGACTCCACAACAACCGACTTTTGTTTCTCAACCTCAGCCTGGTAAAACTCCCTTAGCGCTTAGTGAAATTTTGCTAAAAGCAGATGCCGCATTCCCCAAAGCGACAACAACTTATATCCGCATACCCAAAGCACCAGAAGAGGTATTTGAGATCGGTAAAAAACTTCCCCAAGAAACTGATGAGTATGGCAGTAGTTCTGTTACTCTTGACCGATATACAGGTCAAGTTCTGAATGTGCGGAATGGGTTGAAGTTACCTTTGGGCGATCACATTGTTAATGGCATGACCCCTTTACACTATGGCACTTTTGGAGGTTTACCAACACGCATTCTCTATGTTTTTGTTGGACTTGCGCCTTTAATTTTGTTGATCACAGGATTTATGATGTGGCGCGATGTCTAGCGACAAGCCGATGCAGCGTCTACGCAAGAAGACCTACGACTAGTACCGCAAGACGGAAGTCAAAAGCCAAAAGGAGCCAGTGCGTTGAGGAGACAGCGCCGTGGTGAGGCAGTCGCTCAGAGGGGGTTCTCCCCAGGAGGAACTGCCGAAAGGGTTTCCCGACTTGAGGCGACTGTCGTCGGCTCTGCCGACTTGTTCGCTCTTAGCGTTCCCGTTTTCTTAGCAACTGGCGTTCAAAAGTCAAAAGTATTATGAAATGGGGTTTTTAGAGTTTTTAAATAGTTACTCTATTTACGTCGTGACGTACTAGTTTACTCACACAAGCAAACGCCCAAAAGTAGAAATGGTAGAAATGCAAAATTTTATCTCTCAAGAATTTTTATATATTGAACTCAAAGCTGTAATTGATGCTGATTTATCATTAACAATCGATGATAAAATTGAGCTACACGGACAAAACACCAAGTGATCGCAAGTGCTGCTTAATTACTTGTAAATTTCAAATCTGGATTGTTTAACGTGCCCATTGCTGCAAAATATAACCATAAAAAGCCTCTTTATCTACCTGATCCATTGCATAAATTTTCCGACCACTAGAAACTACTTTAGTACGCCCCTGACTAAGACCACTGGTGATAATTTCTGTTTCCCATTCGTGCAATTGATAGAATTCTGGGTGTCCCAGATAAGCTGTTGCCAGTACATCCCAGAAATAATAATCTTGGGGGATAACTAGTGCATAACATTGTCCGGCTAAATCAGAGATGGGATAGTGGCGTTGTCGCCCTATTTTTTTCACTAATTCCGATGTGAATGGGACATTATTAGTTAAATCCAAAGGACACATAATCATTTCAATTTGGGTTTGCCATATCCGCGCTGCTGAAATTGAGTCCCAATAAACATTCCATTCGGCAGAACCATCTTGTCCTGCTTCCAGACTTTTTTCCACATTACCACCAACATTCAACGCACCCCCCATCCACACAATTTTGTGAATCTTGGCTTCAATGTCTGGTGCTTTGTCCAAAGCCACTGCAAGCGTCGTCAACGGCCCAGTTACCATCAACGTTACGGGGTCTGATGCCTCCCGCAACACCTTGATCATGAAATCTTGACCTGTTTCGGCAACCAAAGGCGTAGTGATGGTTTCGCTTTGATTGAGAATGGGAAGATGGTCAACGATAAACGAATCACGGCGATAGAGAGTAGGAAATGGATTGATACCGCGTACAGTGCTTTCTGCAACCGAGATATGAGAAAATCCCATCAAATCTATAATTTTACGTGTGGCGCTAACAGCTGGTTGAATGTAGCAATCTGCTGGAGTGACGACAACACCAAGGAGTTCAATATGATCCATTGTCAACAGCAGCATAGTCGCTAGATAATCATCTACACCGCCATCGTGATCCATTAATACAAGTTGTTTTGACATAAAAGGAGAATTTATATGAATGAGTTTATGGAAGCTGCAATTCAAGAAGCAAAACAAGGCAGACAAGAAGGTGGAATTCCTATTGGTTCGGTTCTGGTCAAGGATGGCAAAATTCTTGGCAGAGGACACAATAAACGTGTGCAAGACGCCGATCCCGTTACCCACGCTGAAATCGATTGTCTCCGCAATGCTGGGAGAGTTGGCAGCTATAGAGGAACGACACTCTATTCAACTTTAATGCCGTGTTACCTGTGCGCTGGGGCAGTGGTACAATTTGGCATTAAAAAAGTCATCGCTGGAGAATCCAGAACTTTTCCTGGTGCTAAAGAATTTATGGTATCTCACGGTGTGGAAGTAATTGATCTTAATCTTGACGAATGCGAACAAATGATGAGTGAGTTTATTGAAACTAACCCTGAACTTTGGAATGAAGATATTGGTAAATAGTCATTGCTTGGGCATTGGGCATTGGGCACTGAAAAAGAAGAGGCAGGAGGCAGGAGGCAGAAGTTCTTTAATTTTGAATTTTGAATTTTGAATTTTGAATTGATTTGTCCTCCTTGTTTCCCCTACTTCCTACCTTTCAAGGGTAGGTATTTTAAAATCAGCCAGTAGATAGAGTAATGTGATGCCAGGAAAAGTTACTGCGTTTACTGTCTTTAAATAGACATTTAATCCAAAAATGTGTGGAATAGGTTTTGAGAACAAAATCCTAGAGAGAATTGGGCAAAACTATCATATCATGTCCACATAATTAGTGATAATTTAGATAGTCATTGCATCCCTGAATCATAACGATCGCAATATCTGGTTGAAGTCCAGCACATTAGGAAAATATTGATAATACTTAAGAAAGAAGCTGCAAATTATTTTTTTATATTGCACAATAATTTTAGTGACTGTAACTAGCTAAAATTTAAAAGTCTGAAAATGGCAAATTTAACTGAATTTACTTTATTTGCTCCTCGCAACAAAGGAGCAGCTTTAATTGGGTCTTTTTCAGATTGGAAAGAAATTCCCATGTCAAAAGATGAAGATGGGTATTTTCGCACTAAAATCAAACTGGAAGACGGCGTTTATCAATATAAATTTCGCATTCAAACCAAAAGTCCAAGTTTTGCACCTGATGAATGGATAGATATCATTGATCCCAAAGCAACAGATGTTAATGAAACAGAAAAATACGGTATAGTACATATTCAAGATGGACAACGAATTGTTGATACTTACCTTTGGCAAAACGATGAAATACCGTTACCTGACAATCGAGAATTAGTCATATATGAAATGCATGTTGCCGATTTTACCAGTGATGAAGTTGACTCTAACGAGCGAGGCAAATATTTAGGGATAATTGCTAAGTTAGATTATCTTTGTGAATTGGGAATTAATGCAATTGAATTAATGCCAGTTAATGAATACCCTGGTGATTATAGCTGGGGCTATAAAGTTCGCCACTTCTTTGCTACAGAATCTAGTTACGGTTCAACAGCAGATTTAAAGCAGTTAATTGACGAGTGTCATGGTAGAGGCATTCGCGTTTTTATGGATGGAATTTATAACCACACAGATGAAGAATGCCCTTTAATATTAATTGACCGAAATTACTGGTACTACGAACACAAACATTATCCTGAAGACCCAGATAATTACTGGGGGCCAGAGTTTAACTATGATAATTACGACAAAAACTTAAATATTAAGCCTGCATGGGAATATATCGGCGATGTAGTAAAATTTTGGATTCAGGAGTATCACATTGATGGAATTCGCTTTGATGCAGTACGGCAATTGGCTAACTTTGAATTTATCGACTGGTTGACTAAGGAAGCGAAAAACCATGCTGCACCCAAACAGTTTTACAACATTGCTGAACACATTCCCGATACAAACACTGTAGTCAAGCCAGATGGCCCATTAGATGCTTGTTGGCATGAAAGTTTTCGCTACTTTATAATTCCATATATTTGTGGGAAATCATTTGAATTAGAACAACTCAAGCAGATTTTAGATCCCAAACAGCAGGGTTATGCGATCGCTACCAATGTAATTAATTATTTGGCAACCCACGATCGCGAATATGTATTACGAGAATTAGGCAATTGCGGCATCTTTGACATACCTGCATTTGAACGAGCCAAATTAGCAGCTACTCTGTTAATGACAGCAATGGGTATACCGATGCTGTGGATGGGAGAAGAGTTTGGCGAATATCAGCCAAAAAGCGAAGATGTGACTAAGCCGCGCCAGATTAATTGGTCTTTATTGTCAAGCGACCAGAATCATGATTTATTTGAGTATTATCAAAAGCTGATTGCTCTACGCCAGCAAACTCCAGCTTTGCAAAGTGACAATATTAAATTTCTCTACGAAAATGTAGATAATAAAGTGCTGGCTTACACTCGTTGGGATCGGCAGAATTATCATGTCGTTATCGTGGCAAATTTCTCCGACCAAAATCTAAATCAATATAAAATTTCAGACTTCCCAACTGCTGAGTATTGGCGAGATTGGATTAGCAATCAAGAAGTCAAATCTGGAGAGGATGGTTTAGTCACTGACTTACCAAACTATACAGCTAAGATATTTATTTCAAATTTACAGTAATGTCGTCTGTGAGTCGAAGGTATCCAAAGGTTGTAAATACATTGTCGCAAGCAGTGCGATCGCTCGTAAAACAAACTGCTTGCGTCGGTGGTTGTGGGAGCAACAGCAAATAAAATAATATCATGTCCATCGGATCAGCCCAAAACCCAGATGTAGAGACGCGATTTATCACGTCTTGAAAGACCAATCATCTACACCAATAACCCTTAACCCAAGCGTATTGTGACATAATACCATCTGCGAACAAGGCGTTAGGCAGTAATTAACAGGAGACTTTATGGTAATTATTGACAATTTGCGCTTCCCTTTGACGCTGTTCACAGCACTAGGCTGTGGACTGGTGGCTGGCGTCTTCTTTGCCTTCTCGACTTTCGTAATGAATGCTCTTGCACGACTCCAGCCAAAGGAGGGCATTATCGCCATGCAATCTATCAATATCACTGCGATCAATCCATTGTTCATGCTGGCACTCTTTGGAACGGCTGTGGCTTGCATCTTTCTAGCGGTTTCCTCAGTGTTAAAGTGGCATCAACCTAGTGCTGCCTATTTGCTTATCGGTAGCTTGCTCTATCTCATTGGCACCGTTTTAGTGACGATCACATTCAATGTGCCGCTGAATGATGCCTTAGCGATCGCCAAACCGGATAGCACTGAAAGCGCGAACCTATGGGCTAGATACCTGACTAATTGGACGTTCTGGAACCATGTTCGGACAATAGCGGCACTTGCGGCAGCACTCACCCTCGCATTGTGCGATCGCACGATGAGATAGAAATGATGAATATGTATGATACCCTTTGCTCGGCAAAATGAAGCTATATGAGTATTCAAGCAGCATACAATAATTGGTCAGCCACATACGATGCTGACGAGAATCTGACCCGCGATCTGGATCAAACCGTTACCAGAGAAACCTTGATGGATTTGAGGTGTAAATCAGTCGTAGAAATTGGCTGTGGCACAGGTAAAAATACGCTTTTACTTTCACAAATTGCTCTGGAAGTTTATGCGATCGATTTTTCAGCACAGATGATTGAAAAGGCGAAAGAGAAAGTGAGGTCAGCTAATGTGGTGTTTGTTACAGAAGACATTACTAAGCAATGGACTTGTCACAATGAATCTGCCGATTTAGTTACTTGTAATCTTGTTTTAGAACACATCGAAGACCTCAGCTTGATATTTTCAGAAGCATCTCGTGTCTTAGTCAAAGGAGGATACTTTTTTATCTGTGAGCTTCATCCATTCAGACAATATCAAGGAACAAAAGCTAATTTTCAAAGACACGAAGAGTTTATTGAAATTCCTGCATCTGTGCATCATCTATCAGACTTTTTTAACACAGCAAAAAAGCATGGCTTCCTGCTTGAGGATTTCAAAGAGTGGTGGCATGAGCAAGATCAAAATAAACTACCAAGACTTGTATCAATCTTGTTTAGAAAGTGAAGAAAATTTTGGATCAGTTTCAGCTAGTGCAGTAATGCGATCGCTCTCACCAAGAATAGCATCGTTTTCCACATCAAAATCTTACAGAGTAAACTATACAAAACTTAAACCTGCCTGCATCAAGCACAAGTTTCTTATTTTTCCTAATTTGATAATTTTTGATCAACCCGGACATTTTTAGTACGTAGTAGAGTGACAAGTCTAAAATAGTGCATTAGAAAACTCTTGTGGGATGGGCGTCTCGCCCGTCCAGTGCGGGCAAGATGCCCACACTACAAGAAAATTTATTGCAACATTTTAGTCTTGCCACGCCACTAGGGTGCATTAAGCGGAACGCCTAACGCACACTTATCCTACAAAGAATTAAGGCGTTGGGTAAAAAACGAATGTCCGTAGTTCGATGCTTTCTCGTGGAGGCGCGTCTGCTGGGCTGGTGGGATCTTCAAAGGCTGTATGGGCTGCAAAACGTGCATATGCGTCTTCTGCGGAGTCGAAACACTTGATAAATAGTGCCTCATCCCTTTGCATTTGCGGGAAGTAGAACCATTTATGTTCGGGATTATATGTAACTGCGTAGGTTTCACCAACACGATCGCGGTACACAAGATCGCCTGCTATAAGGTCTGTTGATACAATACTTTGAGCATCACACACTGCTAATGGTGACTCTTGGATTGGTTGAGCGATCGCTCGCCAAAGGTTGATAATAGCAAATCTTTGTTGCAAAAGTGTATCAATTTCATCATTATCTATGCCCTGTGTTGCTAATTCCAAATGGGCGCGAGTATAGCCTGATTTGGCGGTGAAGTCGTTGTGTACACGCTTGGCAGGTTCTTTAATATTATTCTTACCTGGCTTTGACTGACCAGCGTTACGAAGGGTGTGATCGAATATCACTACTTTAGTTGCACCTGTCACCTCTTTTAATAATTGCTCGGCTTCTGGGTAGTAGATGCGGCGTATTTCGTCTTCATCGTAAAAGTTGCGGACATTGCTGTGATGTTCAGTAAAGGCAAATCCTTCTCTATCTAACGAGATGTTTTCTGAGATCGAACGAGCATTATAAATTGGCAGTTTGTACGTCTGATAAGTTCCATTGGTGCGGTGAATCCCTAATGGGGGTTCATAAGTATAGTTGACAAGTTTTTCTGCCATCGGGATTAGGTAAGTCAGGTTAGCTTCTATGTATGGCAGTTCTTGGGAAATCGGTCTGTCTATAACTTGATTATTTAAGCTCATAGGTTATCCCATTTGGAATTTTGGTTAATTGTTAATAGTCAATACTGAATGGCACTAAGAAAAGCTCAAAGGTTTGTGTTGTCTCGTTTCCAGTTTTAAGACTAGGAATCTATTCTTAGAGGCTCTTAAGCAGTCAGAGCAAGGGTTGTATCTTAACTTAGTACTATTCGGTCAATACTCAAGAGTTAGTGATTATTCCCTTTTTTATTTTGATCGCTTCATACCCTATTTTGAAGCTGCACCAACGGGAACAGGTTCACCGAGAACTTTGGCGAATCTTTGCAAATAAAAATCCACAGGATTTGCTACTGCTTGAATCGACTTGCGATCGCTTACCAGATTCCACCATGTCTGTAAACCAGGTGTTTCTACTGGTAGTGTGAATTTGCGGAAGTGTTCTAGGAGTGGTAAACGTTCAAACCAGGGATAGAAGCTGATATCAACAAGGCTAAACTGATCTCCTAACCAGTAATGACCATTAGACAGTTTGCCTAATCCTTCTTGTTCAAGATAGAAGAGTGCTTCTGTGAACTCTTTTCGTCCTTGTTCTTGTTCTTGAGTATCTTTACCCCGGAGCAATTTGTTAAATGCAGGTACAAAGCGAGTATTGGCGTAGTCTATCCAAATTCGGGCGATCGCTTTCTTTGCAGGATCGTGGGGTAATAGAGGTGGTTCTGGAAAAACTTCATCTAAATACTCATTGATGATCGCAGACTCGTAGATTTCAATATCCCCATATTTGATAGCTGGGACTTTGCCATAGCGCGAAATCTGCGTATACCCATCTGGTTTATTCTGTAAGTCAATTTCTATCGGCGTGAAGTCAATGCCTTTTTCCAGTAAGACTACACGGGTGCGTTGAGAGAAGGTAGACGCTTTGGCAAAGTACAGTTGTATGTTGCTCATGAAATCCTTTCCTTGTAACTATCGTGAACACAGAGTATTTGAGATTACACAATTCAAACCAAAGCAATAAATAGGTCAGTTGGCATAAAGCAGGGGCTTTCTAGCAGACGGAAAAAGGGTTTAAGACTTGTTTACTTTTCTTCACACAGTTTAGTTTTATTGTGCCAACTTACTTAATACAGAAACGAACTGTGTTGATTCTTGCGATTAAATAATTAATTTGACTGGCAGATATCAATGCTGCATATACAGTATACAACACTTTATCGGTCGATTTACAGTATTTTGTATAGTATACAGTTTTTCGGAAATATGTATACCTACTTTTCCTCACTCCCTAATCCTCACCGAATTATCAAAGGCGGGGAAGCCGTTAAATTTATGATATTGTTGGCGATTTGAATCGCTGTGAAACATTAGACCTCTTGCAAAAATCCTTGAATCACCCCTCCCCGATGTATTGGGGCTACCGTGTATACACAAGTCCACCCAGAGCGAGTTTCCAGCCAAGAAAGATGGATTCAAATTGTCTTAAACCATGAACAAGGGTAGACATTCCAGGAGGTCTTTGAGAAGTATAACCAGACCATCTACCAAGTCGAGCAATTATTCAAGTAGCCCAAGGCAAACAACCCCGTGGATTCAGATTCGCGTAGCAAGAGGTCTATTTATCACTTCTCGAAAACTCTGCTGATGTAGCCTACTAGAGCAAAGCCACACTTAAACTTTACGCCGTCCATTTTGCAAGGTAAGGTTTTGTTCGACCGATGATAGACCAAAAAAAAGAACAACTGTTGTTAAATAATCAGTAACAGTGTTATGCAGCGGTCAAAATAGACTAGTACCGCAAGGCGGAAGTCAAAAGTCAAAAGAATTGTATTCCGGGCTTTTGCGCCATTTGAAATGGTGAGGCAGTCCGCAGAAAGGGGGTTCCCCCCATGAGGAACTGCCGTTAGCGCAGCGTTAGCGAGTCCTCGAGCGTCAGGGGTATGTTTATTTACGCCGTGCTGTACTAGTGATGGAAGATGGGCGACTAATTATGGAATTTCCAAAACACGTAGAGAAAATTTCTGTCAGCGCTGACAATTCCTTAACATCAGAATTCTCGAAAAAGATTCATCAGTCATTAACACAGCGAGATACTCAGTTTATTGAATTATTGATGCCTATATGGGAATGGTTTTACCGTTATTACTTTCAAGTAAAAACTGATGGATGGCATAACATACCAATAAAAGGGAAAGTATTACTGGTTGGCTCTCATAATGGGGGAATGGCTTCTCCAGATTTAATAATGATGATGTACGATTGGTTTTCTAGATTTGGAACCGAGCGTTTAGTGTATGGTCTAATGCACCCTTCCGCTTGGAAAGTGAGTCCAGAAATAGCAGGATTAGCCCAGAAAGTTGGAGCAATTATTGCACATCCCAAAATGGCTAGCGCAGCTTTCAATCGAGGTGCTAGCGTTCTGGTATATCCTGGAGGACAATATGATATGTTTCGTCCTCATAGCCAACGCCATAAAATTCATTTTGCCGGTCATCAGGGCTTTATCAAACTGGCTTTAAAACAAGAAGTTCCGATTATTCCTGTAATCTCGGTAGGCGCTCATGATAGCTTGATAGTCTTGTGTGATTGCTATGATTTAGTCAAACAATTGCATCAGTGGGGATTGCCGTGGTTATATCAAATAGATCCTGGTGTTTTCCCAATTTACTTAGGTTTGCCTTGGGGCTTGTCTATTGGTCCTCTGCCAAATATTCCTCTACCTGTGCAAATTCACACTCGTGTTTGTCAGCCAATTACTTTTGAAAGATATGGTCAAGATGCAGCTAGAGATCGTAACTATGTGAATGCTTGTTATCAAATAGTTCAAAGTCAAATGCAGGAAGAGTTAAATAATTTGGTTATAGATACTCAAAAATCTAGCTAAAACATGAATATTAGTGACGAAGTGACCGTCGCTTCGCTCCAATTCAAAATTCAAAATTCAAAATTTAAAAATAATTAAATAATTTTTAATTCCTATATTTTAGAATTTTTAAAATTTTGGATTAAAGGTTTGGATTGGAGTAATTGGTACAAGCCTCTCTCTTACAAAGTTGAGGCAGTCTGTTGGCGGGGTTCCCCCGCTTAAAGGAACTGCCGTCTGATGCCTGCGGCGGGCTGCACCAACGGAGGAAACCTCCGCTCAGACTTTGCGCTAAATTAATTTATGGAGACAAAAAAAGTGCAGCATCATTATTCAAGCCCCCGGATTTATCCGTGGGGATTGATAATTTTGAATTTTGAATTTTGAATTTCCCCGAAGGGGGTTGACGAATTTCCTAGTATTTCCAAAAGCGATCGCTCCATAACTTCACTGACAAATTTATTACCTTGCAAGTTGAGGTGAATATGGTCGTGAAACAAACCTTGAGGGTTGGTAGTTGAATTGAAACTCGGTAAAAAATCTATATAGTGAATTTGCTGTGCTTTGGTAAAATCGCTCAAGCGCTGACGTGCTTTAATTTCGTAATCGCGGGGGCCTGGTTCGCCAATTTCTCGTAGCAAAGGAGTCATCACCAGCAGAAATTTGCTATTGGATTGGCGAATTAAGGCTTGAATTTTAGCGATCGCTTCCAAATTAATCCCCACGCGATCGCCTGGTTCATTTTGCACGGCTTGGAGTTCAGGAATTGGCTTTTGCTTAACAATATAACGCTGCCACACTTCCACTAGTGCTAGGGGAGGTTTATGATCGGGATAATTGCGATCGCGTCCGACTGGCAAAGAAGTAGGAGGAGTTGCAAACAAATCATCAGTATTAATTATTAACACCACTACTTGCGCGTTGAAATTGCCAAACTTCTCTAAATAAGCTAATTCATTCCTTGGCCCCCAAGAGTTAGCTGAAGCATTTAATACTTCTACTTCCTGATAATTACTATTAGGAGATGATGCTAGAGAACGCATCATCAAACTAGATATTGTATTAGTCTGATCTGTCCACCAGCCACCATTAGCAATAGAATCACCTAAAAGGAGAATTCGCAGCCCAGTAGGTGCAGGTAGCTTTTTTATCGGACTACCTCGCATAGAATATTCATTAATTTCAATGCGATTACCAAAACGACGGGTACGCTGGTTAGGAGCCAACAAATAACCAATTTGCTCATCACCAATATAAATCAGGGGATTACCAAAACCAAATAGCGATCGCAATCCGATCTCGATTACCAAAAACAATCCCACAACCACCGCCAAAATTACGCTCAGTGCTATTTTCACCTACTTACACCCTCTTATACTGAGTTGCTTTTCAATGATACTGGGGGATTGGGCATTGGGCATTGGGCATTGGGCATTAAAAAAGAAGAGGCAGAAGGCAGGAGGCAGAAGTTCTTTAATTTTGAATTTTGAATTTTGAATTTTGAATTGATTTGTCCCCCTTGTCTCCCTTGTCCCCGCATCCCCACTTCTCACTTCTAAATTTTTAAAGTGAATTTAACATCATCCGCAAAGAGAAGGACTACAATCAAGACGGACAAATATTTCATGCCCCAAAAAGAGAGGATTACAAAGCTGTGTCCGACTTAAATCGCGGAATTATGAAATTTAAAGGAGCAGATTCCCCAAAAGTAGTCACTATCTCTACCGTGTTGCTTCTGGGATCGATCGCTGCTCTCGTTATCTGGGCGCTACAAGCTGCCTATGCGCTAAACTAAAACCATTAGTAGTCTAGAAGGACACTGGCATAAACGGTTTCCGTCTTAGCCAAGTGTCCATTTAGCAACTAATAAATAAAAGCCTTTTTATAACCATCAAAAATTTCAGCAAAACTTTAGATTTTAGATTTGAGGTTTTAGATGGAAAATTTAAATCTAAAATCCAAATTCCAGAATGTTTGAACCTTGGGGTGTTTTCGTTATTTTAATTATCTGCCCCCTTTTGGGCGGATTACCCCTGATTTCATGGATAACTTACGCCCTGAAAGGGAAGCAGTTATCACAAGTTGGTACAGGAAACATTAGTGTATCAGCTGCCTTTTATCATGGCGGTAAAATTGTGGGAATTCTGGCAGTCTTGTCAGAAGCTTTAAAAGGAATTGCGGCAGTCTTAATCACCCGCATTTTCTTCCCAGAAGGATCGTTTTGGGAGTTGGTTGCCCTGATCGCTCTGGTAATCGGTAGATACTGGATGGGCAGAGGAGCAGGTACGACAAATGTTGTCTGGGGATTTGTCGTACACGATCCCCTAGTAGCGGTATTTGTATCTTTCTTTGCAGGTATCATTTTGACAATTCTGCAATCAAGAAAGTTAGTCAAATTTGGGGTTTTGCTGCTTTTTCCTTTGTTTGTGGCACTTCTGCACCTGAGCGATATTCCCAGAATATTTGCTGCTGTCGCCTTAGCAGGTTTAATGGGCTGGATTTATACCAAAATTCCTGATGATATGAAACTGCCAGCCCAAGAGGCACAAACAGAATCGCAAGCGATGTTGGAATTTTTGCGCGGCGATCGCGCAATGGTTTCTCTAGATGAGGAGTTGAATGCTGCTATAGTCGGAGAAAAGGCGGCGACATTATCTCAAATTAAGCGCTGGGGCTATCCAGTGCCGAAAGGATGGGTATTGGCCCCCATCGACGATCCAGAACTGTTAACAGAATTTCTCCAGCCATCAGAATTATCCCCGTTGGTGGTGCGTTCCTCTGCTATTGGAGAAGATTCAGAACACGCTTCTGCTGCTGGACAGTATGAAACAGTTGTCAATGTTACTAGTCCACAGGCATTACAGTCAGCTATCGCCCAAGTTCAAGCTTCCTACAATCATCCTTATGCTGTCCAATATCGGCGCGATCGCGGCTTAAATGATACAGCAATGGCTGTGTTAATTCAACAACAAGTCCAGAGTGTATATTCTGGCGTTGCTTTCAGTCGCGATCCCATTACCCAGCAAGGCGATGCGATCGTTATTGAAGCCCTTCCAGGCAGCCCGACACAAGTCGTTTCGGGAAAAGTTACACCAGAACAATATCGCGCTTTTGTCGTTGAAACAGAAAATTCTTACTATGTACAATTAGAAGGTCAAGGACGAGTACCACAGTCATTAATCAAACAAGTTGCATACCTAGCTTACCGACTCGAAAAACGTTATCATGGCACTCCTCAAGATATCGAGTGGAGTTATGATGGTCAAACGCTTTGGGTGTTGCAATCTCGACCGATCGCTACTTTGTTGCCCATCTGGACACGCAAAATCGCTGCGGAAGTAATTCCCGGAGTAATTCACCCCTTAACATGGTCAATTAATCGTCCTTTAACTTGTGGAGTTTGGGGAGAATTTTTTACTTTAGTTCTAGGCGATCGCGCCTTGGGGTTAGATTTCACTAAAACAGCAACTCTCCACTATTCTAGAGCTTACTTTAATGCTTCCCTTTTAGGAGATATTTTTCTCCGCATGGGATTACCGCCAGAAAGTTTGGAATTTTTAACTAGAGGAGCTAAATTAAGTAAACCCTCCTTGCAGTCAACTTGGGAAAATTTGCCAGGACTAGGGAAGTTGCTGAAGCAGGAATTAAATTTAGAAAAGGACTTCAAGCAGGATTATCACAAACGATTCATTCCTGGGTTATCGCAGTTGGCAGAGGAAGATATAGATAGCTTGTCAGCACCCCAGTTGTTGGCAAGAATTGATTTTATTCTGGAGTTGCTACGTTATGGGACATATTACAGCATTTTAGCTCCCTTGAGTGCTGCCCTAAGACAGGCGATTTTTCGAGTAAAAGATGCACAAATCGATCATAGCGTCACCCCAGAGGTAGCAGCATTGCGATCGCTCAGTGCAATCGCTACAGATGCCAAGCAGGTATTGGTTGAGTTTGAGCCACAGCAAGTATTTGAGCAATTAAAGCAAACCCCCGAAGGAGAGAAGATCCTCCAAGAATTTAACGAATTGCTTCAAGATTACGGCTACTTAAGTGAGGTGGGAACTGATATTTCCGTTCCCACTTGGCGGGAAAATCCCCAGATGATTAAGCAGATGTTTGTGCAGTTAATGCAGGGGAACGAACCACAAGCAGGTGCTAAAGACGCGATTAATAGTATTTTTGCCAGGAAGCGCAAACGCTCTTTCGTGCAACGGCGTGTGGATATCAAAGGACGAGTCACCGAAGTTTATTCTCGACTTTTAGCTGAATTGCGTTGGAGTTTTGTGGCTTTAGAGAAGATTTGGTTAAAGTCTGGCTTACTTAGGCAAACAGGCGATATCTTTTTTCTCAATTTTGATGAAGTGCGGCGTCTAATTGGGGATGAAGATTCCAGCTTAATAGAGCAGTTAGATAAATTAGTGGAATTTAGGCGATCGCAATTTCTCCAAGATAGTGAGATTATTCAAATACCTCTTTTAGTCTACGGCAATACACCTCCTCACCCCTTAGCTCCCTCTGAACTCTACTCTGACCAAATTTTACAAGGTATTGGAGCCAGTCACGGGCAAGCTGAAGGTAGAGTGAAAGTGTTGCGAAATTTACAAGACGTGCCAAACATTGATCGAGATACGATTCTGGTAGTGCCTTATACAGATTCCGGCTGGGCCCCTTTGTTATTAAAGGCTGGAGGATTAATTGCCGAAGCTGGTGGAAGGCTTTCTCACGGTGCGATCGTTGCTCGTGAGTATGGAATTCCCGCAGTAATGGATGTTCGTAGTGCTACATGGCTTCTGCAAGATGGTCAACGGGTACGGATTGATGGGTCTAGGGGTATTGTGGAATTATCTAATGATTTAAGACCTGAATGATTACCACTTCCCTTAAAGACTTGCCTGAAGAGTCTGTTTCTCACAATGCCGAAATCAAAAAAAAGGTGATGTTACGCTTCGGCGATTTACCTCACTTAACTAACTTTTCTCAAGCACGTTTTGCTTCTGGACAAACCGCACCAGCACACGCGCATCAAGATATGTGCGAGGTATTTTTTGTAGAAGCTGGTTCGGGAGTAATTCATATTGATGGTACAGAATACTCCCTGCTTCCGGGAAACTGCGTAGCCATCGAACCAGGAGAAGTACACGAAGTTGTCAATAATGGCTCAACCGAACTTGTTTTGACATACTTTGGTTTGCGAGTTGAAAAATTAGCCTAATTCTTTTGAATAAAACACGCAGTGAGGGCAGAACAATGTTATGCCCTTAGAAAAGTTTGCGGAATGTGGGTTATAAACCAAAATGTGAAGGCACAAAATGTGAAAGCAGAAGTTGCTAACGGGACTTAAACATTTTTGAGACAAAAACAAGCCTCAAACTCATGCAGGGTAAGAAAATACACCAAATGCTCAAAAACGCTTGAAACCCAGATATATTAAAAAGCTAGGTAAAACAATGTCAAAGTCTCTCTGCATATACGTTTGAGGTTTTTTATGACTACTTTTTGTCTAAGTCCCACTAAGAGGATGTTTGAAAAGTCGTATTGTCGGTATAAAAAGTTCTAGATCCCCCTAAATTCCCCTTATAAAGGAGGACTTTGATTCCGATTCCCAGATTTTTAAAGGGGATTAGGGAGGATCTAAAAGTAAATTTGCTTTTACTTAATGCCTCTAGTCTGCGAGATTTTTCAGATTTATCTTCTAACGAATGATTATCATTATTGAGTAACTGCCTAGAGATTAATTCTTTGGGACAATTTATTCTTTAGAAGTCCCTTAAACCTTTACCTTAAGGGTTTTGTGACCAAAGATCTTTATAGTTGAAAAGATTTAATCTTCATCCTTTAATTCGCGTAAAATCTTGTCTAACCTGTCGTTTGTGTCTTTAGCAAGCTGAGTGCATCGCACACTTGCAGCCATTCCACCTGCGGCAGTAACAGTTCCTTCGGGAACTTTGCCTGATAGTAGAAGCCCTGCACCTACAAGGCTAATACAGGCAGACAGTCCAGTTGCAATCAGTGCAAGGTTGAAACTGTAACGTGCTTGGCGTACACGCTCTCTGATAATTTCTTGATTCGTGAATTGTGTCATCTTTATTTTTACCACTTAACTGCTTTTAGTCTCGCTGTTCAACGCTTAAAGTTCAGTCTAGGTAAAGTTTTCAGAGAAATGACTTTTGTATGAGTTAGGTATAACTTTGGCTTCCTACCGCTAAAATAGGCATAACGTTAGGTTTTTGACTATGGCAAGAGAATCTCTTAAAGCCTGTCAAGTAGGTATAAATAAGGCAAAGCTAGCTTTAACTAGTAAAGGTTGGACACAGGAAGAGTTAGCAGAAAAACTTCAGACGACCCGCCAGCCAGTTGCTAATTTTTTTGCAGGTAAAGGAGTAGACCGCAAAAATCTTGTCAAAATTTGTGAACTGCTAGAACTAGATTGGCAAGAAATTGTCGGCATAAATAATGCGTTTAGTTCAATTAGTCCATTGGGAAAAGCTAATGTCACTATTAATGTCGTACAGGAGTTACGTGAAAAGGTAGAACCTTACATCAAAGAGCGATGTGGCACTATGCGTGTACTAGATATGACGCAGCCTATCGAACTAAATGATATTTATACTGATGTTAATATTCTTGAAACAATTACTGGACGCTTGCGTTTGAATCTTGATGAATTACTAAAAAAATTCAAAACAAGTGCAAATGAAGTTGAACGTATTGGAATAGGTCAGATTATAGAAAAACGGGTTTCTGGATTAGAAGTGGTAAAGTGTAACTCAAGATTAATGATTTTGGGTAAACCAGGTGCAGGAAAAACCACTTTTTTGAAATATTTAGCCATAGAATGTATTTCTGGAAATTTTCAAGAGGGACAAGTTCCTGTTTTTATCACTCTCAAAGAATTCGCTGAAACTGATGAGCAGCCTAGCTTATATAATTTTATTGTTCAAAAAATTGTGGGTTTCAATCAAATAACTAATGCTCAAGTGCTTAATTTATTAAGTCTTGGTAAATTTCTCATTTTACTTGATGGTTTAGATGAAGTTAGAGAAAAACAACATTGGCAAATTGTTAATCAAATTAGACTTTTTACAGAACAGTATAAAAATAAGTATGTTATCACTTGTCGAATAGCAGCTAGAGAATATACTTTTGAAAAGTTTACTGAAGTTGAAATAGCTGATTTTAACGATGAGCAGATAAGAAAATTTATTAACAAATGGTTTCAACAAAAAAATGATTTAGACTCATACCAACGATTTTTACAGCAGTTAGAATTAAATGAACCAATTAGAGAGTTGGCTAATAACCCTTTATTACTAACATTGTTATGTTTGGAATTTAGTGATTCAGGTGATTTTCCATCTGACAGAGCAGAACTATATAATAGAGCGATTCATACATTGTTAAGAAAATGGGATAACAAACGCGGTATTGTGCGAGATGAGGTTTATAAAAAATTATCTATCCGAAATAAAGAAAATTTACTTAGTCAAATTAGCTTGATTACATTTCAGCGTAATGAGTATTTTTTTAAGCAAAGAGATTTAGAAAGATATATTGCAGAATATATACGCAATTTACCTGAAGCCAAAATCGATCCAGGAGCATTGCAAGTAGACAGTGAAGTAGTGCTTAAATCTATTGAGGCGCAACACGGACTCATAGTAGAACGAGCTAGAGGCATTTATTCTTTTTCCCATCTCACGTTTCAAGAGTATTTCACTGCTAAAGAGATTGTTTACAGTTCCGATATAGAAAATGCTTTTCAAAATTTAGTTAGCCACATTATTGAAAAGCGATGGCGGGAAGTATTCCTACTAACAGTAGGAATGCTAAAAAATGCAGATAATTTATTGCAGTTAATGAAACAGAGAATTGATGAACTTTTAGAAAAAGAGGAAAAATTGCAGGAGTTCCTCACTTGGGTCAAGCAAAAGTCAGAATCTGTAGAAGCGTACTGTAAAGCTGCTGCTGTTCGATCCCTCTACAGCCACCTTGCTTTCGCCCAAAACCTCAACGAAGACCTTGCTCGAAGTCTTGACCGAAACTTCAACCAAGACCTTGACGAAGTTCTAGCTCGACACCTCAATGAGGACTTCGCTCTTACTCAAGTCCAAGCTCAAACTCAAGCCCTCACTCAAGCACAAGCGCGAGACCTCTTCCGACCCCAAGCGCGAGACCTCAACCTCATCAGAACACAAGCCCAGGACTTAGCCCGAACCCTTGTCCAAGCCATCTTCGTGAGCAACCAATACCGTAATTCTCAATTGGAGCAAGCACTTCAACATCTCGAAGAGCAGCTTCCTAATGTAGCAGATGATTGGGAAAAATATGAGCAATGGTGGCAGAAAAATGGTCAAACTTGGGTTGAAAAGCTCAGAGGCATTATGATTGAGTATCGCAATATTGGTCATAATTGGCAGTTCAACAATGCTCAGAGGGAACTTTGGCAGTATTACTATGACGCTAATAAATTGCTGGCAGATTGCCTCAACAGCGATTGTTACGTAAATCGCGAAGTACGACAGAAAATTGAGGATACATTGCTATTGCCACTAACTTGAAACTAAATTCTATATTTACCGATTCATAGGCGATCTCGACTTCTGGCACTCTTATTCAGTATAGCGACGCGGCGTATAAACCCAGATATTACCATCGCGGCGCTTGATGGTTCGGGTTTTTGTGGAACCAACGAGAATAATTGTCCGCATATCAGCGCTTGCTGGTGTTAACTGGTCAAGTGCGATTGCTTTCACCGTTTGTCCTGGCCGACCAAGATTCCGGGCCAACACTACTGGTGTATCTGGTGTTCGATGTCGCAGCAAAATATTTCTTGCTTCTGCCAGCTGCCAGGTACGCTCTTTGGAAACAGGATTGTAAAAAGCAATAACGAAATCAGCCTCGGCAGCAGCAGCAATTCGTTGGGCGATCGCAGACCAAGGTTTTAAGATATCAGAAAGGGAAATAGCACAGAAGTCATGTCCAAGGGGCGCACCAATGGCTGCTGCTGCTGCCTGCATTGCAGAGATACCTGGAGCCACATGAATGTCGATACTGTCCCATTCGGGTTTAGCATAGCGATCGCATACCTCAAAAACCGCTGTTGCCATTGCATATATACCGGGGTCGCCAGATGAAACTACAGCTACATATCGCCCAGATGCAGCTAAATCAAGGGCCATGCTTGCTCGTGCTTCTTCTTCGCGGTTGTCAGATTCATGCCGTTGTTTGCCATCAGCCAGAGAACCAACTAAATCTAAATAAGTTTTATAACCCACTAGGTCAGTTGCGGACTTGAGTATCTCCTTCACTTCGGGAGACATCCACAGCGAACTACCAGGGCCCGTGCCAATAATTGCTAACCGTCCCCGTGGCTGACCGATGGTGTTAGGGTCAATTACTTGAGGGGCAATAGCGATCGCAATGTTAAAAGAAGGGAAAGATAAAGGGGATGTGCCTGTGACAGCGATCGCTACAGCTTGGGCGGGGCTATAACCTTGTGAAAGTAGACTTTCTAGCTGATTTGGGGTGAAAAAGCGGGCGGGCACATTCAAGGCGCTAGCTATCGTATGGATTGCGGGATCGGCTGCGGCGGTGATGGGTGCAAATATCCCAGCGACTGATGCTTTTTCTAGTTTGGCATCAGTTAGTAGCTGTTGTACTAAAGCTACTGGATCATTAATCATGCCACTAATTGCGATCGCGATCGTTGCTGGGTGGTAAACAAGACAGTTGGCTGTAGGAGTCACCAAACGTTCTGTAACTTGGATGGTCAAATCTCCCTTTGGATCTATCGGTAATTTACTATTGCTCAACCAAGGTGCTATTCCTTCTAGCTTGACTTGTGCCCCAGCTAGCAAATCTGAGATAAATTTCTTCGCATCGTCTGGGTTTGCTAAATGGTATCCAGGGGGAGGAGATAACAGCGTTGTGCCTAAACGTAAATCGCCTGTGGTCGTAATTGCAGGTTTGACATCCAGCGTTTCAGCAATGCGACGTGCTAAATCATTGACTCCACCAAGTCCGCCCAAGAGAGGGACAACAGCACTACCATCTTCAGCTACAGCTAGCACTGGTGGTTCTTGTCGTTTATCCGAGATTACGGGAGCTAGCGTCCTAATTAAAATGCCGGCGGCACAAATGCCAATCAGCGGTCTTCCCTGCACAAATAACTCGCGTAGCGTCTCGCCAAAATTCGTAAAGCTGACATCAACTCCCGACGTGCGACCCTCCAAACCGTATAGTGTTGCCTCTGGTAAGACGTTGATTATTTTGCGTGCTACTGTCAGGCTATTTTGACCTAGTATTACAATGGCAGGTGCAATGTTAATCATCACTTAATTACGAATTATTTAATTAACCTTTAAACAAATGTTCTCAAAAATTTGAGTGCTTCAGTTTTATTTTTAAACATCGTGTGAATTATATCGCCGTTATTATAATAAATAGCTCAGTTTAGGAGGCAGGAGATAGGAGGCAGGAGGCAGGAGGAACCCACGTTTTAAAACGTGGGATTGAAGCAAGGACGCTTTGTATCTCGTTGCACTCTACTCGATACAATTCTTCCTTTAAACTGGGCTTTATACCCAGAACTAAAGTTTTTATTCATACTTCTTTTTTCCTGCCTTCTTTGTAAAATTTCTGGCTATAGTAATGTTAAGATGATTATCTGGATGATGTCTGGTTGATATCTATAACCAAAACAAAGTCTAAATTACTAAAGCTAAGAGTTGGGAAACTCCGGTGAAATTCCGGGACTGTGCCGCAGCTGTGATGGGATTACCCAAGTCAGAATGCCAACTCTTAGGATGTCCTCAAGACACACTCACCGTCTACTCCCTGCGTTGCACAGGGAAGGAGTTCTAAGTTTGCTATCTGGATTTGCCACTTGTCCTGGCTTGTTTTATCCTACTCCCGCCACAGATGGTATATTATCTCGGATAAGAATACCAGGTGGAATTATTAGTAGTCAACAGTGCCGTGCGATCGCAGATATAGCAGAACAGCACGGTGGCGGCTATATAGATGTGACTAATCGAGCTAACCTACAAGTTCGTGAAATCCGCACGAAGATAAATGCTGAGGTTCTGAAGTACCTCCAGGAGATGGGATTAGGTTGTGACAATACTGTTGTAGACCAAATCCGCAATATTATGACCAGTCCAACTGCTGGTATAGATCCCCAGGAATTAATCGACACTCGCCCTTTTGTAGAAGGTTGGGATGACTATATTGCAGCACATCCGGCGCTTTCGGGACTATCGGCCAAATTTAGCGTTTGCTTTGATGGTGGTGGGATAATTCAGGTGGGCGATCGCTTGAATGATATCGCTTTTGCCGCTGTCTTAGTTGATGGTAATGTTTACTTTCGCCTCTATCTCAGTGTCGGCGAGAAGGGTAAACCGCCGAGCGATACGGGAATTTTGCTACTACCAGAGGAATGTTTGCCCGTCTTGGCAGCCTTGGCAAATGTCTATCTAGCTTATAGTCGTACTTCGAGTAAACGGCGGTTACGTTTGAGAGAGTTATTGAATACTTTGGGTTGCGAAAATTATCTCCAGGAAGTTCAACAGCGTCTACCTTTTTCTCTTTTATGCAGTGAAATCAGAAAAGACCTACTCCCTCAGCAAGGCAAGGGAGAGAAATATCACCATATTGGCATCCATCCCCAACGTCAGCAAGGCTTATTTTACATTGGTGTTGTCTTGCCCCTGGGTCGATTGGAGAGTAGACAGATGCGGGGTTTAGCAGATTTAGCAGCGAAATACGGTAGTGGAACTCTCAGGCTAACCCCTTGGCAAAATTTGCTGCTTACAGATATTCCTCAGCAATGGATTGCTGATGTCCAAAGTGAAATTGCTTTTTTAGGATTAGATTCCTCTACAACCAACATTAAGGGCGGATTAGTTGCCTGTTCTGGAAAAAAGGGTTGCGCCGCTTCTGCTACGGATACCAAAAGTCATGCGTTGGCATTGGCAGAGTATCTTGAAACTCGCGTTACTCTCGATTACCCAGTTAATATCCACTTCACTGGCTGCGAAAAATCTTGTGCCCAACATAGCAAGAGTGATATTACTCTGCTTGGTGTCAGCATTGAAGCTGACAATGAAACTGTAGAGGGATATCACATTTATGTTGGTGACGGCAAGCATAAATTTGGACGCGAACTATATCAATATGTAACTTTTGCCGAACTACCTGCATTAATAGAGCGGATGCTATATGTATATAAAATTCAACGCTTAAATTCTGATGAGTCCTTTGGAGAATTTGCTAATCGATATCCACCAGCACAATTACAACAGTTATTTAATAAATACTTAGAAAATGAACCATAGTTAACAATTCAAAATTCAAAATGACGCTCGCGGACTCGCTAACGCTGCGCTAACAAAATTCAAAATTAAAGACATTTTGATTCGGGGATTTAAACCCCAACTCAAAATATGACTAACAAATCAATCTAAAATTTAAAATCCCAAATTTAATGCCCGACTATATCCGAGATGCCAACGAAATTTACCGTAATTCCTTTGCAATCATCCGATCAGAAGCAAACTTAGATGTGTTGCCACAAGATGTAGCAAAAGTTGCTGTACGTCTAATTCATGCCTGTGGAATGACGGATATTGTCACGGACTTGGGATATTCACCAACAGCAGTACAGTCCGCAAGGGCAGCATTAGCCGCAGGAGCGCCAATTCTGTGCGATTGCCGGATGGTCGCCGATGGTGTCACCAGACGGCGGTTGTCTGCAAACAATCAAGTTATTTGTACCTTAAATGAGCCAGAAGTGCCAAAAATTGCCCAGAATATGGGTACTACAAGGTCGGCGGCAGCTCTCGAATTATGGCGATCGCACCTCAAAGGCTCAGTAATCGCAATTGGCAATGCGCCCACAGCCCTGTTTAGGCTGTTAGAAATGCTCGATGCAGGAGCGCCCAAACCTGCGATTATCTTGGGCTTTCCAGTGGGGTTTGTCGGTGCAGCAGAATCAAAAGCCGCACTAGCAGCAGACAGCAGAAATGTACCATTTTTAACCTTACACGGTCGGCGCGGTGGAAGTGCGATCGCGGCAGCAGCAGTTAACGCCCTGGCAACGGAGGAAGAATGAATATGCAACCCAAAGGTCGTCTCTATGGAATTGGTGTCGGCCCAGGCGATCCTGAACTATTGACCCTGAAAGCGCTGCGGTTATTACGTGCGGCTCCTGTGGTAGCTTATCAATCAGCCACAGATAAAGAAAGTATTGCCAGAGCGATCGTAGCGCAGTATCTTCCTGGCAATCAAATCGAGGTGCTATTTCACTTCCCCCGCGCTTTGGAACCAGAAAAGGCAAAGTCTATTTATGACCAGGAAATTGAACCAATCGCCGATCATTTAGCAGCAGGTCGAGATGTCGTGGTGCTATGTGAGGGCGATCCATTTTTCTATGGCTCATTTATGTACCTGTTCACGCGGTTATGCGACCAGTACCAAACAGAAGTTGTCCCTGGAGTTTCCTCACTGATGGCTTGTCCGGTAGCTTTAGGTGTACCTTTCACATACTACACCGATATTCTCACCGTCTTACCAGCGCCATTGCCGGCAGAAGAACTGACTACACATTTGCTGATGACCGATGCAGCGGCAATTATGAAACTAGGTCGTCACTTTACCAAAGTACGAGATATCCTGCATAAATTAGGGTTAGCATCACGAGCAAGATATATTGAGCGGGCATCAACATCACAGCAACGCATCGTACCCCTAGATGAAGTTAATCCAGATGAAGTACCCTATTTCTCAATGATTGTGATTCCTACCAAGAATCGACTATAAACGTAAAAAAAATTGGCGTTGCATAGTTGCGGGATGATTTAGTAACTTCCAAAATTCTCCCCTTGCTTCCCCTGCGTCCCCTGCCTCCCCTGCTTGCCCCAATTCATCCCACTGTTCTGCAACGCCAAAAAATTTAGTTTGGGTAGAGTGTGGCAAAACTTTCTCATACTTCTCAAACTACAATTGCTATTACTTTTTTTGAAAACTATACCTTTTTTACAAAGGGCGATCGCTTCTGTCACGGTTTCGCCCACGATCGCCAAAGCACCTGGAAAAATTTTGATCGTCAGAAGATTACAGCAAAGCTCAGGGAATCTCGCAAAGTGTGGGAACAATCTAAACAACTGCTAGAAATTGCTAAAACAGGAGTAGAACGAGCAATCAAAACCGATGAAGCGACAAGCAACGGCTTGGAGCAATCAGCAACTTGAAGCCTTGGGCATTAACCTAATCACTACTACTTAATATTAAAGTTAAGAGCAGAATATTGGGTAAAGGTAAGAGATATAGATCCAGATAACTTAGTATTTTTAGATGAGACAGGAGTAATACTGGGTTTAGGAAGAACTCATGCACGTTCAGAACCGGGAACAAGAGTATATGAGCTAAAACCATTTTATCGCGGGTCGAAGGTAACAGTAATTGGAGCAGTTAGTATTAAAAAAGTTCTGGCATTAATGACCATGAATAACTCAATGGATAGTAAAGCCTTTGATGTATTTATTGAGAAGTTTTTAGTACCTCAATTATGGTCAGGAGCGGTAGTAGTTATGGATAATTTACCCGCTCATAAACTAGCATCAATTCAACCAATGATTGAAGCTGTAGGTGCAAAAGTTATTTGTTTGTCCCCATACTCTCCCGATTTTAATCCAATTGAATTATGGTGGTCACAACTCAAATCTTTTTTACGCAGTTTTGCTCCAACTACAACACAAATGGTTGATACAGTCATTTCTGTTGCACTCAACTTAATGAATCCTAAACATTTAAAAAACTGGTTTACTAATTGCTGTTACTGTACCTCTTAACACCGGGAATTGCTGTAGATGATTCAGCAGAACAACCGGAAATTTTTCCTAGAGTCCACGATGAGATTAAAGAATGGGTGACTTAACTAATTGAGTATACAGAAAATCCAAAATAGAATAATCTCCTGGTTGAATTTGCCAGGAGACTTGAAAAAAATGGATTCATCTTTACAAGCGTTGTAGCAGGCTCAAACCGTGGCTATCAGTACCACAGGTATTGAAAAGAAAGTATTCATCAGCTAACTTTTGCACTTGTTCTGATTCCAAGGTGCTGGGTTTCCAGGGGTTAGGATTATTGTAAGCGTAGAAAGTTTCCACACCATCGATACCATTTTGCGCCGCAGCTGGAATTAAATCGAAAAGCGATCGCTTGTAACGAGCTGGATGAGCCAGAACTGCCAATCCCCCAGCTTTATGAATCGCAGCAATCACGTTACTTGCCTGATATTCTTGGCCTGTAGTCGTCCTTCTTTGCAGATAAGGTTTCATACTAGGGTGTTCTGTTGCAAAAGCATAAGCCAAAATGTGAACTTCTATATTTAAAAGGTTGGCATTGATTTCTACGCCACTCCACAGGTGAGGAATGCTTGCATTAGGATTATTCCACTTCCAATCTTCTAACCAAGCTTGGGCTGCTTGATAGCCGATAATACTATGATGATCAGTGATGGCTAAACCTTTTAGCCCAATAGCGATCGCCTGCTCGATTAATGTACTTGGCTGCAACCTTCCATCCGAGTGGACAGTGTGCATGTGAAAGTTGAACAACCTTGGACAAGTATGTGCATCAATGTTACGGAATACTTGCTTCAAAAGTTCTGCTGAAGCTGTAGTACGGGCCAAATTTACAACCATAACCCCCTCTGAAGAAAAATATATTTTCTTAACACACCAAAACGCCACATCTCTAGATGAGAAAGAACTAACACTAAAAATTAGTATCGGCTGCTACTTTCTCAGCTTTCTCAGCAAATTTTTCAATATGTTAAGACTACGTTAGCAAATCTTAATCTCAGTAGTCATGGGTACTTTGCACTACTTTAGTTTTGAGTAGTGTTAAATATTACATCTAAAATTTCATAAATATGCTTCTAGCATCTATGGTAAATGACTTATAAAATAAAGCTTTAATAGAGTAATTATCTTTAATAAGTCTGAATTGCCAAATAATTTTGAGTATAAAAAATGCTATTTATATTCAGCAATTACGGATTTTTGATAACCCATAATGACTTTAGCGTAGGCCAGCAAAAAACGCAGGCATCGGCTAAGTGAGTCTACACTTCGAGAAAACTAGCGATCGCTACATTTCCATTATACCCCTCGCGCAATTCCAAAAGAATCTCCCTTCAAGTTGACTCCAAGAGGTTCTACCACTACCTCGCGGGAAAGAGACGCTTCAACTCTTCCTGCAATCACAGCCGAAAGTTGATGTTCTCTTGCAAGCAGGACAATTTTCTCTGCATCCTGTTTAGACTCTGTATAGAATGCGAATCCTGCACCGTAATTGAACACTGAAAGCATCGTCTCGGCCCCACCCTCAAGATGACTCTCAACAAATGTAAATATCTCTGGTACTGGGAGTATCGTTTCGATGACATATCGAAGCGGCTTCACCGACCTCATCAGCTTTTGCCAGCCATGACCAGTGATATTTTCCATCGCCGTGGGACGAATCCCCTCACTAAGCACGCTCTGTACAAGCGGTGTATAAAGATATGACGCAGCATTCATTGCTTCCCAGAACTCCTGCCCACTTGGGAGTTTTGTTCTATAACCATCAGGGAGCGACTCAGCAAGCTTTCGCAATGGGGTAAAGCCGTTCTCATGGGGGCCCGAACTTTCGACGAGAACAATGGTATTGCCGACATCCAGACGCGAACTATCAATGGGAGCGACACCAGCCGACATAACTCCAAAAACCGAGCCGGCGATGTCGAGCCGCCCTGGAATCATCTTAGTTTTTAGTTGAGGAGTTTCTCCTGAGAGATAGACACACCCCACTCGTTTGCACCCTTCAACTACTCCATCCAGAAATCCATCAAGAAAAGCAGGGGTAAAGATTGTTTCAGGAGTACTCGACGGCAGATAAAGACCGAGAAGTATAGTCTGCATACCTGAAGTTGCAGCATCGTTCGTCAGACACGAGACGATCTTGACACCAATATTCCACCAGAATCGTCGAAGTTCTTCTTCAGAAAGGTCGTCAGGGCGGGTATCGTCTGCGGTGCCCAGTCCTTCAGGGACAAGCGTCATCGAAAGTTCTCTAGCCCCCGCCTCCATAAACGGAGCGAGGTTGAGGCTGAAAGCATTAGCGCTTGCTCCCAAACCTGACGCGGACACGATGCCATAAGCGCTTGCGAAGCCAAGTGTGCGTTTTGCGGCATCGATGAAACGTCGTTTTGCAGCATCGAGAGTATCGTAATCGACTTGATCGAGAGCTTGAGCCATTAGGTTGGGTTTTAAGTTAGAAGTTAGGAGTTAGGAGTTAAAAGTTAGGAAAACTCATAACTCTTCACTTTAAAATACCTCAAAATACCTCATCTTCAATACCGCGCCACCATTCTCCCAAATTCATCAAGTCTTGGTAAATATCTTCTAATTCTTTAATGTAGACATCATTTGTCAGGGTAGCTCGACGCTCTTGCAATTTCTTGAGGCGCAGTTGTATCAATACCCAAGGTTTAGAGATGCTATTTGTTGCTTCGATGTATTGTGCTAGTTCTTTGCTATCCATATATTTTATATTTTGATTTTCATATCATGACGCAGATTGGGATTAGGGAAGAGGAGGCAGGAGGCAGAAGTTCTTTAATTTTGAATTTTGAATTGATTTTTCCCTGATCTCTTTTATTCTCTAAACTCCAAAGCAAAAACAGTCACGATACTAGTACAATGTCAAGCTAGTTTTCAGGGTTTGTAGTAAGCACTTTAGTGCTTAGAAAATAAGGACTAAAGTCCCTACTACGAAATCGCTTACCCATCAATTTAAGCTTGACTGACTACTGTCGTGACTGCTGACAAAGGTGTTAACTGAATTATCTTTACTTTAGATATCTGGCACAAGCTACGTAGCTACAAAGTAGCTGGCTAAAAGACATCGCAGCCAGTTCAAAACTGCCAATTAATTAAGCTTTAGCCAAGTTTTCAGCAGCAAAGTCCCAATTGGCCAAGTTGTCTAGGAAATTCTTGATGAACGCTGGACGGGCGTTTTTAAAATCAATGTAGTAGGCGTGTTCCCAAACATCCAAAGTTAGGAGTGCTTTCTGACCATGAGCTAGGGGATTTTCTGCATTTGGTGTTTTAATCACTTTCAGCGTACCACCATCATCGATCAGCCAAGACCACCCGCTGCCGAATTGAGTTGCAGCCGCGTTAGAAAACTCTTCTTTGAATTTGTCAAAGCCACCAAAATCTTTATCGATTTTGGCTGCGAGTTCACCAGTGGGTGTGCCACCACCTTGTGGTTTTAAGGAGTTCCAGAAGAAAGTGTGGTTCCAAACTTGGGCAGCGTTGTTAAAGATTCCCGCTTTAGAGGAGTCTTTGAAAGAAACTTTGATTACCTCTTCCAAAGACTTATCAGCAAGTTCTGTACCTTCAGTAAGCTTGTTGAGGTTGTCTACATAAGCTTTATGATGCTTGCCATAGTGATACTCCAAAGTTTCAGCTTTCATGCCATAAGACTCTAGAGCATCCTTTTCAAAGGGTAGTGGGGGTTGTACAAATGCCATTGTGTCAAATCCTCTCTTTACCGGTTTCCAGTTTTAAGCTATTGCAGAAGCTTGAAATTAATAGCTTTTATTTTCAAGAGTTTTATGTCTTTAATCATGGAGCATAAAACTTAGCATCGTCATTTTACTACCAAAGTGAAACGAAAAACAAAGTCTTTCTCTAATAAGTAAAATCAGTTAAATCGCTCGTCTGCAATTATTATAAATAAAAATGACTAATATTTCATATCTAAAGACATATATTACAATCTGATTTGAAACACATTAATTGCAAAGCTTATATTTTGGAATTCTCTTATAAGTGGCAGACTTCTTAGTTCAGAAATCATTCAGGAGTGCTATAACAATTGCTATTAAGTAATTCAAAGCAGCAATTAAAGCTTTGAAACTTCTACCTTTAGTAAGATTAATTGCTATTTAAATAATCAGTCTAAGGCTGGATGAATTAATGTTAAAAGAAGTTATCACTTAAAATAATTGGCTAAATTTATTTAAATAAAATAATCAAAAAGAAAAACTATCTAATATCTGTCTAAATGGCACTGTCTCTGGGTGCAGGAAATCTAAAGTTAGGAAGGCAAGGCATCTGCATAATGTCAATAAGATTATTTCATTATCAATAAACTCCAAAACCATCAGATTAATCTCTGCTTATTGACAAAGATTTTAGAGATTGTCTTGAGGCTTAGAAAATTAAATCAAACAGTAAATGCTGTTTTTTTCGTTGATTCTTAACCTTGGTTACGAGAAAGAAGTATAATTTGGATGCGTTTGCCTTAGAGGATGTTTGAAAAGTTTTTAGAGGTGAAAAATTATGCTAATCGCTGAACCATAATGCGTATGATGGCAAGATAAATAAAAGTCTCGGATG
>NZ_JBALDA010000079.1:0-6398 GCF_036917535.1 Nostoc sp.
TAAAGTTGTGAGCAATTCTGGTGTTTTGCCGCCCTGGCTGGTTTTAGATCCACTCTTGCGTGGCTGGTTGGTGGAGGATATTGGTCGAGGCGATCGCTTTCCTACCGCGTAAATTATTTATAGACCAATTCTGGCGTTGCTGAATCAAAATATGAATCATGCGATCGCTTCAAACTTGCGGGCGCATAGCGCCCGCAGTGCCACAGAGCCATAGTGAAGATAATGTATTACTAACCGAATTGAGTATTTCAGCATTTGTTCGGTTTTAGAGTAACAAAAAGTTTTACGATGTAGTCGAGCCAGATAATGTCTTAAACGGCTATTTTCACCTTCTACTCTTGTCATATAGGTCTTACTAACTATGTGGTCTTTATTGCTAATGAAACAAGGATACACAGGATAGCCATCTGTGACGTAGAAATAAGATTGCCAACACTTGATCATCATCCACAAATGTTTAAATGTTTCCGAACTTCTATCGCCCAAAACCCAAGCTATAATTCCCGCAACACTGTGATTTACTACTGTCCACAACCAAATTTTGTTTTTTTTGAACCGACAAAGGTTTCGAGTTCATCAACTTCGGTAACTTCTGGTATTTCACTTCTATAAGGTGTATCTGGTAGAGTACTACCGAGTTGCTTCACCCAATTTATAACAGTAGTATGATGTACTTTTTTAACTCTTTCTATGGCCCGGAAACCAGAGTCATTTACGTACATTTCTAAGCACTCACTTTTAATATCTTCCGTGTAACCTTTCCGATCATAAGATTCGATAAACTGACGTTTACAGTCTACACACATGTAATTTTGCTTACCACGCTGCCGCCCATTCTTACGAATGTGGGATAATGTACATCTTGGGCATTTCATAGCGATCACTCTAATTCATATTTCTATTCTGCAACGCCCCAATTCTTTTGCGTTTCAGTCTGACAGATGCTATCCAATGCTCTGTTGTTTTTTACCCACATGTTGTTTTTTACCCAGATTTGCCTGTCTGTTTCTCTGTCAATATATTATTATTGGCTCTTGTCAATCTTTGCATCTATATCTGAGACAAAAACTCTACTTTCTCATCGCCGGATATTGTTTTAATACCTGCTGTAAATATTGCCCAGTATAAGACCTGGGATTTTTTGCTACTTCCTCTGGTGTACCCACAGCAATTAATTCTCCGCCTTTGTCGCCACCTTCTGGTCCCAAATCTATCACCCAGTCAGAACAACGAATTACATCTAAGTTGTGTTCAATTACTAAAATTGAATTGCCTTTATCCACCAATCGTTGCAACACATCTAACAATTTGTGGACATCGTAAAAAGATAACCCTGTTGTAGGTTCATCTATTAAATAAAGTGTCTTACCTGTGGCACGTCGAGATAGTTCTGTTGCTAATTTTACCCGTTGCGCTTCCCCACCAGATAAGGTAGTTGCAGGTTGTCCTAGTTGGACATAACCCAACCCGACATCAAATAAAGTTTGCAAACGCGCGATCGCTTTGGGAATATTCTGAAAAAAGTCTAAACTTTCTTCAACTGTCATTCTCAAAACATCAGAAATAGACTTATCTTTGTACTTCACCTGCAAAGTTTCGCGGTTGTATCTTGCACCTTTACAGATTTCGCATTGCACGTAAACATCTGGAAGAAAGTTCATTTCAATAACATTCACACCCTGTCCGCTACAAGCTTCGCAACGTCCGCCTTTAACGTTGAAAGAAAATTGTCCAGGTTTGTAACCCCTAGCTTTGGCTTCTACTGTTTGGGAAAATACATCCCGAATGGCATCGAAAATTCCTGTATAAGTCGCAGGGTTAGAACGTGGTGTGCGTCCAATTGGGGATTGATCGATAACGATCGCTTTATCAATCGCGTTTAATCCCTGAATTTTATCTAAATGCTTGGGTAAGGGAACTTTCTTAGTTAAATGGTGTTGCAAAGATGGGTATAGTAATTCGTTAATTAGGGTAGATTTGCCAGAACCAGACACACCAGTGATGGAGACGAGTTTACCTAATGGAATTTCTACATCTATATTTCTTAAATTGTTGCGATGGGCATTTTTAATTCCCAAACTGCGCCCATTTCCTTCTCGGCGTTCTGCTGGTGTGGTAATTACTCGTCTTCCTGATAAATATGCACCTGTCAAGGAATCTTCTGCTGCTAATAATGCCTGAAAATCACCTTGGGCGATAATATTTCCGCCGTGAATTCCTGCACCAGGACCAATATCAACTATGTGGTTGGCTGCACGAATTGTTTCTTCATCATGCTCAACGACAATTAATGTATTACCCAAATCGCGCAATTTTGTTAAGGTTTTAAGCAACCTGCTATTATCTCGTTGATGCAAACCAATACTCGGTTCATCTAAAACGTAGAGAACTCCTGTTAAACCAGAACCAATTTGCGTTGCTAGACGAATTCGTTGGGCTTCGCCACCAGAAAGGGTCATGGCGGGACGGTCAAGGGTGAGGTAATCTAAACCTACATCTAACAAAAATTGCAATCTAGCTTTGATTTCTCGGAGGACTAAATCAGCAATTTGTAACTGGCGATCGCTTAACTTCAATTGCTCAATTCTCTCTCGACAATCTCGAATCGATACGCCAGTTAATTCTAAAATTCTATATTGTCCCAACTTCACCGCTAAGGCTTCCGGTTTTAACCGTTTTCCCTGACAAACTTCACACGGTTGATCGATTAAATACTGCTCTAATTTTTGTTTAACTAATTCCGAACCACCCTCATATTGTCGTTGCAAAATTGGAATAGCACCTTTAAAACTTTGGGTTTTTTGTGCTTTTGTGCTTCCTTCTTTCTCTCCATATAGAATAATTTGCTGCTGTTCTTCTGTTAGCTTGCTCCAATTTGTTTGTAATTCAAACCCATGAGCTTGCCCTATACTATAAAGTAATTCCAAATAATAAGAATTATCTTTTTCTGACCAAGGCGCGATCGCAGCATAAACTGGCGCTTCCCAGTCGGGTACGATTAAGTCTGGTGCAAATCTTCTTAAAGTTCCGATTCCATGACAGTGCGGACAAGCACCATAAGGTGAATTAAAGGAGAATAATCGCGGCGATAGTTCTTCCATTACCGCGCCATGTTCTGGACAAGCAAAGTTTTCTGAAAATACTAATTCTTCGTCATTTGTCGTTTGTTCTTCGTGATTACTAATGACAATGGTCGCAATCCCACTTGATTGTTTGAGACACGTAGACAGGGAATCAACCAAACGCTCTTGAATATCAGCCTTTTTCACCAAGCGGTCAATTACCACTTCGATGGTGTGGGTAAAATTTTTATCCAATTCAATGGAATCTGACAGGTCGCGGATCTCGCCATTGATCCGCACGCGGACAAAACCTTGGGATGCCAGACTTGACAAAAGCTTTCGGTGTGTGCCTTTTTTTCCCCGGACAACAGGTGCAAGAATTTGGAAGCGGGTGCGGTCTGGTAATTCCATAATCCGATCGCACATCTCATCGATTGTCTGGGGTGCAATACAGCGATCGCATATCGGACAATGGGGTTCGCCAGCTCGACCAAACAACAGCCGTAAATAGTCATAAATCTCCGTCACCGTACCAACAGTGGAACGGGGGTTATGAGAGGTTGACTTTTGGTCAATGGAAATTGCTGGACTTAAGCCTTCAATCGCCTCCACATCCGGCTTATCCAGTTGTCCGAGAAATTGCCTTGCGTAGGCGCTGAGGGATTCCACATAGCGGCGTTGTCCTTCAGCGAAAATGGTATCAAATGCCAGGGAAGACTTACCAGAACCAGAAACGCCAGTAAATACGATTAGGCGATCGCGTGGCAATTCCAAGTCAATATTTTTCAGATTATGCTGCCTAGCACCCCGAATCCGAATAGTATTCTGGCTGTTGTGGCTGGGGTACGGAAGATGTCCATTCAAGGATGCTGCTAGCTGTTGGTCTGACATATTGGGCGGCGAAGAAGGAGTTTCTTATGAAACAGTCCTTAATAATACTATCTTTAATCAGTTTATAGTAGAACAATCGTACTGTTTTAGTTAGTTGTCATTTCAGATTCATGGCGCAGACATCCTTAAGAGTCTGCTAATTTGGAAGCATCCCGATTAAATATCTTTCTGAGGGTGAAGCTATGGTATGGCAAATCCAACCACCGACCCAGCCAGAGGTCATCTACCCAGATAGTGACGGACAACCAGTGGCTAATAATACCATACAGTTTGGCTGGATTGTAGAAATTAAGCAGAATTTAGACTGGCTATTTGCCGACGATCCAAATGTTTTTGTCGCGGGGGATTTATTTTGGTATCCGGTAGAGGGACGCAACACAATTGTTAACGCCCCAGATGTGATGGTGGTATTGGGTAGACCAAAGGGCGATCGCTTGTGCTACCAACAATGGAAAGAAGAGGGAGTTGCACCGCAAGTGGTATTTGAAATTCTTTCTCCCAGCAACACTCAAACTGAAATGGATAAGAAATTACTTTTCTATGATCGCTATGCCGTGGAAGAGTACTACATTTACGATCCTGATCGTAATAATTTGCATGGATGGTTGCGTGGTGAAGATGGGTTAGATGTCATCCCCCAAATGGAAGATTGGGTGAGTCCTCGATTAAAAATTCGGTTTACTCCATTACCAGAGGGTTTGCAGTTATATCGCCCTGACGGAGAACGGTTTTTAACTTATACAGAAATTTCTCGCAACGCTGAACAAGAACGGCAACGAGCAGAACAGGCAGAACAAGCCAGAAGAGATGCTATACCCCGATTATTGCAAATGAATTTGAGTATCGAACAGATTGCCCAAGCTTTGGGATTGTCAGTGGAAGAAGTGCGAATCCTTGCTCAGGAGTAACGCCGTGTGCAATTTTTTAATCAGGCTATTAGAAATTGAAGTTGTACTTGAGATATTCTGATTATGCTAGCCAATGCAGCCAC
Source organism: Nostoc sp. (assembly GCF_036917535.1). GTDB lineage: Bacteria > Cyanobacteriota > Cyanobacteriia > Cyanobacteriales > Nostocaceae > Nostoc. Next base: position 4,945 of record NZ_JBALDA010000079.1, read on the forward strand.
CCATCAAGTTACTTGGGAAAAGTTACCTGATGATTTTGTTTTAGACAACGAACCAGTGGATAACATTAATCAGCCACTCTTAGCTGCTGCTTTAACAGAAAGCTTGGAACTTGCTGGCAGATTACCCACTGATGCTTTAACCATCACTAACTACGGTATCTGCGCCACCTTGAATAATCGATTTGTGGTCAAAGCACCAGATTGGGGTTATGTATCATCTATTCGAGTCTCACGAGAAGAAGTGAAGCGCAGTTATACGCCACAACTCCAAGGTGATATTCCCGTAATTGTGATGGAATTTCTCTCAGATACCGAAGGTGGAGAATATTCGAGTAAACCGACCTATCCCCCTGGTAAATGGTTTTATTATGAGCAGATTTTACAAGTGCCGAACTATGCCATTTTTGAACCAGATAGCGGAGTGTTAGAAGTTTATCGGCGAGATGATTTCGGACATTATGAACTGCAAACACCAGATGCAAATAATCGTCACTGGATTGCCGAAATGAATTTGTTTTTAGGCGTATGGCAAGGAAGCCGAGAAAACCGCACAGGTTATTGGTTGCGTTGGTGGGATGATAACGGCGAATTATTACTGTGGGGTTTGGAGTTAACAGCAAAAGAACGGCAAGAGAAAAACGCTGCTCAACAGCTTGCAGAACAAGAACGCCAGCGTGCAGAGAGATTGGCCGCTCAGTTAAGAGCGCTGGGAGTAGAACCGGAGGTTTAACCCGGAAGTTCGACCTTTTTGCTCGGCCATTCGTGTTCAGAACTCGGAAGTTCGACCTTTTTGCTCGACCGTTGGTGTTCAGAACTCGGAAGTTCGACCTTTTTGCTCGACCGTTGGTGTTCGGAACTCAGAAGTTCGACCTTTTTACTCGGTCATTGGTGTTCGGAACTCGAAACGCCAAGTTCAGAACTGCGATGCCTGCGGCGGGCTACGCCTACGCATCTCTAATTTACCAAGCGATGTCTACGACGGGCTACGCCTACGCCTTTGGCTCTACATTTAAACTGAGCATTACAGCAGTCTAGTACAGCTCGACGTAAATCAAGCTACCATTTTAAACAAGTAAAAGCCTTGATATACAAAACTTTTGACTTTTGACTTCCGCCTTGCGGTACTAGCCCCCTGATCACTTCTTGTTGCAAAGCTGCCTATCGCTATCACTCAAATTAGGCGCATAAATTAAATAGTTATGCAACCACCGACAACCCCGTGCTAATAATTGCTCCAAGCTTTCCACATTCCACGCATAAATAGACACAACTCGCGTTGTTTTGTCAACTGAGGCGCTGAGGATGTGCTGCCCATCGCGGCTAAAACTGGCACTAATGACCCTACCTTCATCCCCTTGGAACTTGGCAATTTCCTTGCCCTGTAAGTCCCACAGCCGCGCTGTCTTGTCATATGAGGCGGTGAGGATGCGCTGCCCATCCCGGCTAAAACTGGC
>NZ_JBALDA010000080.1:0-59215 GCF_036917535.1 Nostoc sp.
AGTGTGATTATTTGGAGCTATTTTCCCTAAAATTGATGCCGCTTGCCTACGGGTTTCTTCAGATTGAGAATCACGAATTAACTCCACTAATGCAGTGATAGCAGTGTGATTATTTGGAGCTATTTTCCCTAAAATTGATGCCGCTTGCCTACGGGTTTCTTCAGATTGAGAATCACGAATTAACTCCACTAATGCAGCGATCGCTTTTTTGCAATCTGTTTCTGCCAGTACAGCTTTAGCCTTTTTTTCTATGCGTTCATCAAACCTCTGCCACTGCTGTTTTTCAATGTTGAAATAACCAAAGCCCCATGTAACAATTTGCTTGGCGATCGCATCTGCCAAAGCACAATCTTTAAACTCGGCAATCCCAGCTGCGGCTAGAAAATAGGCTCGATATTCATAAAACCCCTTCCAGTTAAGAATTTGACTCTGACTGTTGCACCCATCTTCAAACTCTACTAACGCTTTGATAAAATCTTCCTTCTGTTGCTTTTTTACATCTTCTCGTCCCAACCACAGTAAAATCACCTCTTTCCACTGCGGCTCAAATATACGATATATTCCTTGTTGCGGGTTTTCAGGAACGTGATTCAAAAAATAGTGCCAATCGTCAACGGCTAACGCGGCAAAATATTCCTCAAAGGTGGCATGGTAAAACGCATAAACCTTTTCTTTGCTAGGAGATTCAGCCGCAATCCCTACATGATTTAGCCAGCCGAGTTGCCAAGCTTTATAAAACAGTGAAGTGTCATCATCTACATCTCCCAGTTCCTCACTAATAAAACTTTCTCGCAACCGGAACCGCGAACTGCCTTCATTGATATCCCGCAGTGCTAAACGTCCCAAGCCTTTGTTTAAATCGCGTTGTTCTTTTGTGCTGGTGCGGAAACGATTTTTTTTCCATCTGTAGAACTGCTGCACACACTGATGATACAGTCCCGCTTTTGTCTCTGGTAACTTCTCTTCTTCACCGTGCCAGATACCACACAATAGTGCTAACCGTAAAGGAGTTTGCACCAAGTCTTGTAGGCGTACTGGTTCAGCTGAGTCTAATTCTGCCTTTAACCGTTCTCCTTTTTTACTGTTGCCAAACCAGTTATCGATAAACTGATGCACCTGTTGGGGATAGTCAAAGTCTAGCAAGCGATAGGTTTCAAAGGTTTCCAGGGCGTTAACATCCGCTTGCCAAACATTCAGCCGACAAGTTAGCACTATTCGTGATGAAGGTAGCCATCCAGTTAATTGACGGGAAATTTCCTCTAATGGCTGGTGAGATGCTTCCCCTCCAGACATTTCATCTACTCCATCTAACAGCAGCCACACTTGTCCCTGCTGTATTTGCTTTATAAAGTCTTCCCGCACTTCCTGAGTTAATTGTTTTGCAGGAATTGCTTGCTCTAGCCAACTATTACATATATATGTTTGAATATCTGTCAAAGTACTATTTTGCCCCAAGTCTGCCAGAGAAATCCAGACTGGTAAACCTAAATCTTTCTTTAACACCCAAAAAGCTATAGTTTGCAGGAGTGTTGTTTTTCCTGCACCCGGTTCCCCAATCACGGCTATTTGCTGGCCTTTGGTTTTACCTTCGCCATGTTCTAGAATTTGACTTAAGAAAGCTTCATGCTCAAATCGCTGCTGCGTTTCATACTGCGGTTCATAAAGCCGTGTTCCCACATCTGGAGAAAAGTTACCCTTATCGCGTTTATCTGTTTTTGTGCGTTGTACCAGTGCCAGAGGGACATAAATTTGTTCTTTATCTTTTCTGGCAGATTCATCTTGCATGATGAAATTGCTGGTTGTCCGCCGCTGCGGTTCTAGCATGGTGTTACAGATTTCGCGCCAGTCAATGGGAGTAGCTGCGGTTTCAGGTGGCGGAGTCGTCGCTTTTGCATCAATTAAGTCTGTTAGTTCTAAATCTAAGGCTTTGGCGATCCACTCACCATAACTCCTACTAACAAATTTTTCAGTAAAAAAGCGTTTAACCGTCTTCTCACTCACTCCGGCTTTTGTTGCAATTTCTAAAAAAGTTAAAGGACTGTCATCATAATTACGTTTCTCAGCTTTAGCCTTTTGTAATTTATTTTTTCCCTCTTCATTGACTCGAACACTATTGCGGTTCCGTGTTTCCCCCATAGTTAATATATTTATTTTTGCAGATGAGGATATTTCTAGTTTAAAGAGATTGGTTGATTTTTTGAGGGTCACAAAAGGTCAATTAATCTCTGTCCCTGTCCTGTCCCTAAATGTCCAGCGCCTCACTTATCACTCAACGTAACTTTGTCTTATAAGCACGTGAAACGGAGTTACGACAATGACAATGGTAAATCAAAACCTACAGAACCCAACCCTGCAACTAAAAAACGGAGTAGAACGACTTGATGTAAAGCCGCAAAAAGCTATCCCAGTGGTTGATGCTGGTCATGCATCATACCCAGTTGATGTTACACCTATATTGCTGCAACAACCTTCTAGCCCATTTGCGATCGCACTCAGCATCTCTATCGTAATTGGTGCGATCGCTGGACTGATAAAAACTCTAAAATCTGGCTAATCCCCACATTCTGCCCAGAAATTAACTTCTGGGCTAATAGATCCATAGGCAAATTATAAATGTTTACAGGGATAGAGTTACACGGATTCATACGCAAAGAGCGATCGTCACTTTTCAAGACAGACATCGCTGGACTGTTTAAAACTCTAAAATCTTACTAATTTCAACATCTCAAAATTCTCTGTGCATCAGCCCCTAATTGAGAATTGTCCAAGATGTTCAGTGAGATTTCCTAGTAATCGGAATTGCTATCTCTACCGTTGTATCTATAATTTATGGGAAAATTTCATGTAAATATTTAAAGTAATATGTCAGAAACACCTCCAGACGCTATTTGGATTGTGACCGATGAAACGCCGCAAATATCGATTCCTGACGGTGCTAAAGGCGGGAGTACGAATACACGCGGTTGGGGAGACGAAACTATCAGGGAAAGTATTGCTAGCAAAGGGGTAGGAGATGCCGTTAAAGTTAGCGCTCAAAAATTAGAGCAAAATATGACTCACTTTCTCAAAGTCGTGGGAAGTTTGTTTAGTCAAGCTGAACAGCAAGCAAAAGTCAACTCCAGGATGCAGCTAGATGAAATTGAGCTATCGGTGGAAATTAGTGCCGAAGGAGAAGTTAAATTAATTGGCAGTGGTGCTAAAGCTGGAAGTAAAGGAGCAATTAAGCTGAAGTTCAAGCGCCAAGAATCACAGTGAAATGGCAAAAAATTGGGCGATCGCGATCGGAATTAACCAGTATGATTATCTGCAACCGCTAAACTATGCCAAGCGGGATGCACAGTTAATGCAAGAGTTTCTGGGCAATGAAGCCGGATTTGAGCGGATATTCTTCTTCTCTGATGACTCTCCTAATGTTGCTGGAAAATCGACTCGCCCAACTCGCACTAACTTGCTGCGAGTCTTGCGGCAGTTATTTGACAATCCCTTTATGGGAGCAGGGGATAATTTCTGGTTTTTCTTCAGTGGTCATGGGATAAGATACGCTGACCGTGATTATCTCATGCCCTGTGATGGCGATCCAGAGGATATTGAAAACACGGCAATTGCGATTAACTTTGTGACTGAACGTCTGCGTCGCTGCGGTGCTGATAATGTTGTCTTGATTCTGGATGCTTGTCGTAATGAAGGCAAAAAAACAGGTGAAGGAATTGGACGACAAACCGCCCAAGAAGCACGTCAGCAAGGAGTTATCAGCATTTTTTCTTGTATTCCCCAAGAGTATTCTTATGAAATTGAAGCTTTACAACAAGGTGCTTTTACCACTGCATTACTAGAAGGGTTAGGAATTCAAGGTAAATGCGCTACTGTTGAACGATTGGAGCAATATCTCAGGTTTCGTGTGCCTGAACTGGTTCGCCAGCATAAGAATACAAGGCAAACGCCTTATGTGATTGCTGAACCTGTGAATAAATCCCACCTAATACTTGTGCCACGATATGCAACTCTAGCGGATATCGCCACGTTGAAAAATGATGCTTACCAAGCAGAAGTAAACAGGAATTTGGATTTAGCAGAGCAATTATGGATTCGAGTATTAGCTGCGGCTTCAGGACAGGATATGGACGCGGTGAGAGGTTTACAAAGAATTGAACGGTTGCGAAATAGTTCTGCAATTCCTGATTTATCTGAGCAAACAATTCCACAACCATCTAAGTCAGTCACAAATACACCTATAAGTAAACCTTCTCAAACACCTCCCAAGGCAACCTCACCAATTACTAATACTCAGACTTCTGGTGCGGAACAATTTGCAACATCTACTATTCCAACACCTTCAACACCTGCTTCACCATCAAAAAACCTAATATTACCTAACTGGTCACGACGACGTTTAATTCAAACTGCTGGATTTGCGGGTGCTGGGTTGGGTTTGACAATTGCAGTACCACGTTTTTGGCCATCTAGCCTAAAAAGCTTTCAATTTGAAGTTGTCACTGTGGATGCACAGGGAAATATCACCAACCGCCGTCAAGAGGAAGCGAAATATTTTGAAGAAAATTTAGGGAATGGTGTCACCCTAGAAATGGTGCAGATACCAGAGGGAAGCTTTATGATGGGTTCACCGGAAGGAGAAACAAAAAGAGATAAAGATGAAAGTCCACAGCATCAGGTGAAAGTGCCTAGGTTTTTCATGGGTAAATATGAAATCACCCAGGCGCAATATCAAGCAATTATGGATAATAATCCTTCCAACTTCAAAGGTGAGAAACGACCTGTAGAAGGGGTGAATTGGGATGATGCAGTAGAATTTTGTAAAAAATTGAGCCAAAAGACAGGAAAAAACTATCGACTACCCAGTGAAGCCAAATGGGAATATGCTTGTCGTGCTGGAACCAAGACCCCATTTTATTTTGGTGAAACGATTACCACAGATTTAGTTAACTACAACGGTGACAATCCCTACGGTTCTGCTCCAAAAGGTGAATTTCGTAAAGAAACAACAAATGTAGGAATATTTTCACCAAACTCTTTCGGTTTATACGATATGCATGGTAATGTATACGAATGGTGTCGAGATGTATATAATGAGAATTACCAGGATGCGCCGAAAGATGGTAGTGCCTGGCTAACTGGTGAAGAGAATGACGGAAGGCTGCTGCGTGGCGGTGGTTGGAACGACTACGCTTGGGATTGCCGTTCTGCTAATCGCCATAATTACTATCACACACATCTTGACTACGTTATTGGTTTTCGCGTGGTGGTGGCGTGAGGATTCCTTGCCCTTTACCCTCTTCCCCTTATGCCCTCTACACTTCTTATTCTTTTCCCTTCTTCTTCCCTGTCCGCCGCAGGCGAATCAAAAATTTCTTTCAACCAACAATTAATGTCTTGATATCAAAACTATTATACACTACATTTAATCAAATTTCTCACTTAGTTTAAGAGTTTGAGTATGGGGCAGGTCGTTTTTAGCTGCTGCGTGGCGGTAGTTGGAACAACAATGCCAGGAATTGCCGTTCTGCCAATCGTAATTAGGAACGCGCGCGAATCGTAACAACAATGTTGGTTTTCGCGTGGTAGCGGTGGCTGTGGCGTGAGTACTCCCCATTGTCAAAGTTGGTAAGTGGGAATTTATCGAGCGTACACCAGGGAGTCCAGACCTGAACCAGCGAGGAAGGCGACAACCTCCGAATATAAAACCGAGTCGGATAGCTTGGTAGGTTGCAAAACCGAACAGTTGTTCGACTCAATTAATTCTCTTACATTTAAAAGAAACTTCTAAAATTTAGCTCATTTTTAATTGTTCTAATTTTTGTTTAATCAAAATTTCAACTTCTTCAATCTCAGCATTCGATTTTGGGATGTCAAAAGTCTCTGGAGACGCTTCAGATGTAAAGCGGTCAACAAAAGCACGAAACGCTGCTTTGTTGTCGGGGTGAGCAATAACGAAGGCTCTTAACTCGGTTTTGCTCATGCTGCTAAATTCTGGCTCAATCACAAGAACCTCCAAAGACCATTGCGATAGATTTCTATCTCTATGTTATCTCCTGCCAAAATAAACACATTACCTGTTTGTTCATCGAGGCGGACAATGTAAATAGGAGTGAATGTATTAGTCAAAGATTGACATAGTATGACACACCTGATGCCTTGTTCAGCAGTTGGCAAGATTTGTATACCTCATAACCGCATAGCTTGGAATCAAAATAGCAGGTTCTGTTTCTGGTAGCTTGAGAAACTCATCTAAAGTTATCGATTTAGATGGGATTTGTAGCATTAGGGCTTTCTTATAAAAAAGAGTTTGATTAGCTTTATATTGATTTTAATGGTGCGTTGATCTTTGTGACAACGCACCATTATCTAAAGAAATGGCGAGTTTAAACAATCACTTCACAGATGTCACTGTTTGGTTTACTACTGAACGTGCTTTTTTACGGTCTGACCTGCGCGTTCCACCAGCCATCTCATACTCATCACTATTTTTGCCATAGCGAGATGCAACATTCAACAGCATCTGCTCAGTATAAGTATTTAACTCACGTTCTGCTTCTATTAATGCATTGTGTGTCTTATCTACTATTGTTTGTGCTTGATTATAAGCGGCTAGCTTTTCTCGTAACTCAACTACTTTAGTGTTGTAAATAACAATTGAAAAACCATTACTAAAGTCTAACTCAGGGTTAATTGTCTGCATTCCTTCAATCCGTCGTTCAGCTTTGGTCAGTGCTATAGAGTTTCGTTTGCGTTGCGTCATATAGTTTTCCTATTTGAATTAATTTATAAATAACCCTGCTTTTACACACTGAGTTATTTATATATCATCAAAATACGCAATAAGCAGATGCAGCAGCCACAGTGAAGTTACAGAATTATAAAAGCATTGGATGGCATTATCCAACTAGATAGATGCGGGTATATTTGCTGAAATTCGCTGAGAAAAGCAGGTTTTGAAGTCGAAAAAGCTGGTTTTGAAGTCGCAAAAGCTGGTTTTGAAGTCGCAAAAGCAGGTTTTGAAGTCGCAAAAGCTGGTTTTGAAGTCGAAAAAGCTGGTTTTGAAGTCGAAAAAGCTGGTTTTGAAGTCGAAAAAGCTGGTTTTGGAGTTGCAAAAGCTGGTTTGATGAAAGTTGTTCAAATAATTCCACGGGGTTATGGTGTACACACAAGTCTGAAATAGCTGATTAACCAGGGTTTTACCCCACCCTAACCCTTACGCCACTTGCTTCAAGTCGGCAGAGCCGACGGCAGTTGCTTCAATTCGGGAAACCCGCTGTTAGCACCTGCCTCCCCAACGCAGTGGCTCCCCTTTCCAAGGGGAGGGAACTAGATTTTCCGGTTTCCCCCCAATGCATCGGGGGGATTAAGGGGGGTAATTCAACTTGTGTATACTAAAAATTTATTTTTATAACTGAAAATTTTATTTTATTTATGTGTTAAGTAGCTTTTAGGATGTTATCTGTATAATCTATCATTCAGTCTAAATTATAGAATGTATAATCTATCATTCAGTCTTATTAATTCTTGACCTCTGTTACTTATTGATAGGTTGAAATTTGGGGATTAGGGCATCTATTTTTAAGACATAACATCCTACTCACTTAGTAGTTATTTATTAACGGAAGTTGAGAAGTTATGTAGGCATACTCTATCCTAGACATTACCTAAACTTGTGCTTCAAAAATCATGAGCCATTATATGAATAGTTAGCACGTTTACAGCACTATCCAATGTCTCAAGACTTATTAAACTCCTTTCAAGAAGCATACAGTAATCTCGAACTGTTTCCGTTGATGGAACGGAACGAAATGGAAAGATTTAGAGTTGAATACGGTGATGATTTGATTGCAGACCTGAACCAATTAGTGGAAGATAGTCCTAATGGAGATGGCAAAATTGTCTTTACAGGACATCGAGGATGTGGTAAGTCTACTTTGTTAGCTGAGTTTAGCCGACAAATTCAAGATAAATATTTTGTAGTTCTCTTTTCTATTGCTGACAAAATTGAAATGTCGGCAGTTAATCATATTAATATACTGTTTGCGATCGCAGTTAATTTAATGACAGAGGCAGAAGCACGCAAAGTTGATATTCCGCAATCTACTAAAGAAGCTCTTTATAAGTGGTTTGCTACCCGCACTCGCACTGAAGAATCAAATTTACAAGCAGAAACTAGTATTGGTTTTGACCTCTTAAAATTAATTAGCTCTAAATTAAAAGCTGATGCTAGCGTTCGGGATGAAATTAAGCAAGAATTTGAACGCAAGTTATCAGATTTAGTTGCCAGAATTAACGAAATTGCTGCTTTAATTCAAGCTGCGACTAAACAATATGTTTTAGTAATTATTGATGATTTAGATAAACTTGACTTAGGCAGAGTTAACGAAATTTATCGAGATAACATTAAAGCTCTTTGTCAACCTAGTTTTCAAATTATTTACACCATCCCGATCGCAGTTCTTCGAGAAACATTTCTCAGTACAATAATTGCCACTGAAACCAACGATCAAGTTGTGGCAATGCCTGTCTTAAAAATATTTGATAAAGGTAAAAATCGCTTCCCAAATGCCCAACCTCGCCCAGAAGCAACAAAGATTCTCGGTGAAGTTTTACAAAAACGAATTCCCAGTGAATTAATTGCAGCAGAAACGGCTGAAAAGATTGTAATTTACAGTGGTGGCGTATTGCGAGAGTTAATTCGGATTTCTAAGGAGTGTTGCCGTATATGTTTGCGAGCAATTCGGCGAAATCCTTCAGCCGAAGTTATCATTGATGATAAAATTCTTCTACAAGCAATCAATAAAATTCGCAATGATTTTTCCATCCGTTTAGGAAAGGTTGATTTCGATATTTTGCAGAGTGTGTACGAACAATTTATGCCCAACGACCCTAAACAAGCAGAGTTTTTAGATTTGTTACACGGGCTGTATGTTCTAGAATATCGCACTGAAGAAACTTGGTACGATGTTCATCCAATTATTATCGAAAGCTTGAAAAGACAGGGAGCCATTAATGTTAAATGAAGAATTATTAGATGATCAAGGAGAAAATCAAGATGCCTATGATGATTTAATTGTTTCTGTTGAAGCTCAAAAGCGGGGCTTAAATTTACTAATTGCAGTTTGCGATGATGCTAGCTTTCGCGATCAGATTATTGCTGAATATGAAGCTGAACTACAACCCGCCTTTCGTGCATATCGAGTAACTTTAGCGCGTCAAGAACCAAGCCTCAAAGCTGCTCTTAACCAACTGATACAACAAGAAGAATATCTCCGCCACCAAAATCCGGCGGTAATCGCTGTGACGGGTGCTGAACAATTGTATTTTCTCCGGTTGGAAAATGAGCAATCAGAACAAGAGAAATTTTTTGGTTACTTACAGTGGACAAGGGAAGGATTGCGCGAATTTCCATTTGCGATTGTGCTTTGGGTAACTAACCAAATTTTAGTCAACCTAATTAAAAAAGCTCCTGATTTTTGGAGTTGGCGCAATGGTGTATTTCGGTTTGAATCTAAAAAGACGAATGCTATTCCTGGTAAAGAATTAGAAAATATCCGCTTTGTTTTTCGAGACACAGAATTAGCCAGTACAGACACTAATGAAAATAACGCCTTTTTCTTACCCATTCAAGATTTACAAAGGTTAATCGAAAAAGTAGAACAAGAACAGGGAACCAAAAACCCCACTTTGGCTACGTTATACTCAAGATTGGGTGATATTTACCACAGTAGATTAAATCGGGGTGAATCTCAAAATTATCAAGAAGAACAAGAATTAGCAATTAAATATTGGCGTCAGGCGAGTGAGCTACAAAATGAATTAGGTTTGCAGATAGATTTAGCTACTAGCCTCAACAATTTGGCAGGAATATATCGTGCAATAGGACGCTACAGCGAAGCTGAACCATTATATCAACAAGCTTTAGAACTAAGGAAACGCCTGTTAGGAGAAAATCATCCTGCTTTTGCTACTAGCCTGAATAATTTGGCAGGACTCTACAAATCTACTGGACAATATAGTAAAGCAGAACTTCTATATCAACAAGCTTTGGAACTGAGGAAGCGTCTATTGGGAGAAAACCATGCCGATGTTGCCGCCAGTCTCAACGATTTGGCATTACTATACGATCAACAAGGACGTTATGAGGAAGCAGAACCTCTGTATCTGCAATCATTAGAACTCGAAAAAGGTCTGCTTGGCGAAAATCATCTTTCTTTCGCTCTGATACTAAATAATTTAGCACTACTTTATTATCATCAAGGACGCTACACTGAAGCTGAACCGTTATCGCAACAAGCAATAGAGCTAGATAAGCGATTTTTGGGAGAAGAAAATCCTGATGTTGCAACAGATTTGCACAATTTAGGTTTAATATACCGCGCTCAAGGACGCTACAGTGAAGCGGAATCTTTGTTTTTGGAATCGTTAGAACTCAAGCAGCGTGTATTACAAAAAGCGCATCCGCTTTTAGCAGATACGATCTATGCTTTAGGTTATATGTACAGAGAGCAGGGGCGTTACAATGAAGCGGAACCCTTATGTATAAAGGCATTAGAACTTGATAAGCACTTATTGGGAGAAAATCATCCCAATGTTGCCGAAAGTCTGAATAATCTGGCAGAAATTTATCGTGCAACTGGACGTTACATTGAAGCAGAACCGCTTTATTTGCAAGCTTTAGATATTTGTGAACGAGTCAGGGGTGTTGAGCATCTTCGTTGTGTAGCCGTGCGGGAGAATTTAGAAAAACTTAGTGTAGCAATGCGGGAGAATTAAGGTCAGAAAATCTCATGCAGAGAGAAGTTTGAGCGGCGGAAGCCGCCGCTCAAAACTTCGATGGGTGCACAGGTGCAGAGTAGAAGGATTGAGTTTTAAGACAGTCGCTAGAATCATTAGATTTTTAGTTGGGTAGCGATCGCCGTTAAGTAGTCATGTAAAATTAAGTACAGCAGATTGCAAGTTAATGAAGTACGAAAATACCCCACCCTAACCCTCCCCTTGGAAAGGGGAGGGAACTATATTGGGAATTTCTCCCCTTTACAAGGGGGGATTAAGGGGGGTAAAAGACGTTAGCAGCTTCCGCAATGCTCTAAATTACTTAAATTTTCGGTTTTTTAATAGAAATCAACAATTTTAGAGACGTTGCAATGCAACGTCTCCATATCTAGGTTATTGCATGAGAATTTGACGGATTAAAATGCTGATAACCTCATCTGGGTTATCGGTTGGTTGCAGTGGACTCCAGTCGCCAGCCCTGGCGTAGCCAATTACCTGTAAATAGTGGATTGTGCTAGTAACGGCTTTGGCAGAACCAATCAGTAGATGCTTTATCCGTTCTCTCTTGGGAAATGAACTCTCAGGCGATTGATTGCCGATGGGTGGAATGGAATCGTCGCCACGCAGATATTGTTCTAATTTTGACTGGGCGGAATTTTTCAATTGTGCCATTATTGTATTCATACTCCGATTTTGGGGTTTAGATAAGGGCGATCGCACACTTCTTTCCGGGATGAGGCGATCGCCTTTATCGATCTTGGGGTTTAGATAAGAGCGATCGCTGTCTTCTTTGTGGAATTTAGCGATCGCCTTTATCATATTTTTATTTTAATGTATAAAATTATACTTGTCAACCATTATTTGCAGAATTTTTATTAATAATTCTCAAGTTTTAACGACAAGAAATTATGTATATTTTTGACTTTTGAATGCGTGACTTTTGACTTATCCAACGGGGTCGCCTTTTTCTCAAACTAAGTTTTTACTATTTAAAATGACTTATTTTTGACTTTTGAATGCGTGACTTTTGACTTACCCAACAGGGTAGGATTTGAGAATGGTGCAAGGTCTTGGTTTTCTCGCTGATGTATGGTAAATTTAACTACAATCTAGCAGATACTTTGTTGTTAAGCTGGCTCAAAAGTTTATATGGCGGACAACACTACAGATAATGCCGATTCTCAAGAACAGTCTACTGCTAATGTTAGCCCTCAAGCAGATATTGACGAGCAACAAGAGTCTGTTAATGATGCTGCTATTAAGGATCAACCTACGTTTGAAGACTACCTTGGTTTTCAACCTTATGTGACAGCTATTGCAACTTTTTTAACAAATTCTGAAACCCAACCGCCGTTAACTCTTGCTATAGAGGGTGAATGGGGTAGTGGTAAGTCTTCTTTTATGAAGCAACTAGAGAAGGCAATTGAAAGAATTGAAAAGAACCATTTTGACAATGATATTAGAAAGCAAAGGTATAAGTGTGAAAAGGATCTTGAGAAATTTAAAAATAATAATATTCGTGAAAATTTATCTAGCTTTCATACACGTTTAAAACTGCTGGGTTTAAATTTCAAAAAATTTAAACCTTCAACAGTAGTGTGGTTCAATGCTTGGAGACATGATAAAGCAGAAGCTCTTTGGGCAGCTTTTGCACTTGAATTTATCAGACAAATATCTCGACATGACCAAAAACGCGATCGCTCTAAATCCCCGACTTCTTAAACAAGTCGGGGATCGGTAGGAAGCTTGCTCAATTGTCTTCCAAATCTATTAGGGAACTCCAACGAAACCAGCGTGCTCAATTGCCTTTTGTCCCTGATCGGTTAATAAAAGATTGGCATAAGCATTTCCAATCTGCTGTTCTTGACCTTTATTCTGCTTAATAATCACAAACAAATTAGCAATCATCGGATAGCTGCCATTTTTGATCGCCTCAGTATTTAGCTGGTTGCGCTGACGTGGACACTGTTCAAGTGGTACCATCGGCTCGCGATAGGGGGTAATTAGCTGACCAGAAGTCTGACCCAATGGCAAAGCCTTCACGCTACATTGAAAGACTACCGAACGGGCAGAAGCGTAATACACACCACCAGGGGTTTTACTGAGTTGGCGCACTGCTTCTGTAGCAGAGTAGACATACTGCACACTAGAACCAAGTGCTTGCCCCTTTAAGTCGCTGTTACTAGGGAATATTACTGTATCTGCATCCTCTGGTCGTTGGGAAAAAGCTGTGATGGGTAGATTTGGCCCACCGACTTGATTCCAATTAGTAATTTTCCCTAAATAAATTTGCTGCAATTGGTCAACAGTTAAACCAGGCACATTGAGTGATGGGTTGACTACCACTGCTATCCCATCTCTACCTACCAGACGTTGCTCAAGGGTAAAGCCTCGTTCTTTTGCCGTAGCTTGTTCTTCACCTGTGAGAGGACGGGAGGACTGAGCAAAGTCTATTTTCCCATCAAGCAACATCCGAATGCCGGAGCTAGAACCAGGGCTACCATTAACAGGGTTTACATAGTGTAATTGTAGTTCCGGGCGATCGCTCTGGATCTGAGAATCTACCAATTGCCGGATAGATGCCCAAGCTGTACTACCTCCGTAATTGAATGAGTCAGGGGGAACATCAGCAACTGTCTGAAAAGTTGATCCATTATTTGATTCATTATTATTAGAGACATAATTAGATACGCTCTTGCCATTTTGAGCAGTGGAAGAGTTAACACTGGTGCGGGGCAAATTTGGCTTCAAGAACCACCAAAGTAATCCGCCAATAACTATAATTGTCAAAACTTTACCAATAATCAAACCTCTGAGAAACAGGGCGATTTCGCTGTTAATTAAAGCTTTTCTTTGATTTGTATTGTCCATATTTTTAAATATTTGTTTCATTGTATTTATCTTACAGGAATATCTAAGTATTTATCCTACAGTAATCTTTAAATATTTAAATTTGAAGTAAATCTCTAATAGCTAGTTAATAAGCAGTTTTATGATTGCTGCTAAATGATTAACTTTTTCTAATCTAGTGAAATTAAATTTGCTATTTGGTAGTTTTTGCAATGGTGCAATTGCTTTAACTGATTCTTTTGTTAGGTGCTGATTTAGCTACTAGACTATTCATATTAGTTAATGGGAACTCAACAAATTTTTCTAGAAAACTCTTTAGTGGAGTCGGTTGGTTTGGAACTGATGTTCCTGTATTAATAAATGTGTAGATTAAAACTATTACTATCAAGCTAGTCGTAGCACCAAGACCTATGCCCAGCAACAAAATAAAGTTTTTATAAGTTAGCAAATAGGTATCATCAGCCTTGTGGTTGATGTCAGCAGATTGTGAAGACTCTGATAACGCTACATCATTAAGGGCTTGCAAAGCTTGTGTGGCAGACTGATAACGCTGGGTGTAGCGATCGCGAACCATTGTATCTAAAATATTTGCCAGACTATCACTTACCTGTGCCTTGTCGCGCCAGATAACTTCTCCAGTATTGGGATCTTCTGGTAGTTGCTCAGGTATTAAACCTGTTAAAGCTTGAATGCCAATCATCCCTACAGCATAAATATCGCTGCAAAGTTTTGGCTTTCCCTTAGCTTGTTCGCTTGGCATATAGCCAGGAGTTCCAACAGCAATTGTTAAGCCTGCTCCCAAAGCACCAATTTTCTTGATACTCCCAAAATCAATTAGCACAATCTTCCGATCGGAGTACCGCCGCATTAAGTTTTGAGGTTTTATATCTCGGTGAATAATATCGTGTTCGTGGACGAAAGCTAACACTTCTAGAATGTCTTTTAATAAATTTAATACTGTATTCTCATTCAGACACTGACCTGGGACAATTTCTTGAGTCAAGGCATGACCGTCAATATATTCCTGGACTAAATAAAAATCCCCGTCTTCATTAAAATGGGCAAACAGTCTCGGAATTTGCTCGTGGTTGTAGCCTAGCTGGTATAAAACTTCTGCTTCCCGATCAAATAGCTTTTTAGCAATGGGTAGAACAGCAGGGCTGGAATCTTTTGGGTGGAAATGTTTGACAACACAATGGGGTTGTCCTGGTAAATCCAAGTCAATAGCTAAGTAGGTATCACCAGAACCTCCGCTTCCTAATTTTTTGATAATCTCAAAGCGATTCCGAAGTGTTTTTCTGTTGAGAGAGTATCGATGTCCGTTACGTATAGCACCCCCTAATAAGTAAGTATTACCAGATTCTCCGCTTCCCATCACTTTGACAGTCTCAAAGCGACTTCGGAGTGTTTTTCTGACTAGAGGGTTCTGGCTCATGTGGCGTATACTACTTCTTAATATTTACTGACCATTCAGAGCTTGGTGAGGTTATGAATAACTGCTTGCTGCTAGATTTGCTGGTGTTTGCGGCAGTTAGCCATCGGGCGACCTGTGCTTTAGATAAGTTGGATGTTTAGTTGCTTGATTGCTTTATTTAATACCTTTATAAGTATCTTAATACAAAAGTATTTCATGAAATACTTTTGTAATGTTATCACTTAAGTAAATTTAACACTAGTCTACAATATTTAAACTGTGGGCAGAAAATAATATTCAGGAATCAGGATATTTACTTATTTATTTTAACAGTTAAGTCTGATTACTGACAAAACCTTGAACAGTGAAATTTAAAAGCACAAATACTCTTAGAGTGTTTGCCACAATTTGTGACCAGATTTGAGTCTTTACTAACTGCGATCGCATTGTCAGATCAATGTGAGTTCGATGAAAAAACTAAAAAAGATCGGGTAAGCTCTTGAGGTAAATATGGAGTGATGGTTTTTGAAGTAAGTAAATTAGGTGTAACTTTTCAATCACTCACACATTTTATGATCTCGATCTACTTGTAATTCTGGCAAATCTGTAATGCGTATTCGCTTCCATGAAATACCACAATTAATATGTGATACAAAAAATATTAGGACTGCATTTCCTTAAATTAAATCCGCATAAATTTGCGAACTTTCTTTATTTATTGGTTCACTCTGTCCTTAGAATATCAATTTACAGTATATTAACTGGTTATTCAACACTTACTCTAAAACATCCTACTTTTCCCACCTTTCCCACCTTTTACTTTACTCGTATTAATATCACTTGCAATAACTCAGTTGCATCTAGCAAAAGTAATAGTGAGAATAGTATACGCTTGTTTTGATATATTTTTTTCTTTAACTTTTCTGGGTAAATGATAAATATGCATTATCCATAACCTTTGTAGAGAGGTAGCAGTGCTATATCTCTACAATCTTTTTCACTGATATAGCCGTAGTCACATAGGTTAGGACATAAGGATGGGGTGAATGCTAGAGTTATACCAATTCAAAATTCAAAATGACGCTCTCTACGAGACGCTAAAAGCGAACGCGGACTCGCTAACGCTGCGCTAACAAAATTCATGCATTAAGAAAGCCAGACAGAACAAAGGTATGTCCGTATGTATCTGTTGCATTCTTTTTTCAAATTGGTATTAGCAATAGTTTTACCTCCTGCCTCCTGCCTCCTGCTATATTTTTATTCTGTTAATTAAAAAAGCCCCTTAGTAGGGGCTTATTAAGTTGTCCGCGTGGATTGAACAACTAGTTAATTAATACTCACAGTAGATACAGTAATCCGAACAAAATAATCCAAATCACGTCAACGAAGTGCCAGTAGATTTCGGCTGCTTCAATACCAAAGTGCTTTTCGTTACTATAGTGACCCGGAACGCGCGATCGCCACAACACAGCAACAATTGCCAAAACGCCGATAGTAACGTGCAATCCGTGGAAACCAGTCAAAACGTAAAATGCACTAGCAAATAAATTGGTAGTTAAACCAAATTCTAAATGGGTATATTCATATACTTGACCCACCAAGAAGATAGCACCCATTGCAGCAGTAATTGCTAACCAGATTTGTGCACCCCGCGCATCGTTCTTTTTGATCGCAGTATCGGCATTGTGCATGACAAAACTACTAGAAATTAGATTGATGGTGTTGACTCCAGGTAGCAATAGTTCTAACTCTGGGGTACCTGCTGGCGGCCATGCAGGTAAGGTAGCACGGAAAGCCAAATAGGCTCCGAACAACCCCATAAAAATCATCCCTTCAGCAACCAAGAAGACAATTAGCCCAAACATACGATGGTCTGGATGTTCTTCATGATGACCGACGGACGCTTGTGCCGCGTGGTGATGATTTAGTTCGGTTTTAGCTGGGTCAATAGTTTGACTTTGCATGAATTTTGATAAGTGGAGAATTGGGCATTAAAAAGAGGTAGGGGGGCAGGGTGCGGGGGGCGGAGGGGAAAACTCTGCTCCCTTGCTTTTTCCCTAGTCCCCAGTTTATTTCCGGTCTTCGGGATTGGCAGCAACTGCTGGGTCGGGTTCTGCTCTTAACACTGAGTTCGGGCCACCAGACAAGACTGGATTGGGATCAGATAAGGGTACACCTTCTTTAGCCTTTTCCAAACCGTAGTCATAGGGCCCCGTAGCTAATACTGGGAGTTCATCAAAATTCTCGATCGCTGGCGGTGAGGTTGTCATCCACTCTAAGGTAAGTGCCCTCCAAGGATTATTGGCAGCTTTCTCACCATACAACCAACTCCAAATCGCATTGATGATGAAGGGGAATGTCGAAACTGCTAGTATGTAAGCGCCATAAGTACAGATTTCGTTGATAAAGGTAAATTTAGGGTCATACTGGGCGACACGGCGGTTCATACCCATTAATCCCAGCTTGTGCATTGGTAAGAAGGTCATGTTTAGACCAACTATTGTTAAAGCAAAGTGAACCTTACCCCAAAATTCGTTTAGCATCCGTCCCGTCATTTTCGGGAACCAGTGGTAAATCGCTGCATAAATGCCGAGAACACTACCACCAAATAGCACGTAGTGCAAGTGTGCTACTACAAAATAGGTGTCGTGAACGTGAATATCAAAGGGCACTGCTGCCAACATCACGCCACTGATCCCACCAATTACAAAGGTACCGACAAAGCCCATTGCAAACAGCATGGCACTGTTAAGCCGGATTTTTCCACCCCACATGGTTGCTAACCAACTGAAAATTTTAATTCCCGTGGGTACGGCAATGATCATGGTGGTGATCATAAAAAACATCCGCAACCAACCGGGGATACCGCTGGTAAACATGTGGTGTGCCCAAACAATTAGCCCCAAAAAGCTAATGGCAAGAGACGAATAAGCGATCGCTTTATAGCCAAAAATCGGCTTGCGGGAATGCACCGGGATAATTTCTGAAATTGCCCCAAAGAAGGGCAAAATCATGATGTAAACCGCAGGGTGGGAGTAAAACCAGAACATGTGCTGATACACAACTGGGTCGCCACCTCCAGTCGGGTTAAAAAATGTCGTTCCTGCCAATAAGTCAAAAGCCAGCAGAATTAGACCTGCTGCTAACACTGGTGTAGATACCAGAGTCAGTGCCGAGGTAGCAAACATCGCCCAGCAGAACAAGGGCATTTGGTGAACCCCCATATCAGGGATACGCATCCTGAGCAATGTGACGAGGAAATTGATTGCTCCTAAAATAGATGACGTGCCTAGTAGGAGAACGCTCATAATCCAAATTCCCTCACCTACTTGACCTGTTACCAAGCTCAGGGGAGGGTAAGAAGTCCAACCCGCATCCGGTGCATCGCCTACCACTAAACTAGCGATCAACAATAAACCCGCAGGGGGAATCATCCAAAAGGCAACAGCATTCAAGCGGGGAAATGCCATATCTTTTGCCCCAATCATCAAAGGAATGAGGAAGTTAGCAAAACCTGCACCAGCTGGCACGATCCACAAGAAAATCATGATCGTGGCGTGCAGTGTAAATAAGCTGTTGTAGACTTCAGGGGTGACAAAATCGACTTCTGGAGTTCGCAGTTCTGTACGAACCAAGTCAGCCATCACGCCACCAATACAGTAAAAAATGAATGTAGTGACTAGGTATTGAATCCCAATCACCTTATGATCGGTGTTGAAACTAAAATAGTCTTGCCATTTTCTGATCCCTGGCTCCTCAACAAGAGCAGGGGCGTTGGCAGTTTCTTGCACTTGAGCTTGGGTCATTTGTCATTTGTCCTTTGTCATTTGTCCTTTGTCACTTGCCATTTGTATGAGTACTAATGACTAATGACTAATGACCAATGACTATTTGTGAACTTGATGGAGGATTTCTGGCTGAATTCCCATGTCCTTGGTGTAAGGAACAAGAAATTCATTTGGGGATAGATTGGCAGGGTTAACCCTTCGGGTTCGCGAGTTCCCCAGACGCTCGTTCCTCGCTACCGCTTGCGCTAACGCCGGAAACCGCCAAGACGGGGACTCGCTCACAGCAACGGCTTGATTTAGTGTTTCTTTGCTGGCAACTAACTGCTCTTGCACCCATTTGTCAAAGGCTTCTTCTGGCTCAACAACTACTGTTGCTCTCATTGCACCGTGGTAGGGGCCACAAAGTTCAGCACAGATTAGGGCATAATCGCCTGCTTTTCTGGGTGTAAAGCGAATCTCGCTCTGCCTACCAGGAATCGCATCTTGTTTCAGGCGGAACTCTGGCACCCAAAAGGCGTGGATGACATCGTTAGCTGTCATATTGATTTCCACTTCACGCCCGATGGGGACGTGCATTTCACTTGTAGTTATACCAGTTTCAGGATAGGTGAAAAGCCAAGCATATTGTAGACCTGTGACGTTGACCTGTAATCCTGCTGGTTTGCCTGCTTTATCAGGAGTGCCCCCAATTGTCGGAGCAACACTACCTACACCTGGGGCATTCCGCAGTTGGGGAATCTGGTCAGCATTGCGGACTTCTGCCGTAGCTGGGTCTTGCATTGCTTGATCAGATTTTTCTTGATTGAGGTTCGGTTCGGTGCTGGGAGGAGTATCGCTTAAAGTTGCAGCCATTGCACTCCCATGACCTGGCATTTTTTTCATCGACTCCTGATTCATCGGTGCTTCATGGATAGCATGGGGATCAAAACCACCGATTTCGTTGTAGACATCAAAGCTGTAAACAGAAATACCGATAACGATAATTGCTGGGATCGCCGTCCAGAGAATTTCTAAAGGTACATTGCCCTCAACTGGTGGGCCGTCTTCATTGTCACCTGCACGCCGACGGTATTTAAATGCAGAGAAAATTAAAACACCTTCGACGATCAGGAATATACCTGTAGAAACGATCATCATCGCGTTGAACAGACCATCCACTAAGACGGCTTCATCCGTGGCTGCTGCTGGCAACAGACCGTGATATTGACCGTACCAAAGGCTGGCTAGCGTTAGCACGATGCCAATGAGTAATGTCCAGATTGAACTTGGAATCTTCACGGTTTACTTAATTGAATTTACTACGTTATCTCAAAGCTGCCCACTTACTAAGGTAGTCTAGGCTGTTAGATATGGAGTACAGTGTTCTGAAATTTTTATTAATTTTTTTGGCTACTTTACTCATCCTGAGTGCAAGAAGTTGATCAAACAATAAGGTTTAGTTAAGCATTGTCTTTTGAGAATTTCAGTAGAAACGCTAATTTAGCTTTTTTATAGGGTTTATCAGATACTGATAGAAATAGACGTAAATCAATGAGAAAATTTAAGATAGCGACGAGAAACTCAATCGAATCATGGGTAGAGAGGGATAGTCGCCTCAAGCGACGGGGCGACACTTCGGGCATTGGTAAACTTCTTCCCCATGCCCTATACTTCTCTACCTTGGGCTGCACCAACGGCAACGCTAAGTACAAGTGCCCAAAAACTTTATCCCCTTGTGGGTGAAGTTTTTTATTTGTGAGAATTGAAAGCGACAGATCCCTGACATCTCAAAGAAGTCAGGGATCTTGTTTCTCACGATCGCCTGTTTACTACTAAAATTTCTTTATAACTCCCAGGAAATCGACCCCACCACCGTCAACGGATCACCTGGGAAAACACGCGTCTGGCTCTGGGAAGTCTCAAAATAGTCAGCGTCAAACAGATTCCTAATATTGACTGCGGCTCGAAAACCTCCTTGGTTGTAGAAGATAGCAGCATCCGTGCGTAAATAACTTGGCACAGTAAACGTGTTGTCTAAGTTTCCCTGGCGATCGCCTCGATCAAAAATTCTCATCAAAAAGTGATCGCTCTGATTTCAACTTCTGAAAAAAGGCGATCGCTCATAGACATTCTTGGCACTCGTGACGCAACTTCCGAAAAACAGAGATTTTATCGAGGTGATCGCTCTAACTCCAACTTCACAAAAACAGCGTTTGCCTGTTGACTACTAAAGAAGTCAAACTCAAGCAAATAGTCTGATGTAAACTTTCAAATGCAGAATCTGGGTTATAACAAGCATATCATCTACCAACTAGCTGATGACTGAAGAATTGGCCAGAGCAGACAATGATAGCCCGTGGAAAGAAATTTTATCAACATACTTTCCCCAAGCCATGCAATTTTTCTTCCCCGAAACAGCAGCATTAATTAATTGGCAACATCCACACGAATTCCTCGATAAAGAATTTCAACAAATAGCACGCGAAGCAGAATTTGGTAGGAGATATGCAGATAAATTAGTTAAAGTCTGGCAACTTCAAGGACAAGAAATTTGGCTATTAATTCATGTGGAAATCCAAGCTACACCAGAAGACATATTTCCCCAAAGAATGTTTTCTTACAGCTTACGAATATTTGACAAATTTGCAAAACCTGCCATAAGTTTAGCAATTTTGTGTGATGCTGACCCGACATGGCGACCTTATCAATATAGTTATAATTACCCCAATACCAGACTGAACTTTGAATTTGGCATCGTCAAGCTTTTGGATTATCAAAATCGGTGGCAAGAATTAGAAGCTAGCAACAACCCATTTGCCATAGTGGTGATGGCACATTTGAAGACACAGCAAACAACTAAAAAGCTCACAGAACGTAAAAGTTGGAAATTGAGTTTAATTCGCCGATTGTATGAATTAGGGTTACAGGAAAAAGATATTCGTAATCTGTATCGATTTAT
The DNA here is from genome assembly GCF_036917535.1 of Nostoc sp. Classification (GTDB taxonomy): domain Bacteria; phylum Cyanobacteriota; class Cyanobacteriia; order Cyanobacteriales; family Nostocaceae; genus Nostoc. The sequence continues at coordinate 21,761 of NZ_JBALDA010000080.1, forward strand.
CGATTGGGTTATGATTTTACCAAAAGCCTTAGAAGCAGAATTTTGGCAAGAGTTTAAACAATTCGAGCAGGAGCGGACTATGAGCTACATTACCACAGGCGAGCGCATCGGCTATGAGCGGGGAAAGGAAGAAGGAAAACTAGAAGGAAAACTAGAAGGAAAACAGGAACAAGGACAAAGACTCGTGCTGCGGCAACTACAAAGACGAATAGGAGAGTTACCACAAGAGGTTCAAGGGCATATTGAAACTCTTTCCCTAGAGCAATTAGAAGCACTAGGTGAGGCTTTGTTGGATTTTATAACTATCGCTGATCTACTTGACTGGTTCGAGGCAAATCAAACAGTATAGAAAATTTATCGATATAAAAAAGGCGATCGCTCATGGGCATTTTTAGTAATCGCTCTAACTCCAAATTTCACAAAAACAGCGATCGCCTGTTGACTACTAAAATTTCTTTATAACTCCCAGGAAATCGACTCCACCACCGTCAACGGATCACCTGGGAAAACACGCGTCTGGCTCTGGGAAGTCTCAAAATAGTCAGCGTCAAACAGATTCCTAATATTGACTGCGGCTCGAAAACCTCCTTGGTTGTAGAAGATAGCAGCATCCGTGCGTAAATAACTTGGCAGAACAAACGAGTTGTTTAAATTTCTCTGGCGATCGCCGATGTAGAATAACCCCAAGCTCAAACTCCAACCCCTTCATTCCCTTACTATCCTAACTCCCTACCGGGGACACTAAAACTCCCACGAAATTGTTCCCAACACAGTCAACGGCGCACCAGGATAGATGACGGTTCTTGCCTGGCTAGTTTCGTAGTATTTCTCATCAAAGAGATTCTTGATATTGATTGCAGCCTTCCAGTTATTGCGTTTGTAATAAAGTGCTGCATCCGTTCTCCAGTAGCTGGGTAAGATAAAACTGTTATCTAAATCTCCTTGTCTATCCCCTACATAATACAGTCCCAATCCAAATCCTAAACCTTGTAAACTCCCACGTTGGATTTCATAAGTTGTCCATAGACTGGCAGTATTCTTTGCAACGTTGTTCAATAAATTACCAACTGGGAATTGATTGTCTTCAGTAATTTCAGCATTGGTATAAGCGTAAGTGCCAATAATTTTCCAACCGGGGAGAATTTCGCCTGCAACATCTAGCTCAACGCCTCGACTACGTTGCTCTCCAACCTGAATGGAAAAATTGGTATTGTTGAGATCGGTGGTCAGGACGTTGGTTTTTGTGATCTGGTATGCTGCGAGGGTTGCAGAGATTCTGTCACTTAAATCTGCTTTGACACCCACCTCATATTGAGTGCCGCGTTGAGGTTCAAAAACAGAGTTATCGCCTGCCTGACCGCATCATATAACTCAACTTTTGGTAAGGTTTTCTTACCCACTACCGTCACCCGTACAGTATTGGCATCAATATTCTCTGCTGTGATTTGGGTAATTCCTGTAACTGGTTTTTGAGAACGAAATGTAAAAGCATTGCCATCAGCTAATCGTAACTGCCCACCAGATATATCCACGATAAAATTATTACCAGCACTGCGATTTGTCACTTGCAGTTGAGTCCCAGTAGGTGTTTCTAAAATCACCTCTACGCCTTTGGCAGTAGGATTGGCTTTCACCCCTGTTATTGGCACAATTTCACCCTCCTGTTTTACCCCTGGCGAAGGGGGGTTTTGTAGAGCTTGAGACTGCACTCTTCTTTCGGCGCTAGTGAGTGTCCGTTTGATCTCGCCGATACTAGGGATATTAGCTAGGGCAGATTTCTGCTCTTGCATTTGTGCCAATCCGGCTTGAATACCCAATATGAACAGGGTGCTTACCATCAACACCACTTGTTGTAACTGATTTATCATCACTCCACACCCAACCAAACTTTCCAAATACAGCTTGCTAGTTGATAATTATTTGTATCTAATTCTATGTAGGAGAATACAGTAATTTGAGCGATCGCTGCAAATTAAGATTATTTTCTCTGTCTAAGACAAATAGTTATAGTAATACTCTTAACTAATTATTAAGAAATAGTGTCTATTAGCAGAGAGAGCGATCAACAAACAATGCAGCAAAGCAGTAACCGAAAGCCGATGTCCGATCAAAACTGCCAAGAAATCGTACCCTGCACGGTAAACGGCGCACCAGGGTTAACAGTGGTTCTAGTTCGGCTAGCTTCAATGTAGTCAATATTAAAAAGATTCTTGAAGTTGAGACCCAGGCTCAAGTTATTTCGCCGATAAAAAATGCTGGCATCAGTCCGCAAGTAGCTATCTACTTTAAAGTCGTTAGCCAGATCCCCCTGGCGATCGCCTACGTAGAATAAACCCAAGCCAAAGCTTAGCCCTTGCAAACTCCCAGTTTGAAGTTCATAGGTTGTCCACAAAGAAGCAGCGTTATATGGTACATTATAAAGTTGGTTTCCTTGTTGCCCATTGTTGCTTTTTGTAACTTTGGCATCGGTGTTAGCGTAAGAGGCGATGATATTCCAGCCTGGAAGAATGGAGCCTGTGACATCCAACTCAATGCCGCGACTTCTCTGCTCTCCAACTGGAATGACAAAATTTGTATTGTTAGGATCGGTTGTGGCGACGTTGCTTTTGGTGATTTCGTAGGCAGCTAGGGTTGTTGTCAACCGATTGTTAAGAAATTCACCTTTGACACCAACCTCATACTGAGTACCGCGCTCTGGTGGGAGCAGTGAACCATCAACACGAGTTCCTGAATTGGGTTGGAATGATTTACTGAAGCTAGCGTAGAGGGAAATTGGTTGAATCGGTTGGTAGACGATCCCAACCCGTGGCGTAAAGGCATCATCTTGTTGATCTGAAGTAGACTTTTGATCGACTAAATCGAAGCGTCCTCCCAGCAGTAATTTTAAATTGTCAGTGACTGCTACTTGATCTTGCAAAAAGATGCCTAAAAAATTTGTTTGATTATTGATCGCATAGACCACTGGAAGCTGATCTTGATTGGGACGAGGAACGGTTCCATAAACGGGGTTAAAGATATTAATACTAGGAGCAGCATCAACATGATAATCGATATTATTTGTTGTCCTTTCCAAATCAACACCAAACAGAAGTGTGTGCTTGACCCTACCAGTAGAAAACTTCCCAACTAAATCGTTTTGCAGCAAATAGTTCTTGAAATTAACTGGTATATCAGCCCAGCTTCTACTCAGTTCCCCAGTCTGCTTGTTTAAGCTTCCAGCGTAAGCACTACGGTATCTGGAGTCACTTACAGTGAATCGAAACCGACTGCGAAGCTTCAAGTCTTCGCTCAAATCATGTTCTAAACGGTATCCCACCGTGTCTTGTGTTCGACTGAAATTATCATCCCTTTCATTTAGAACCCGATCAAAGGGAATATTTGCAACTCCTATACCAAAGGCAATAAGTCCGTCATCAAGAGGTCGCTTCTCATCTAAATGTTCAAATTCCAGGGTCAAGTTGGTGCGTTCGTCAATCTTCCAGCTGAATACAGGCGAGACAAAATAACGTTCAATTTCTTGGTCCAAGTCCCGAAAATACCCGCCATGCTGATAAACTGCATTCAACCGATACAGCAGTGTACGCTTTGGGTTTAACGGACCTGATAGATCCAGGGTCGGTCGCACAAGACCAAAACTTCCGGCTTGCACTCCTAAAGAATAAAAAGGATCTCTAAGTGGTTGTTTGGTGACAAAGTTGATCGCTCCACCAGGGTCTACATTGCCATATAGTACTGAAGCAGGTCCTTTAAGTACCTCGATCCGTTCTAAATTAGAGGTTTCCACCAATTTCTGGTCAGTGTCTCTAAAACCATCACGTAGATTAACGTTTTGCTCAAAACCACGAATGGAAAATATGTCTTCAGCACTGCCGCCAGATGGTATTGACTGTTGGACACCACTAACGTTACGCAACGCCTCTGAAGCTTGAATGACTTGTTGATCCTTTAGTACCTGCTGGGGAACCACTTGAATCGACTGAGGAATATCACGCAAAGGCGTATCAGTCCGGGTAGCAGTTGAGGCATCTGGCACGCTGTATCCGTCTTGCTCCCCTGTCACCACTAGTTCAATCGGTTCATCACCACTAGTTGACGGTTGATTTAGCTGTGTCTGGTTTTGTGGCTGCTGCGGTTGTTGCGCCTTTGGTGCAGTACTTGCCACAGAGAATATCAGACCTTCGTTTGGACTGTCATACAACTCAACCTGTGGTACAAGAGTTTCCCCCGTCACCGTTACTCGGATAGTATTGGCATCAAAATTCCTGACTGTGATCTGTGTAATACCTGCAATTGGCTTATCCGAGCGGAATGTGAATGCCTCACCAGAAGGAAGGCGCAGCTGAGCATTGGGAACATCAACAATGAAGTTATTGCCAGCACTGTGATTCACCAATTGCAACTGCTGTCCTTTGGATGTCTGTAAAATCACCTCCACACCTTTATCAGTGGGATTTGCCTTAACTCCTGTCACTTGCACAACTTCTGAGGCAAGCGTATTTGACGGTGCTGGCAATTGCACTCTTCTTTCGGCGCTAGTGAGAGGAAGTTTAACTTCACGGATGCTAGGAATATTAACGATATTTTTCTCAACTGTTTGTGCCCAAACAGGCCTAACGCCCAATGTTAGCAGCACACTTACGATTAACGCCACTTGTTGCCACTGATTTATCATTACATCCTACCCTGACAAGCCTTCTTAAGAAGATTACTCGATGGACTAGTGTAAGTAAAAGAAATTTTGTGCTTTAGACGGACTTTTTTTGTGCTTTAGACGGACTTTTTCTGCGGCATTTGATATTCTTTGGGGCGCAGCCTAAAGTAGAGAACTAAAATGTTGGATAGTTGTATATGTTAAAACTCCCAAGAAATTGTGCCCTGTACTGTAAACGGATCGCCATAGAAAACACGATTCTGATTCTGGGCAGATTCAAAATAATCGATATTGAACAAATTCTTGAAATTTAATCCTACCCGCATACCCTCTCGTTTGTAGAAGATAGCAGCATCGGTGCGAAAATAACTGGGTAGTTGAAACGTGTTATCTAAGTCTCCTTGCCTGTCTCCGGCAAAGTAGAATCCTAAACCAACCCCCAACCCCTTGTAATTGCCCTGTTGAATTTCGTAGGTTGTCCACAGATTTAAAGCGTTTTTCGGAATATTGTCCAACTGATTGCCTACTGTCAATGTATTGTCTTTAGTAATTTCAGCATCGGTGTAAGCATAGCCTGCAATCATGTTCCATCCTGGCAAGATTTCTCCTGTGACATCAAACTCAATCCCTCGGCTGCGTTGTTCGCCTACCAGAATAGTTAACAATGGGTTATTGGGATCTTCGGTAGGCAAGTTGGTGCGCGTCAGGTCATGTAGATGTCATCGTTGAAGTCCTGTGTGCCGTAACCTCGATTGAGGGTACGTTGGTCTGCCGCTAAGTTGCCATAAACAATTTCTCTATCAGTACGCACAATCGAGGTGCGGAAGGCGCTACGCACTTGCCAGTTATCACTAAAGCGGTACTCAAAGTTATAACCGATTCGGTAGACTCGATTATCGCTATCGTCAACTGAAGGTTCACCGACAGCACGATTACGTGGAATCTTACCGTTGGGATTGGGTAGCACACTACCCTCGGCTGGAACACCAAAATCAAAGGGTCCTTTGGCATCGTAATACTCGGCTGCTAAAGTGAGCTTGGCTCTGTCGTTAATTTGCCAGGTTAACGAAGGTGCCACGTTGTAGCGCTGTTGTTCATAGAAATCACCAAAACTTTCGGTCGTTCGGGCGGCAACCCCTAACCGATACAGCACCGTTTTGTCAGCATTCACTGGACCCGACAGATCAATCGCCCCTCGGTAAAAGTTGAAACTTCCCGCAGAGCCTTCTAGAAAATAGTAGGGTTCTCGCAAGGGTTGTTTCATGACAATATTAACAACACCTCCCAGTGGTCCTTGCCCAAACAGAACCGAGGCAGGTCCTTTGAGAACTTCGATCTGGTCAACTGTGATCGGATCGTAGCCAACATAGGTTTGTGAAAGGTCTAGAAGCCCGTCTTTTAGTGTATTAGTCCCAGCGTCAAAACCCCGAATCGAAAAACTATCAGCGAAGGTGCGCGGAGAGCTTCCTGACTGCACCACACCTGGTACGTTTTTGATCGCATCAACCAAGCGGTTTGCCTGCTGGTCTTGAATTACTTGTTGAGGTACAACCTGGATCGATTGGGGAATGTTGCGTAGTGGGGTATCAGTTTTCGTAGCAGTCGAAGCATCTGGTACATTGTATCCGTCTTGTTCCCCTGTCACCACCAACTCAATCGGTTCATCACTTGTTGATGGTTGAGTTGGCTGTGTCTGATTTTGAGGCTGATTAGCTTGGGGTGTTTGGGGTGGCTGTTGTGGAGAAGTCGCCGTTGCTGTAGTTGCTACCGCAAAAACCAGCCCCGAATCATCATCAAATAACTCAACCGTGGGCAAAGCCTTCTCACCTAGCACTGTATTGGTATTAATATTTGTTACTGTTATTTGAGTAATTCCTGCAAGCGGTTTATCTGAACGAAATGTAAAAGCTTCACCTGAAGGTAAGCGCAACTGCCCACCAGATACATCAACAATAAAATTGCTGCCCGCACTGCGATTTATAACTTGCAGCTGAGTACCAACGGGTGTCTCTAAGATTACCTCTACACCTTTATCGGTGGGATTAGCTTTCACCCCCGTTATTGGCACAATTTCATTCCCTTGTTTTCCCCCTTGCGAAGGCGGGTTTTGTGGAGCTTGAGACCGCACTCTTCTTTCGGCGCTAGTGAGCGGAAGTTTAACTTCACGGATACTAGTGATATTAACGATATTTTTCGCAACTGTTTGTGCCCAAACAGGTCTAATGCCCAATGTTAGCAGCGTACTTACCATTAATACCACTTGTTGCCACTGATTTTTCATCACACCCCACCAAAACTGATAAGCCTTCTCAAGAAGATTACTGGATAGACTAGTGTGAGTGAAAGAAATTTTGTGCTTTAGACGGATTTTTTCTGCTGCATCTGATATTCTTTGGGGCTAAGACCAAACTTTTTCTTAAATGCGTTTGTAAAGTAACTGCGACTAGCAAAGCCAATGCTATCTGCGACTTCAATTACTTTTATTTCTCCAGTATTGAGGAGTTGGCGTGCTTTCTCCAAGCGATAGTCGTGTAGGTAGGCAAAGGCAGTTGTACCAAACACTCGGCGAAATCCTTGCTTGAGACTGCGATCGTTTAATCCTACTTGCTTTGCTAACTCAATCAAAGATGGTGGATTGTCAAGATTTTCTAGCAAAATATTTCTCGCATGGTGAATGCGATCAATATCATTTGGCTTCAATGCAGTGGGATTGTGCCTACCCTCTTTTGCTTCCAACTCCTCTTCTACCAGCAGTGTCATTAATTCCAGCGCCTTGCTTTCGAGATACATCCGCTTGGTCAAACCTTGATAAGGACAGCACAGAATTTGCTGCACAAGTCCTTGCATTACTAGTGTAATTGTTCCCAGACGCTGATACAGTTCTTGAGTGGGTTGCCGAAGCAGATGCTGTAAGGACGAGGAAACCTCTTTTTGGGCATTGCCTGCAAATGAGCAAAATAGTTCCTGTGTCATCCAAACAGATATAGCAAGATGAGGTTGCGCTGTTGAACTGATTCCAATTTGGCTTGGTATTGTGCCACCGCTAGAGAAAAGGTACTGTCCTGCTCCGCCTGCTAAATATTTTCCCGTATGAACGTCTCTGCCTTCGCCGCTTCCTGAAACCCACAAGTCGTATGCGACAAAATCACCTCCACGTTCTGGAACTTTGATTATTAAGCGATCGCGCAGTTGATAATTACTAATTAGTAACCCTAATCCCTCTCGCAATTGAATATTTCGGCAAAATCCTTTACCAAACTGCGATGGATACTGCCAAATCATGTCAAACTCATCTAAGGGATCGTAGCGTTGCTTGCTTGGTTCATCTTCAAAAAAGATTTCCCAGAAGTAATTCCGCGAAATGGAGATGGTCATTTTGGAACTGAGCAATAATTGCAATACCTGCAATAGTTTCTCATAAAGTGGGTGTGAAGCAATGTCTATTGACAAGCCGAGAAAACCTCTGTGCTTTTGTCAATGTCCCTGAGCAGTTAAGTAGATCGGTGTGAATATTTATCGTTGGGATGAGGCAGGAGGCAGCGATGTTGGAGACAGGAGGAAAAAGGGTTTGAGTCTATTTAATTTTTCTTAACATAGTTTGGTTTTGCCACATCGTTTTACTTAGCCCACTTTTGTTACTCTGGGGAAATAAAAATCGAGGCGAAATGATGAAACTCAGATTTGGTCAGAAGATTAGTGATCGCAAACTAATAGAAACCTCCAGACAAAGCTCTATAGGTAAAATTTTATCTGGGCAAGGGTTACAGATTATTCTCTGCCGAAAGTGACAAAAGAGAGTTAGACAGTAAATGTATAAACGTAGTTAAGTTGCCAGAACCTAGACAGCTTGAGCATTCTCATCAGATGCTTTTTCTGCAACAGATTTTAAGCGGCTAGCTCTGATTTTCCTGATGCGATCGCTATTGCGAACACCACCCACCATTTCATATTCGCAGCTATCTTTACCGTACTTGATAGCAACTACCATTAACATCTTCTCACAAAGCTGACTCAAGTTTTTTTCCATCTCTTCAATTTCAGTTTTAGAAGAATCAACCACAGACAGAGCGGTATTATAAACATCAATTTTGTTACGTAACTGCTCAATTGACGCAATCAGTTTTTCGAGACTATAATCCTCATCAAACTTGATATCTGGAACAATCGATTTCAGACCAGCAGACCTAATCTGAGCTTTTTCTAAGATGCGAGATGTTCTTTTCTGACGAGCCATAAATTTGTGTTTTTAAGATGCTTCTAGAGCTAGCTTGCCTTAATTAACCAGCATAGAGGTTCAGCAAAATTAACAATTTTTTGTGATAAAATTTTCAGGTAATAGCAGTAGTTTTTCGGTATTTTATCGAAAGTCGGCGGAAAACTCTATTTCCTTATAGGTAGAGAGGGATAGTTGCCCCCTGACTTGGGGCATTGGGCATTATTAGACTTCTTGCAGAAATCGGGAAAAGGGTAAGGGGGGAAAAAATAAAGATGCACTTCCTTACCACAAGAGCGCAAAAGTAACTATTGCTTATAGGTCTATTGATTTTTCCCCATTGTTACGAGGGAGACCGCTACTGTCGCGAGAAAGACTGATACCGTCACGAGAGAGACCGCTACTGTCGCGAGAAAGACCGCTACCGTCACGAGGGAGACTACTACCGTCACGAGGGAGACTGCTACTGTTGCGAGAAAGACCGCTACCGTTACGAGGGAGACTACTTCCTTATTTATGGAGTATCAAACTGTTGCCCGTTCCCTATTCCCTTTTAAAAATGATTTAAGTAGGAAGATACAAATAAACTTAACTATATCAATTAAGCGTCTGAAGCTTCGCCGGTATAGCGACTGCGAGGAATTTTACCATTGGGATTGGGCAGTACACTTCCCACGGCTGGGATGCCCGTGTCAAATGGTTGGGCTGCATATAAATATTCTGCTTCCAAGGTAAGCTTTGTGCGATCGCTAATCTGCCAGCTTAAAACAGGAGCAACTTGATAACGCTCACTCTTAAAGAAATCGATAAAACTTCCTGAAGTTTGAGCCGCAGTGTTTAAGCGATACAATAACGTTTTGTTGTCATTAAGTGGACCAGATAAGTCAATAGTTCCACGATAGAAGTCGAAACTCCCAGTAGAGCCTTCCACTGAATAGTAGGGTTCTGTTAGGGGTTGTTTGGTGAGTATACTAATCAAACCACCCCCCCCACCTGGACCGTAAAGAACGGAGCTAGGCCCTTTAAGAACCTCTAAGCGTTCTATGTTGGCAGTGTCAGTGCCGATAGAAAAATTTACGGCATTGTCTAGCAGCCCATTTCTTAAGAAATTGTAATTCACAAAACCTCGGATCAAATATGCATCAAACGGTGCACGGGATGATTGATTTCCTCGCACTACGCCTGGTACGTTTTTTAATGCTTCACCTAATGTTGCTGCGCTAACAAATCAACTGCACTCGTAGAAAAACCTCTTTGAGTTTGCTTGATACCCTGCAATTCATTTCCTCAAGCAGGTTGCATCATTGGTAAAACTAGAGCGATCGCCCACAATTGCCAACTAACATACCTACAACCCGCAAGTACCCTCTGTAATCTTCTCATAACTCTACCAATAGACAGATATTCTCAAGTACCTCTTGAGGTCACCCTACAGAGTTTCAATAACCGTGTCTTTGTATATCAAATTACTTTCACTGCTGACAAGTTGCAGCATGAATTCTAGGTAATTCGACTCTGGGAACAACCAACTCAGATATTTCTTCAAACTCCAGCTTTTATGAGTCCTATAATAAATTTTTCATATCTTGAAAAATACTTAAAGCTTCAGGCAAAAAGTGGCTAATGTGCTTCAAAGTATAAGTGAGTGCTGATTTATAATCCCTTAGCCTATACGCTAGGGTAAAGATAGGACGCTAAAAGAAAATTGAAAATTTTAACAGATCCACCAAGAGCGGGCAGAAGGTATCGTTAATGAGCGAATTTGTCCTACAACAACAAAATGAAGCGGCTCTTCAGCAGCAAAAGCCCAAAGAAATGATTCGGCGCTTGGTGTGGAAAATGTGCATAGCCACCTTAATTTTGATGGCAATAGGCTCTGCCACCCGTGTGATGAATGCTGGGCTTGCTTGCCCTGACTGGCCCTTATGCTATGGCGAACTCGTGCCAGCCAAGCAAATGAATCTCCAAGTGTTTTTGGAGTGGTTTCACAGATTGGATGCAGCTTTAATTGGTGTAAGCGCGATCGCACTTTTCGGTTTGTCCTGGTGGTGGCGTCGTTTCTTGCCCTCTTGGCTGCCTTGGGCATCTACATTCGCCCTATTTCTAATCGTCTTCCAAGGTATCTTAGGGGGACTTACCGTTACCGAACTGTTGCGGTTTGATATCGTTACCGCCCATTTAGGAACGGCGCTGTTGTTTTTTACTACTCTCCTGATTATCGGCACAGCACTCACACCCTATCAGGGGAATGGAACCGTTGGTAAGTTGCCTTGGGTTGGTTTAACTGCTGCTGTTCTAGTTTACCTGCAAAGTTTGCTAGGTGCTTTGGTAGGCTCTCGCTGGGCGCTACACCAATGCCTCGGCGGTTCTCAACTTTGTACTGTAATGTACAGCCATATTGCTGGTTTGGTGCCGCCAACAGTGGCAACCTTGGCAGTGGTATTTATCTGTTGGCGGACACCAGCACTACATCCAGCCTTGCGGCGACTGGCAAATATGGCTGGTGCGTTATTAATCTTACAAATCTTGTTGGGAATCGCCACTTTCAAATTACACCTCCAAGTCGAGCCTCTTACAGTCTCTCATCAAGCTATAGGAGCTACTTTGCTAGGTACTTTGGTGGTTTTCACAGTTCTCGCACTGCGTGACTCAGTGAGTGCTAATTCACAAGTGCTAAGTGCTGAGTAGATAGTGGGGCATTGGCCAAACAGGGCATGGGGCATGGGGCATGAAGAAGAGACAAGGTAGACAAGGAACAGAGGGGAGACTTGGGAGAGACTTGTTCAATAATTTCCCCTTTTCCCCCTTGTCCCCCTCATCTCCCCTGCTCCCCCTGCTCCCCTACTCCCCACTAAATGACGAAAGCTGCAACGGCGAGTATTGCGACCCACGCAAGTGCAGAAAATCTGTGTTTTCATTTGTCTGAAATAGCCAGCTTGAGCGGGGGCTGCATATAAGTTGTTGAAAAATAAGGAACCAGAGCCAAAATGATTGAGACTAATGTCTCTCGCCACCACGAAACATTTTTCCAGGTAGTTCAAAGTTATTACCAGCTAACGAAGCCTCGGATTATTCCGTTACTTTTGATTACCACGGCTGGAAGTATGTGGATTGCTGCCAAAGGAGAAGTAGACCCATTGCTGTTGCTAGTAACTCTCACTGGTGGCACAATGGCTGCTGCAAGCGCCCAAACAATTAACTGTGTCTATGACCGGGATATTGATTATGACATGGAGCGGACGCGCCATCGTCCGATGCCTTCCGGTAAGGTACAGCCACGCGATGCTTTAATTTTTGCGATCACACTGGCGACGATTTCCTTTACACTCCTAGCAGTATTTGCTAATCTGTTAGCTGCGCTTTTAGCCTTCTCTGGTATCGTCTTTTATATTTTGGTTTATACCCACTGGCTAAAACGCCACAGTACCCAGAATATCGTTATCGGTGGAGCTGCTGGGGCAATTCCGGCGTTAGTGGGTTGGGCTGCTGTTACAGGCACTTTAAGCTGGTCAGCATGGTTAATTTTTGCCATCGTCTTTTTGTGGACACCACCCCATTTCTGGGCTTTAGCTCTGATGATTCGGGACGATTACGCAAAGGTCGGGATACCAATGCTACCTGTAATCGAAGGTGACACAGCAACGGTGAAGCAGATTTGGTACTATACGCTGGTGACAGTGTTTGCAACCCTGTTATTGGTTTATCCTTTGGGCGCAAGTGGAATTCTTTATGCTGCGATCGCCCTAAGTCTGGGAGGATTATTTATCTACAAATCTTGGCGTTTGTTGCAACATCCAGAGGATCGCACTGTAGCTAGAGATTTGTTTCTCTATTCCATCTCCTACATGATGCTGTTGTGTCTAGGGATGGTAGTGGATAGCCTTCCTGTCATCCATAATCTAATTAATGCAGCGATCAAGCAGTTGCATTTTATTGCTTAGGGGATGCAAAATTTAGCGATCGCGTTGGTAAAAGGGCGCGATCGCATTTTCAGAAATTAAAAGTTATACATAATAATTAGAGTTTGGCGTATTTGCGATTAAAAGTAAAATTTCAGTTATAACCAAATTGATTAAAAAGCTGAATGAAGTTGTAAAAAATATAAATGTTGACAAATTACATTCGTACAGCAATGCACAAAGCAACTTATGAGTTGCTTGAGGATGGAACTTTCTATGGCGAAATTCTAGATGTTTTTCGGAGGTGATAGACAAGGAGAGCTACCAAATACCTTTGAATTGCCCAGTTATTTCCACACCGATGCTGCTATCTTCTACAAACGAAACAGATTCCGGGCAGCGATTAATTTCAAGAACTTGTTTAATATTGACTATTTTGAATCTGCTGTTTATTATGGCGATCCGTTTACAGTGCAGGGCACGATTTCGTGGCAGTTTTGACTCCAGCCTCCACGGCTGTTTCCCTTCTGGTTTGGCAAGAATATTTCCGCGCCGGACTCAATTTTATAAATCTGCTTCGACGTCAATTATTTTGAAGGTGCCGATGGTGACTTTGGCATTTCTGATGGTGAGCCGTTGACGGTGCAAGCAACACTTCGGTGGGAGTTTTGATAACATACTCAAGCTAGAGAATCAAAACAGCGTAGACACGGAGTGGCTTGTTGTTAGACATCGCCGTAACTAGAAAAATCAGGAGCGATCGCCTTTGCTATATTTACTACAAAACTGATGACCGAGGAATTACAAAGAGCAGATAATGATTCACCGTGGAAAGAAATTTTATCAGCTTATTTTCCCCAAGCCATGCAATTTTTCTTCCCCGAAACAGACATATTAATTGATTGGTCACGTCCTCACGAATTCCTCGATAAGGAATTTCAGCAAATCGTCCGAGAAGCAGAAACTGGTAGGCGATATGCCGATAAACTGGTGAAAGTTTGGCAACTGCAAGGTGAAGAAATTTGGCTATTAATCTATGTCGAAATCCAAGCCATACCAGAAGATGCTTTTCCCCAAAGAATGTTTTCTTACAACCTGCGAATCTTTGACAAATATGGCAAAGGAGCGATCAGTTTGGCGATTTTGTGTGATGCCAACGCGACATGGCGACCCCATCAATATAGTTATAATTATCCCAATACCAGGCTGAATTTTGAATTTGGCATCGTCAAGCTTTTAGATTATCAAAACAATTGGGCAGAATTAGAAGCCAGCAACAATCCATTTGCAACTGTGGTGATGACACATTTAAAGACGCAGCAAACAGCTAAAAAGCCACAAGAACGTAAAACTTGGAAATTTAGTTTAATTCGTCGATTGTATGAATTAGGTTTACAGGAAAGAGATATTCGTAACTTATATCGATTTATCGATTGGGTTATGATTTTACCAAAACCATTAGAAGCAGAATTTTGGCAAGAGTTTAAGCAATTTGAACAGGAGCGTTCTATGAGCTACATTACCACAGGCGAGCGCATTGGTTACGAGCGTGGAAAGGAAGAAGGTAGACAAGAAGGTAAACAGGAACTCGTGCTACGGCTACTACAAAGACGAATAGGAGAGTTACCACAAGAGGTTCAACAACGTATTCAAACTCTTTCCCTAGAGCAATTAGAAGCACTAGGCGAAACTTTATTGGATTTTAGTGCGATCGCAGATTTACTCAATTGGTTAGAAGCAAATCAAACCGCGTAGAAAATTTCGGGGAGATGAATTTTAGGATAATCAGAGCGATCGCCTTGGGGAAGGTTCTGCCTAAACCTGGAGAAGCCAATCTGCCAGAAAAAAGCGTCGTAAATGTCTCTCAGTTGCATCGTGGTGCGACCAAGTATGGGTTAGGCTGTGACGCATTTAAGTTGCACAATTTGATGCAGGATGGCGATCGCTTGAAAATCGCTATACTCAAAAAAGCAAATTAACTGAGAGTGAAAACAGTTATGCTAAACCAATCCGTAACTCAGGCGTTATACAACCAAGATTTTTGTCTTTGGGTAGACACAACAGTCCAGCAATTAAAATTAAAGCAATTTGAGACAGTGGATTGGGAAAATCTGATTGAGAAGATCCAAGATTTGAGTGGGAGTCAAAAACGAGTTTTAGAGAGTTAGCGGCTTGCCGCAGGCATCGCAGGACGCGAAAATGGATTTTGTCAAGCTAAAAGGATATTTTAAAAGTCCTCTTGTTGGTAGTAAAACTTGATGCGCCTGATTAGACGCATATTCGCTTGACAGTAGCAGCCATAGACAGTGATCGCTGTCTATGGCTGTTTAAACGACACATAGCGATCACAACTCCCTACTCTTTGTCTTTTGTTACCATGATAAATGAGGGCAAGAAGCCTGACTATTGCATAGGTGAACTAACATGACACCTGAACGTGAATTAAGAGTCGAAATCGCAAGAAACATCATTGATGAATGTGAAGTTCTGTTTAGCGCCCAGGCGTGGAAGTTCTATCAGCACTCTGGTCGGGGTTATCTGTATCTTCACAAAGTCGTGAATATCCAGCATTCCGGTGGTAACGACTTTTCAATCACAGAAAGTCCATCTGCGCTCGGGAGCAAAGTTCATTATGTGGCGCAAAGAAGTGAACCCTGGAAGATGATGATGCTCTCGCAAGCGGCGAAACAACAGCCGATCGAATATGCACAGTTGTTTAATGTAATTGACACTTATAAGCCTAAGGAAGAGTATGTGGTAATAGTGGGGTTTAATTACGGCTCTGATGCCTCAGAAAACTGGTTTTTAAGACGACCAGAATTGCCGCCAATAAAAGCCTATACGGCGGTTCGCCATCGTCCGCAGGAATTTGGAGTAGATTCGCTCTAAGCGCGAAACTAACTATTCAATATTGCCAAAACTAAATATCAACTTTCTTCCATCTCCACCTCAAAAAGTAGGAAATGCTCTTTCTGACGCATGAATATTAAAAGTAGTTGAGCGTTTGGGATGCTCTCTAAGCAGATGGTGTCTATGTTAAGTTTTCCATTTTCTGCTTACTGGGTTTCACAAGTGTTTATATTTTTGAGCAGATTTACTTCTAATGGTGTCTCCAGTCTTAGTCCGCTTTTGCTAGCGTAGTGATATAGAGTTTATCGCTTCCCAGTAAGCGGCTGGAAGCAAAAGGATTAATATGGCTCATTTAAATCAACGTCGCTCACAAAATGTTAACGGCGATTTTTATGTAGATACTACCTGTATTGATTGTGATACTTGTCGCTGGATGACTCCTGAAGTGTTTTCTCGTGTCGATCAACAGTCGGTGGTTTATCATCAACCTACGAATAATATAGAAAGATTAGCAGCCCTTGAAGCACTTTTAGCTTGTCCTACTAGTTCTATTGGTACAGTTGAGAAACCAAAAGATATCAAAGTTGCTCAAGAAAAGTTTCCAATATTAGTAGCAGAAAATGTTTACCATTGCGGCTATCATTCCGAAAAATCTTATGGTGCTGCTAGCTATTTAATTCAACTTCCAGAAGGTAATATTTTAGTGGATTCTCCCCGGTTTACGCCGCCTTTAGTCAAGCGTTTAGAAGAACTGGGGCCAATTCGTTATATGTACCTAACTCATAAAGATGATGTCGCAGATCATCAAAAGTTTGCCGAACATTTTCAGTGCGATCGCATCCTTCATGCTGATGATATTACTGCGGGTACTCGCAATGTAGAAATACAGCTAACTGGTTTTGAACCATTTGCCTTAACTCCAGATTTATTAATTATCCCAGTTCCCGGTCACACCAAAGGACAAACTGTTCTACTCTACAAAAATAAGTTTCTGTTCACTGGCGACCATCTCGCTTGGTCAGAAAGCTTGCACCAACTAACTGCATTCCATGGTGCCTGCTGGTATTCTTGGTCAGAACAGACTAAATCAATGCGTAACTTGGCTAATTACTCTTTTGAGTGGGTGCTACCAGGTCATGGACGAAGGTTTCATGCTGATAAAGAAACCATGCACCAGCAGATGCATAAGTGTATTGAGTTGATGGAATCTTGGAATTGACCGAATAATTCATAATTATTTGGTCATCTGAAAAAGGCTACGAAAAACCTAACCGCCTAACCCCCTTCTTAGTGCGGGAAGGGTGAAAATTCAAAGTCTCTCTCCTTTTAGGCTACAGTGTACACACAAGGATGACCAGCATAGGTTTCAACTCTTCTAGTAGTTTCGTAGTAGCGCGTATTGGCTAAAATAGTGCATTAGGTGTAGGTTGGGTTGACGTAAGGAAACCCAACCGACAATTTTTTTGCAACATTTGAGTAATGACACGCCAGTAGGGTGCTTTATGTCCACGCCAAAATAACAAATCAATCCGCCCTTTGTCACGCCAGTGTAACGCACCCTTCTCCTATGGTCGACGCTATGCGTAGCAAGATCCCGAAGGGTACGGGTGACGCTCCTGCGTCGAAGAGGCTGCGCTAACAGCAGTCGCCTGCGGAGGAGCCAGCGCGGTCTTGGGGTTTCCCCCATGAGTGACTGGCATTGGAAGCCCTACCAAGAGCGCTGCTTCACCGCAAATCTTTGGTGGATGAAGTTTTTCCGACTTGTGTGTACACCGTAGCCTTTTAGGACAGAGATTTAGAGAGAAGTCAGACTGTATTGCATACAAACCAGCGATCGCTATAACCTGGGTTTTAGCACCTTTTTAACCAAACACAGATTATGAAAAAGCTGATTAACAAGCCGGAAGACTTTGTGCAAGAAAGTTTAGAAGGTATGGCGGCGGCTCATTCCGATTTAATTAAACTGAACTACGACCCTGCCTTTGTCTATCGAGCCAATGCGCCTATTCCGGGTAAAGTAGCAATTATTTCAGGTGGTGGCAGTGGACATGAACCAATGCATGCTGGCTTCGTGGGCAAAGGAATGCTGGATGCAGCTTGTCCTGGTGAGGTTTTCACTTCACCGACTCCTGACCAAATGCTAGAAGCAGCCAAGCAAGTAGATGGAGGTTCAGGTATCCTTTATATCGTCAAAAATTACAGTGGCGATGTGATGAACTTTGAAATGGCAACGGAGTTGGCCCGTGGTGAAGGCATTCGATCGCTAAATATTTTGATTGATGACGATGTAGCAGTCAAGGATAGTCTCTATACCCAAGGACGGCGGGGTGTGGGAACAACAATACTGGCGGAAAAAATTTGTGGTGCAGCGGCTGAGGCAGGGTATGATTTGCCACAAATAGCAAATTTGTGTCGCCGAGTAAATCTGAATGGGCGGAGTATGGGAATTGCTCTAACATCTTGTACAGTCCCAGCTAGTGGAACGCCGACATTTGAATTGGGCGGTCGCCAAATCGAATTAGGTATCGGTATTCACGGTGAGCCAGGAACAGAACGTACAGCCATCAAATCAGTAGATGAAATTACCGAAATTTTAACGCGATCGCTGATTGAGGATGCAACATACAGCCGCACACTGCGCGAGTGGGATGAAGAAAAAGGAGAATGGGTAGATGTAGAACTAACAAGTCTACCATTTGCCAAAGGCGATCGCCTCTTAGCTTTTGTCAATAGTATGTGTGGAACCCCGATTTCTGAACTGTATATTGTTTATCGCAAACTCGCCCAAATCTGCGAACAGCAAGAATTGCAAATTGTGCGAAACTTGATAGGTCCTTACATCACATCTCTAGAAATGCAAGGTTGCTCTATTACCTTGCTGAAATTAGATGATGAGATGATCCGACTATGGGATGCACCAGTAAAAACGCCAAGTTGGCGTTGGGGAATTTCATAATTACGTTAGCGTAGCGTTAGCGAGTATTCGAGCTTCATTACGAATTATGTTGATATGGTGACTCAAGCGCAGATATTACAATGGTTGCAGGCTTATGCAACCGAGATAGAGCAGAATAAAGCATATTTGACAGAATTAGATGCTGCGATCGGAGATGCTGACCACGGGATCAATATGGATCGTGGCTTCAAAAAGGTAAACGCTCAGTTACCAACTGTTGCAGACAAGGACATCGGTAACATTCTCAAAGCTGTGAGTATGACCTTGATTTCATCTATTGGCGGTGCCAGTGGCCCTCTTTATGGCACATGGTTTTTGCGAGCAAGTACAGCAGCAGTTGGTAAGCAAGAATTAACACAACAAGATGTGTTAGAGCTACTCCAAACAGGCTTAGATGGCGTGCTGCAACGTGGCAAAGCGCAACTAGGAGACAAAACAATGGTGGATGTGCTATCTCCGGCTGTAGCCACTTTTGAGCAAGCTGTAAGAGAAGGTAAGGGAACATTGGAAGCTATGCAACAGGCTGTAGCAGCAGCCCAAAGGGGGTTGCAAGAAACTATACCGATGCAGGCGAGAAAGGGACGAGCTAGCTACCTGGGAGAACGGAGTGTTGGGCATCAAGATCCAGGAGGGACTTCTGCTTATTTGATGTTGAAGAGTTTGTTAGGGGTGTTGGAAAGTTCTGGGGAATAACGCTGGCTGTACTAGAACGCAAAGCTCGTTATTCTCATCGTGATTATACACTGATGCTGATCATGTTTCGCCACGGTCTGAGGGTAGGGGAAGCTGTAGGATCTAAATGCGGTTTGCGCTGGGATGCACTGATGTGGACCGAACATCAGATTTTCATCACCAGGGAAAAGGGCAGTGACTCTGGGGTGCATCCCTTGAGAGATGATGAATTGGTTTTGCTTAAAGAACTCAGAGAAATGCTACCTGATAGCAAATACATTTTCGTTTCCGAGCGCGGTGAGGTAATGTCTACAGGACTTACGCAAAAATTGCCATAAACCTTGATTTATCGAACCGCTAAGACGCCTTCGCGAAGCGTCTCGAAGAGAAGAATGCCAAGAATTCGTAGAGCGTGCGTAAGTCCTAGTCTACTGATGCAGCGCGAAAACTGATTGGGCGACTGGCAGCGCAGGCAGGGCTTGATATCAAAGTTCACTGTCACATGATGCGCCATGCTTGCGGTTACTATCTGGTGAATCAGGGTTATAACACTAGAGAAATTCAAGACTTTCCGGGACACCGCGATATCAAACACACTGAAAAATATACCAAGCTGAATGCTGGGCGGTTCCTAAATTTTGATTGGGGTGATTTGTAACATTCTAAGGGAATTAAAGAATCAACTCTAACTGGCGCGATTACTGACGCGGTATAACAGCTGACAACGGAAGTAAGTTGCGCCGGTTCATGTAAATATATTTTAAATTTTGTAAATATTTGTGATATTTTGGTTGAGGAGCAAAACTGTAAGCTATGTGTCTTGCTCCACATTGTGTCAGTTGAAAACTTAGTGAGGTAATCCTCTATATGGCAATTACTATCGAATCCGCTCGTGGCATTTTCCCCACCACACTGTCGGCTGATGCCGTGCCAGCTCTAACTGCTCGATTCAACCAACTTAGCGCCGAAGATCAACTTGCATGGACATGGTTCGCTTTCTTGGAGATGGGTAAGACCGTGACGGTTGCGGCTCCTGGCGCAGCCAGTATGCAGTTTGCAGAAGGAACCCTGAAGCAAATCAAGCAAATGACATTTCCTGAGCAAACTCAGGTAATGTGCGATCTAGCAAACCATGCAGATACAACCATTTGCCGTACCTATGCTACTTGGTCGCCTAATATTAAGTTAGGTTTCTGGAATCAGCTTGGAGAATGGATGGAGCAAGGAATTGTCGCGCCAATTCCGGCTGGCTATAAGCTATCAGCTAACGCTAATGCTGTATTGGAAACTCTCAAAAGCTTGGATCAAGGACAACAGATTACCGTGTTGCGGAACTCCGTTGTGGACATGGGGTTTGATGCAAATAAACTAGGCGGCTACACCAGAATTTCTGAACCTGTGGTTGCGCCCAAACAAATGCAAGAGCGCACTCAAGTCACCATTCAAGGTATCGACAACCCAACTGTGTTGAGTTACATGAACCTATTGAATGCAAATGACTTTGATGAGCTGATCAAACTGTTCGTGGTAGACGGTGCTTTGCAGCCTCCCTTCCAGAGACCAATCGTGGGCAAAGATGCGATCTTGCGGTTCTTCCGGGAAGAATGCCAGAACCTGAGTTTGCTTCCAGAACGCGGTGTCGCTGAACCTACAGACGATGGCTATACTCAGGTGAAAGTGACAGGCAAGGTTCAAACCCCTTGGTTTGGTGCAGCAGTAGGCATGAATATGGCTTGGCGATTCTTGCTCAACCCGCAAGGTAATATCTTTTTCGTAGCCATTGACTTGTTAGCTTCTCCCAAAGAACTTTTGAACTTAGTTCGCTAGTAGTTCACTTTCGTTAACAAAAGCGATTTATTGGCAAAGGGGGAAAGGTTTATTTCCTTTCCCCTTTACCCGACTTAGATACAGGCGTTATTTCGGGGTTGATGAACTACTAAACAGACGCAAGAGACAAGTAAATCGCCGATGCTCATACTGAGCGCTTTCTTAACCTATAGCGCTCAATTAATCTGGGCAAACGGAACAATCCTAACCAAATAACTATCGTAGAAATTTCAGGTTGAATCATGCAAGCAAGTGAAGCTGAATGGACGGACATTGAGAAGAAAATAGCTCGAACTGCCTTTGATAAGGCCTACGAACGAGAAATTGAGGCTTTGCTTAAACAAGTTCAAAAGCAGGCAAGTACGCTTGTGGACTTGGGTGAACTCTGGCAGTTACACGATTTCTTGAGTGCTAAAAGGCATGAAATTGAGGGTAAGTATGACTACCAATACTCAGTTTTGCTGTTTGTCTTTGCTGGATTAGTTAAAGAAGGCTGGCTACATCTGAATGAACTCCAAGGGCTGGATAAAGACAAGCTATCCAAGGTTGCTGTTCTGTCACGGATGTAGGCTGTTATAGTCATTAGCGAATGGTACTGACAGTAAAGCATTCAGCCCCAGATTAACCTGTTCTTGAGCGCGATCGCGCTTTATTTGGTCTGTGCCTGTATGCCGCTGCCAGAATTAACGAGAGCTGCAAAGTGCAGCGTGGAGATGTCATTGGCTCTAGGGGCATTAGACCCAAGCTGATTATCAGAGCTTATAACAACCAAGGGGGGCAGGATACCAGCCTCCAACACAGGGAGAGGGGAAACTTTTCAGGTATAAAACCAGTTACAACGAGGGCTATACACAGTTGGCTAAAGCTGTCTCAAAGTTGGAAAATTAACAGGTTATTGTGGGAAATATTTTTGGGAATTAGGTTAATTGCAACTTTCGCTAGTTCTTTCCCCTGGCGTTCCTTATTTGGTCAAGAACAGATGGGCGATGGCTTGCTCTACTGGTTACTCATCGCCCTCTTCACCCTCAGCAATAACCTACTGTTAAGACTACACCCAGAACTAGCCTGTTCTCAACTTATTGGTTTAGTAATTGGTGGAATCATCCTTACCCTGTCGTAGACATCGCCTAAAAATTCAAACTTATCTAATTATCTGATTGACAGCAGATATACTCTGGATGCGCCATTTACCTCGTTCTCGAATCAAATCATATTGAACTCGCAAATCCTCGTTAGAAGACTTTTGAAACTGACCATTTTCATATAACTGCTTCGCTTCCTTAACCGTAGCTTTTACTACGGCACGATCTGCAAATAAATCAACTTTTTCTACAGATTCTATCTTCAGACTATGGTCGTACTTGTAATATTGGTTTTCTAGCCTATACTGTTCACCAGTCTGCCGCGATTTAGACAAAGCTGAACCAGTTAAAATCTGCTCTAAATTATTAATTTCATGATTCGGCCCGAAAGCTTCAGCTTTGGTCGATAACCAAGTCCGAATCACTTCCTCCGCCGCTGCATCTGTTAAAGGGCCATCTAATCCTTGTGGTTGACTATTTGGATCGGGAATAGATATTGGTGGTTGATTTATTTGTACAAACAACTGTGAAGTAGGTACAGATCGTGTAGGAAAAAACAGATTTTTTAACCATCCAAAAGTTGTTGTGGCTAACACCCAGAAAACTAATAGACTCACCAAAGAAATAAACACTCTCCATACCAGCCGTGTTTTCCCTTCGATGGTGTTAGCAAAAGTTCGCCGTCGCCGAGGACGACGAGAATGGGGACGGTTATCCGGTACACGCTCCCGGATAGCAGATGGAGTAGGTTTTCTCCGCCGACGCTTTTGGTTATGAGCAGGTGTAGCACTTTTAGCTGAACCGTTCAAATGCTGATTAGTGCCTCTGCTAGTTCGTTCAGCAGCAGGAACCTCTGATTTTACACTTCCAGATGAATTCCACATAGGTGGTGAGAAGTTTGAATATTCTGGTGTTTCTGGCAAATCTAGGTCAGGTGTTCTGCTATGATTAAATTCCCTTGGATTCCTAGTTGAATTCTTAGGGAAAGGCGAATTATTTGTCTGTGGCTGGGGAAAATTTTGGGGGTTAATTACAGCCCACTCATTAGTTGTTTCTGCATCTGTTGGCAGTGCTTCTAAATAAGCTTGTACCTGTTGGTTAGCAAAGTAATCTTTTAGAAAAGCTTGCTGGTTTGCTAAATCTCGAAAATGGGGAAATACTTCATGTTGCAACCACTGTTCTGCATATAGACATAGCCCTGGTAACAAATCTGGAGAGTCTTGAGATTTTTCTCTAATAAAAGCTAAAGCTTCGTACTCCTGACTAAGTTCTAAAACCCGAGTTGCTTCTTGGGTTTGTCCCAAAAGTAACGCACATAAAGATTGTTCTAAATGTACATCTTGGCGCTTACTCAGACGTATGAGCATTTGCCTTGCTTGACGAATTAAAGCAGGTTGCCGTTGAGCAAATCCCCGTGCTATTAATGCATAAACAGCTAAGTAAGTGGCAACAGCAGAAGGACGTTTGCTTTGGGCTTCAAATAGCTTGTGCTGCTCGGCGACTGTTAAGTGGTTGCGTAACTGCTGGATAAATCGCAGAAAGTCATCTATATTTAAACCAGAGTCATCATTGTTCGTGCCATCAATCCCGCCGCGATCTTCTAAGAGGTTTTGCAATAATTCCAAACCTTGGCTTCGTTCGGCAGTCTTTTCTTGAGGTAGTGCCAGTAACTCCAAAATTCGATATGGTCGCAATTTATAAAGATCCGCCTGAATTTCTGCCTGAACACTGGCGAACAACCCTTCGCGTACTAGCAGTTCTTGACCAGTTTCTAAAGATATGGCGGCATTTTCATAGTGACCTTGTTGCCACTGTTCGCGACCTAATTCTAGACAAGCAAGGGCAACAGTGAGAACAACATCTGGATGTTCAGCACTTTCATGTATTTCTTCGTCTGCTAAATTATTGCTCTTTCTTGCACTTGTAGCACCATTTTTACTTACTAGGTACGGACGACCTAGTTTCAGTACAAGTTCGTATTCCCCCAACTCTTGCAAAATTAATAAAGCGCCAACTAATTCGTCTTGGGTAATTTCGATCCCCAGACTCTGGGTATCACTACCCCTTTTGGTGCTTTCTGGACGATTTTCCAGTGCTACTGCGGCAGCAGCAAGGTTATCAGGGTCATAGGCGTGAGCAAGATAAAGCTGATCGTAGGTACTGCGTTGTTTTGGATCTGATAAAACCACGTAAGCTTCTTCTATGAGTTGTTTACGAGAAGAAATTGCTGCCTGAGAATACTCACGTCGTGGCAATTGTACAATGCGATCGCTGTATGCCTGCCGCAATTGTTCATCACTTGCCGCTAACGGTAGTCCTAAAATTCGGTAGTAATCTAGCGGGATTCGCACAGCCTACTTCCCCTGCACCGCGATCAACATAATTCACCTAGAGCGTTCCAGGCCTGTAAAACTGTGCCATAAAAATGCGGTATAGAATTTACTCTACAAGTGTATATTGCAACAACTTGTTTTGTACCTTCCCGAAATTTTGAGTCACATTTTAGTACTAATTTTTTGCTTTCGCCTAGAAAGCCTCAATTGTTTGTTTTAATTCTTAGTATTTTTGTTTAACACAACTATTATCAGCCTTCGATACCACAAACCACAACTACCACTTTTAATTACGGCATAATTGTTGTGGCTAGAAGAATCTATTGATGATTGATTTTTTTGGGACTTTCCCACTAGGCAGTAACAAAAATACCACTATTGAGGATTTACCCTGATAACAAGGAGACAAAAATCATATCATAATTTACCCTTCATTACAATTACCTATTTGGGTATTATAAATTTTTGCTTGCTTTTTTTAAATTACGTCTGATGTGAATTAGAAACGCCGCTTATTCTATAAGGGTTTCTAGATTCGCTCAAAATCATAGTTTTGGGATTACCTATGAAATTACAAGGGTTTCAAAGCTTAATTCACATTAAACGTAAATTGTTAATGGATATGCAGAAAGCAGTCTATCTTGATTGCTAGTCTGTGAAGGGGAATAGTGAGAGAGAAAACCTAAAGCGGCAGATATTGCCGTTAGAGTCAAATCCTCACGGGGTATGAGCTGAAAAGTTAAAAATCCGTCTTGGAAAGTTCTGGTCTAAGGAAGCCTTAGCTCAGACTTTCCGCAAAATAAAAAATTCAGCTATTCCCTAAGACCCTTTTTTGGTGCATAAATAAAGTTTGATTGTTGAGTCTTACAAACGCTAGCCTGTTAAAAGCTGAGGTGTTATCAGACCAACTTATTTAAGACCGTAATTTTAAGTTGTACAACAGGGATACTCAAAAATAATGGTTCAAGAGCGTACTTTACCCACTTTTAATCCTGCTACTACGCAAATTACAAAAGAAGAAGGGTTACGGTTGTATGAAGACATGGTATTAGGGCGCTTGTTTGAAGACAAGTGCGCTGAAATGTACTACAGGGGCAAAATGTTTGGTTTTGTCCATTTGTACAACGGTCAAGAAGCCGTTTGCAGTGGTGTTGTGCAGTCAATGCGACCGGGTGAAGATTTCGTTTGCAGTACCTACCGCGACCATGTTCATGCTCTGAGCGCGGGAGTACCAGCAAAAGAGGTAATGGCAGAGTTATTTGGCAAAGCCACAGGTTGCAGCAAAGGCCGCGGTGGTTCCATGCACATGTTTTCTGCCGAACATCGCTTGCTGGGTGGCTATGCTTTTGTGGCTGAGGGAATTCCTGTAGCAGCTGGAGCGGCTTTTCAAACTAAATACCGCCGCGAAGTGCTAAAAGATCAAAATGCTGACCAAGTAACAGCTTGCTTTTTTGGCGACGGTGCAGCTAATAACGGTCAGTTTTTCGAGACGCTAAATATGGCAGCCCTATGGAAACTGCCAATTCTGTTTGTAGTCGAAAATAATAAGTGGGCTATTGGGATGTCTCACGAACGAGCCACTTCCCAGCCAGAGATTTATAAAAAAGCCAGTGTATTTAACATGGTGGGTGTGGAAGTAGATGGCATGGATGTACTAGCAGTACGAGCCGTAGCCCAAGAAGCTGTAGCCCGTGCCCGTGCAGGTGAAGGTCCAACATTAATTGAGGCACTTACTTACCGCTTCCGGGGTCACTCCTTGGCAGACCCTGATGAAATGCGAAGCAAAGCTGAGAAGGAATTTTGGTTCGCCCGTGACCCAATTAAGAAGTTGGCAACTTATTTGCTAGAGCAAAACTTGGCGAATGAGGAAGAACTCAAAGCCGTTGACCATAAAATTCAGAGTGTAATCGACGAGGCAGTTAAATTCGCCGAAAGTAGCCCCGAACCAGACCCCAGTGAGTTATATCGTTTCGTGTTTGCAGAAGACGAATAAATTTTGGGAATTGGGCATGGGGGAGGGAGGCAGAGGAGACAAGGGGACAAGGGGGACAAAGGGGACAAAGGGGAAATTATTGAACAAGTCTCTCCCCGAAGTTCTGATGCCTACGGCGGGCTACGCCAACGCCGGAAGCCGGCGCTCAGACTTCTCTCCTTGTCTCCCCTCTCTTCCTTGTCTACCTTGTCTCTTCTTCATGCTCCATGCCCCATGCCCAATGCCCTATGCCCAATTAGGACTAAAATTATGTTTAGCATTGCAGTTCAACAGCAACAGTACAAGACGTACATTCTTTCTGACGAAGCCGCAAGTTCTCAGTTGGAAGTCGTACCAGAACGTGGTGGGATCATCACCCGTTGGCGCATTCAAGGGCAAGAAATTTTCTACCTGGACACTGAACGCTTTACTCATCCTGAGTTGAGTGTCAGAGGTGGAAATCCTATTTTGTTTCCCATCTGCGGCAATATACCGGATAATACTTATACTTATAATGGGCAACAGTATACTCTTAAACAACACGGTTTTGCCCGTGATCTACCGTGGGAAGTAACTGACCAAGTTACTCAAGATAAAGCTAGCCTCACCCTCGTTCTCAACAGCAACGAGCAAACACGGGCAGTTTATCCTTTTGACTTTCAAGTGCTGTTTACTTATGAACTCCAAGGTAATACCTTAAAAATTCGCCAGCAGTATAAAAATCTTTCATCCACATCACTACCCTTTTCAACGGGTTTCCATCCTTATTTTTTAACAGTTGATAAAGCTGGGCTAGAGTTTGAAATTCCTTCGCAAAAGTATCAAGACCAGATAACCAAGGAAATTCACTCCTTCAATGGTAATTTTGACTTTAGCCGCGATGAAATTGACATTGCCTTTAAGCAACTAACCAGTCAATCTGCTGCTGTGACAGACAACAACCGGAAGTTAAAACTAACTCTAGATTATGGCAATGAATATCCAATTTTGGTGTTTTGGACGCTCAAAGGCAAAGATTTCTATTGTTTAGAACCGTGGAGCGCTCCCCGCAACTCCTTGAACACTGGTGAACATCTGACTGTGTTAGAACCAAAAAGCAGCTACACAGCATCTGTGCGCTTCAGGGCAGATTTTTTCTAAAGCCTTTACAAATCTACAGATATTCATGCTATGATGGCAAAGTTGCAAAAAGCAAAAAAGGGTCGCTAACTCAACGGTAGAGTACTCGGCTTTTAACCGATTAGTTCCGGGTTCGAATCCCGGGCGACCCATATTCAAGGAAAAAATGCTTGCTAAGTCTTTGAGAATAAAAGTCGAGGCTAGCTCTATGGCTATCAAAAAAATTGTGAATCCGATCGCTCTGGGGAATAAAAAATTTTCAGATGAGCGGTCGCTTTTTGCTGAAGATAAAAAAAGATTACAGATTAATCGAAATTAACTGAGTTGTCTGCCTATTTCAGTGATTTTACGGCTACTTCTGCGATCGCAGCTTGTAGATACCGCTTTGTTTTTGTTTATTATTATACATATATTTTTCGGTATGTATCGTAGTTTTTTAGAAATCAAATATGATTTTTATAGTATATACGTATAATACATAAGTTATAAAAACTTAAATGTTAATTATTTAATACTTAAGGGAATACTAATAAAAGTTGTGTAAAGCTGACTCTTTTTCTTTTATGGGAACAAAAAAAGAGTATTTGGAACAGACAATAGTCAAGAATTTGGGTATGCCCTTTATCTATTAATTTAGGAAGTAAATTAATATGGAAAATTTGACATGCGAGCAAGCTGAGGAAGCTTTGTTTCGCCTAGCGGCAATTGTAGAGTCCTCTGAGGATGCTATTATCAGCAAAACCTTAGATGGAATAATTGTTAGCTGGAATCTTGGTGCAGAAAGAATATTTGGCTATAAGGGAAAAGAAGTGCTTGGTCAACATGTGACAATACTTATTCCTCCCGATCGGATTAACGAGGAAACTCAAATTATTCAGAAATTGAGGCAAGGAGAACGAGTTGAACACTTTGAAACCGTGCGTCAACACAAAGATGGGACACTGATTGATATCTCGCTAACAATTTCTCCGATTAAAAATTCGACAGGTACAATCATTGGTGTCTCCAAAATTGCTCGTGATATCAGTGTTGGAAAACAAGTTGAAAAAGCTTTGCAAGAGTCAGAAGCTCAGCTGCGTCAGAAAGCAACCGAGTTGGAAACTACCTTACTTGAACTGAAGCGAACGCAAACTCAGCTAGTGCAAAATGAGAAAATGTCTAGTTTAGGGCAATTAGTCGCTGGGGTAGCGCATGAAATTAATAACCCAGTGAACTTCATCTATGCCAACCTCAAGCCTGCCAATGACTATACTCAAGACCTATTAAGACTGCTGCGGTTGTATCAAAAGCATTATCCCAGACCAGTGGCGGAAATCCAGTACGAAAGTGAGGAGATGGACCTAGATTTCCTGCTAGAAGATTTGCCTAAGTTACTTTCCTCAATGGAAGTTGGAGCAGTCCGAATTCAAACAATTGTCCGCTCTTTACGGAACTTCTCCCGTATGGATGAAGCTGAGGTCAAACAGGTCAACATCCATGAGGGTATTGATAGTACGCTGATGATTTTGCAGCATCGTCTGAAAGGCAAGTTTGACCAGGAAATTAAAGTGGTTAAGAATTACGGCAACCTACCGCTGGTTGAGTGCAAAGCTTCTCAACTGAACCAGGTGTTTATGAATATCATTTGTAATGCAATCGATGTCCTTGAAGAACGAGACCTACAGCGTACGTTTAGCGAGATTGAGCAACAGCCCAGTCAAATTCTGATTTGTACTAAGATGCTTGATTCACATCATGTACAAATTCGGATTGTAGATAACGGTCTTGGTATCCCAAAATTCGCCCAAGAACGATTGTTTGACCCATTCTTCACCACTAAGCCAGTTGGCAAGGGAACTGGATTGGGATTGTCGATCAGCCACCAGATTGTTACCGAGAAGCATAATGGCTCATTGCGGTGCCATTCCATACCCGATCAGGAAACCGAGTTTGTGATTGAGATCCCGATTCGACATAACTGTCTAAACAATGCTTCATAAATTTAGGTATC
The DNA here is from genome assembly GCF_036917535.1 of Nostoc sp. Taxonomy (GTDB): domain Bacteria; phylum Cyanobacteriota; class Cyanobacteriia; order Cyanobacteriales; family Nostocaceae; genus Nostoc. The sequence goes on from NZ_JBALDA010000080.1 coordinate 51,325, forward strand.
TAATTTTACTTTAGTGCAGAACTTTTCGGTCTACTGAATTTGAAGACTTAGAAAGAGCGATCTTTGCTCGTTCATTTAGGAAATGCGATCGCTTTTAATTTGAATTGAGATTTGACAGATGGGTTGAGTGCGATCGCGATCGCGTAAGTCTCATAGAAAAGCGTTCCCAACCGTCGTAGGCGCTCACCTTCACTCAGCAATCTAGGATACAGAGCTACCAAAGCCTTTAAACGTAGGGTAGCTTACCATACAGTAGAATAGGTGAAGTATAAGGCATGTTTATGAGCGATGGCGTAAACTTTTTCAACATAGACACACGACACTAGTTATAATTTCCTATAAGTTGAAAAAACTCTTAAGATTTAGCGTAAGAATTACGCTTCTCTCACACAGACTAGCTGACAACCACATTAGGAGGACTATCTATGGCGCTTGTACCACTGCGGCTGCTGTTGGATCACGCAGCTGAAAACGGTTACGGCATCCCAGCTTTCAACGTTAACAATTTGGAGCAGATTCAGGCGATTCTGAAAGCTGCTGTCGAGACAGATAGCCCCGTAATTTTACAAGCTTCACGCGGCGCTCGTAATTATGCAGGAGAAAACTTTCTACGTCACCTGATTTTGGCAGCCGTAGAAACCTATCCTCATATTCCCATTGTCATGCACCAAGATCATGGTAATGAGCCTTCTACCTGCTACTCAGCAATTAAGAACAACTTCACCAGCGTGATGATGGATGGTTCGCTGGAAGCTGATGCTAAGACTCCTGCTAGCTACGAGTACAACGTTAATGTTACCCGCGAAGTAGTGAAAGTAGCTCATTCCTTGGGAGTTAGCGTTGAAGGCGAACTCGGTTGCTTGGGTTCTCTAGAAACAGGTGCGGGTGAAGCTGAAGATGGTCACGGGTTCGAGGGTACACTCGACCATTCCCAACTGTTGACTGACCCTGACCAAGCGGTTGACTTCGTAGAGCAAACCCAGGTAGATGCTTTAGCAGTTGCTATTGGCACCAGCCACGGTGCTTACAAGTTTACCCGCAAGCCGACTGGGGAAATTTTAGCAATCAGCCGCATTGAAGAAATTAACCGCCGTCTGCCTAACACCCACTTGGTAATGCACGGTTCTTCTTCTGTACCAGAAGATTTACTTGCACTAATTAATCAATATGGCGGTGCAATTCCTGAAACCTACGGCGTACCTGTAGAAGAAATCCAAAAAGGCATCAAGAGTGGTGTACGTAAAGTAAACATCGACACTGACAACCGTTTAGCTATTACTGCTGCTGTCCGTGAAGCTTTGTCTAAAAAACCAGAGGAGTTTGACCCTCGTCACTTCCTCAAACCTTCCATTGCATACATGCAGAAGGTTTGTGCTGAACGCTACCAGCAATTTGGCACAGCTGGTAATGCCAGTAAGATTAAGCAAATTACTTTGGAAGACTTTGCTGCTAAGTATGCTAAAGGTGAACTTAACGTTGTTACCAAATCAGCTGCTAAAGTTTAATTTTGACAACAAATAAATAGGGGCACAGTACTGCTATGCTCTTCAAAAACTGAGGGTTTTAATGTTGTCAGAAACCGGGTGTTTACCCGGTTTTTTATTTTATTCATTCAGGTGTGGGAATTGGGAATGGAGCATTGGGCATGGCGATTGAATCTTCAATTTTGAATTTTGAATTTTGAATTTTGAATTTTGAATTGATTTCTCCCCCTGCTCCCTTGCTTTTTCTCCAATCCCTAAAATACCCGATGTTGTAAGGAAGGCATTTGACGGCGGACTTGTTCGAGCCTAGTAGGTTTGATTTCTGCGATCGCAATTCCCGGTTTTTCTCCAGCATCGGCTAAAATTACACCCCAAGGGTCGATAATGACCGCGTGACCGTGGGTTAGACGACGGGCATAGTTATTCCCCGTTTGGGCGGGAGCAATGACGTAGGCGGTATTTTCGATGGCTCTGGCTTGTAGTAGTACTTGCCAGTGGTCTTTACCTGTAAAAGCGGTAAAAGCGGCGGGAATAAAGATAACATCGACTCCCTTATCTGCCATATGACGATACAGTTCTGGGAATCGGACATCATAACAAATAGAAAGCCCTAAATTACCGAGCTTTTCTGAAAAATATACGGGGGGCAGTTGCGTACCAGCCACAACTGTGCTCGATTCGCGGTAGGTGTTGCCGTCAGGGACATTAACATCAAATAGGTGTACTTTGTAGTAGCGGGCAAGCTCTTGACCGCTGGGGTTGATGAGTAAAGTAGTGTTATAAACTCTGCCTGTATTATCTACAGGAACTGGAAAGCTGCCGCCCAAGATGGTAATTTGAAAGCGTTGAGCCATTTTTTTGAGAAATTTTTCACTTTCAAGAGCGATCGCATCACCTTGTGCGAGTTTATCTTTTTCTTCTCCCATATAGGAAAAGTTTTCTGGCAAACCTACCAATTCAGCACCTTGACGCACGGCAAGTTCTATTAATTCTTCTGCCTGTGCCAAATTTTTGTGTAAATCGGGCACACTAGTCAATTGAATAGCGGCGGCTAAATAAGACTTCATAGATTCAACAATGAACAGTTGATTTATGGAAGATAGATTATCAAAATATATCGCTACTTCAAAATCTGTGGAACTTAATTAGAAATGTGTAAGTGTTGCTTTTTTTTAACAGCCTTGTTTTATTGCTGATCTTAATCTTCCTCTGGGTTCTAGCAAACTGAGCAAGATTAAGATTAGGTTGTGATTAAACCCCGATCAAAGCTACCTGCTGTGGATATTCCTATTCTCATTCAAACATTTATCGCTGTGTTTATTCTGGCAGATGCAGTGGGCAATATACCAATTGTTTTAGTTTTGACTAAAGGCATGATGCCAGACCAAAGAAACAAAGTTATAGATAAAGCAATTATCATTGCGATCGCAGTTCTTTTGCTATTTGCCTTTGCAGGGCAAGTAATTTTAAATTATTTGGAAATCAGTATCGGCTCTTTGCGAGTAGCAGGAGGACTATTGTTGCTGTTAATTGCTTTGCAAATGCTGCGGGGAGAATTAGATCAGCCGATTATTGAGGAAGGACGTGATGTCGCAATTACTCCACTAGCTTTACCGTTACTAGCGGGGCCAGGGACTTTGACGACGGTGATGTTACTGATGTCGAAATCACAGAGTCCACATATTGGTGTCGTGGTGGGTATATTAGGGGCAATGTTTGTCACTTGGTTGATTTTGCGTTTAGCAAATCTGATTGATCGGTGGATTGGTGCAGAAGGTGGAGTAATTGTGACTCAGCTTTTAGGCTTTCTGTTGGCGGCGCTAGCGGTGGAAATTGGTAGTGGGGGAATTAGGGAGTTATTTTTGAGCTAGAAAACTCCTAAAAATATTCTCAGACTGTACACAAATGTAAACAAGTTTGAGAGACAGGAAATTCGCACCTCTCAAACTTGTTTATGAAAATTAACTTAAAGTTAAAACAAAATGGATAACTCAAGAGGATTTTATTGCCAATTGAGTTTCAAAGATGCTTTTCGAGAGTGGAAGCTAATGTAGTTTTAGGCACAGCGCCGACCACCATATCCACTTTTTGTCCACCCTTAAAAATCATTAATGTGGGAATGCTGCGAATGCCGTACTGACTAGCAACATTCGGATTTTCATCTGTGTTGACTTTTACGACCTTTATTTGACCTTTGTACTGTTCGGAGATTTCATCGACAACAGGAGCTACCATACGGCATGGTCCGCACCAGGGTGCCCAAAAGTCAACTAAAACGGGTACATCGCTGTCGAGTACTTCTTGCTTGAAACTAGAATCGGTAACTTGTGCGGCTGTTGACATGCCTAAAACCTTCGCCAATAATATCTGAACTTGGTGAAAATTCTACCATAGCAAAAACCTCAGCTTGGGAGTGCGAGGATGTACATTTGCAAAGAAGCTCTAGAATTTATTTACAAATATAAGGAACCGCCCGAACAGTAGTCCGGGCGGAGTGTGGTGTGAGGAGTGAACGGAAACATGCGTCTCCGCTATTTCTATTGTAAGCGACATACCGGATTTTTCCAGCAATTGTTTAGGGGGCTAGAAAAATTTATTGAAGAATTTGATGTTGGGCATTGGGCATTGGTTTTTCTCCTTGTCGCCTTTATCTCCCTTATGCCGATGCCCCATGCCCAAATTTTATTTCCCCATACCTAATTGTTGAGCTTTTTGGTAAACTTTGCCCTCGGTTAATAAAGAAGGTGCAATTACAACTTCCACTTGCTGCATTTCTTTAATATTTTTCACTCCCAAAGTACCCATGCTGGTCTTTAAGGCTCCTAAAAGATTGTGAGTACCATCATCTAGTCCTGCTGGGCCAATGAGTATTTGCTCTAAGCTACCAGTGGTGGCAACGCGAATGCGGGTGCCACGGGGCAAGACTGGGCTAGGAGTCGCCATACCCCAATGATAACCTCGTCCAGGGGCTTGGGCGGCTCTAGCAAAGGGGGAGCCAATCATCACACCATCAGCACCACAGGCGATACATTTGCAAATGTCGCCACCAGTGATTAAACCGCCATCAGCAATAATGGGGATATAGTTGCCAGTTTCGTTATAGTAATCATCTCGTGCTGCAGCACAATCTGCGATCGCAGTCGCCTGTGGCACACCTACACCCAACACCCCACGAGAAGTACAAGCCGCACCAGGCCCAATTCCCACCAGTACCCCAGCTGCCCCAGCTTTCAACAAATTCAACGTGACTTCGTAAGTCACGCAATTCCCCAATACCACGGGGATGGGCATGGAACGGCAAAATTCTGCTAAATCGAGTGGTACTAAAGACTCTGGTGACAGATGTGCAGTAGAAACTACTGTAGCTTGGACAAAAAATAAATCAGCCCCAGCTTTTGCCACCGCCTCACCGTATTTACTTGCGCCCGCTGGAGTCGCACTCACTGCGGCAATGCCACCTTGTTGTTTTATTTCCTGAATACGTTGTTCAATTAATTCCGGCTTTATTGGTTCGGCATAGAGTTCTTGCATGAGGGCAACAAATTCATCTTTCCCCACAGAGGTAATCCGATCTAATATTGGCTCTGGGTCGGCATAGCGAGTTTGAATACCCTCTAAGTTGAGGACACCTAATGCTCCTAACTGTGACAAACGTACAGCCATACGAACATCTACTACACTATCCATAGCACTAGCAATTATCGGGATTTCTCGCTCAATATTGCCAATACGCCACTTAGTATCTACCAAACTAGGGTCTAGTGTTCTGTTACCAGGGGCTAGAGCAATTTCATCTATTCCGTAAGCTCTGCGAGCTGTTTTTCCCCGCCCAAGTTGAATTTCCACGCTTTAACTTTACTCAAATCTGTTTAAGCTAGGGTATCAAATTGTGGGAAAATTTGGGGCGTTTTTTTCCGAACCATATTAAGTGACTAGTAACGGCTGTGATTAGTCATTTGGATTTTGAATTGGTCAAAATCCAAAATTAGTTTTATTTACCGTTTATTTTTAGCGGCATCCACACCAGTGTAACCAGTTGCTAACCAAATTATCGCTCTAGCTCCATCACGAACAGATTTTTCGATAGATTCAGGGGGTTTTTCTGACGGAACTGGCACTGGTTTTAAATAAATACCCCGACTACCCAAAATAATTTCGCCAATGACACAAGCCCGGCGCATGTGAAAGTCTGAAGTAATCAAATAAACGCTCTTAATGCCGCGAGCTTGCAAATCATCTACCAAAGTAGTAAAATTAGTAACTGTATCTACTGCTTCATAATCCAAGTGTAAACGTTGAGGATCAACTCCAGCTTTGGTAAATACTCTTTGGGTGAATGTACGTGGACTACCGCCCGTAATCCAAATCGGTATATTTGGATGCTCGCGAACAAATTTTGCTGTAAATTTCTCTCGCTCTAAATGTCTCGTTGAACCACCTAATACTACAACTGCTTGCGGCTGCACAAATTGATTTTGTACTTCTTTATATCCCCACCACGTAATTATTGGTAGGACAAAAGCCATAAAACGAAAAGATTTATTTGTAAAGAGTAGCTTATTCAAGGCTCAATAACTTAATTTACTTAGTGCACAATTTTCTCTGGATATAAGAAAAACAATTGATAGTAGAGTAGCAAACTTCCAAAGAATCTGCCCAAATATAAATTTGGTTGTTTTTCGTGTAACAGCGCGAATAAGCGTGTCTGGAGTTTTTCCTCTAATTGATGGATTATCCTAACCGATATCGGACGATTCATCAAAGGGTGTTAACCACTTTATGTAGCAGTTCTTAACTGAATGCATGGTATACAGGAGCCATTCGCGTGGGCGGGGATCTGCCGACTTGGCAAACTGGCGTAACACTGTTAGGGATACAGCATTGCTGTATCCCTATGACTTTCAAGAAACACGAGCCGAAACCCTTATAAATACGAGATTTTTAGATTTCGAGTGTTTCTTTCATGCATAGCGAGTGGCGCGCCGCCAGTGGGGCTGCTCACATCTTGCACCTAGAAATATGGATGTAAAAACATGTTTTGTCCCAACTGAAACTAGGTAAGCAAGCATCTGGGTATAAAACTGCTCAGAAGGCTCTTAATCGTTTCATTTCTGAACTAACCTAACCAGCTAGTATCCTGCTTTTCCGAATTCGCCAACGGTATCCATAAGCTTTGCTAACGCCATACTAACTTAAAATTGTTAAGAAAATTTATCATTACTATTATCCATGACTATTACTCTAACGTACAAAGAGTCGAGGGAACTGTGGGCAGAAGCAGAAATAAACAGTTTGCAAAACCAAGAGCCTGATGAATTTATTTGTCAAATGCCCAGGCAACTCGGCAAGGGCTATGTGCAAGAAATTGAATTATATCCCGATGTTTGTTTTTCAATTTTGAACTATGAATATCATGATGATGTGCTAATTAAACTCGCTGATTGTTGTCATCCATTACAATTTTGCGTTTCCCTTACAGGAATTATCACAGATGAATACGGAGGACAGCTAAAAGGAGGATATACGCTGATTTCTGGTGGCGGTGTTCGACGAGCAATGAAAATTGAGTTTCAAAAATCACAGCCTTTTGTGCATATCAACATCGAAATGCCACCTGAGTTATTGGCAACTTTTTTCCCCACAGAGGATGGAGAAATTCCCCCTCAATTACACTTTTTGTTGAACGGGAACGACAGGCAAACACTAATGTACCCAAAAATTACTCCATCTGTGCAGGGTGTTGCACAGCAAATTATTAGTTGTCCCTACCAAGGGATGATGAAACGAATGTTTTTGCAAGCTAAAGTACATGAACTAATAATGTTGCAACTCACCCCGATCTTGACAGATCGGGGTGAGTTGCAAAGGTCGCCACAACTAAAGCCCTCAACTATTGCCCGAATTTTTCACGCTAGGGATATTTTGCACTTCTGTCTGGAAAATCCGCCGTCGATACTAGAATTAGCGCAAATAGTGGGAGTGAGCGATGCCTGCGGCGGGCTACGCCTACGCACTCTCCAACGCGGATTTCATAAATGCTTTGGTACTAGTGTCTTTAACTATATTACAGATAAGCGCATGGAAAAAGCAGAGCGCTGGCTAAGAGAGAAGAACCGGAGTGTCGCCGAAGTTGCTAACCTTGTTGGCTATTCTCATTTAGGACAATTTGCTGCTGTCTTTAAACGCAAGTTTGGTATCACCCCTAGCGAATGTTTGTTAGGCAAAAAGTCTGGATCTCGATCATAAGGCAGGATATTGATAGACTTAACTCCTAACTCTTCTATACACTGAAGCTCTAGAAAAAACTAAAAATTACAGGACTTACGCAACTGGCACAGGGTGATCGCAATATTATAGTACCTAAGTACTATATAAAAGTTGTATACTTAGAGAGCATAGCTGAAATT
>NZ_JBALDA010000081.1:0-59003 GCF_036917535.1 Nostoc sp.
TTTTGAGATTTCAGCAATATTCTTGTTTTACTGTTATATTTTGCGCTCTTTATTTATCTTTTACAGGTTTATCCGGTTAGGTGCAAGATGTGAGTCAAAGCAGATAGATCGTATTTGTGAATGCCGCGTCGTCACAAAGTAGGATGTAAACGCTAATCTACTGCATAGAAAAATTCTTATTCACTAGCAACTTTGTAAGCACAACTAATGTAAAAGTCACGATTTTAGGTATTGACCTTAATCACTCATTTTCAACCAGAACTGTTACAGCAGCGATCGCAATCAACATTTCGTCATTTTTATCGTTGAGTTCGGGAATCGCCCGCCCTTGAACTATCATCCCCCCAGATTCTACAACGAGAGTTTTTCGCCCAAATGGTAGTACAGCGAGTACCTCTTCTTCCCTAACTTGTTCTGGGTATGGCACTGCTACTTGAATCTCTATAATCATTTCATTGGGATGACTTAAACCTGCAACTTCCCAAACACCAGGTAAGGCATTGTGAGCGATCGCATTTCGTACTGCCCTAGATGCTGCTACTGTTGGTTCTTGTCCGTGCTGATCTATTCCCATCCCCATCTCGATAATCAAGCGTTTACGCGTCATTGCTACCTCCAATAAATCCTTCTAGGGATTTGCCACAACTTGAAAGCGTCGCATCATATCGAAGTCTTCGTGTTCCAAGATGTGACAGTGCCAGAGATAATACCCCGGTTTATCGAAGGTGGCAATGATCCGAACAACTTCACCTGGGTTAACAATTACGGTGTCTTTCCAACCTTTCTGTGAAAGTGGTGGAGGCTCAGGATTGCCGAGTAGACCAGCATTTTGTAGAAATAGCTTAGTCTTACGAGAGTCTTTGATAATTGGGATTGCACTGCCAGCAAAATTTTGTCGATTTAAAATCAGGAAGGAAACCAAGTGCAAGTGAATTGGGTGTGGCTCCTGTGTCGTGTTGTATAATTCCCAAACTTCAGTTGTGCCAAGTTTTGGTTTTTCAGTAATTGGTTCGTCATAGCGCAATGAGCCATCAGCCAATGTACCTTGTTCTAGCAGCTTCCGACCGTATTCATCCGTATTTTCAAAAAGAACTAGTTGCCGAGTCAGTCCGGTTTGAGCAGGAGGTATAATTTTGTTTGGTAGCAACCGTGTTGTCAGTCCATCACTTTCATTAGTATCGACTGTCGCATTTGGAATATTTGAAAGGGGTTGTTGCACCGCAATCTTGATTATCTGACCTGTAAGCTCCAAATCAGCTTTATCATCGAAGTTTCTGATGATGAACTCTTTTCCTGCATCGCCACTGAAGTCAACAACTACGTCAGCGCGTTCACCGGGAGCAAGAACTAAATTTTCCAGCGCGACTGGTTTTTCTAATAAACCTTGCTCAGTGCCGATTTCGTAAAATTTTTCCTTTGAATCGTTGAAATTTAGGTTGTAGAAGCGCGAATTTGAACCGTTTGCCAAGCGTAAACGGTACTTTCTGGGTTCGACCGCCAGCTTTGGCCAAGCCATGCCATTTACTAAGATAAAATCACCGTAGAAATTTGGCACTACACTTGGGTATGGAGCTTTTGAATAATTTGAACCAGGTGGGTAATAAAGCTGACCCTTGGCAGTGAAATCTCGATCCTGGATGATGAGTTCTTTCTCGTAATCACCACTAGGCAAAATGTTACGATTAATTAAATTAATTTCGTTGTTATCCCTCAGCAAATAGAAACCTATAAGACCAGCATATACACTTAAACGATTGTTACTGAGAATATGGTCGTGATATAAAAGTGTCGCTGCCCGCTCATTGTCATTTGCATAACTATAGTTCTTTTTAACCCAACTGGGTCCGGTTTGGGAAAAATCTTGGGTAAACCAAGCTTCGGAATATCCGTCGCTAGTCCACTCAGTATGACCACCATGCACATGTGTCACTGTAGGTACAAGCCCTTTGGAAAGAGCGTTTGCAACCGATTTTGTAATGATGCTCTTATCTACTGGAAAAAGATGTCCGGTTTTTGGTAGTTTGTTGTCCCACAGCACTTCAATCGGTACGTCTTTTCGTGTCACGAATGTGGAACCTGGGTAAGTAACAGCCTTTTGCCCTCTTGAGCCATACCCCCAAACTGTTGTATTCAAGCGTGCATCATCCTTTGTACCATATATGCGATCTGCACCAGGACTGCTGTATAGTCCAAGCCATTGCTTAGTTTCTCCCATCTCTACATCGAAGTGACCACCCTTTGTAGCATCTATCCTCCTTAGAGACGGCAGCGAATTGATGAACTTTGGTTGAGTTCTTGGATCTAACCGCGAATCAGCAGCCATAGTTAAACTCAATTTGGAAAAGATGATTCCAGCCAGTAGTATTACAAAAAAGATAAAGGAAAGATACAGTTTGAAGTTTCGCCTCCACTTAGTTAGAAACAATTTGCTAGTCATAATTAATCTACTCCTTCAAAAATTATTATTGATAGTAAGCTGGTGGAAATCCGATTACAAAATGCTGTTTATGTCTAGTTTTTTACTAGGAATAATTTTTAGTGTACTTAAATAAAATTCTGTGAGTTACACCTAAAACATACATAGCTTATTTAGAACTCAAAAAAATGATTTATTTTTTGCAATAGTTGACTTTTTCTTAGAGAATATTTTTTTAATTAAACGAAACCTTTGGATAGGCAGTAAGCGAAGCCAGAAAAATATACTACTTTCTATTGATTAACTCTCAAACTCCGCAAAATTCCTGATTAGTCCTCTGGTTGAGAGCCAAACGGTGTACACACAAGTCTTCTAGAGTTGCGCTACAGACTTTTGATCCCCCCAACCCCCTTTAAAAAGGCAGACAATAAGCTCTTAAAGTCCCTTAATTTATCAGAGGATTACGGATCAAGTTTTGTAACTGTTCTGTCGTCATGTCTTTTCTTTGTATAGTTTCTCCAAAGAATTTACTTTATTTACGTTTGGTAATCAGCCAACCTAAAGCGATAAATATCAAGGTAGCAATGATGCTTAAAGTTAACGATGCGTAAAGGGGATGTTTATGTATTAACGGGAGATTAATTTTATCAATATGTGTTGTGAATACGCCAGAAGCGATCGCACCACCGCCAAAACCTATGCCTAGTACTTGGATTTTGTTTTCTAGGGAGCGATCGCGCTCGGCTTGTCCCGTTTCTACTATACCTCGGATAGTATCAACAAATTGTCCAAACAATTCTTTACCTGGAGTCAGATAGTTAATATCTGTTTGTATTTGTTCTTGCCATTTCTTACAGTCTTTATTAATAAAATCTTGCCAGGATTGGAGGCTATTCCCGCTATCAATAGTTTGAATCTTCTCTAAACAAATTCTGTAATTAGTAATATTAGTAGTAATTGCTGTGTGGTGTGTTTGTAAATCTTGCAAGCATCTGGTATAATCAAAGTTTTTTTGGGGTATTTCTCCCATTAAGCTTTTTAAGCCAGATAATTGTTGTGTTTTATTTTTAGATATCAGGTTGTTAAATTCTTTAATTTTATTTTCTAAATCACTATAAATTGTTCTCGCTTCTCGGTAGCGTTGACGTGCTAGTTGATAAATGTAAAGTATTTTATGGTAGCTACATAATAAATTTAGCAACCAATCATAAGCTTTTACTGCAAGTGTTGCTGTTGCAGCTTGACTATTATTAATGAGTATTAAAATATGGCTTTGTTTAGCAGGATTATCTGGTTTATCTGCGTCAAGTGCTTGGTATTCAAATAAAAAACTACCAAACAGTTCTCCTTGTTGCGATCGTACAGGATTTAAATTTGTGCCAGCTACTAAGGCTATGGCTAACTTTTCAGCTAGTGTATCACAATCTTCAGTTGGATCTACTTCTCCATAAATCAATAATGTTTGTCCTAAAGATGCTTGAATATGAGATGGTAGTAGGGAACTTGGTTTAAAATGTTGCAGTTGTGGTATGTCTATGGGGATGTTTGGTGATTCTGGAAACAGAGTTAAATCAACTGCGTAGGTATCGTTAAGTAAGAAAGGCTGAAGATTAGCATTAATTTTAAAGCCTTCTGTTGTGGGGAGACTACCCAAATCTACGTCTTTTCCAGAAACACTTAACCATTCTGTTTTTCTTCCTTGTTCCCGCTTGGGGTTGTATTCACCATTTTGATAACAAATCAAATTCGAGCGTAAATCTTTCAACTCAACAAAATTTAGCGAAGTTTCACCCACCTTCACTAGATTTTCCCACAACAGATTAGCATTTGTCACAACTTCGCCGGGAAGTTCAGTTAGGGTGTGGCAAAGATGAAAAGCATAGAGACTGAGGCTGAAATTCTTCACTATTTTTTGTTGGGTTTAGTGTTTTCAAACAAAGGAGAGTTGTTTTTTATGGCGTTATCTACAAGTTCCTTTGATGATTCACTAGGTTGATTGGCTGGAGTCTGTGATTTACTATTAGCTATTCCTATGTTTATATCTACATCAATAGGAGATGCAGCAGTCAGTGATTTCAGGTGTTGCTTGTAAGCTTCTAGAAGTTGATTACGGGATTCTGATTGCAACCATTTTTCTAAAATTTCTGATATTTCTTCATTGTCTTCTGGTAACTGACCAGATAGTTGCTGTAATTCATGCCAGTCTTGAATAGGAATCAAATTTGATTGAGAGTCAAGGACTTGAATAAAAGCTTGGATGCTATTTTGATAAACTGACATTTTCTAAACTCCTTTACCTATGTTACAAAAAGCAGCCCAATAAAAAGGTGATTCAAAGGGTTTGGCTGAAGCATTTTTATGATTATCAGCAAAGTATTGATTTAGTTGTGCTTGCCAAACTAGACTTAGTGAGCAGTTACTCAGCCAATCTTGAAAGCCTTTGACTGTGGTATCCCTTAACCAACTTTGTGCTGTATTTAAAGCTAATACAATATTACTTTGCTCCTTTAGCTCTTCGTAAAATTTAATCATCAATAATGCTGTAGCTGTAGCACTCACAGCCCAAAGGCTACTGACTACATTGGTGCTACCTGCTAACAAAAATCCACTGGGTAAACCAATGTATTCATCACTAGTACTTGTGAAGTCGGTCAAACCAGTTTCGCAAGCAGAAAGAGTAACTAGGCGACAGTTTTCTAGTTTGACATGAGTAATGATATCTGCCAAAGTTAGGCATTTTGTCAAGTCTACTGCTTTATCTTTATCTCCAGGTACGGGTATATAACGTTTAGGGTCTTTCTTAACTAATTCTGAAGGAACAAAACAATCTGTCAATAATAAACCAGAATCTAGGGGAGATTTAAAATTAAAGTAACTGTGACAGAAGAAAAAGGCATAGTTAGCTTTGAGCAATTTTTCATGTAGTGTGACATTATTATAATTTTCATTAATGCCGAGCAAAATTGCTGATTTTTTGGCTTTGTCTTGCTTCATAATATAAGGATCAGCATCAGCAAACTGTTTTTTGATAGCTGTAACTGCTCCTAAATCTTTTTCGTATAAGTCTTCTGTGGGGTTTTGGATGGCAAAGAAAGATTGAAACTCAAAAGGTTGATGCAGTTGGACTTGTTGCAGAATTTGACAACTGGGTGCATAGCCTATGCCATTAGGGTATAAGTCAATTAGGTATGATTCTTTAACAGGTAAAGCATGGAGAGGAAAAAGGTGTAAGTAGCGATGAGGAATGAGGATTAATCTGTCGCATTGTTTAGGTACTAGGTCTAAGATTTCCTCAAAATGCAGAATTTCTGCTAACTTTTTTAGGCGTTCTTCTAGCTGATTCCGCCATTGAATTTTATCTGGATCTTGCTGGTTGTCGTAGTCATCCAGATATTCCTTTCTCCAATCGATTAAGGTATCTAAGTCTTGTTGATTAGAAGACCAAATTGCTGGTTTATCCTTGTCGTGGGTAATAATGAAAGCTCGAAAACAATCATCAAAAATGTACCATTCGATAATTGCAGTTTCGTTATCTAAGAGATTTTGAATTTCTTGAAAGCAGATTTTGCCACCAATTAAAGCCGAATTTTGTGGACTTGTTAATGTTGCTTTGGCTAGTAATTCTACTAAATTGCGGGTTTTACTACGTTCAATAAATTCTATTGCCTTAGTAAATTCTTCCTGATGAAGACAAACTTCCACCATATTTTGATAAAGTTTGCTCCATCTTTCTGACAAAATACGTTTTCTTACCTCATTCTTGATAAGATTTTCACGTAGATATTCAAAATTTATAATTGCCGACTCGTATGTTGTATATGCTAAATCAAATTCTGCAAAATATTGGTAAGTATTGCCAATATTGAACAAAGCTTCTGTTCGTGAAATATAAACTGCAATTTTCTGTTCTATATTTTCTACTTTGTCAGTAACTATTCTATAACCGTAAGCAATCTCCAAATTATTTTGCGTCATTGCCCATTGTTTAGCAAAAGTATTTTCGGTATAGACTTCTTGTGCAGTGGTATAAGCTGCTATTGCTTGTTCTATATTTTTTGCTTTATCACCCAATATTCTGTCTAGATAAGCATTGCCTAAATTATTTTGTGTTGTTGCCCAATCTAGGGGAAAAGCACTGCGAGTATAAACTTTTAGTGCAGCAGTATAAGCAGCAATTGCCTTTTCCAGATTATCGGCTCGTTCACCTATTATTCTATTAGAGTAAGCAATTCCCAAATTATTTTGCGTCGTTGCCCAATCTTGAGGAAAGTCACTGCGTGTATATACTTCCAGTGCAGCAGAATAAGCAGCAATTGCTTTTTCCAGATTCTCTGCTCTATCACCCTCAATTTTTCTACTGTAAGCAGTTCCTAAATTATTTTGTGTTGTTGCCCAATCTAAGGGAAAATCACTGCGGGTATAAACTGTTAGTGCAAAAGTATAAGCAGCAATTGCTTGTTCTATATTCTTTGCTTTATCATACTTAATTCTGTCTAAATAAGCATTGCCTAAATTATTTTGTGTTGTTGCCCAGTTTAGGGGAAAAGCATTATATGTAAGAATTTCTAAGGCAGAAGAGTAATTTGTAATTGCTTGTTCTATATTCTCTGTTTTCTCACCTAATATTCGCTTAAGGTAAGCATTGCCTAAATTAATTAATGTCGTTGCCCAATTTTGAGGAAAAGCACTACGGGTGTAAACATCCAAGGCTGTAGAAAAAGCAGTGATCGCTTGTTCTATATTCTCCGCTTGAGCGCCCATTATCCTGTTAATATAAGCGATTGCTAGATTATTTTGTGTGTTTGCCCATTCTTGGGGAAAGGCGCTGCGGGTTCTAACTTCGAGTGCTTGATTATAAGCAGTGATCGCACTTTCAATATTCTCGGCTCGTTCTCCTAATATTCTGTCACCGTAAGCAATCCCCAGATTATTTTGCGTCATTGCCCATTTTTCAGGAAAGGCACTCTTGGTATATACAGTTAGGGCGATTTCGTAGCCTGCGATCGCAATTTCCATGTTGCTGGCTTTGCTACCCAAAGGAAAATTGCTAATCCGATTACTAAATATAAAAATTATGTAAGCAATGGACTCTACTGTATCTACTTCTGCTTCTGCTAAGGTATTTATTGCCCAGTCACGCAATAATTCAGCAAAAATATCATTGAGTTTATCGGTATTTGCTGCCAGCAATGGATAAATTACTTGAGCATCGCCGTTGCTGTCTGCTGTTGCTTGCAGTATTTCTATTAAAAATTGCCCGTAAGTCTTTATATCTTCTTGAGTGATGGGGGTAGTTTCTGGGGTAGTGAGATATGTTGCTAAGTTTCTTAACCACTCGGCAGTATTTTCCTCTCCCTGCTGGGCAAAATACTCTGCTGCTACTACAGCAACCTGCACAAAGTCAGCATCTAGCAATTCTGTATTCGCTGCTAATATCTCTGGTTCTTCCCCGCTAGAACAACTTAGCAGGGTTTGAATTAGCTGATAATAAGCTTGTAAACGCTGTTCGTTCATGAGCAGGTGTGAGTTAGATGCATCTTGATGAAGCTTCAACAGTATTATCCATCTTGATGAAGCTTCAACAGTATTATCCTCAATTTCTGAAAAATGAGGGGGATGAAAAGTTTTAGATTCTCCTTAAAAAGGCTACGGTGTACACGCAGGTTATTGAATTACCCCTCCCTAACCCTCCCCTTGTAAAGGGGAGGGAACAAGATTTCTTATTTCCCCCCTTTCTAAGGGGGGATTAAGGGGGGTAATTCGACTTGTGTATACACGGTAGCTTTTCCAAGGGGGGATTAAGAGGGGTAATTCAGGGAATAGTAAGCATAGTCCAGAAATATGAAAATGCTGATGACAAAACTGTATAACCAAACCTCAGAAAAGCAAAAACGGCAAACTCTTAGAAACAATATGCCTCCATCTGAAAAAATAGTTTGGGCAAAACTTAGAAATCAACAAATTGAAAGCTGTAAATTTCGCAGACAGTACAGTATTGATAGATTTGTAGTGGATTTTTATTCTTCGGAATTGAGACTTGCCATAGAAATTGATGGTGATAGTCACTATCAAGATGGAGTTCCAGAATATGACCGCGATCGCCAAGCATTTTTGGAATCAAAAGGTACGAAGATTTTAAGATTTACGAATCCATAAATTTATCAAGATATTGATGGTGTGGTGGAGAAGATTAGGGAAGTTATTTGTAGGTTGAGGGAAGTTACCCCACCCTAACCCTCCCCTTATAAAGGGGAGGGAACCGGAAATCTTATTTCCCCCCTTTACAAGGGGGGATTAAGGGGGGTAATTCAACTTGTGTATACACCGTAGCTTATAAAAAGGAGGGAATTAGATGTTCTAGTTTCCCCTTTCTAATGTTAATTCGGCGATCGCAATTGTTGATTCGGCGATCGCAATTGTTGATTCGGTGTTCGCAATTGTTGATTCGGTGTTCGCAATTGTTGATTCGGCGATCGCATTTGTTGATTCGGTGTTCGCATTTGTTGATTTGGCATTCGCATTTGTTGATTTGGCGTTCGCATTTGTTGATTTGGCGTTCGCATTTGTTGATTTGGCGTTCGCATTTGTTGATTTGGCGTTCGCATTTGTTGATTTGGCGTTCGCATTTGCTGATTGCACTTATTCTCAAACAACAAATCGATATGAAAAATGAGTAAAAATACAGACAAACTTGTAATTATTTCGTTGAAGCTTTAATCAAATAAATCCACAAAACTACCCATCTCAGGCAAAAGGATACTCCACTATGTTGAAAAAGGAATTCTTAAAAAAAAGGATATCTTATGTCTTTAAGAACTCGTGGTTCTGCTGCTGTTGACAAAGCCCAACTTCGTCTCGCCTTGCTTAAATCTGTTGATGAAAATCTGGATTTAGGACATGGATTAACCATTGAAGCCTATAACCATCTCATCAACACCACCCGTGCGACATTAGAAGCTCATAACACGCTTGTGTCCAATCTTGAAGAATCGCGTAAGACAGTAACCCAGCTGGATAAAGCCCTCTCCGAAATGTCTGAACGAATGCTAAGTGGAGTTGCAACTATCTACGGCAGAAACAGTATAGAGTATTCCAAAGCTGGCGGTTCTAATGGAAAAAGAAATAAACAATCTAGTTCAAAAGTTGCTCCAGTTGTAGCGGTTCTTGCCAGTCAACCTACTCAAGCTGCAATTGCGAATGCGTCAATTAACGGTAACGGCACAACTCCTTTGCTGCAATAATCCACTTCCTGCATAAATCTAGTGCTGTGTCAAGGCTAAATTTGTGTATTAAATGTAAGTTGGGTTGACGTAAGGAAACCCAACCTACCTTTAACAGTTATCAGTTATCAGTTATCAGTAAAGATAATGGTGTTTATCCTTGGGTAACCGCCCCTCACCAATTGGTGGTAGGCGTTGGTGGTGGGTTTAAATCCCCCACCATACGCCGTGATAACTGTTCACTGTTCACTGTTTTAATCCATCTGAATTTTATAGTGGCGATGTCTACGACGGGCTACGCCTACGCCCTTGTGCAAGAGTCCTATCTTTATATTTGCAACTTTATTAACGAAAATTCAAGGTAGAGAGAGGTTTATCAAACTCGCTCTCAAAAAGCAAATTTTGGTTTTCATGTCATCTTCTATAATTGATAAAACCTGCACACCTAATTCTAGGCATGAGACTGTGACCGAATCAGGAAGTTACAAAGATACTGTAAACCTACCCAAGACTAATTTTGATATGCGGGCAAACGCCATCAAGCGTGAGCCTGAAATCCAAAAATTTTGGGAAGAAAATAAAATTTATGATCGCCTCTTTGAAAATAACCCTGGCGAATTATTTATACTGCACGATGGGCCTCCCTATGCTAATGGCTCACTCCATATTGGTCATGCCTTAAATAAAATTCTCAAAGATATTATTAATCGCTACCAAATGTTACAAGGGCGTAAAGTTCGTTACGTTCCTGGTTGGGATTGTCACGGATTACCGATTGAGTTAAAAGTTTTGCAGAACATGAAGTCAGCAGAACGGCAAAACTTAACATCTTTACAACTGCGACAGAAAGCGGAAGAATTTGCCTTAGCTACGGTAAACGACCAGCGCAATAATTTTAAACGCTACGGTATTTGGGGTGATTGGAACCACCCTTATCTAACTATGAAGCCGACTTATGAAGCGGCTCAAATTGGCGTGTTTGGTCAGATGTTCTTAAAAGGCTATATCTATCGCGGTTTAAAGCCAGTTCACTGGAGTCCTAGTTCTCATACCGCTTTGGCTGAAGCTGAGTTGGAATATCCTGAAGGTCATGTTTCCCGCAGTATCTATGCAGCTTTTCTGGTTACAAGTTTGGCGGAAACTGTAAAACCACTGTTGGCGGAATATCTCTCAGATTTGGGTGTGGCTATCTGGACGACTACACCTTGGACAATTCCGGGGAATTTGGCTATAGCGGTAAATGCAGATTTAAATTATGCAGTGGTGGAAGTTTCCCACCCAGAGGGAGAAGCGCAGAGTAATTTTAAATACCTCATCGTTGCTGCTGATTTAGTCGAACGTTTATCTTCAACGTTGGGAGTTGAGTTAACTGTAAAAGCCACCTTTAAGGGAAATGATTTAGAACATACTACTTATCGTCATCCCCTATATGACCGCGAAAGTCCGATTGTCGTCGGCGGTGATTACATCACTACTGAATCGGGTACGGGGTTGGTACATACTGCTCCCGGTCATGGTCAAGAAGATTACATTGTTGGTCAACGCTACGGTTTGCCCATCCTTGCACCAGTAGATGACAATGGCAACTTTACCGAAGAAGCGGGACAATTTGCTGGGTTGAATGTTTTGGGTGATGGGAATCAAGCGGTAATTGATGCACTGGCTGCGGCTGGTTCTTTGTTGAAAGAAGAACCATACCCCCACAAGTATCCTTATGATTGGCGGACGAAGAAGCCAACGATTTTCCGCGCCACTGAACAATGGTTTGCTTCCGTGGAAGGATTTAGAGAAGAAGCGCTAGAGGCGATCGCAACTGTAAAATGGATTCCAGCCCAAGGTGAAAATCGGATCACACCAATGGTAGCGGAACGTTCCGATTGGTGTATCTCTCGTCAACGTGCTTGGGGTGTACCCATTCCCGTTTTCTACGATGAAGCCACGGGAGAACCACTGCTGAATGAAGAAATTATCAACCACGTCCAAGGAATCATCGCCGAAAAAGGTTCCGATGCTTGGTGGGAACTTTCAGTTGAGGAATTATTACCCGAATCCTATCGCCAAAATGGCAAGTCTTACCGCAGAGGTACAGACACAATGGATGTATGGTTTGATTCTGGCTCATCTTGGGCGGCTGTCGTCCAACAGCGTCCAGAGTTACGTTATCCTGCTGATATATATTTAGAAGGTTCTGACCAACATCGCGGTTGGTTTCAATCCAGTTTGCTTACCAGCGTAGCAGTAAATGACATTGCGCCTTACAAAACTGTTTTAACTCACGGCTTCACTTTGGACGAACAAGGCCGAAAGATGAGTAAGTCAGAAGGAAATACGATTGATCCAAATACAATCATTGAAGGCGGGAAAAATCAAAAAGTAGAACCGCCCTACGGTGCAGATGTATTGCGATTGTGGGTATCATCGGTTGACTACTCCGGCGATGTTCGCATTGGCAAAAACATCATTAAGCAAATGAATGATGTTAGAGGTAAGATTCGCAATACAGCGCGGTTTTTGTTGGGTAGCTTGGATGATTTTGACCCGGAAAAAGATGCAGTTCCTTTTGAGGAATTGCCAGAACTTGACCGTTATATGCTACACCGCATCACCGAAGTATTTGAGGAAGTCACTCAAGCCTTTGAGAGTTTCCAATTCTTCCGCTTTTTCCAAACAGTGCAGAATTTCTGCGTGGTGGATTTATCCAACTTTTATTTAGATGTGGCCAAAGATAGATTGTACATCAGTGCAAAAAATGCTTTTCGCCGTCGCAGTTGTCAAACGGTGCTGAAGATAGCAATAGATAATTTAGCACGAGCGATCGCTCCAGTACTATGTCATACTGCCGAAGATATCTGGCAATATCTCCCTTACAAAACACCTTACAAATCAGTGTTTGAAGCTGGTTGGGTGCAGGTTGAGGAAAAATGGCGTAATCCAGATTTAGCGGAATTTTGGTCAGTACTGCGACAACTCCGCACCGATGTTAATAAGGTGTTGGAACAAGCCAGGATAGAAAAACTCATTGGTTCTTCCTTGGAAGCGAAAGCTTTGATTCATATACCTGACAAACAATTAGGTGATGCTATCAAAGCCTTTAACCCAGTTAAGGGTAACGGGATTGACGAACTGCGGTATTTATTGCTGACTTCCCAAGTGGAATTATTAGATTCTGCTCAAGGGTTGCAAGGATTGAAATATACAGCGCAGACGCAAGACTGGGGAATTGGGGTAGTGAATGCAGATGGGCAAAAATGCGATCGCTGTTGGAACTACTCTATTTATGTGGGAGAATCAGCAGAACATCCCTTAATTTGTGATCGCTGTGTTGCAGCCTTAGCTGGAAAGTTCTAAAAGCAAAAATTTCACGGCGCTAGCAAACTAGAAATCACTAATCTAAAAATGCCTAAATGCATTTAGGGACTTTCAACAAATAAGTTACTACTACTTGTAGGGCGGGCATCTTGCCCGCCTTTGGCTTAGGGTAATACGACATTAGTGTCAAGTTAAGATGAAATCACTGGGGTCAACTAGTATAGCTGGGGACTGGGGACTGGGTGAAAAGTCTTTGTCTTGAAAAGTTCAGATGCCTGCGGCGGGCTACGCCAACGGCCCAAGCCGCCGCTCCGACGCCAGTCGCCACAAGTCGGGAAACCCGCCCAAGGCGCTGGCTCGACTTTTCGCTTTGTGTTTAGGTTTTATCCTCCTCAAATTAAAATTGAACAAAAATAATAAACGGCTGCCCGAATTCAATAAATGACATCCCGAATTCAATAAACAACACCCCGAATTCAATAAACGACATCCCGAATTCGATGAATATACCTTTGACATTTGGGCTTCTGCCTTAACTTGACACCAATGGAGAGACGCCCACCTCACAATAAGTAGTTGAGTATTTTTTTATTTGGAAGAACGTTAACCCTCTTGCATCACTCTTGGAAAAAGCAATCGCTGCAAGGTTTATGAGACTTTACTTTCCAAATTTTGGCTACATTTAGGAATTTATATTAGAAAATAAAGCCTCAAACTTTGATTTAGTCATAGTTTAAGTTTTCTGCTTCGATATATTGTTTTCTAAGATTGATGGAAGAACGCTAATGCATATTTAATTTATAGAAATACCTTTTTAGCTTGATGAAGTCCGCATAAGCGCACTTTATTTGGATAGCCGAGTCAATCCCAGAAATTACGCAACTGGCACAAAGTTAAATATGTGATTGAATCAGGTTGCAGTCAGCGACTGAAAAGAAATTTTACGTAATACGCATTATAGTTATTTCGTATTATGCAGAAGTTCTAAGTATAATATACTTTTGCACAAAAAAAATGGGTGTTATTACTGAATATTTATCAGTAATAACACTGTATTATCTTCTATTAGAAAGCATTATTAAGAAAACATGAAGGTATGGATTAATACGTGTAATTTAGTTTAAAACATCCATTAACTCAATCAAAATTTAAGAGATACAAAGATATGTCAAATAAAATTGCTAAGGAATTGGCTGATTTTCTGCTGCAAATAGAACAGCGATCGCACTTTCATACAGGCTATCCATATAATTTAAGTTGTGATTACAGTGCGATCAGCAAATTTTTCAATTTTCTGTTAAATAATGCTGGAGATCCATACATTGAACCAGATTTTGGTCTTCATTCTCGTAAGTTTGAGCAAGAAGTATTATCTTTTTTTGCTCACCTCTATAAAATTCCAGAAAATCAGTTTTGGGGTTATATTACTGCTGGCGGAACTGAAGGTAATTTATATGGGATGTTCTTAGCAAGAGAAATCTACCCTAATGGCATTCTTTACTCATCACAAGACTCTCATTACTCCATACCCAAAGCAGCAAAACTATTCCGCATCCAACACAATGTTGTTAACTCACAAATTAATGGAGAAATGAATTATGAACATTTTGAACAACTCATTAGGGAAAATCGTAATTATCCGGCGATTTTAAATTTAAATATTGGGACTACTGTCAAAGGTGCAATTGATAACTTAGACAAAGTTATTGAAATTTTAGAGCGCAATCAGATTAAAGATTACTACATTCATTGTGATGCCGCACTTTCAGGATTAATATTACCCTTTCTAGATGGCGCTCTGCAAGTTAACTTTCAAAAACCCATAGATAGTATAGCTATTTCTGCTAAATTCATTGGTTCTCCCTTGCCTTGTGGTGTAGTTTTAACCAAGAAAAAATGGGTAGAAAAAGTTGAAACAGCAATTGAATATATTGGTTCATCAGATACAACAATTCTGGGGTCTAGAAACGGTCATACCCCTCTGATTCTCTGGTATGCAATGAAAACAAGAGGTTATGATGGATTAGCGAAAGAAGCAAAGACCTGTATAAATAATGCCCAATATCTTTTTCAACAACTTAAAATCAGAGAATATCCATGTATGCTCAATAAATTTTCCAATACCGTAGTGTTTCAAAAACCTTCTCAAAGGTTAATTAAAAAGTGGCAGTTAGCAACTTTTGAAAATTGGGTACACATTGTAGTCATGCAAAATATTGATCGGCATAAAATTGATATTTTTGTTAACGAACTGTTGTTAGAAGAAGGATTGCTTGATAATGTAGATAATTTTCAGCTACAGTCAGCACTACACTAAGAATAGATTGCCAAGTGAAATTAATTACCCAGTTTAACAAAGTGTTTCTTTAAACAGAATTTGCTCCCAAGATTTTATCTTTTTAAAAAGTTTTTTCCGCACAAGTTAGCAGCAAGGAGTATTTCTACTTCTGCCTGTTCCATAGGTGGTAAGAAAAAATACCCTTGCCCATAATCACATTGTAAAGCTTTCAATTGTGCTAATTGATCTACAGTTTCTATGCCTTCTGCTGTTACAGACATATTTAAATTATGGGCTAATGTCACAATCGCTCGAATAATTTCTAAATTTTCTCCTCGACTACCTATACTAGTGACAAAAGAGCGGTCAATTTTAATAGTTTTGATTGGTAGGCGATGCAGATAACTCAAAGATGAATAGCCAGTCCCAAAATCATCCATGTGCATCTCGACATTCAGCCCTGTTAATTGAGAAAGTACAGTGGTAGCTAATTCAAAATTATCCAGCAACAAGCTTTCAGTAATTTCCAATTTCAAACAGCATGGCTCAAGTCCAGTTTGCTGCAAAATATGTTTAACCTGTTTAAACACATCAGGTTGCGTAATTTGTTTACCAGAAAAATTTACGCTAATCGTCAGAGGTTGTGAGGTAGGAAATTGTTTATGCCATTTGTGTATTTGGTGACAGGCTTCATAAAGCACCCATTGACCGATACTAACAATCATTCCAGTTTCTTCAGCTAAGGGAATAAAATCTTGAGGAGAAATAAGTCCTCGTTCTGGATGATACCAACGTATCAGTGCCTCAAATCCAATGATTTTACCAGTTGTTAGTGAAATAATTGGCTGGTAATTAAGGCGAAATTCTTCTTGCTTGAGCAGCGCATTTCTTAAAGCAGTTTCTAACTCTAAAAGTAAAGCTGCACCTTCGTGCATCTTTGGATCAAAAACCTCATAACGTGCCTTACCAAGTGATTTGGCACAATACATTGCCACATCAGCATCACGTAGAATCTGCGCAGCTTGCTCATAATCTGCTCTACTTAAAGCGATACCAATACTAACATTAGTAAACACCCGATGCTCATTTAATTGAAATGGCAAAGCTAGCACCTTTTTAATTCGCTCGGCGACTTGTATGGCGGTATTGATATCCTCAATTTCTTCAATTAAGATTGTGAACTCATCTCCGCCAAAACGGGCAACTATGTCTCCGCCTCGCAGAACTGACTTTAGCCGATGAGAAATTGCAATCAAAAGTTGATTTCCTAGTAGATGTCCAAGGCTGTCATTAACAACTTTAAAGCGGTCTAGGTCTAAGAAAAGTACAGCAAATAAATAATTATTTTGCTGTTTAGCCTGTTCTATTGCCTGCTGCACCCGCTCCATAAATAATCGTTGATTAGGTAATCCAGTTAGCCCATCATGAAGACTATTGTGCAGTAATTGTTCTTGTGCTTCTTGACGTTTAACAATGTCTTGTTGAAGTTGTTGATTAACCCTAATAAGTTCAATAGTGCGTTCTAGCACTAACTGCTCAAGCTGATAACGATACTGGACTAATTCTTCCTCTGCTAGCTTCCGCTTAGTTATGTCACGGACAATAACAATATACTCCCGTAGCAGAGAATTAAATGGCTGTGAAATCGTCGATTCAACAATTCGCAAACCTTGGTTAATTTTCAAGCTTTGCTCACTCCTAATAGACCATTGCTCCGGTTTGCCACGATAACATATTAGAAGTTGATTCAAGTTTTGCCCAAGTAACTGTTGAATACTTGTTTGAAATAATTCTTCAGCAGCAGCATTTGTCTGAGAGATTGTACCATCTTCATCTAATACTAAAACAGTATCTGGAACGGTATCGAGAGTAGTGATAAATAGGTTTCTTGCTTGTTTGCGTGCTTCATCAATAGCAATAATTTGTGGTAAAGTTGTCCAGCAAGCGATCGCAACCCCTGTAAAAGAAAGCGTCACTAATAAAATCGCTAGGAAAGAATTTTGAGGATTATTAGGAAAATAATTTTGAGGATTATTAAAAAATCTATCTAAAAAATCGCGGATAACCCAACTGATTGTAGCAGTAATACAAATTAATGATACTAAAACAATCACTTGTAATACGACAAAATCTGGATTGTTTTTACTAGACTTAATTTCGTAACGCTGTATCCACCAATTTGGGTGTAATAGCGCAAATCTTAAGCGACGTAGCCCTACATCTCCGATCATCAGAATAATAGGTAATAATAATCCTACTAAGAAATCTCTCCAATTCCAAGCTAAACCTCCCACTATTAGAACTACTGCTTCTAGTAAGAAAAAACCAAGTGACCACCAAGGCCATAACACGTATGGTTTGCCCCGACACACCCATAATCCCAGATGTAGCCCCATAATGGACATGAGATAACAGGTTCCTGCTACTGTAACAAGTTGAGATATATTTCCTAAATTTAGACAAAGCAAACTGAGTAGAAAGGTCAATAAAATAGCAGGACCAAGGACACCTTGACGGGAAAATAATGCAAATATAGGAGAAAGCTGTCTGTCTAAGGCAAGCTGGTATAATATCCGAGGAGAGTTAGAAACTGCTGTAGCAGAACTTAGAAGGCAAGATATAGTAATCAGAAGTGTTACTAAGAAGGGAGCAGATTCACCCCAAAAAGGCTCAGAAGCCCTTACTAAATTGAATAAAACTTCATCACGTTTAGGATTTTGAGGGGAACACATTAATACCCAAGAACCACCTAGAAACACCGGAGGAATTAACCAAGCAGCTACGGTTAAAAACTTTAAAGTTTTATATGGGTGGCGACTATCAGCAACAAAAGAAGAAGTGGTTTCACAAGCATAAATTGAATAGCTAGCTAGAAAAAACCACTTTGCCCATTCTTGAAAGGTCAGGCTATGCGTGCTAGTTGGAAGAAAATTAAAATTAGCAGATGAGAAGACTAACCATAATATGCCTTGAACACAAAACAATAACAGTAATAAAATCGCTGGGAATACAAAAAATAAATGCAGAAGCGCCAAAGCACGGGTACCACTGAACGCTAAAATAAAAGGAATTGCTGTAAACAAAACTTTTAACCAAATTTCTGGACAAGAAATATGTAATGTTTCAAAATTGTCTTTAATTAAGTTAGTGAGAATAATTGCATACAGTGCTGGTGCTGCTGCCCAGCTAAAAAAGTATCCTAATGCTACGTAACGGCCTAAGCCAGGAAAGTTCTTTAATAGCCTTGTGGTATAGTTTGGTGTTCCTCCAGCAACATCTGACCAATGTCTACCTAGACTTTGTACCTGCAAGTTAAGCAAAAAGGAAATAATCGTGCCAAAAGACCAAACTAAGATAGCTTTCGGGCCTAACGCTGCATGAATGATGGGGGCAGTACCAATCCATCCAACATGACCAGTTAACCCGAAGCCCCAGGTTTCAAGATAACTCAGAGTCCGTGGTAGGCGCATTAGCAAGTGCTGATTGTTCTGTGCCCGTGCAGAATCGTTACTAACCATTGTTTCTTAGTGAGATTTACTGACCTTTTCACTCAATAGCTGAACTCACCAATTATAGCTTCCGTATAACTGCTGAACTTTAAGAAAGGATAACTTATTTGTTACTAAATTGTGGATTTTGGATTTTAGATTGATCTCATGCCTAAAAAGTTTTCTTGAATAGAGAATTTTAAATTGGGATTTGAGACTTATTCCATGTAGCTTGTTTCTGACCAAGTAAGTATAAATTCTCTTTCTTCAGACCTTTATAAAAATTGAAAGGTTCAGATTTGCGACTTACTTAATAAACATAGACATCTCCAAAAATAAATTATTCATTGCCTGAAACCCTTGTAAAGACGTAGCATTCCTACGTCTTTACATTTCTATCTCTAATTTAACAAGTCGAAAATCATGTTGTTCATTAATGATTAACTAGTGCTATAGCTTTTGCAACAACTCCTGAGTTAATTGCAAGAAAGCTTTTGAACCTGCTGATTGGGAAGCAATTAAAACAGCTGGCATAAAACTATCAACAGCCTTAGCAACATTGACATCAACTGGTATTTGTACCTTACAAATTTTTTCGACACCAAAATCTTCTACAACGCGGTGCATTACTTGTTTATAGTATCTGCCAGTGAGTAGATTAGCGCTGGACATACTAAATACAATTCCCAACATTTTGATATCTATTTTGGTTTCATGTCCGTGACTATCTTTTAATTGGGCAATCCGTCTTTCTAGGAGTTGAATACCCACTACAGATAATGGTTCTGGTTTCGCAGGAAGTATGTAGAAATCACTGGCAGCTAAAGCGCTACGAGTCAAAAGATTATAGCCAGGGGCACAATCGAGAAGGATAAAATCATATTCTTGATGTACTGGTTTTAAAATATTATTAATTAAGACCCTTTCAAAACGATTCCAAATCGTTTCAAAGTCCTGTTCGCCCAAAGCAGTTGCTTGCTGATGCAGCATTTCTGAAACAACAAATTCATCATATAAATCGATGTCTCCTGGTAATAAATCTAGTCCGGGAAGATTACAAACCTGTGATTGAATGATATCCTGAATTGTAAGTTTTGCTTGTGGGTCTGGATTGATAACTTCGTCTATCAGATACCTAAATGTCTTACTTTGTTTACGAAGCTTGGCAAAATCTAAAGGCGACATCAAACTGAGTGTGGCACTAATTTGGCTGTCTAAATCAAGGACAAGCACCCGCTTGCCATGATTTTTAGCTAAACAGGTAGCTAAGTTGACGGTGAGGGTGGTTTTGTTAGAGTCGATGAATAGGTCGCCCTATGTCACCTCTCCTTCAGAACCGCTCGTGAGACTTTCACCTCAAGCGGCTCCTCATTTCATTGGCAGAATATTTGTCTGTACCTCTTAATACGACGTTTTGTGCTTTGGGGGTTGTAGCTTTGATTAGCTATAATCCGTTGCATATCTTCGCCGTTTTTGTTTTTGTGGCAACTTTTATGAAGAATTTGTTGATTTTCAATGGTTCGTTTTCCTCCTTCTATCAGGGGGATAACGTGGTCAATTTCAAAATCATCTTCACTTCTAATGTAAAGTCCGCAACCGGAGCATTTACCTTTCTGTTTCTTCAGTAGTGTGGCAACTTTTGGTGAGATTTCTGGGTATTCTCCCAACCGGGAAGCCCAGTATGACCAATCACCATCGTAGGGGCTTTTGTCTTGTCGGACTTTAATATGTCGGATGATTGCTGTATTTCTATGCGATACTGCATAGAACAGTTCATCTTTTTCTTTATCAGCTAAAACCCAATTACCACTATTGCCATTCACAAAGTATTTACGCTTGAGAAATTTGGAACCCCTATTAGGATGTTTCCTTCTACACCAGCGCCAGTATCTTTGATAAAGCCAGTCATCTATCTGCCTGAATACTTGAGAAGATATTACGTGTTTGTAATAATTACTCCATCCTCGTATTCGTGGGTTTAAGAAAGCTACTACTGTATCAACCGATTGGTTAATACGCATTTTTAACCCAACTTTTAGGTCGTTGTAATGCCTTCTGACCGCTTCTTTTGATGGACGAATTATGGTTTTGTAGTCTTTGCATCTTTTATTTTGGTAAGCGCCCGCAAAGGGTATTTTCCCTCCTTGGTCTTTCCCAACTTTGTGTTGTCTGATTTCAAAACCGAGAAAGTTAAATCCCGGCTCTTGGTCATTCAACTTTTCCAAAGTATGACAAATTCTAGTCTTTGCTTGTTTTAACTCCAGCCCCATTTTTGCTAGAAATTCTTCGGCTACTTCTTTGCATTTCAATACGATGTTGTAATCTTTGTGCATAATCACAAAGTCGTCTGCATAGCGAATAACGCTTACAGATTGTCGTATTTCTTTCCTACCTAAACTTTTACCACCAGGAGATTTGATTTTCACGTTATTTTCAACCCAGTCTTTGACTATGTTTTCTAAACCGTGAAGCGCAATATTTGCTAATAAAGGGGAAATTATTCCTCCTTGTGGCACTCCCATTTTAGTATTTGAGAAGGTTTTCCTGTCGATGACCCCGGCTTTGAGCCAAGCCTTTATCTGGCGACGGAATTTAGGACACGTGTTGATTTTCGCAAGTAGCGCTTTGTGGTCAATTTTATCAAAGCATTGAGCGATATCTGCATCAAGCGCATATTTATTCTGCGCTTTGAGATTAAGGTGAATCGCATCTATTGCATCCTGACAACTTCTACCGGGACGGAAACCGTATGAATTTTCTTCAAAGTGGGCTTCCCATTCTGGTTCTAGCGCCATGTGCATTAATGCCTGTAACGCTCTATCTTTGATGACAGGTATTCCTAGCGGTCTTTGTTCTTTCTTTCCAGGTTTGGGTATCCAAACTCGTCGAGTGGGAAGTGCCTTAGCATTTAATTTCAGTTCGTTTGTGAGACAAACCTTTTTTTTGTTGGTAAGGCTTTTTACACCGTCAACTCCCGCAGTATTCCTGCCTTTGTTTTCTTGTGTAACTTTCTTGACCGCCAAGCATCTGGCTGACCATGAATTTACTAGCAGTCTTTGTAGTTTACGCACACTACTGAGGTCGCCACATTTAGAGGCTCTGTAAATTCTCTTTTGAAGCTTGAAGACTATACTGCGGCATTTTGCCCAGTTTATATCGCTCCATTCATACCTCAAAGGGTTCATGTTTTCGACTTCTACTTGATATTTACATCCCAATGAAATGTGTACTCGTCAGCGTATGTCTGTCATTACAACAGACCTTTTGCTTCTAGTACAATCCTTCCCCGATATTCCATGCGCTTGGTTAGCTGCTCGATAATCGACCTTTTCGAGAGAAAATATCGGTTTTACTCGTTCCCAATGTCCGTTTTTCTGTGGCTTCGGTATCTGTCTATTCGCCGGAAGTATTTTGGTTCCTTGAGTCTCTCTGTTGGTAAGGTTGACCCCGTTGTGGATAGATACAGGTTTTCTATCCACCAGACTTCTGAGCATATTTCGCTCCCCGCGTTTCAGCCTAATTGCGCAGGACTTTGGTGTAACGACGATTCTGACGACAGATTCACTTTCGTTTACCGGTTCCACACTGCTTGCAGTCTCCACCACTCGTTTTAGGCTGGCAGCTTTGACCACTTTCACCCCATGCACCGACCAGCTTTGATAACCATTCTCTCCTGGCTGGGAATCCCATACGGGATTGCTGTGTGCTTTCTCTCCCTGGAACTGAGAGGGTAGGAATTTTACGGTAATCAACACCGATTTGATACGGTTTTCCGTACCTGCTCTTTGTAAAGTTATTTGAACTTGTTGAGCTTCATCTAGTGTTTTCATTCGTAATCACCTGACTCAGACATTGAGTTGTGAAAGTTATATTCAGAGTTTTATCTCTTTAGAACTTTCACGCTGACTTCTAAGCTTTAAAGCTTATTCAGTCGGCAACGAGCCGCACACCAACTCCACCTTTCATATTGGCAGTAGCAATTACATATCCCATTGATTGAGTCCTCTATTGACGCATTCCCACTAGTCTGTCAAGAAATAATTGAGAGGTGCGGATTGTTTGTAGTGGCGTGACACAGCTAAAATAGTGCATTAGATGTAGGTTGGGTTGAGCAACGCGAAACCCAACATTGATCGGAGTGTTGAATTTCGTTCCTCAAACGCCACTCGCTAAGAGCGAACAAGCCGGGAAACCCGTCCAACGCAGTGGCTCCCCAACCTACAAATTTTTTTTGCAACAATTTAGCCTTGCCACGCCAGTAGTTAGCGTTATAGCAGTTCTTGTTTACGTGAGGTACACCCATAGGGGCACGGCATACCGTGTCCTTATACCTTGCGTATAACGTTGTACCGCATCTGAATGGGAATTGCTATAAAGCACAAACTACCAACCGATCAAATTAAACTTGACAGACTACTAAGTAGCGTACACCTCTACTAATATTTTAAATCTTCCATTAAATTTAATATTTTCAGAAATTCAAAAGAGCGATTTCAGCGATTTTTACTCGATTGAGGCAGCAACATGTAGTTGACTCTTTACCTGGAATCGGGCTACCAGTCTCCTTTACTCCATAATGACAATGTTTGGCTTAATGCCGTAACAGCTCGCTCTCATCAAAGTAATTATAGAGGTATTGACAAATACAGTAGCCCTAAATCAATTGTGAGAAAATAATAGTGTTGTGAATATCACTAAATATTAAGTGCCAAATGTGGATGCATTTGCTAATTGAATTGAACGAAGCTGATCGATAATTTCGTGAAATCAAAGACGCATTTACACACAAACTTATAAGGTAATTAAAATGACTTATGATTCAGAGGATGTTTGAAAAGTCCTTAATGATGTATCAAATAGTTTTAGATCCCCCTAAATCCCCCTTTTCAAGGGGGACTTTGATTCTAATTCCCCCGTTTTTAAGGGGGCTAGGGGGGATCAACAAGTGTCTAAAATCACAGCTAACTACTTTTCAAACAACCTCTCAGAAGATGTCCAACAAATCTTGCAAAAAGCACTCACTCGTAAACAGGAAGGTGAATTTTCACGAGAACAGCTTTCAGAAATGGCATCTGAGTTAGGTATTTCTTCTAATATTTTGGAAACAACTGAACAAAAGTGGCTGGCTCAACAAGAAGAGGAACGTTCACGACGCACATTTAATACTTTCCGACGCAGAGCTTTTTGGACACACTTTGCTTATTTCCTAGCGGTGAATTTATTCCTCGTTCTTTTAAATTTAATCACTAGTCCTAGTTATTTTTGGGCTATTTTCCCAGTATTAGGATGGGGGTTAGGATTATTTTTTCATTGGTGGAGTGTTTATCAGAGTAAATCAGAGGATAATGAAATCGCTTTTCAGAAATGGCGTACACAAATTTAACTTCTCCTTTAACGATCAATCTCAGATATTCAGCGATCGCTTTTGCCCAAATTTGTGCCTCTTTCTAGATAAAATCTTCCCATGAACTACTCACATTCACCGCAAAGAGTGAGTGTGAGTTTTGGAATTTATGGGTAATTGCCGCTAACATCGCAAAAATAAGTAAATTTGGGCAACCTTAAACTTGAAGAGTTCTATAACCACGTCCTTTGATCTTTGTGCTTGCCAATTTGCCAAAATAGAGCTGTAGGCTAGAATAACTAAGCTTTAAGAAGCTTGATTGCCTACACTCAGGAGCAAGGGTCGGCTGGTTAATAAGTAAGAGGAAGGGAGTATGGACAACAATAACTGGTTGCAACAGCTAATGATGGTAGGCCTTGGCACAACGTCTTTAGTCGCAGAAAAACTGCGGCAAGTCAGCGATGATTTAGTTAAAGATGGTAAGCTCAATCCTGAGCAAGCCAAGGCAGTAATAGATGATATTGCCCAGCAGTTAAAGTCGGAACAGGGAAACTTCGATGTCCAAATGCAACGGCAAATGCGAAATATGATGCAGGATTTGGGGGTGGCTCGTCAGTCAGAAGTGGACGAGTTGAGGGGTAGAATAGACCGTTTAGAGCGTCAATTACGCGATTTAGAAAATAAGCTTTGGCGTTAGAATGCCCTTTCTGATTTAAACTAAATGTGTCCTGTTGGTAATCTTTTTGCCAGGATACCTAAGTAAGGAGAACTGATTTTGAAACCAATTTTCCTCAGCGTGGCTTTCATGCTGGTGTGTGTTGTGCTTTTGGTTGTGGGGCAAGTAGGCAGTAAACAGAATACTGCCATTGCTGCCGAGTTAACCCAAACGCCGCCAGCGTCCACAACTGTAACTGAAAACAATATCTTAATTGCGAGTGATACTATGTCTGATGCTAATGCCGTAACCACTCCCTCTGGATTAAAGTATGTGGAGTTAAAAGAGGGGACTGGGGCGACTCCTAAACCTGGACAAACGGTTGAAGTTCACTATGTCGGCACTTTAGAAGATGGTACTAAGTTTGATAGTTCACGCGATCGCGGCCAACCCTTTAGCTTTAAAATCGGTGCTGGACAGGTAATCAAAGGTTGGGATGAAGGACTTAGCACCATGAAAGTAGGCGGTGTTCGTAAGTTAATCATCCCATCTGAATTGGGTTATGGCGCTCGTGGTGCTGGTGGCGTAATTCCACCCAATGCAACTCTAATTTTTGAAGTGGAATTGCTGGGAGTTAAGTAGAAAATAGGGCATGGGGCATTGGGCATTGGGCATTGGCTTCTCCCAGTCTCCCATTCCTAGTCCCCAATTCAATGGCTAAATTTTTAAATTTTGAAACTTTGTAAACTGAGGATTGAACAAAAGTTTCGCAGTACCTGTAGGCCCGTTACGGTGTTTAGCTATAATTACTTCTGCAATTCCGCGATCAGGAGTATCGGGAGAGTAATATTCATCGCGGTACAACATTATTACTAAATCGGCGTCTTGTTCTATTGAGTTGTGGACAATGATATTATTCGCAACAAAATTATGCAAACCAGGAACTGTAAGATCAAAGACTTCTTCCTCGCCGCTATATTCAATTGAAAGTATCTCGTCCCAATAAACATCACTTTCAGGTGAAATTCTAGGAACAATTGAATCTCCAAAAACTTCTGTTGCCAAAAAAGCAACATTCTGAGCTAAATCTATCTCTCTAGTGGTGTAGTGTATGGCATGACGTGGCAATGTGCAACCGTCGCTAATTAAATGCCCTAATAATGCGACTTCAGCATAAGTCATGGTTTGTTTACCAGGACTAGGGAGATGTCTTGGTAAACATAGATGTTGTTTAGGAGTTAATTCATCAAGTCTTTTCCAGCCATTAATTGTTAAAAACTTGTGATTACCTGTGGCACGGATTTTTCGACCCAATCGAGTTGTTAAAGTAAACAGAGGCTTTACACCAGTGGAAAAAGCATTGCTAACAATTGCTTTTTCTAGCTGCATTGTAGCTTCGTTCAACGCCCAAACTGCAAAACCAGATTTACCTGCTAATTTCTTAATTGGTACTTGCAGTCCGCTATCTACTAATGTCACTAGACTATCGCCTGCTAAACAACCAGATTCTCTCAAATCAGATAACATTGGGCGTTTGTTAGTACGTGCTTCCACCCCTCTACTCAACTGAGATAAGGCAATAACTGGTACAGATAATTCGCGTGCTAAACCTTTGAGTTGACGCGTAATTTTTGATAATTCTTGTACGCGATTATCACCTGCTCCTTCCATCAATTGCAAGTAATCTATTACAATTAATCCTAATTCAGTTCCTATTTCAGCTTGCAGTCTTCTTGACTGACTACGCATTTGTGTAACTGTAATATTCGGCGTGTCATCAATATAAATTGGCATTTCAGAGAGGATACCAATAGCACGGCTTAAAGGTTCCCACTGTGTTTGGCTCAGGCGACCAGTCCGCAGATAACTACTTTCAATTTGCGCTTCGCTAGCTAATAGACGTTGTGTCAGTTGCTCTTTGGACATTTCCAAGCTGAAAAAAGCAACTGGTAACTTATAAGAAGCGGCGATATTATGAGCAAGGTTTAAGCAAAATGCGGTTTTCCCCATTGATGGTCTGCCAGCGACAATAATCAAATCAGAACGCCCAAAGCCGTTGGTCATGGCATCTAAATCGTAAAATCCGCAGGGAATCCCAGGTAAGGCGATACCTTGATTTCTATCTTCAATATCCTGAAAATTATTAATTAGAGTATCAGAAATATGAACTAAACCCAATTGGGGACGCTCTTGAGTAACTGAGAATACTTTCTGTTCTGCCTGATCTAAAACAATTGGTAACTCGGTTTCTGTCTCGTAACCAAGATGTACAATTTCATTGCCAGCTTTAATTAACTGTCGCCGCAGGTATTTTTCCATGACTAACCCTGCTAAGGCGTCGATATTCACGGCTGACACTGTACGGTCTACCAGAGTTGCTAATTTATTTCTCCCACCAATTCGAGCAAGTAAATCATGGTCAGTCAGCCAACTGGTGACAGAAAGTAAGTCTGTAGGTTTACCTTGGGCGTGGAGCCTCACAGCTGCTTGATAAATATCTTTGTGAGGGCTAATGTAAAAAGCTTCGGGAAGGAGACGATCGCTAACTCGACTAATCGCTTCTGGATCTAGCAAAATACCCCCCAAAATCGCTTCTTCCGCCTCAATATTTTGTGGTGGTAGGCGTAGTTTACCCCCGTAGGCATCGCTACCTAGCCCTTGAAAACTCAATTCTTCAGCCATAAACGATTTTAGTTTTGAGATTTTGCTAGAGACGCGATTAATCGCGTCTGTACAGGAGCTAGGAGTTAAGAGTTACGAGTTTCTCTTTCTCTCTCATCCCCCTCATCCCTTCATCCCTCTGGTGAGTTAGCTAGCGACTACTTGAATATCGACTTGCGCCGCTACTTCCGAATGCAGCTTAATTTCGGCTTGATAAGTACCAAGGTGGTTAATATCGGGGATGGTAATTCCACGCCGATCGATTTCCTGACCGGTGGCTGCCTTAATTGCATCTACAACGTCTTGGGTGGTAATAGTACCGAAAATTGCTTCGTTTTCACCAACTGGCTTGGCAATTGTCAAGCTGCCAACTTTTTCTAAAGATTCTTTTTGCTCAAGAGCTTGTTGTCTAAGTTCTAATTGCCGTTGACGCTCTAGCTCACGACGGCGTTCTACTTGCTTGAGAATACCAGGAGTGGCATTGGTTGCCAATTTCTGGGGAATCAGATAGTTACGAGCGTAGCCAGGAGCTACTTCTACTAAGTCGCCAGATTTTCCCAGCTTGCTGATATCCTGATTTAAAACTAATTGCACGCGTTTCGCCATCGTTTTTCGTTTTTCCTGTAAAATCTGATTAATTTGGGCGGGTTTGGGCAGCATAGCTCACTAAAACAGTGCTGTTAGCAATAGCATGGGTTGAGCCAGTGCTGATTAAACAGTCCTGAATAACGAGTGTTTTTTCAGAACTTAGAACTCCTGAAATGAGTATATTGTCCCAAGTAGCTTTGCTCATACCCTAAAGCTTACAGATCCTAGCGAAAGGAAGGGTGCGATCGCAACTATTAGCGCTAGAAAATTGGAGGAATGGGAGCAGGGGAGCAGAGGACAAGAGGACAAAGTGACTAAAGTTAGAATTTGCAACAAGTCTTTCCCTTCCCCTTGTCCCCAAGTCTCTTCCCAACGCCCAATGCCCCATGCCCAATACCCAATGCCCCATGCCCAATACCTAAAAGTTATTTTTCATTTCCCGCATCCGCGCAAAAGTTTGTACTCCATTGCTACCTTTAACAGTTGATTGTAATGATGGCTGATCCCAACGTAAAAAGGGATTGGTTTGCTTTTCCATTCCCAGCAGTGAAGGGATAGTAGCTTCTCCTCGACTTCGATCATTTTTCACTTCATTGAAGCGTTTTTGTAAGTCGGCATTGTCGCCATCTACAGTTAGGGCAAATTGCAGATTTCCTAAAGTGTATTCGTGGGCACACCATATACGCGTATTATCTGGTAGAGAGCGCAATTTGGTTAAAGAGTCTACCATTTGAGTTGGTGTTCCTTCAAACAAGCGACCGCAACCGCCAGAAAATAAAGTATCGCCGCAAAATAAATCGCCTGTCTCACCAGATTTTTCAGGGGGAAAGTAGTAAGCGATATGAGCGCGGGTATGTCCGGGAACAAAAATAACTTCAGCTATGCGGCCTGCAAACTCAACGCGATCGCCTTCTTGCAAAAACACCTGCTGTCCCGGAATTCGCCCGCGATCTTCGACGCCACCGTAGACTGTTAGTTGCGGAAAGTATTCTATTAATTGCTGATTGCCACCTACATGGTCATTGTGGTGGTGTGTGTTGAAAATCGCTACCAACTCAGCTTTTAACTGTGCAAGTTGCTTTAGTACTGGTTCAGCCTCTGCTGGATCGACAACAGCAGCAATTTGTTGCTGGCGATCTACTAGCAAAAATATGTAATTATCTGAGAGTGCCTCAAGCCTGATTACTTGCATTACTTAATATCTCCCTTTCCAGTAAATACTTTGGAATCTATCAGCAATCTTAAATATCTCAGTGAGAAAAGGTTGAGAAAGTCCATGAATACTATGATAGTATACAACCGTAATAATACTTAAAAGTATGCTAAGTAACTATAAATTATGATCTGGCATATCAGTAAAATTTCTCTGGGAAGAAGTGTAAAAGCTAAGTTAGATTTATTCTGTTATTTTTGCCCTAAATTGTCTTATTTACTCAAAAACCCAAAATTAGTAATTGAAAAACTTTTATTTGTTCATACTTAACTAAATAGTATAGAAATTTATAGATTCAC
The DNA here is from genome assembly GCF_036917535.1 of Nostoc sp. Taxonomy (GTDB): domain Bacteria; phylum Cyanobacteriota; class Cyanobacteriia; order Cyanobacteriales; family Nostocaceae; genus Nostoc. The sequence goes on from NZ_JBALDA010000081.1 coordinate 29,472, forward strand.
TTCGGGTTATTTATAAAAAATAGATGTTAATAATGAAAAATAGAACAATCAATCATGGTAAAAAAAATGAACTTTCCAATTTTTTCTTTGTAGGTTCATAGATGAAGCTAATCCATACAACTAGCTGGTATTTTCCAGATTCATCAGGTGGTGTTGAAGTATACTTAGATTCACTACTGCATGGCTTACAAGTACATGGACTCGAAAGTATTGTTGCTGCTCCTCAACAAGGTACAGAGGAAGATACCTACGAATACAATGGCATCTCAGTTTATCGTTATCCTGTTTTTCCTAATCCCAGTAAGATACAGGTACATAAACAGCTACCCCACGGAGGCTTTAAAACTTTTGCTAATTGGCTAGAAAACAATCGAGCCGATGTATACCATCAACACTCATGGCGATTTGACTGCGGTTTACATCATCTTGCTCTCGCCCGCCAGTTAGGGATGGCTACTGTTGTCACCGTCCACATGCCTGAGCCTATATGTCTGCGTGGTACAATGATGCGCTGGGACGAAGAACCTTGTGATGGGCTGATTGACTCTGTTAATTGTAGTCAATGTTTGGGAGTACCAAAGCAAGTAGCACCTTGGATGCTCAAGACTTTAAGCCGAGTTCCCTTGGATGTTGGGGTAGCAGCAGAAACAAAATTACTTACCTCTAAAAATTTCAAGCTACGCCTACTTGGTAAAACTTTTGGCACTCCTACTCTAGTGTCTCAACATAGACGCAATTTGATGCAACTAGCAAAACTAGCCGATCGCATTGTTGTAACGAGTAATTGGCAATACAATGCTTTTGTTGCAAACAACGTTCCCCCCGAAAAACTTACTGTCTCTCGGCAAGGTGTTGCTAACACTTTCAAACGCGAAGTCACACCAAAACTACAAAATACATTAAAAATCGGCTTTTTGGGTCGCTGGCAAGAAACTAAAGGGGTACATGTTTTAGTAGAAGCGGTACATAGTCTACCGAATGATATATCTGTAGAGTTAATTATTCATGCTACTCATCCGGGAAAATACGGTGCTGCCAATCGTGAAAAAGTTATGGTGATCGCTGCTCGTGATCGCCGGATTCGGATTGCTGAACCACTTTCACGCGAAGCAGTACCAGAGGCATTAGCAGGTTTCGATATCCTAGCAATACCATCGCAGTGGTTAGAAACTGGGCCTATAGTTGCTTTAGAAGCACAAGCTATGGGTATTCCCGTACTCGGTTCAAATTTAGGAGGAATTGCTGAGTTAGTCCGTCACGGCATCGATGGTTGGTTAGTTCCAGCAAAAGATGTCCAAGCATGGACTGAAGCGATCGCCACTTTAGCCAAAGACGCCGATTTGCTAGCTAAATTACGTCAAGGTATCCAGCTAGTACGTACAATGGATACTGTTGCTTCAGAGATGCTGACACTTTACCATGAAATCTTAAAAATTTCTCAAAATCAAAAAAACTTTGTATATTGATGGACTGACACCTAATTTATTATGAATAAACAAAATAAAAAATTAAAGGTTTCAATCCTCACGCCTAACTTTTCTAAAGGTGGAATTGACAGAGCATATTTGCTAAGTCAAATTTTTAAAAAATTAAATTATGAAGTAGAAGTATTAGGATTTTTATTTGGAAAAAATATTTACCCAGAGCCACCATCTGATCTAGCAATTTTCTGTCTACCAGGCTGCGATTATCCACAATTGTTCGGTTCTGTCAGGCAAATTTTAAATAAGATAGATGGAGATATTATCTGTGCTGTTAAACCAAAACCTACAAGCTATGGTGTAGCTTTAATTAACAAAATCCGCAGCCATAGACCAGTGATTTTAGATATTGACGATTGGGAATTAAGTTGGTATGGCGGCGATGAGTGGCAATATCGCCCTAATTTGAAACAGCTAGCTAGAGAACTTCTAAAAAAAGAAGGTGCTTTAAGGAATCCAGATCATCCACTTTACTTAAAGTGGATGGAGTCATTGATCAATCATGCCGACGCTATTACAGCAGATACTCAATTTTTGCTGAATCGTTTTGGTGGTATCTATATACCCAATGGCAAAGATACTTGCTTGTTTGATCCCCAAAAGTACGATCCGCAAATCAGTCGCCAAAAGTATGGTTTAGCTGAATACCGCGTTCTCATGTTCCCTGGTGCGCCTAGACCGCACAAGGGTCTAGAGGATGTTTTAATAGCACTTGACCAGTTACAAGAATCAGACTTCAGGCTAGTGATTGTTGGTGGTAATCCTTACGATAACTATGATGAACAGTTGATTGAGCACTGGGGAAAGTGGATTATTATGCTGCCTCAAACGTCAATAGAACAAATGCCAGAAGTCGTGGCTGCGGCCCATATTGTAGTAGTTCCTCAACGAGATACATCTGTGGCAAGGGCACAATTTCCGATTAAACTCATGGATGGTATGGCAATGGCAAAGCCAGTTTTAGCAACACGAGTAGGAGATATTCCGGAAATTTTAAATGAAGCTGGTTATTTAGTTGATCCAGCTTCTCCAGAACAAATTGCAGAACAAATTAAATTAATATTTCAAGATTTGGAAACAGCTAATGAAGTAGGTAAAAAAGCGAGAAATAGATGTTTAGAAAAATATAGTGTAGAGAAAATGGCATCTACTATGGAGTCAGTAATTACCCATTTATAACCAATAAATTGCTCAGTAACTAAAACAATTAATTAAAGCATTAATTAATTTATAAATTATGTTAATACTAAGTAAATCATGATAAAAACCAATGTCTAAAGGTCAACTAATCCTAAGATTCGCCAAACCCTATCCAGGTTTAATTATCCTAACGATGCTGTTAGGATTTTCTGGTGCTTTATTTAATGGTGTCGGTGTGACTTTGATTGTGCCAGTAATTTTGAGAATTGTCGGACAACCAGTAGATTTAACTGGTTTTCCTCCGATTCTCAAAGCTGTAATGTTTCCATTTGATAATCTTCCCGAAAATACTCGGAATTTGGGAATGGCTGGAACAATTATATTTATAATTTTCTTAAAAAACTTATCTAGTTATTTTAGTATTTTAACATCGAGTGTTTTCACTCGGAGATTAAATGCGGATATTCGCGAAGCTAGCTTAGAGTTATTGCTAGATATTGATATTGACTATTATTCAAAAACGAAAGTAGGTGATATTATTAATCGCCTTGGTTCGGAAACTGCCCGCACTTCTAGTGCTATCGGTAGTATGATCAATTTAATTATTTTAATAATTACAATTTTAGTTTTCGTTGCTTTATTATTAGCAATTTCTTGGCAGCTAACAATTGCAGCAACAATTTTGTTGGGTTTTATAACATTAATCAATCAATACACAATTAGTAGAGCGAAAAAATTTGGTCAACAACTATCAGAAATGTCTACATCTTATTCCATCAGTGTTTTAGAAACATTGAATGGAATTCGTTTGGTAAAGTCAACTGCCAATGAAGACAGAGAATATCAAAAAATTACCAAATTAATCCGCGATCGCGAAAAAGCAGATTTTGAATCTCAGGTAAACTCACAAGCGATCGGGCCGATAAGTGAGGTGATGGGAGTTATAGCCTTACTGATGATTGTATTCTTAAGTAAAACTTTCTTTGCCAACCAGATTTCTTTCATTTCAACGGTACTACTAACATATTTATTAGTATTACTGCGACTGTTGCCTTTGGTCTCTCAGTTAAATAGTCTTCGTAGTAGCTTTGCCAATAGTGCTACTAGCGTAGAAATAGTGAGTGAGTTTTTAAGTCGCGATCGCAAGCCGTTTATGAAAAACGGTAATGCGATCTATATAAACTTAAAAGAAGGAATACGTTTTAATTTACTTTCTTTTGCCTACCCCAGTCATGAAAAGTTAGTACTCAAAGATGTAAATTTATTTTTACCCCGTGGTACAACTCTCGCTTTAGTAGGTGGTTCTGGTGCTGGTAAGTCCACCTTGGCAGACCTCTTACCCAGATTTTACGATCCGACATCTGGTAGTATCTCTATCGATGGCAAAGACCTGCGTGATTTTGATATCAAATCTCTCAGAACCAACATGGGAATTGTCAGTCAAGATACATTTCTCTTTAATGACTCGGTGCGAAATAACATTGCTTATGGAAGACCTGAAGCTACTGAAGATGAAATTATCTCAGCAGCCAAACGAGCAAATGCTTATGAATTTATTGATAAATTATCTCAAGGATTTGACAGTCAAATTGGTGATCGCGGCGTCATGTTGTCTGGTGGACAAAGGCAAAGATTAGCGATCGCTCGCGCTCTACTGCAAAATCCGGAAATTTTGATTTTAGATGAAGCCACCAGTGCTTTAGATACCGTTTCCGAACGTTTAGTACAAGCTGCACTCGACGACTTAAGTCGCGATCGCACAACCCTGGTAATTGCTCACCGCCTTTCCACAGTTCAAAAAGCCGATCAAATTGCCGTATTAGATCAAGGACAGGTGGTAGAAGTGGGAACCCATGAAACACTTTTACAAAAAGGGGGTTACTATTCACGCCTCTACTCAATGCAATTTGCCGTTCAGACTGAATCCACCAACACTAATCCCAGCTTTAACCGCATTTCTCACGAACTGCGTACAAGGCTTAACTCAATGATTGGTTTCCTGGGACTATTAGTTGACGATTTAGTAGACAATTCCCAAGAACGGCAGGAATTAATTGACCAATCATATAACTCAGCCTTAAAAGTTCTCAACGCCATCGATCTCTTCAGCGATGTAGTTAACCTGAAAATTAACTGGCAGTTATCGTCAGATATAAACCAAAATCAAGATGAAAATAATCAGTATCAAAACTTTAGCCAGATTTCGGATGAGTTTCGCACGCGTCTCTATCCTCTGATTAGCTCTCTGCGCTTGCTAGCCGATAAATTAGAATCCGAACCCCAAAAACAAAATTTATTAATTGCAGAATCTTATCAATCTGCTATTTACCTATTAGATATATTAAAACTTTTTGAAAATCAAGTTTGATTTTAGTTAATGTCAGGAACAAAAATACTTATACCACAATCTTAAAAAAAACCATCATCCAAAAAAATGATAAATTCTTCAAAGAAAAATCAATATATTTTTTACACCGGAGAGCTATCATTCAAGCCGGACACAGCACACGAAATTCATGATGTTCTTTGTGCCAACGCCGCAGCTAACTTAGGCTACTCCTCAGCTTTAATTTATCAAGATAAAAAAAACTCTTCTGTTAATCTACTATCGTTAATTTATCCTTATCAACTTAAAAAACCTGGCAAAGAATTTCTTGAATTTTACGATGTGCAAGAAAAGCTCAAAATTGCCGCATTACCAATGCCTTGGCCTATCGATAAAATAGGTGGTAAATTTACTAACTCAAGTACAGTAGTAACCAAATATTATTTACCAGTTCATATCCTACCTCATACTAAAGTTGTCCATACGCGAGATTGGAACTTTGTTAAAGCCGCAGTCAAAAATCAAGTTCCGACAATTTATGAACGTCACTACTTTCAAGACCGAAAATTTGAGCAAGAAATTGTCAAGAGTCCCTATTTTCAAATAGCCATAACTCAGTCAGAACTCATCCGGCAAAGCCTAATAGAAAATGGAATGCCACCGGAAAAAGTAGTTTGGCTACATAACGGATTCAATCAATCATTTTCAATCAGACAACCCGAAGAAGCCGAAAAGTGGCGACAAGAATTGCTGATAAATGGACGTAAGCATTTAGTCGTCTATTCAGGCGCTTTGTATCCTTTCAAGGGAGTGGATCTTTTAATTGATTCTGCTAAAGAATTACCAGAAATTCAGTTTGTAATCACCGGAGGTACAGAAGCACAAGTAGAAGCATATCAACAAATAGCCAGAGACAAAAATGTAGAAAACGTTAAATTCTTAGGCTGGATACTTCCACGGGAACGATTAGTCAGCTTGTTTCAAGCAGCTGATATTTTGGTTCATCCTCACTGCGCTGGAAAATCAGCAGATTTCACGAATCCAGTTAAGTTTTTTCAGTATATGGCTGCTGGCACTCCTATCGTTGCAACTGAGATTCCACCTTTAATGGAATTCAAAACATCACCTTTGATTGCCAGTTGGTGTATACCAGATAACCCGCATAAACTTGCCCAATCTATTCAACATACGTTAGAAACTTATCCTAGAAAAATAGAGGGTTATGCAGCTAGTATAGATTTTGCCCAGCAATTTTCTTGGGAGAATAGAATTACTAAGATATTAAGCTACCTAGAAGAAGATTGGCGTCCACAAATTATAAGGTAACGGTACAAAAATTAACTAAAAAAAACCAAATAAATACGATTTATGACTATTAAAACTGTTGGGATGATTAGCAGCTATTCAGGTCTTGCTAAAAACAAAGATTGGTTATGGCAACAAACTCCGCACTACTTTGGTGTTTGGAAAAACATGCAAATGTTAAAAATGGCACAAAAGCCAGATTTTATGTTGCTATATCAATTTGATTTTCCTCAAGCATCGGCGCAAAAATCTTGGTTAGATAATTTTCGCAAACAGCAACAAAAACCAGTAGTAAATGTTGAATCTTTACTGCGTGGTGTCAATAAAGAGCGAATTATTTATTTACTTAGAGAACCGCCTTTAGACGAGGTTGTAAAAATAACTAATTATAATTATCAAGAAGCCCAGAAGTATTGCGGCTACGTTTCTGGCCCCGATGATTTTGCTCCCATTCCTGACTATATGCCTGCTATTTGGTATCATTCAAATTCATTTCAAGATTTAAATGAAATGCCACCGCCTCCAAAAGTTGCCCCATGTAGCTGGATTACTTCGGGAATTAGCCGCACAGTCAATCATCGCCAGCGTTTAGATTTTTTACAATCTTTGCAATCTAATGGCATGAAATTTGATTTGTATGGGCGTAACTTACCAGAATGGGCGAACAGTTCGGGAGAACTAACTAACAAATGGTATGGCATGGCACCATATTATTACAATTTAGCAATTGAAAACTATGCTGATAATAATTGGTATGTGAGTGAAAAACTTTGGGATAGTTTACTTGCTTGGTGTTTACCAATTTACTATGGTGGTCCGGCTGCGGATAAATTATTGCCACCGGGTAGTTTTTTGCGCTTGCCTAGTTTAGATGGAAAAGGCATTGCCTACATCCAAGAAGTGACAGCTACACCTGATGCTTGGTATGCTGCCAAAGATGCGATCGCAGAAGCACGTCAAATCATTTTACACAAATTAAATCTGCTTAACTGGTTATCAAACTTTGTCGATCAACACTCTTAAATTATGAATGGTATTTGTACCCTTGGCAATGATTATGTTTTCGATCAATTGGTGGCTTTGCTCAACAGTATTGATGTGATTTTAGGCCCAGAAACTCCTGTTTGTATCTATCCTTTCGACGATCGGACACAACGAATTGCTGACGAAATAGCTAAACGCCCGAATGTATTTCTTTACGATGACCAAGAATCAATCAACCGCTGGGATCAATTTATGGTTGCAGCAGCCCCAGAACGATTGAATCGGAGTAAATCCCGTCTTTATGGCGCTCACCGTCGTTTTTGCGCTTTTGATGGGCCATTTGAGAAATTTATCTATTTAGATGCAGACACTTTGGTGATGAACTCACTTGCAGCGGTGTTTGAAAAGCTAGATAGTTATGATTTTGTAGTCTACGATTTCCAATTTATAGACGTTAGTAAAATATATAATGTTGATTCTCCTAAATTACTAAAAGTTTTTGAGCAAAAACGCATTGATTCTGAAATATTTTGCTCAGGCTTTTATGGCGCTAAACAAGGACTATTTGACTCAGAAAAAAGAGATTGGCTAATATCACATTTGCAAAATGGAGAGTCAGAAATTTTGTATGGTGGTGCTGGCGAGCAACCATTAATTAACTATATGGTAATGAGGTCTAATCTTTCTATTTATAACTTTGCTTCCCAACTGCCAGATAATGAAAAAACAGGATGCTCTGCTGGCTCCAAACACTTCGAGGAACGAGAACATATTCTTTACGATCGCGGTAATCGACTAACTTATATTCACTACATTGGAATTCCTCCTAATATCAATCAAGCAGTCTGTGCTGGAGAAAATATTCAGTTTCCCTATCGAGATTTATTTCTCTATTATCGTTACTTACACGAACCAGAAAAGCATCCAGTCTTTAACAATCCTCCTAAAAATTATAATGACGCTCCAGTACCAAATTTACTTACAAGAGCTTTGCGAAAATTTAAGTTAATTAACCAAGGATAATTTATGAGCCGGGGCATTTATATAGTTGCCAATGACCGCGTTATCGATAATGCTATTGCTTTACTCAATAGCATTCGTTACTATGACCCAGAAGTTACCATTTATCTCATACCTTTTAATGACAATTACCACAAGGTAGCAGAACAGCTTGCTACCTTACACAACGTCCAAATTTTCCCAGATTTAGAATTTATTGATACATTTACCAAACGCATCGGAGACATTTTTGACCGAGATTTCCTCGCCTTACCCAACAAAATGCGAAAATTGGTGGTGTGGTTTGGGCCTTTAGATGAATTTATTTATATTGATACGGATATTGTCGTTTTTGAAAAAATTGCCGACAATTTAGACAACCTATCAGAAGTCGATTTCTTCTGCTGTGATTACCATCATGCTAATGACAAACTGCGAAATATTTTTTCCCCATTTGTGAAAGAGCAGCAAATTTTTTCCGATGCCCAACTTCAAGATGTTTTCAACAGCGGTTTTTGGGCTTCGAGAAAAGGAATTATTACCGAACAACAAATGGATGAAGCTTTACGCGAGTGTGCAGCACATCGCGAATATTTTGATTTTTCTGAAGGAGTTACAGACCAACCAATTTTAAATTATCTTGTTCTCAAACTAATTTCCAAACGTGGAAATCTCGTTAAAATTCCTGGGGGAGGCCCTGGTAGTTGGGCAGGTTCGCAAAATTTCCAACAGCAAGATTATGCCCTCTATGACCGAGGACAACGACTCAAATATCTCCACTGGGCTGGTACGCGGATGAAAACTGGTAGTCCCTATTGGCAATTGTGGGAACACTATCGCTATCTTCATGAGGGTAAATTTGCCTTCATTCCCAAACTTACTCGCCGTTTATTTCCCTTTGTTTCTGCGCGTACTTAATATTAGGAGTATCCCAATGATTGATGGTATTTATATCCTAGCCAATGATGTTGTTTATGACCAATTAGTGGCGTTGCTCAACAGTATAGAAGCCAATGCTGGTAGGAAAATTCCTATTTGTATACTTCCATATAACGATCGGTTAGACAAGGTAAAAGCAGAGATTGCATCTAGAGAGAATGTTAGCTTATTTGAAGATTCTAATTCCATTGCTTTCTGGGATAACTTTGCTATTCAGATATGGAAAAATTACCCTAGAGCGCAAAAAGCTTGGCGAGAGTGGGGCTTTCCAGAACTTTACGAGCTATCAATGCACCGCAAGTTTTGTGCTGTGGACGGTCCTTTTGATAGATTTATTTATTTTGATGCAGATACCTTGTTAATGGGGCCTGTAGATTATGTATATAAAAAATTAGATATTTATGATTGGGTAGCCAATGATTTTCAATATAAATCTGATTTAAAATTTATTTTTGACGTTTCGTCAGAAAAAATTTCGCAAATTTTCAATTTAGAAAACTTGCAGTCTAAAATATTTTGTGCTGGTTGGTTTGCCAGTAAGAAAAATGTTTTTCCTCCAGCAATGAGAGCAGACTTATTCGACAAATTAATAGCGGGTGAGGCAGATGTCATGGCTTTTTTAGGGCCTGACCAATCTTTATTTAACTATATGGTGTTGAGAAGTGGTATTCAATATTATAACTTTGCTGTTCATGACTGTGAACAAGCAACTGGAAACCACTGGAGTTCTAAATTTGATGTAGTAGATAATATCTTATACGACCAAGGGCGCCAGTTAACGTACTTACACTATATGAGTATATCTTCTTCAGATTTTACGAGGCTTTGTGGAGGTGAAGATGTTGATATTGCCTACCGCGATGTTTTCTTACATTATCGCTATTTAAAATCACCTGAAGAACGTCCTCAAAGCTTTAAGCGTCCAAGCCAGTTAATGCTTCTGCAAAAGTCTACTAGTAGTTTTATTCAGCAAAGAGTCAGCAATATTAAGCTAAAGTATCGCAATTTCAAGGATAGAATTACTCAATAGATATATTTCATCATCTGGGGAAGGATTAAGGAAACTCGTAATTAATACTGCACATAGCTTACGTCCCCGTAATGCTATAGGGACTCGTTACCTCTGGGTAATGTAATTCGTCATTAAAAACAGTTTCAGACGGATATTAAAATAAGTTGTAATTACGAATTGATTAAAGGAGTAATATTTTTTTATTTCCCTACTCCTCACTTCCTTCTAAGAAAAAGAATCTAAATCTAAAGATTGCATACCTTCGCGTTCTATAAAGGTCATCATACTTCCTAACTGCAACCAAACTAGCAAACAAGTAAACAGACTAATTGGTAGACCGACTCCTAAAGCCAAGGATGAGGGAAAGCCAAATATCTCTAAACCTGAAAACATAAATAGACAAGTACCGCCTGTTATGCCGATAAATGGTACAAGTAATTGTTTTAGTGAAGAACGTGGCTGAGTATTTTCTGCTCGTTCGCTTGGCCAGTTCTGCACAATTACTTTCAAAGTGCCAGATAATGCCAAACCAGATGTTAATGCACTCAAAAAGCCAACAAGTAAAAGAAAATAAGGCGGTTGCATAGGAAAATAGTACATAAAAACTCCTAATTTCTATTAAAGATTTTTTATTTTTTATCGTAAATCAAGGAGTTTAAGACCCCAACCAAAACATGTAACGCAGAGTCGGAGCCACTCCGCCTCCGGTCAGTTTCAGTCGGGGTTTAAATTCCTGTCTGAAAATGTCTTTAATTTTGAATTGTTAATTGTTGACTGGTTCTCAGCAAAAGACCCAAGTAATGTCGCTTTTGGCAGAATAGCGGCTGTACCTTCTCTGGATAATTCTGTTAAAATCCCGATCGCTACATTTAATAAACGATCCGGTTTTAAGTCATCTTTAACCAGGTTCCACAAGCGTTGCACATCTTCGGTGTGCAGGCGGTCATCTTCGGTAAGAGCAAGCACCAACTGTCGCCTCAGAAACTTACCTTCTGCCGACATTAAGTATTGGAACCCCATCTGAGCTGTGGGCAATACATCAAAGTTGTTATCGGTACGAGCGATCGCAATTAAATTCTCTAACCGCTGCCACTGAAATTTACCATCTTTGAACAACACATTCAATAATCGCCGTCGTAATTCCGGCGATTCCCCTGTCAGCAACCGCCGTGCTATATAGGGATAACCCACTTCAACAATTTTGAAATTGGGGTTGAGGCTAAGGGCAATACCTTCTTGGGTAACTAGGGAACGAATAATCAAAGCAAACTTTGCTGGGACTCGGAAAGGATATTCATACATCAATTCCGAAAACTCATCGGTAATAGTTTTGAAGTTAAAATCCTTGACATTTTTACCAATAGCGTTTCCTAGCACCGCTTCTAATGCTGGCACGATCGGGCAAATATTCGTATCTGGAGTCAGAAACCCTAATTTTACAAAGTCTTCGGCTAAGTCGGTATAGTCTTTATTTACCAAATGCACTAGCGCATCTACCAGCGCTTCTTTGGTGCTTTCTTCTAACTGATCCATCATACCGAAGTCAATATAAGCCATACGACCATCGGGTACAGCAAACAAATTGCCAGGATGAGGATCAGCATGGAAGAAGCCATATTCTAAAAGCTGTTGCAATCCTGATGTCACGCCAATTTGGATGATTGCTTCTGGGTCTAAACCTGTTTCGCGGATGTGTTGAGTATCCGTCAGCTTAAAGCCGTTAATCCATTCTAGGGTTAAAACATGGGTATTTGTATAACGCCAGTAAATAGCTGGAACTTTTACTTGTGGGTCATTGTGGAAGTTGCTAGCAAATTTCTCGGCGTTGCAACCTTCATTAATATAGTCAATTTCTTCAAATAACTTCGTGCCAAACTCGTCCACAATTAAAGTTAGGTCGTGACCGAGATTTAAAGGCAACCAAGGAGCTAGCCAACCTGCTGCCCAACGCATTAGATATAAATCGCGTGTAATTACCGGATGTAAGTTGGGACGTTGCACTTTCACGGCGACTTCTTCACCGCTAAGGAGCCGACCCCGATATACTTGACCCAAGCTAGCAGCAGCGACTGGGTTAGGTGACAGTTCGCTAAAGGTTTCGCTAATCGGACGGTCTAGTTCACTTTCAATAATCTGGTAAGCGATCGCATTATCGAAAGGTGGTAACTGGTCTTGTAACTTTATCAGTTCTTCTAAGAAATCTTTGCGTATCAGGTCTGGTCTGGTGGAGAGGGCTTGACCAACTTTAATAAAAGTCGGGCCGAGGCGGGTGAGCAGTTCTCGCAACTGGATAGCTCGTTTACCCTTGTTCTGCTCAACTCGATCTTGCCACTCGTCCCACTTCAGACTGAGTATAAATCCTGCAAAGGAGTAGATAATTCTCAGCAGTCGTCTCCAGGCTAGCCAAGGACGATAACTATAGTAGCGAGCGATCGCATCTGGATTATAGAGTTTTAGTTGAGCAGGTTGATACTGACCCACGCCTTTTTTTGCCTCTTCAACTGAAAAATTTACAATGATTGTTTTTCTCCTGACTCACAAGTTAGTTGCAAATTCAGGATAGCGGTAGTCTTTTATCTAAAACAACTAGAACTCTACCCTTTAGGAATAGTGTTCGAGGCGATTTTAGCATCTGTTACTGCCTAGATTTGTTTATCTTTTTCTTAATTATACTTTATAAAACTACAACTACTTGGACAAGTTTTAGATGATTTTATCTTTTATTAAGTTTAATTTATATAAATACAAATATAAGTACCTATATATGCAAATTGAAACTCAGTAATCGCTCATAACATAAGATCCCCGACTTCTCTTAGAAGTCGGGGATCTTATGTTATGTTTATTTATACCTGTGACTTAAGTGGAAAATAAAATATTTTATGTGTCCACAATAAAATTACAGTATCAACTAAAACCTTGGTAATTGTTAATAGCTTTGCCACAATTACCAATTACCTGCTTTTAATTGTCGTGTAGTGCTATTTAGATTTGGCCTCCAAGTTTTCTAAACGGCTTCTCAATTCCTGGTTTTGTTGTTTGAGTTGGTCGAAATCTTCACGCAATTGACGCAGGTTTTTTTCTGAACCAATATTCTTTTGCACTCTGGAAATTTCTTCTTCAGCATAGCGACGTACACGCCCATCAGCTGTTTGTTCAGCTAGCGATCGCAAAATCCCAGCTGCTTTAAGTATTTCCATTTGTCCTAATGCTGAGGCTACCGCTATTTGTGTTAAAAAGAAGGTTTCCTTGGCTAGTTCTGTTAATTTTTCTAAAATCCGTTCCAAATTAACTGGACTTTGACCAACAGAAATCTTTCCTAAAGCGCGAATTGTGGCTAAACGTAGTGGTTGTGGTACACCAAGTTTGGTGTATTCGATCAGTAGATTTAAAGCTGCTTCTGAGGTTTTGAATTCAGCTAAACCAGCAATAGCCCCACTCCGCACGACTTCATTCCAACCTGCCTTTTCTTCTAAAACGGATTTCAGCAGCTTTAATATCTTGTCTTCCTTGGGTTTTTCTTCCAAGTTTGCCGATGCAATTGCCCCGATAACATAAGAAGCTGCTGCTTCCACGTAATAACTGGGATCGCCCTTTTGCACTAACCCTCTTACAGCTTTATAGCTTTCAGCAGTTTTGAATTGAGTCAGTGCTTCTACTACAGCTCGTCGCACATAAGCATTTTTATCTTTTAACCCAGCAATTAAGCCATCAAAGGCTTGATCTAAATTGATTTGGCCTAGTTGTTTTGCTACTTCCACACGCACACCCCACAATGGGTCATTTTTTAGCGATGCAGACAGTGCTTTGATTGCTTCTAACCCACCTTTTTTCGCCAAAGCTGCTGCTGCATAACTACGCGAAATCGGGTCGGGATCGAATTCTAACTGTGCTTTTAACTCTGCGATTGGATATTCCAATGCTACTGTTTTTAGGTAATTATTTCCAACATCAAAGCTAATAAATTGCGGCTTATTTTCTAGGGGAAAGTAGAAGCTTTGTTCGCGTTCATTTACCCGGACGGTGAAAGTTTTGAGTGTTGAGAATGAAGTGCTGAGTTTTCCGTTACTCCTGACTTCTTCTTGCTGGGTATAGCCAAAACCAATAGGTATTTTTAAATCAAACAAATCTTTACTGCCATTTGTACCTTCAGCAGCTTGGGTTTGAGTTACTGTAATTTTTGCTAAATTAGCATCCCCATCCCAAGAGTAAGCTACTTTAAAATCGGGATGACCACCACGATAAACGTATTGGTCAAAGAGGAACAAAAGATTACGTCCGGTTACCTTTTCAATCGCCCTGAGTAAGTCTATTGTTTCTACGGTTTTATGAGCATTATCTTGGACAAATGTTTGAATTGCCCGCCAGAACAACTCATCTCCCAATTCGGCCCGAATCATGTGATAAACACAAGATCCTTTTTCGTAGATGTGGCGATCATAAAGTTCAATAGCTTCTCGGTAAACGTGCGTTACCATTGGACGGCGATAACGGCTGCTATCTTCGCTTAAGTAACGACGAGCTTCCAATAAACGATAGTAAGCTGCTTCTTCTAGACTATATTCTTGTTCTGTCCACATCACCTCAGAGTAAGAAGCCATCCCTTCTTTAATCCAAGCATGAGACCAATGCTTAATCACCACCAAATCACCAAACCACTGGTGCGCGAGTTCGTGAACGACTAAAGCTTCAGTGTTGCGGTTATCTAAGGCAGCGCGTTCATCCAGTAAACATCTATCTGTTAACAGTGTTGTGGAGGTATTTTCCATACCGCCAAAGATGAAGTCATCGACGCAAACTTGGGCGTATTTCGGAAAAGGATATGGATAACCATACTTTTGGCTCAAAAATTCGATCATGCGGGGAGTTTTTTCCATGCTGCGTTTAGCATCTTCCTCACGTCCCTTTTCTACGTAGTAGGTAACTGGTTTACCATTCCATTCATCCTGAATTTCGGCAAAGTCACCTATTGCCAAAGTCATTAAATAGGTAGGATGAACTTGTTGCTGTAACCAATGGTAGATTTTGTAATCACCTTCTTCTGTGGTGTTAATCAATTCGCCGTTGGAAATCGCCACGAGAGGGTTGGGAACGCGGACACGAATTTCCGAAGTAGACAGTTGTCCTGGATAGTCAAAGCAGGGGAACCAAAAGCGAGAGTCTTCGTCTTCTCCCTGAGTCCAAACTTGGGTGGGTTTGTTTGGGTAGTGCTTATCTGGTTGAATAAAATAAATACCACGTTGCGGTTTTGTTACCGAGTAAGCGATCGCAATCAGCAAGCGTTGACCAATTTGGGTTGCCTGAGAAAGTTGGATGGAAAGCTGTTCCCCGTCATAGTCAAAATTTTGTGGCACTTCGTCCACCTGCACAGACTCGATATTTAGGTTGACAGCATCCAAAGTCAAGCGATCAATACCATTACGGATTGGCAAGAGGCGAATGCTACAACTGCCCTGATAGCTTTGCTTGGGAATATCCAAGCTGAGATCGAGGAAAATATGCTCTACCTGTCCGGGGCGATCGGGGTTGTAGTGTGGTCTTGCTCCCGGTAACTCAAAAGGTTTGTGTCCGTTATTATCTGTATCAAAATAAGACTGCGACATTGATGCTTAATGACCTTGTAATCCTGAAAAGTCTGGCTTGGTTGAATGTAGTTAAGAAAAATAGCGGTGTTTGATGTATTTCCCAAATCAACAGGGCATTATGGAGGTGAGAACTCCCCCTTGGGATTGGGGGATAAAAATTAATCTCACCCGAACTTCCCAAGCTCGGCTACCGATCCTTGGGTTTTTTCCACATCCATCCTGCATTTACTTTTTTTGATGTTTTGCACTTTTTTGGCATTGAGTCAAGAGTCTCTTGCACCTCGATAGATTCTCATTAAGTACAAATACTCCTAATTATTTTTATAACTTAGGATAGCTTGCTGCTAAACACGCTACTTTGTTTAAAATGAACAGCATATCATTTGCAGATCCGCTCCTCATCTGGTTGAAGTATTTTTGAGAGTAATTTTAGATCACTAATTTATAGGATTACTAATTTTATCAGTAAATACCAACTGGAGTTGAAACTAAATGCAGAATACCAGTTGTGTGAGAGTACAATAACTGATTTTGTGTCTCCGTAAAAACTCCCATACTGGCGAGTGCCTGCAAAAGTCGCTCAAAGGAAACGCTTGTAGATTGACGTTGCGCTTTCCAAATCCTCTTAACTTCTTTAACAAATCAGCGATAGCTAGTACCGCTGTGCAAAAGTCAAAAGTCAAAAGTCAAAAGTCTTATATTCCGGGCTTTCGCTTCATTTTGAATGGTATGTTTATTTACGCCGTGTTGTACTAGCTTGTTTGCTGTATAGATGGACTGCAAGATCCAAGTGCTATAGCAATCTGAAATCATTCGTAAACAACGAGATTCCCAACTTTCTAGAGAAGTCAGGAATCTTAGCCTTGCAATTTTTATAAATCAGATAAAATTGCTAATCGCTCTTTTATCACTCTGGTCAAATAAAAATCTCAGCCAACTTTTAAACAATAGACAGAAACTAGGTTTGGAGCTTTGTTTTCTGACATTATGGCTAAAATCATCAGTTTTACCTGAAAGTCTTATTTAGCAGGGATTATTGTTTTTTACTCTGGAGAAAGTGATAGAAGAGCGATATGTATTTAATGTGCAGAAACACTATTTGTAGTGAAAAATCACTTTTAAGTTGGATATTTACTGATTGAACATCATATTTAATTGAGAATTTTTCTGATTAAGCTCCAATTAATGATGCATATCAAAAGCAACAATTTTCAGCAAATCAGAGGTAGATGTGCAGTTTGTCAACAAGTATGCTGCTAAATCCTTTGGTCATGGGTTAGTCTAAACTCCAGTAGCGATGGATTAGCGGAAATTACTAATAAATCCGAAAACTCTACAGTGACACTTGTATAAATCTCGGTGACAATCTGAGCAAAAAGAGGATAATAAAATGCCAGAAAGTAAATCAAAATTTCTCATTCCTGCTGTTGGTGCTGCTGTTGTTGTCGCCGGAAGTATAGCGGCTTATATGTACTTTAAAGGCTCACCAGGAGGTAGTTCGGACGCTCTAGACAGTGCTAAAGTAGTACCTTCAGCAGCACTGATGGCAACTTATATTACTACTGACTCTGAAGCCTGGGCAAAATTACAGCAGTTTGGCACTCCAGAAGCACAAAAGTTAGTGGCAAAAGGTCTGGAAAATTTCAATCAGCAAATGTTCAGTGACAGTAACGTTTCTTATGAAAAAGACATAAAGCCTTGGGCTGATGGTGTGATGATTGCTGTATTGCCACCAAATCCTGTAAAACCAGCACAGTTAAAGGTACCCTCTGGGGGACCTAATGTACCAACAAATTTACAGCAGGAATCAAATATCCTGATAGTGGTGGGAATCAAGGACAAACTCAGCGCCTTGAATTTTGCTAACAAATTGAAGTCACAAAAAGGAGTGAAATTACAGGAATCTGACTATCAAGGTCAAAAAATTGTCGAAACTACACAAAATGGCAAGCCGACATATAGCGTAGTTTTAAATGATAGTCAGTTGGTATTAGCCCCCGAAAAGCAAGCTGTAGAAAAAGCAATTGATACATTTAAGGGACAGTCTTCTTTTACCAGTAAAGAAGGTGCTAGCAGTATTCTTAAAGGAGTGGATGTTAAAAACAGCCTCGCCCAAATTTATGTACCAGACTATGCCGGGATGATACAGCAATTAACTGCTGGAAATCCGCAGGCAAAGCAGTTACCCCCACAAACCCTTACACAACTGAAGCAGATAAAATCTGTGGTAGTCGGTGTTGGTGTTGATGATGGGGGAGTGCGGGTAAAAGCGATCGCTAATTTAGATCCGCAATTAAATAAATTTCAGTATCAATCAAGTCCTGGGAATATAGTTGGGCAATTTCCTGCCGATACCTTTGCTCTGATTAGCGGAAATGGCATCAGCCGTGGTTGGGAAGTGCTAGTAGAACAGTCAAAAGATTATCCAGAAATGAAGCAAGCTCTAGAACAAGCGCGAGGACAACTGAAATTCGCCGATCTAGACTTAGATAAGGATATTTTTGGCTGGATGAATGGGGAATTCGCCTTTGGTGCGATTCCATCAAATCAAGGAGTGTTAGCGAATGTTGGTTTTGGAGGTGCTTTAGTATTTGATACTAGCGATCGCAAAACTGCCGAAGCCACCTTAACCAAATTGGATACTCTTGCCAAAACTCAACAAATCAACGTCGCCAACAGAAATATCGGTGGTAAAGACGTAACTGAATGGCAAATTCCCCGGCAAGGAGCTTTATTGGCACATGGTTGGCTAGATCAAGATACTGTATTTATAGCTCTTGGTGGCCCGATTGCTGACACAGTTAGTGATCGCAAGAATCCATCTCTCGACACTAGCGACGCCTTCAAAGCCGTTACTGGTTCTTTGCAAAAGCCCAACGGCGGCTATTTCTACCTTGATATGGATAAAACTAAAACTGTGCCCCTAATCAATAGTTTTGTATCGTCTAACGCCGATACCATCACCATTTTGAATTCCATTCGTGGTATTGGTTTTACCGCTATTAGTCCTGATAAATCTACTAGTGAATTAGAAATGTTGTTAGCTCTCAAGCCGACTGCAAAGTAGGGCATTGGGCATTACCGCAAGGCGGAAGTCAAAAGTCAAAAGTTTTGTATATCAAGGCTTTTGCAGGGCATTGGGCATGGGGCATTGGGCATTGAATCTTCAATTTTGAATTTTGAGTCGCACCTTTGGTGCGCTAGAAGCGCAACTTGAATTTTGAATTGATTTCTCCCTCGTCCCCCCACTCCTCACTTACAAAACTTGATTATTCCGAGTTTCCAAGGTTTGGTTGAGTCTATCCAACGCGCCAGTCAATCTTTCTTGGGCTACAAGGTTAGGATCTGGCAAGGGTTCATCGGCGACTTCTTCTTGTCTCTTGAATTTTTGTAAAACTCGAATTGCCACAAATAAAACTAAGGCAATGATTACAAAGTCAACTATTGCGCCAAGAAAGTGACCAATCTTGATTCCCGGGCCAATGGCGATTGTTCTCCAGTCTTTGCCAGCAAAACTAACCAAGGGATTAATCAATGGCATGATCACATCTTCAACAAAGGAAGTGACAATCTTACCAAAAGCACCACCAATGATGACAGCGATCGCCAAGTCAACTACATTGCCTTTAAGGGCAAAATCTTGAAAATCTTTTAAAAAGCCACTTGCTCTTCTTCTTGCTCTGGCCATATTTGACTCCAATAAGCTTAACTTACTGTATATAAATGGCACTCAGCTTTTTGCTATCCCTGTTGAGACAAATGCTGCTAAGTATGAAAATTTTACCAGTTTTGAATAAAATTCTCTGATAAATACAAAATGTAAACCAGCATAATTCTCATTTTTTCAGAACTTTGCTACTCTGCAAATGTCAACCTTCTATAATATTTGTTGCTTGGGGCAAGCGAAAGGAGGCAGACTGCCGTTATACAATTCAATTCATTTCTAGACTGCCGTCCAGCAAGTATGTCATAAGTAGAAAAGGCTGTTAAATGCAAACTGATTTATGACCGTTGCTGTAAACAATAATCCTGGTTTAGCTTCCCGCTTGGTGAATGGCATACTGGCAATCCAACCTTTAGCTAACCTAGCCAAGCATCAAGCTAGACAAATGATGATTAAACGTGCTGAGAGAATTGGTGTGCCTTGGACGCAAGAAGTCGAAACACTACAAGCGCTTGATTGGAAGGATGATCTAGCTCAAGTAGAAAATCCTCAGCTTTCCTACCCAGAATACTATTTGCGGGCATTCCATGCCTACGAAGGTGGAAACCTCAGTTGGAAAGCTGCTTGCGAGTTAGAAGTTGCTGCTCATACTGTCCATGCCGGAATTTGGCCAGATGCCGGAGCACAAGGAGATGCTAAACTGCGCCAAAGTTACCACGATATCCTCAAAGTACAAATCCCCAATCAACCCCAAGACATCCTAGATTTGGCCTGTGGTGTGGGTTTGAGTACATTTACCATGCAAGAAATTTATCCCCATGCCAAAATTACAGGCTTAGACTTATCTCCCTACTTTTTAGCTGTTGCCAATTACCGTGCCCAACAACGTCAAGCTAAAATTAACTGGCTTCATGCCCAAGCTGAATCTACCGGGCTACCTGATGCCTCTTTTGATTTAGTTTCCATTTTCCTGATGTGCCACGAATTACCCCAATCAGTAACTCGACAGATTTTAGCTGAAATGCGGCGCGTGCTGCGTCCGGGTGGCTACTTGGCAATCATGGATATGAATCCCAAATCTGAAGTATACAAAAAAATGCCAGCCTACATTTTGACTTTGCTCAAAAGTACTGAACCGTATTTAGATGAATATTTTGCTTTGGACATTAAGCAGGCTATTGTTGAGGCGGGTTTCCAAACTCCCACTATCACCAACAATACCCACCGTCACCGTACAGCAATTGCTCAGGTGAGTGGTTGATTTATCTCTAGTGTTGTGGGCAGCAATACCACCCTTGCTGCTGCTAGGCTACTACTACTGTCGGATGCCATTTGCCCCACCTGTGTTAAAGTTACTGATGTTCTTTATCATTGGGGCAATATCTGGTTTTTTAGCCCTTAGACTCGAATGGGATTTTGAAATTGTAGCGAACTCTTTTGTAGACTGGCATCAGATTAAGCGATCGCTTCCTGGTACAGCCTTGCAGCAGCTTGTTGAAATAGGCCCAATTGAAGAAGGCTGCAAGTTGGCTGCGGTTTTTATGCTAACCTTCTATCTGCAACGCAAGTATCGATTACTTCACTCTACGGTTTTCCTCTTCACCATAGCCGTTGCCCTTGGATTTACTGCCGAAGAGAACTGGATTTACCTTTTCCACGGTACAGCATCAATTTTTGAACGTACTATCGGCACGCCAGTCCATGCTATGTTCTCTGCACCTTGGGGATATGCTTTAGGAATCTATATTTCCTCTAAAAATCGCTTCAATAGAGACAACTTCAATAGAGACAATAAGTTTATTTTTAGGGCTTGGCTAAATTCTGTAATCTGTCATGCTTTAGTTAATATCCTATCTAATGCTTGGGGTTACTCATTACCCCTACGTTTCCTGAGTTATGGTTTATTCCCGTTTTTGTTGTGGATGTTTTGGCGACTGGAACAATTACTGCGAAAAGTGCAAGGTAAACCTGTAATTACCCTGATTTGGGATCGTACACCCCAGCGCCGTTACTGGCAGAGGAGTTTAGTGTTGTTTGCTCTTATGCTAGGTGGAAATGCTATTTTTGGGCTGTTTCTCTTAGTCAGGACTGTTAGTCCTTTGAGTCCATCAAAGCTTTTTGACAGTGATATTTTGTGGTTTATATTTAGTCGCTTTTTACTAAATCTCTTTTTTGGAGTTTTAGCGTGGGGCATTTATCGCTATTTGCGACATTCCGCCCGTCGTTAGTATTTTTAAAAGTATCATTTAAGAAAAACTAGGGGGTTTCTATGCAAACAACTCCAGTGCGTTGGACGACTGCTGACCTAGAGCTATTTGCTAGCGATCACAGAAATCGCTATGAGATTATTGATGGAGAACTATTTGTGACTAAATCACCTAGTTGGGATCATCAATCAAGTTGTGGCAATATTGTTACAGTTCTTAATATTTGGTCAGATGAAACTGATTTAGGTAAAGCTGCGATCGCACCTGGAATTATTTTCTCAGATTCTGACAATGTGATCCCTGATGTGGTATTGGCAAGTCATGAACGCTTAAAAAACTTGCTAGATGAAGCTGGACACCTCACGGGCGCACCAGAGTTAGTGGTAGAGGTTTTGTCACCCGGCGAAAAAAACGAGAAACGCGATAAGGAAACAAAGCTAAAGCTGTACTCAGTGCAAGGGGTTCAGGAATATTGGATTTGCGATTCTGTACAGAAGAAAGTTGAGGTTTATCGACGCGAACAGGCTGCATTAAAGTTAGCAGCTACTTTATTTAATCAAGATGAACTGACAAGTCCTTTGCTACCAGGTTTTAATTGCTTAGTAAGTAAACTTTTCTAGGTGGGCATTGGGCATGGGATGATAGATATTCCCTATGTCCTATACCTAATTTTCAATTGGCTAAACTCGTGCTAATACTGGCTGATTCTCGGTTACGCTGACTGAATCAGATTCAGAGTCCGTACAGTAGATTTCGCAGGAGTTATTGGGACTTTCAATCAGTTTAACTTTGTAAAGTTTAGCTCCCAATTCCTTAATAGGTGATCGCAGTAAATTACTAATGTAAAGTGCGATATTTTCAGCAGTGGGTACAACTTCGGCAAAATAGGGAATATCTTTGTTTAAAAAGGTGTGATCGAATGGCTCTAGCACATAATCTTCTACCACTTGATTCAGGGCACCTAAATCAATAATCATGCCAGTACGTGGGTCAATTTTCCCTTTGACAGTGACTTCTAGCTGGTAGTTGTGTCCGTGACCGTTGGGACGAGCGCATTTACCATAAATCTCAGTGTTTTCTTCATTACTAAGGTTAGGATGAGCTAGCCGATGGGCGGCGCTAAAGTGAGTACTGATGGTGAGGTAGGCTTCCATTGCGTTTCCCATATAATCTGCCCAAAGTTCAGGATGTTCAAATAACTGTACGCGGACTAGAGGCAAATGAGGTGCTAGCCGCTGCCAGATAATCCGTGCAATATTCTCAGTCGTGGGCAGAGTTTGTTGAAATTCTGCCCACACATCGTTGAGATAAGAAAAGTCCAATTGACTGGTAACTTCTCGTTTAATTACGTGTTTCACATTAGACAAGTTCAGCACCATGCCATATTCATTCAATTCTCCAGCTAGGGAGATGAATAAAACATAGTTATGTCCGTGTCCCGGAAATCTAGAACCAGCACCAAATTTCTCAATATTCTCGGCTTCACTCAGTTCTGGCAACCAATAACGATGACTTGCTGCAAACTGGGCGCGGCGATTAACGATACATGGCATGAGTACACTATGAGCAGAATTTAAAATTTCTTAATCTTTTTCTGTTTACAGCATAAACTAATTCCTAAGTTATGTGTCATTTGTCATTTGTCATTTGTCCTTTGATATCCAGCAATATTGACCCATGCCCAATGCCCAATAACTATGTAACAGACGCTTGTGCCTCACAGTGCAATCTCGTAGCTATGCGGAATAGTTCATGACCTGTGTGTAAATAACGCTCATCGTAGTTCAAAGGAAAATAACCTAATTCATCAAGTCCATCTGCTACTTGATCGAGGCTGTAGTAAAGGTGAGCGGCTGTTCTTGCTAAACTAGGCGGATTTGGCAGGGAGCGAAAAGTAGTTTGTGCCTGCTTGAGGTCATCTCGACAGGTTTTTAAGTATTCCTGAAATTCATCTAACAACTCATCATCAAAGGGATCGGCAGCTAATTGTTCCATTTGTTCTTCTAACGAATAAAGAATGGTACAAAGCAAGCGATTAACTGGTTGATAAACTTGGCGCAGCCATTCTTCAACTTGCTCGTCAACATCTCGTCCAGTTTTTCGTCTTGTCTGGTAATGCTGTTGGGCTGATGCTGTACGCTGTTGGCGATCGCTATTTAATTTTTGGGAGTCATCTTGCAGTTCTTGATCATAATTGCGGCGATTTTGGTTGTCGCCTAAGACCTCATAAGCTGCATTGATGCGGATAATCTGTTCGCGATCAGCTGTTTCCTGATTACTGTCAGGATGAAACAATTTAACCAAGCGGCGATAAGCTTGCTTAATCTCCGCTTGGCTGGCACTTGGACTAACTTTGAGAGTTTCGTAATGGTTAAAAACGTGCTTAGAATTGACCATTAATTCAATGTATCGTTAACTGACGCTAGCGGCCAATCTTGCCTCCAGGTCTTGAAACAACGGTGTACTCAAATACCTCTCACCAAAACTGGGCTGAATCATTACAATTAAACGTCCCTGATTTTCTTGACGTTGGGCAACGCGAATTGCTGCACATAAAGCGGCTCCACTGGAAATACCAGATAGTAGCCCTTCTTCTTTTGCCAAACGCCGACTGTAGGCGATCGCTTCTTCATCGGTGACAGTAATTACTTCATCAATCAATTTTATCTTTAATACTTGAGGAATAAATCCAGCACCAATTCCCTGGATTTTGTGGGATCCTGGTCGTCCCCCAGATAAAACTGGGCTATTAGCTGGTTCAACTGCGATCGCCTTAGTGTTAGGCTTGCGTGCTTTAATCACTTCTGCTACACCAGTGATCGTACCACCTGTACCTACTCCTGCCACAATTATATCGACTTGTCCATCGGTATCTTCCCAGATTTCCTCTGCTGTAGTTTCCCGATGCACTTTTGCATTAGCTGGATTGCGAAACTGCTGCAACATATAGGTATTTAGTGTAGTATTAACTATTTGCTGCGCTCGTTGAATTGCCCCACTCATGCCTTCCATTCCGGGTGTTAGTTCCAGTTCTGCCCCGTATGCTCGCAACATTGCCCGACGCTCTCCACTCATCGTCTCTGGCATTGTCAAAATTAATCGATAACCCTTAGCTGCTGCTGCCATTGCTAGGGCAATTCCGGTGTTTCCAGAAGTGGGTTCTACCAATACTGTCTTAAAAGGAGTAATTAGCCCCTCCTCTTCAGCAGCGTTAATCATACTTACCCCAATCCGGTCTTTAACTGATGCTGATGGGTTCAGACTTTCCAGTTTCACCAAAATTTCTGCAACACATCCTTCTGTTTGAGGAATACGGTTCAACTGTACTAGAGGAGTACGACCAACCAGTTCTGTAATGTTACGAGCTATTCGCATAAATTAGTCCTTAATTATTAAGTAGAGTGACATAAATAATTGTAATTAGGACAAGGCAGGAGGCAGGAGGGCAGGAGGGAAGAGGTTTTTAGCTATTTTGCCCTTGACTGATATAGTTAAGTTTATTTGTGTCTTCCTACTTGAATTATTTAGTTATTAGCTATTGGTCATTAGTCATCAAAAAATGACAAATTGCTCTTGACTAAATGTAGTACATAATATATGATTGATGCCGCGAATCTCGTTTTTCACAAAGATCCTGGAGGGTATATTTTTGCAAGACGGAATTTGCCGCGCGACTTGCTTCTTGCCAAATTTCTTCTATAACTGAACTGTCTGTGCTTTTGGAATTAACGTTTTCTTCACCAACTTGTGCTTCTAAGCCTTCTAAACATTCCAAAATCTCAAAAAGGATGATTTTTCGGGGTTCTCGCGTTAACAGATAGCCACCTTTTGACCCACGCTGACTTTTAACTATACCGCCACGCCTCAAAGTTGCTAGTAGCTGTTCTAGATAGCGATCGGGTATGTTTTGTTGTGCTGCAATTTGTCGAATTTGCAGCGGTTCGCCGCTTTCGTAATGAGCGGCCATCTCTAATAAGGCGAGAATTGCGTATTCCGATTTACAGGATAGTTCCACAAGCAGCAATAAGGTTAGGGGTTAGGAATTAGGAATTAAAAGTTAGTCAATTTGGATTTGATATTTTTCCTTCAATCTCAAATCCAAAATTTAAAATCTCAAATTGGCAGAGTTCAGATCTTACGCAATATATAGCTTTATATCGCCAACTTCTACTAAAAAAGCCCGCTCAGAAAAAGCTACTCACGGCGTAAGTCACTTGTAGAGTAGGCATTACTCTGGTCTATTTATATAAAACCTGCCATAACTCATAACTCCTAACTTTTCTAGTATACTCCGGTTAGCTACTGGGGTTTATCGATTATTGCTACTGAAAACAAAAAACCCCGCCTGATGGCGGGGAGAAATAGAGTTCAAAATTGTCAGTGGATAGTTAACACTCTAGAAGGTAAAAGTTGTTCTGAGCGTACCAATAAATGCATCATCATTATCGCTATTTTGATCAGGAGAGGTTAACCAGATGACACCAGGGGTGATGGAGACGTTATCTGACACGCGATACTTGTAGAAGCCTTCAAAATGATAAGGTACATCGTTACCAGTACCAGCAAAAACTGCTCGGTTACGGGAATAGGGTTCTACACCAGCAAAAAGACCCAAGACGTTACCCTGTTTACCAAAATCAACTAAAGCAACCCCAGCACCATAGCTCCAAGCTTCATAATCATCATCAGCACCAAAGCCTGTGACATCATGGTAAGAAATGAAGCCACTAACTGAAAACTTATCGCTGGGTCTAAACGCAGCCGACACACCGTAAGAGTTACTAGAACCTGCATTTAGTAAAGTGTTACCTTGTCTAGTACCTACTGCAACAAGCTCTGGGTTTGAAGTTGAACCCGAGTTAAATAAAGCACCGCCAGCTGCATTATAACTGTGGACGTAAGTAGCAGCTAAAGCTAAACGATTGCCAACACTAAAGTTTAACTGTCCTAAAGCAGCATAACTGCCGTCGATCAGACCTGAACTAAGATCAATAACACCAGGATCATTAGCTTGTGATGCTAAGTAACCCCCAGTAATCGAACTATTTCCCAGGATGCCACCACTCTTACCAAGGGGTAGATTGATCGCTATACCTGCACCGCCACCAATCCGATAGATAGGACTTTCAGAAGCAAAGGTAGATATAGCGCCGTTACCACCGTCAGTTTGATCAAAAAAGTAAGGATTATTGACAGGTGCATAATGGCTGTGCCGACCGCCACTAGCTGCTAAGTAAACTTGGGCTGGACCGATGGGAACTTCATAGGTCAAGCGGTCTATTTTGACACTATTGTTACCATCACCAGCACCAATTTGAAATGTTTGTGTGCCTTCCGCATCACCGAGAGCACTGAGATTATTATTAGCGTTATCCCTTAGTGAAAAGGCTTGTGCATTACCTGCTGCTAGACGAGTATGTAAAACATCTCTACCAGTGAAGCTGGTTTGCAAGTCTAAACGTACCCGATCTTGGAAGACAGTGTTGTTGTTGTCACCAGTGTTACTTCCAAACGCATCACTAACGGCAAAAACGGCTTCACCAACTAATTTTGTGGTAGTGGAGAACTGATTCGCTTCCAATTCAGCAGTCCGCGCTTCTAAAGAATCTACGCGACCTCGTAGGGTTGCCAATTCTGCGGAAAATTCTTCTTGTAGCCGCTGTAAGGTAGCTAAATCTTGTTTTGTCACCAAGTCCGCTGTTGCTGTGGCTATCAATTCGTTAACCCGATCCAAACAAGCATTCAAACCAGCGGCAAATTCATAACGGGTCAAAGCACGATTACCGCGATAAGTAGAATTTGGATAACCTGCAATACAACCATAGCGCTCAACCAAGGACTGCAATGCTTGGAATGCCCAGTCAGTGGGTTGTACGTCGGAAAATTGAGAAACTGATGTTACTTGGGACTGAGAGTTATTTTGATTACCTTCGTTACTATAGCGGTTAACTTGATCTATGGTTGTTTGAGCCAATACTTCTGGCTGTTGGGCAACTTCGGTTACACCTAGTTGTTTAGCTGATGATACTTCTGTGGTTGGGTTTGGAGCCGCCATTGCTGCGGTCGAAACTAACAACGTTGCTCCCAAAACTGCTGGACTAACCACTAAGGATTTCCACAACAGATTAGACATTTTTACCTTACTCCTCACACCTTGTTTAGATAATTGATTTTGTTGCACCTAATTCTCGAAAATGTGACATCTCATTCAAACCTGTGGATGAGACATAGTTGCCACTACTACAATTTTAGTTTTTGCAAAGCTAATAAACGATTAACTTTGGGTTAAAAACTTATGTGATTAACTTATGCAAAAACATATCTTTATATCATAACATTATAAAACATCCGATCTAGATGGCAAGATTGGAGCGATCGCCTTAATAACTGTCACACATACTTATCTAAATATCTAAGCAGGGAGTAGGGTTTGGGTCATTCGCTCTCTACACAGGCTAAATTGCTGAAGACTTTAGACACTTAGCAGTTTGCCATCAAAAATCGCTTCTTCCACTTACCCCTAGTATAAATCTCATGCTAGTTAGAACACACTGGCTCGACCATACAAATTGTATATCACTGTGACTTCTTATCGTTTGGTGCAAAATGTTAAAATAAACAACTTATTAATTGATCTGGGAAATCACCTGTGCTACATCAAAGTCCAGCTGCGTCAATCCGCCTGCATCATGTGTTGTGAGTGTAATCTTCACTTGATTGTAGGAAATCTCTATATCTGGATGATGTCCCGCTGACTCAGCCGGCTCCACCAGCTTATTGACAAACTCAATTGCTTCCATAAAATCTTTAAATGTGCGGGTAATCTCCAACTTGGAGTCTTCAACAGTCCAATCTGACAGACTCTTTGCCTGTTCTTGAATTTCTACTTCGGTGAGTAGTTGTGCCATATCAATAAATTCCTACTGATATATTTGTTACATTTTGCCTTTGTAAAATGCAAACCTCTTTTATTCTCCACACAGGAAGTATGGGAGGATAAATTAAACCACAATGAGTATGTCTAGATTTAAATCAGATTTAGGCAGATAGACGCTATTTCTTACATTTGGTCATATTCCAAGGTTTAATGCAAGATATTTATTCTTTTTAAGAAAACTTAAAGAGGTTGGCTTTATCTGCGACAACCATCGCTATTTATCTTTTAAAAGTAACCATTGATAAAACAAAAATCACCTATAAAAAACTATCCGCCCTGATTTAGATCAGATGATCTAAGTCAGGGCGGTCTAGGGGGTCTTCAGGTTGCAACCAGACTGCCGGAAGGAACTCCAAGCTTGCCTAGCTACTTGAGCTAACTTAGTATCTCAAAGATGACTAAGGCTAACTTTTAGAGAACAGCTCCGGCACACAGCCGGCTAACTGCAACCTGATGACCCATGCATTTACTACTTTCTATCATGGGCATCACCTCCTTGTTGCCTAAGCGGTCTTAGTTTTCAAAAGGGCAGAGGATTTACTCCGGGTTTATAACCTTTATCTAACATAACATATAAATTTAGAGATATTAACCATATATAGAAAAAATCTCCCACCTTTTGATGGGAGATTACTTGAGAATAGTGAAAATTGACACTTTATTAGCTTGATTACAAGGAGATTGTTTTATCTGGGTGTGTCAACTTTTGCCAACCACAATCCTAATTCAGGTCATGGTCAAATTTGATATTCTTAGAGAGCGTTACCGCGAGGTAGAACTTCTTCAGGGAATACAAATTGTTCGTGGGGTTGATCTTGAGGAGCCATCCAAGCACGGATACCCTCGTTGAGCAAAATGTTTTTGGTATAGAAAGTTTCAAACTCTGGGTCTTCCGCCGCCCGTAATTCTTGGGAGACGAAATCATAAGCCCGCAGGTTCAGTGCTAAACCGAC